>NZ_JAATVU010000011.1 GCF_013184745.1 Mangrovicoccus sp. HB161399
ACACCTTCCCAGAATTGGGACACGCTTCCGCAACCCACTGAAAAGAAAGGGCAGAACATGCATCGAGCAGCAGAATGGCGACCCCTTCAGGACTCGAACCTGAAACCGCGGACTTAGAAGGACCGTGCTCTATCCAGTTGAGCTAAGGGGCCGGTTCCCGTCCTCGTTACACCAGCCGCGGCGAAGGGGCAAAGGCGATTCTTGCCGCGCCCGGATGCCGGGCCTAGCGGCAGCAGGCCGAGAGCAGCGGCGCATCCGGCGCGCTGTCGAGCTCCGCCCGGGTGAAGCTCAGGCAGGCGCTCGCCGCATCGACCCAGTATTCCTTCAGATCCACCGCCTCGCCGGAGGCGTTCTCGATCAGCGCCATCGTATGCAGGATCGGCCCGGGCTCGACCTGGCCGAGGCGGATGGCCATCGCGGGATCGGGCGGATCGATGCAGACACGCACGCTGCGCATCACCGGCGCGCGCACGCCGCAGCTCTCCAGAACCTGGCGCATCGAGACGCGGCCCTCCAGCGCATCGGCGATGCCGGGCAGGCGGCCGTCGGGAAACAGGTCGCGGCACAGGCAGAACGGGTTGCCGCCGATCAGCAGAACAGTCTCGTAGCAGAGCAGCTCCTGCTCGGGGGCGCATTTCAGCAGGGCGGCCTCCGCGGTGCTGGCCGGGCGGCGGAACAGCCTGTCGAGGCGGCGCTCCGGCTCGTGCCCGGCCCGGGCCAGGTGGTCCGGCAGGTCGAGCCCGCCCGCGATCGGCAAGGTGACCGGGCGGGGGCGCACGAATATGCCGGAGCCGCGCTGGCTGCGCACCAGGCCGTCCTCGGCCAGCGCCGCGATCGCCCGCCGCAGCGTGTGGCGGTTCACGCCGAAATGCCGCGCCAGCTCGGACTCGGTCGGCAGCTTCTCTCCCGGGCGGTAGCGCCCGCCGAGAATGTCCGCCTTCAGGTCATCGGCGATCCCGCCCCAGATGCTCGTCCTGCCCATGTGCCGCCACAGCCCGAAGCTGCCCTCATCTCCGCGGAACTCGCGGGTCCCACACCGATTTTCGGGTATCATGCTACGTGGCCCGCGTCCTTGCGACAAGTCAACCGTCGCTTGTGTCCCGCTCTGGACAAGCCGTCCGGGGCTTGGCAGTCAGGGCAGGGGACACGGGCCGTCCCGGCTGCGCAGCAGGACCTGCCGATGACCGATCTCATCCTGTCCAATGTACGCCTGCCGCTGGGCGGACGGATGGCCGAGGGCCATCTGGCGGTCCGCCATGGCCGCATCCATGCGGTGGAAACAGGCCCCGCCGGGGTGGCGGGCGCGGTGGATTGCGAGGGCGACATCCTCGCGCCGGGCCTGATCGAGCTGCATACCGACAACCTGGAGCGGCACATCGCGCCGCGCCCGGGCGTCGACTGGCCGCACCAGGCTGCGGTCATGGCTCATGATGCGGAGCTGGCCTCCTGCGGGATCACCACCGTCTTCGACGCGGTGCGGGTGGGCACGCTGACCTATCCCGGGCGGGATACCGGCTACCGCGAATACGCCCGCAAGCTCTGCGACGAGATCCTGGCCATGGCCGACATGGGCGCGCTGAAGATCGGCCATTTCCTGCATCTGCGGGCGGAGGTGCCGACCCAGACGCTGCTGGCCGAGCTCGACGGCTTCGGTCCCGCGGACGGCGTGCGCCTGATCAGCCTGATGGACCATACGCCGGGGCAGAGGCAGTTTGCAGATCCGGCAAAATTCGAGATCTGGACCAAGAAATACATGGGCCTCGACCGCGAGGGGTTCGACCGCTACTGCCGCTTCCTGGTCGAACTGCGCGACGAGATCGGCCCGGGCAACCTGGCGGGTGCAGTGGCACGGGCGCGGGCGCTCGGCGCGGTGCTGGCCAGCCATGACGACACCACCGGAGCGCATGTCGCCGAATCCGCCGCGCAGGGTGTCCGGCTGGCCGAGTTCCCCACCACGGCGGAGGCGGCGGCCGCCTGCCGCGGGCACGGCATCGCGGTGATGATGGGGGCGCCCAACCTGATCCGCGGCGGCTCGCATTCGGGCAATGTCGCGGCGATCGACCTGGCGGAGGCGGGGCTCCTGGACATCCTCAGCTCGGACTACGTGCCGGCGGCGCTGCTCATGGGGGCGGTGATGCTGGGGCGGCACTGGGACGACATGGCGCGCGGGCTTGCGACCGTGACCGAGGCGCCGGCCCGGGCGCTCGGGCTCGAGGACCGCGGGCGGCTGGCGCCGGGGCTGCGCGCCGACCTGCTGCGGTTCCGCGTCACCGACGAAGGCGTGCCGGTGATCCGCGGCGTCTGGTGCGGCGGGCGGCAGGTAGCCTGATCGGCCGCCTCAGCCCATCCGCGCCACCGCCCGGTCGCAGGCCCAGCCGACGGCCCGGTGAAGGAGCAGCGTCATCGCGGCCAGAACGATCAGCGCGGCGAACATCAGGTCGATCTTGGCGCGGCCATTGGCCAGCAGCATCAGGTAGCCCAGACCCTGGCTGGCGCCGACCCATTCGCCGATGATCGCGCCGATCGGCGCATAGACCGCCGCCAGCCGCAGCCCCGAGGCCAGCGACGGGATCGCTGCGGGCACGCGCATGTGCCACAGCACGCTGCGCTTCGGCGCGCCCATGACGCGGGCAAGGTCGAGCCAGCCTGCGGGCGTGCGCATCAGCCCGTCGAAGAAGGCCGAGGCCACGGGAAAGTAGATGATCAGCACCGCCATCAGCACCTTGGACCAGAGCCCGTAGCCCAGCCACAGCGTCAGGATCGGGGCGAGGGCAAAGACCGGCAGCGCCTGGGTCAGCACCAGGGCGGGACGGATCAGGCTGCGGGCAAAGGGCGACACCGCCATGGCCAGCGCGGTCGCCGCGCCGAGGAGCGCGCCCAGCACCAGCCCGGCCAGGACCTCGGCCAGGGTGACGCCCGCATGCTGCAGGATGAGCCCGGCATTCGACCACAGCGCCGTGGCCACGCGCAGCGGCGAGGGCAGGATGAAGGCCGGCATGTCACCGAGCCAGACGATCCCCTGCCAGAGCGCCAGCAATGCGAGCGTGGGCACCAGGTATTTCATGCCGCCGCCCTCATCCGCTTCAAGAGCTCGCCCTGCACCTTCAGGCAGCCGGGATCGTCCACCGCCCGGATCGCAGGGGCCTCCGGCACTTCCACCTCCGACAGACCGTCGGGACCCATCAGCCAGATATGCGCGCCCAGCCGTGCCGCCTCGCCGGGATCATGGGTCACCAGCACCACGGTGCGTCCGGCGAGCATCTCGAAAGCCAGGTCCTGCATCTCGGCGCGGGTCCTGGCGTCGAGCGCCGAGAAGGGCTCGTCGAGCAGCACGACGGGGCGGTCCTCCATCAGCGTGCGCGCCAGCGCCACGCGCTGCCGCTGCCCCCCCGAAAGCTGCGCCGGCCGCCTTGCAGACTGGGCGGACAGCCCGACGCGGGCCAGGAGGGCGCCGACGGCGGCCGGGTCCGCCCGTCCTCCGCGCATCCTGGCGCCCAGCCCGGCATTCTGCGCGGCCGTCAGCCAGGGCAGCAGGTCGTCCTGCTGCGCCATCCAGGCCACGCGGTCGGCCAGCGGCGCGCCATCCGAGGCCGCGACCCTGCCCTCGAAGCGCGCCCCGGTGTCCAGCCCCGCGACCAGCCGTATCAGCGTCGACTTGCCGACGCCCGAAGGCCCGAGGACGCAGGTCCAGCCCGCGGACACGGCGCGGAAATCGAGACCCTCGAACAGCGGCGCCTCGCCCAGCCAGGCCGAGCCTGTCACCTGCAGCCCCGGCGCGCTCATGCGAGGTCCAGCCCCATCTGCCAGAACCCGGCCTCCAGCTTCGTCGCCATCCGGAACCGCTCCGTCACCCGCTCCCAGCGCGGTGCTGCCGCGAAGGGCGTGCCCAGACGCCGTTCCAGCGCCGCGTCGACCGTCGCTCCCACCTCCCGGCAGACCTGCTGGTAGCCGTCGCCGGCATAGGTCGCGATCCACTCGGCATAGGGCGTATCGCCGGCCTCCTCGCCGAGCCTGAGGCCGATCTCGCCATAGCCCAGCACGCAGGGTGCCAGCGCCGCCAGCAGGTCGCAGAGGTCCCCCGATATCCCGGCATCCATGACATAGCGGGTATAGGCCAGGTTCGCCGGGCTCTCCGGCGTGGAGAACAGACGCTCCTCGGTGATGCCCAGCTGCGCGCAGGTGCGGACATGCAGCTGCGCCTCCATCCCGACCAGCGCGTTCACGGTGGCGGCGGCGGTGGTCATTTCCTCCAGCGTTTCGGATTTCACCACCGCCAGCGCCCAGGCCCGGGCGAAATGCATCAGGAACACGTAGTCCTGCACCAGGTAGTGGTGGAACGCCGCCTGCGGAAGCGTCCCGTCCTTCAGCCCCTCGACGAAGGGATGGCGCACATAGGCCGTCCAGTCGCCGCCGCAGGCCTCGCGCCAGGCGGCGAAGGCGCGCCCGTAATCCGGCGCGCTCATTGGGCGCCCAGGTCGATCGCCAGATCGCTCACGGGGCGCACTTCGTCGATCAGGCCCGCGTCGTGCAGAAAGGACTCGAACCGCTTGTAGCGCCCGGAATCGAGCCCGGCCGGCGTCACCGAGAAGCGCGGCCAGGTATCCGCCCAGGCCTTCTCGTTCAGCTCGTCCTGCAGTTCCTTCGCCGTGCCCGAGAACAGTTCCCAGCCTTCCCCTGGGTGGTTGACGATGTATTGCGCCGCCTTCTCCGTGGCCCCGAGGAAGCGCTGGATCATGTCCGCGTCCATCGTCTCGGGATTCGCCACGTAGATCAGCTCGTCATAGGTCGGCAGGCCTTCCTCCTCGACATAGAAGCAGCGGCCGGGCTCGCCCTCGATCTCCATCTGGTTCAGCTCGAAATTGCGGTAGGCGCCGATCACCGCATCGACCTGGCCGGCCATCAGCGCAGGCGACAGCGACCAGTTGACATTGACCAGCTCGACATCGTCCAGCGTCAGCCCGGCCGCCCCGAGGATCTGGCCCAGCACCGCCTCTTCGACGCCCGCGACGGAAAATCCGATCTTCCTGCCCTTGAGGTCGGCGATCTTTCCGATCGGCCCGTCCTGCAGCACCAGCAGGCAGTTCAGCGGCGTGGCGATCAGCGTTCCGACGCGCTTCAGCGGCATGCCCTCGGCGACCTGCAGGTGCAGCTGCGGCTGGTAGCTGACGGCGAGGTCGGCCTTGCCCGCAGCGACCATCTTCGGCGGGTCGGAGGGATCGGCCGGGGCGATGATCTCTACATCCAGGCCGGCCTCTTCGAAATAGCCCAGCTCCTCGGCGACGATGATCGGGCCGTGGTCCGGGTTCACGAACCAGTCGAGCATCAGCGTCATGCGGTCGGCGGCGAGGGCCGGGCTGCCTGCCAGCAGCGCGGCGGTCATCAGAAGGTGTTTCATGCGGTCTCCTCCGGGGTGCGCCAGAGCGCGTGGAAATGGTGGGTCGGTCCGTGGCCGTGGCCGACGGACAGCTGGTCCGCCGCGGCAATGGCCCCGGCGACATAGATTTTCGCGGCGGCGAAGGCGGCGGCATCTTCCGCGCCCTTGGCCAGCTCGGCCGCCAGGGCGGCCGAGAGCGTGCAGCCGGTGCCATGGGTGTTCTTCGTTGGCGTCCGCTTGCCCTCGAACCAGCGGGCAGAGCCGCCCGAGACCATCAGGTCGGGGCTCTCGCCGCCGGGCAGGTGGCCGCCCTTGACGATGGCGCAGGCCGGGCCGAGCCGGGCCAGCGCCTGGCCCTGGGCCAGCATCTCCTCCCGCGTGGCGGCCTCCGCCGCGTCGAGCAGAACCGCCGCCTCCGGCAGGTTCGGCGTGACATGGGTGGCGACCGGCAGGAGATGCGCGCGCAGCGCCGCGACGGCCTCGTCGGCCAGAAGCGACGCGCCGCCCTTGGCCACCATCACCGGGTCTAGCACGACCGGGATGCCGGCATGGGGCTCCAGCGCATCGGCCACGGCGACGGCGATCTCGGCGGTGGCGATCATGCCGATCTTCACCGCATCGACCCGCACATCGGCGAAGACGGCGGCGATCTGGGCGGCGACGAAATCGGCCGGGACCAGATGCACGCCGGCGACGCCCCGGGTGTTCTGCGCGGTCAGCGCGGTCAGCGCGGCCATGCCGTAGCAGCCGCGCGCGGCGAAGGCCTTCAGGTCGGCCTGGATGCCGGCGCCGCCCGAAGGATCGGACCCGGCAATGGACAGGACATTCGCGATCATGCGTCCCTCGCTTTCTTCATGGCATGGGCCAGCACGCGGGCGGCGCGGGCCGGGTCGGGGCGGCCGCAGATGGCCGAGACCACGGCCAGGCCCTGCGCGCCCGCGGCGACGGCCTCGGCCGCATGTCCGTGCTTCACCCCGCCGATGGCGACGGCCGGGACGGGGGAGGCGGCGATGATCTCCGCCAGTCCGGCGAAGCCCGTCGGCGCGGCATGGCCGGGCTTGGTCGCGGTGGCGAAGACCGGCCCGGCGCCGACATAGTCCACCAGCCGGGGATCGATGGCGGCGGCATGGTCCGGCGTCTCCACCGAGATGCCGAGGATCATGTCCGGGCCGATGCGCATCCGCGCCTCGTGCGCGGGCATGTCGCCCTGGCCGACATGCAGCCCCGCGGCGCCGATCTCGATGGCGGCGGCGACATTGTCGTTGACGATCAGCGGCACGCCGGTCCCGGCCAGGGCAGCCTTGAGCGCGCGCCCCGTGGCGACGAATTCCGCGTGCGGCGCCGTCTTGTCCCGCAGCTGCACCGCCGTGACCCCGCCGGCCACTGCACGGACGGCGGTCTCGATCATGCCGATCTGCGCGCAGAGCTCGGGATCGAGCACCAGGTAGACTGACAGGTCGATCGCCCTCATGCCATGCGCACCCGGTCGAGCCCCATGTCGCCGGGCTGCACGGCCGACAGCGCGTCGAGGAAGGCCGGGACGAAGCTGCCCGGCCCGGCGGCGCGCGTGGCGGCGCGCTCGCCCGCGACGGCGAAATGCATCAGCGCCGAAAGCGCCGCCTCGAACGGCTGGGCGACGGCGGCATAGCCGCCCATCAGCGCGGTGAGCGCGCAGCCCGTCGCGGTAACCAGCGGCATGACGGGGGCGCCGCCCATGATCCAGAGCGCGCGGGTGCCGTCGGTGAGGAAGTCCTCGGGCCCGGTCACCGCCGCGACGCAGCCGACCTGCCCGGCCAGCGCGCGGGCCGCGCCCGAGGCTGCCGCCACCGGGTCGCCGGCATCCGCGCCCTTGCCGCTGCCCGATCCGCCGCCGAGGAACAGGATCTCGGAGGCGTTGCCGCGGATGATCGCGGGCTTCCGCGCGGCGAGGTCGCGGCTGACCGCGCCGCGGTAGCGGGTGGCGAAGCAGGCGACCGGGTCGAGCACCCAGGGCACCCCGGCGGCATTTGCGCCGTCGACGGCCGCCGTCATGCCTGCCACCCAATCGGGGCTGAGCGTGCCGATATTGACGGTCAGCGCGCCCGAGATGGCGGCGAATTCGCCGGCTTCCTCGGCCGCATGCACCATGGCGGGCGAGGCGCCCGCCGCCAGCATGACATTGGCGGCATAGTTCATCGCGACGAAATTGGTGATGCACTGCACCAGCGGCGTGGCCGCGCGCAGGCGCGACAGCGCTTCGGCCGGGGTGGTGGCCAGGGTTTCGTCCAGAGCGGTCATAGGCGCCTCCCAACCGGCTTCGGGGAGGCTCACGATGCGCGGGGCAGTCCCCGGCAGCGTCGAAGCGACTCCCTCCGCCGGCATGATCCGGTTCAGGTTCAAAGGGTGCTTCTCAGCCCCGCATTGCGGGACGCCCCTGTCGATTTGGCGACGCTAAGGCCTCGGCGCGGGAATGTCACCCCCGGAAATCGCCTGTGGGGCATGGCCGGGATGAGTCACCGTGACGGCGGCATCGGCGGCGGCGGCCTGCCAGGGCGAGGCCGTGCCGTCGGGCCAGAGCACGCGCAGCTGCACCTGCGCGGCATCGCCCAGCCCGAAATGCTGCGGGCCCAGCTGCCCGCCGCCATGGCCGCCGCCGACGGTGACCTCGCGGGTGACGGTGCGGTCTGCGAGGCGCAGCTCGATCTTCGCGCCGACGGCAGCGGCGTTCGGGGCGGGCTGGCGCAGCGTGACGGCCAGCCAATGGCCGCTTTCCTCCGTCACGTTCCGCCAGACCTCCAGCGGCGCGCGGCGGTTCGAAACCACGAGATCGAGCCGTCCGTCCAGGTCCAGATCGGCCAGCGCGGCGCCGCGGCTGCGCGCCGGGCTGGCCACGCCCGCGGCGACCGACACTTCGCGGAAGGTCCCGTCCGGCTGCTGGCGGAGCAGAGAATTCGGGTCCTCCATCGCCATGTCGGGCATCTGGTCGACATTGCCCTTGGCGATGAACAGGTCGTCCCGCCCATCATTGTCGATGTCGCCGAACTCGACATGCCAGCCGGTGGAGGGCCGCCCGTCGGCCCCGGCATGCGGGCGGTGTGCGGTGGTGCCGCGCGCGAAGGGCACGTCCACATAGGCGGGGCCGGTGGCGCCGGGCACCGGTTCCTGCAGCCGCTGGTCGCCCATCGAGGTCATCATCACCTCGGGCCGTCCGTCGCCGGACAGGTCGCGCGAGGCTATGCCCATGCCCCACAGCTGGAACGGCACCCAGCCATCCTCCGGTCCGTAGAGCCGCGGGGTCTCCTCCATCGCCCACATCTGCTCCTGCCCGCCGCGGACATAGTAATGCCGGTCGTTGGACACCCGCAGGTCGGCGCGCCCGCCGCCCCAGTCGGAGAACAGCATCGAGAGCGCGCAGAAGCCGGGCTCCAACGGCAGGGGCGGGCCGTAGCGGCCACCTTCGGGACGGTAGAGGAAATTGGCGTCGCAGGCCTCGAAGGGTCCGTCCGGATCGGCGCGGTCGACATAGGAGCCGAAGGCCAGCGTCGGCAGGCTCCGACCCGGCTCCCAAGTGGCGGAGAAGGCGGTGCTCCAATGGTCGCCGCTGCCGAATCCCAAGTCATCGAAGGGGACGAAGCTGCAGTCCGGCCCGCCCTTCAGCAGCTGGTCCGGCCCGGCGCGCAGGACGGCAAGGTCGGTCCGGCCGTCGCCGTCGATGTCGAGCGGATAGAGCCCGGTCGCCCGGGTGACCGCCAGCGCCTCCGGCGTCTCCGCCTCGAAGCGCATCCCGCCGCGGTTCCGCAGCAGCATGGCCGGGGTCTCGCCTCCGGCCGCGGCGATCTCGGGCAGGGCGTCGCCGTCGCAGTCGAACACCGCCACGCCGCCGCCGGTGAAGAATTCCCAGCCGCCGCCATAGACATGCTCCGGCACCGCGACGGGCTGGAACCGGGGATCGGCCGCCGCGGGCAGGGCGAGCAGGCAGAGGAGCAGTTCAGGCCGCATCTTCGCCCAGCCCCGCCAGCGCCCGCGCCGCCAGTCCCTCGATCGCATAGGCCGCTGCGCCGCGCGCCCACATCAGGTCGTCCCAGCGGTGCACCCGGATCTCGGGCGGGGGACCGCCGACCTGCACGGTCTGGCCCGCAACCATTGCAATGACCTTCTCGTCATAGAGGTAGTCGTGCTGCGCCAGCTCGCCCGAGAGGATGATCAGCTGCGGGTCGAAGATGTTGACCAGGTTGGCCAGCCCCATGGCGAAGATCCGCTCGGCCCGGGCGACGATGCTGGCCGCCATCGGCTCGCCCGCGCGGGCCTGCGCCAGCAGCGCCTCCATGTCCGCCTGCGGCTCGCCCGCGCGCTGGCCGGGACGCAGCGCCGCCTCGCGCAGCAGCGCGTAGTCGGCGATATAGGCCTCGAGGCAGCCGCGCTGGCCGCAGCGGCACAGCGCGCCGTCGATCTGCACCTTGGTATGGCCGAATTCCGCGCCGCAGCCGCGCGTGCCGCGGTAGATGCGGCCGCCCAGCACGATGCCGAGGCCGACGCCCGATTCCACGGTTACCACAAGGAAGTCGTCGATCCCCTTGCCCTCGCCGAAATAGAGCTCGGCCATGGCCACCAGGTTGGCATCGTTGTCGATGAACGAAGGCAGGCCGGAGGCCTCCTCCAGCGCGGCGCGGAAGGGCGCGTTGCGGGCGTCGAGCGCAGGCGACCAGCGTGCCACGCCCGCCTCGGCATCGACGATCCCGGCCAGCGCCGCGCCGATCCCCGAGACCTCGGCCATGCCGTGCCCGGCGGCGCGGGCGGCGGCCTCCACCGCGGCGGCGACATCGCGCGCCAGGTCCGCGGGCGCCTGCACCTGCGCCGTGAGGGGCAGCGCCGCCTCGCCGAGCACTTGGCCGGTGAAATCCGCGACCGCCGCCGAGATCGTCCGGTCGGCGACCTTGGCGCCTGCCACCAGATGCGCGGCGCCGCGGATCTGCAGCCCTACCCGCGGACGGCCGCGGCGGGCATCGCCGGTGGCCACCAGCGCGGCGCTTTCCTCGATCAGCCCGGCGGCCATCAGCTCGGCGGTGATCGCCGTCACCGTCGCCTGGCTGAGCCCGGTGCGGCGCGCGAGATCGACCCGGGCGATAGACCCGGCGCGGCGGATTTCGCCCAGGATGGCGTGGCGCCCCTGGCTGCGCTGGTCTCGGATCATCTGCCGTCCTCCCTGGATGCAGGATGGCGGGATTCCGCGGCGGGAGCCAGAATTTATTTTGCGTCCCGAATTTAACTCTGCTAGCGATGGGGCAGGCGTTCAACCGGAGGGGAGTCCGGGCGGCGCCGCAACGGGAGGACATCATGAACACATTCAGGACCACCGCTCTGGCGGTGCTGGCCGCGACTGTCTCGACGGCAGCTCTGGCCGCCGACATCACCGTGGGCGTCAGCTGGTCGAACTTCCAGGAGGAGCGCTGGAAGACCGACGAGGGCGCGATCAAGGCGGCGCTGGAAGCGGCGGGCGCGGAGTATGTCTCGGCGGACGCGCAGTCATCCTCGGCCAAGCAGCTTTCCGACGTGGAGAGCCTGATTGCCCAGGGCGTGGATGCGCTGATCATCCTGGCCCAGGACAGCCAGGCGATCGGCCCGGCGGTGCAGGCGGCGACCGACGAGGGCATCCCGGTCGTGGGCTATGACCGGCTGATCGACGATCCGCGCGCCTTCTACCTGACCTTCGACAATGTCGAAGTGGGGCGGATGCAGGCCCGCGCGGTGCTGGCCGAGGCGCCCGAGGGCAACTACGTGATGATCAAGGGCTCGCCCACCGACCCGAACGCGGATTTCCTGCGCGGCGGCCAGCAGGAAGTGCTGCAGGAGGCGATCGACGCAGGCAAGATCACCATTGTCGGCGAGGCCTATACCGACGGCTGGCTGCCCGCCAACGCGCAGCGCAACATGGAGCAGATCCTGACCGCCAACGACAACAAGGTCGACGCGGTCGTGGCCTCCAATGACGGCACTGCGGGCGGCGCTGTGGCGGCGCTGACGGCGCAGGGGATGGACGGCATCCCGGTCTCGGGGCAGGACGGCGACCATGCCGCGCTGAACCGCATCGCGCTGGGCACCCAGACGGTCAGCGTCTGGAAGGATGCGCGCGACCTGGGCCGCGAGGCCGCGGAGATCGCCGTCGCCATGGCCGGGGGCACGGCCATGGCCGATATCGACGGCGCCGAGATGTGGACCTCGCCCTCGGGCAAGGAGCTGACCGCGAAGTTCCTCAAGCCGGTGCCTGTCACCGCCGAGAGCCTGACCGTCGTGGTCGACGCGGGCTGGATCACCAAGGATGCGCTCTGCCAGGGCGTGACCGCGGGCCCGGCTCCCTGCAACTGAGCTGAACCACGGATAGGGCGGGGCCGGGGAGGGCCCTTGCCCGCGCGCCGGGCGGTCCGCCGTCCGGCGCTGCACAGGCTGGCGGAACCGGGAGGACGGGTCATGGCCGAAACGACGGGTGCCGGAGCGGCGCCGAAACGGGGTTTCCTGAAAGCGCTGGAGATCGATACGCGGCTGCTTGGCATGATCGGCGCCTTCATCGCCGTCTGCCTGGTCTTCAACCTGATGACCGACGGCCGCTTCCTGACGGCGCGCAACATCTTCAACCTGACGATCCAGACGGTCAGCGTGGCGATCATGGCCACAGGCATGGTCTTCGTGATCGTCACGAGGCATATCGACCTGTCGGTGGGCTCGCTGCTGGCGACCTGCTCGGCGGTGATGGCGATGATGCAGACGCGCTGGCTGCCGGACATGCTGGGGCTGGAGATCGGCCATCCGCTGCTGCCCTGGCTGTCGATCCTGTCGGGGCTTGCCGTCGGCGGCGCGATCGGCGCCTTCAACGGCTGGCTGGTCGGCTACCTGACCATTCCGGCCTTCATCGTGACGCTGGGCGGGCTGCTGGTCTGGCGCAACGTCGCCTGGTACATGACCAGCGGCCAGACCATCGGTCCGCTCGATCCGACCTATGTGGCCTTCGGCGGGATCAACGGCACGCTCGGCCCGGCGGCCAGCTGGGTCGTCGGGCTGGCGGCGACCGCGGTGGGGGTCTTCGCACTGGTCTCCGCGCGCCGCGCCAAGGTGGGGCACGGCCAGCCGGTCAAGCCGCTCTGGGCCGAGGTGGTGCTGGCCGCGCTGATCGCCGCGGCGATCCTCGGCTTCGTCGCCATCCTAAATGCCTATGACATTCCCTCAGCACGGCTGGCGCGGATCTTCGAGGCCCGCGGCGAGACCATGCCGGAAGGCTACACCGAAGGCTACGGCATTCCCTATTCGGTGCTGCTCTTGATCTTCATCGCCATCGTGATGACGGTTACGGCGCAGCGCACGCGGCTGGGCCGCTACATCTTCGCCACCGGCGGCAACCCGGACGCGGCGGAGCTGTCGGGGATCAACACGCGGCTGCTGACGGTCAAGATCTTCGCCATCATGGGCGTGCTCTGCGCGCTGGCGGGCATGGTCGCCTCGGCGCGTCTGGCGAACCACTCCAACGACATCGGCACGCTGGACGAGTTGCGGGTGATCGCGGCAGCGGTGATCGGCGGCACGGCACTGTCGGGCGGGATCGGCACGATCTACGGCGCCATCCTCGGCGCGCTGATCATGCAGTCGCTGCAGTCCGGCATGGCGATGGTCGGCGTTGACGCGCCGTTCCAGAACATCGTGGTCGGCGCCGTGCTGGTCCTGGCTGTTCTGATCGACATCATCTACCGCAAGCGCACGGGAGCAAGCTGATGGCCATCGACCGGACTGGAACTCCGCTGGTGGAGATGGAGAACATGTGCATCAGCTTCGGCGGCATCCGCGCCGTCGACGATGTCAGCGTCAATCTCTGGCCCGGCGAGGTGGTCGGGCTGCTCGGGCACAACGGCGCGGGCAAGTCGACGCTGATCAAGATGCTTTCGGGCGCCTATCACGCCGACCGCGGCACGATCCGCATCAACGGCGAGGAGGCGCATATCCACAATCCCCGCGACGCGAGGCGCTACAACATCGAGACGATCTACCAGACGCTGGCGCTGGCCGACAACCTGAACGCCTCGGCCAACCTGTTTCTCGGGCGCGAGCTGGTGACGGCGACGGGGCTGGTGGACGATGCGCGGATGGAAGCGGAGACCGCGCGGATCATGGCGCGGCTGAACCCGAATTTCCGCAAGTTCCGCGACCCGGTGAGCGCGCTCTCGGGCGGGCAGCGGCAATCGGTGGCGATCGCGCGGGCGGTGTATTTCAACGCGCGCATCCTGATCATGGACGAGCCCACCGCCGCGCTGGGGCCGCACGAGACGCAGATGGTCTCGGAGCTGATCGAGGAGCTGAAGCGCCAGGGGATCGGCATCTTCCTGATCAGCCACGACATCCATGACGTGATGAAGCTCTGCGACCGGGCGAGCGTGATGAAGAACGGCCAGCTGGTGGGCACGGTGGACGTCGCCAAGGTCACCGATGACGACCTGCTGGGGATGATCATCCTCGGCAAGCACCCGGGCCAGCACGCCGCGGCGTGACCGAGGCAGGGGGGAACCGAGGTTTCCCCCCTGACCCCCCTTCTGCCGCCCGGTGTCGACCTTCGGGTCGCGGTCGTTTAGGGCGGGACGAGCCCGGACGGAGGATGCCCATGACCAAGCTCTATATCGATGCCGATGCCTGCCCGGTGAAGGCCGAGGCCGAGCGGGTGGCAACGCGGCTGAAGGTGCCGATGCTGCTGGTGTGCAATGGCGGGCTGCGGCCGTCGCAGAACCCGCTGGTGGAGCTTGTCGTGGTGCCGGACGGTCCCGATGTCGCCGACCAGTGGATCGCGGAGCGCTGCGGTCCCGGCGATGTGGTGGTGACCGCCGACCTGGTGCTGGCCGACCGCTGCATCAAGGCCGGGGCGCAGGTGATCCAGCATGACGGCGAGGTGCTGAGCGCGGCCAATATCGGCGGGCGGCTGGCCACGCGCGACCTGATGGCCGATCTGCGCGCGGCTGATCCGTTCCGCCAGGGCAGCGGCAAGGGCTTCGGCAAGGCCGAGCGGGCGCGCTTCCTGCAGGGACTCGACCGGGTGATGGCGAAGGCGGTGCGGGGAGGCGCCTGACGCGGTCGCATGGGGGCTCAACCGGTCCGGCGTCGCAGGCGGGGCAGTCCGAGTCCGGGATGCCGGCGGCAGGGAGGCAGGCAACGGGATGGCGGCATCGCCAAGGGCGCACCGCTTGGCGAACACTCTCGCGTCATCGCCCGGCGTCGATGCTAGCCATTCGGCACGGAGCCGCGTCGGCAGGGCCGGATTGATCCAGGCCGTGTCCTGGTGCGGCTCGAGGCCGTGCAAGTCCGGGTTCAGGTGGGTTGCAGAGTTGTGCAGCAGGAAGTCGGAGGCCGCCAGGAAGGCGGTCGAAGTCGCGATGCCGTGGATGCCGGCATCGAAATCCGCGTAGCCGGCCTGGATGTCATTGACCGGATCGAAGAACATGCAATGCGCGGCGGCGACATCGCCGGCAACCGGTGGCGCGCCGATATCGACCGGGATTTCGACGTGACGGCAATGTTCCGGTCCTTGTCGGACGCGAAGAGGTGCAGCAGCCGGAAGGTGACGCTCCCGACGCTGAAACCGAAGGACGGGTCGAGGATCGCGAAGCTGCCGGTGCCGAAGCTGCTGCCGCCGGTGATGGCGCCTCCGGCGGCAGTCGCGGATGCGAGGCCGGCCGAGAGCAGCAAGGCCGCGGCGGGAAAGAAAAACGCGCATTTTTTCAAAGTCCGGGTGTTGCAAAGGGAAATGTGCGCAATGTCGCGAATGTCAGGGCGAAAAGAAAAGCCCGCCCCTGCAACGGCAGGAGCGGGCGGATCCGGCAGGCTGGTCCCGCTTGCGCGGGATGTGCCGGCTCAGTTCTTGGTCTTGTCGACCATCTTGCCGGCCGAGATCCACGGCATCATGCCGCGCAGCTTGGCGCCGGTTTCCTCGATCAGGTGCTCGTCATTGGCACGGCGCGAGGCTTTCAGGAACGGCTGGCCGACCTGGTTTTCGAGCATGAAATCGCGGACGAACTTGCCCTGCTGGATGTCGGTCAGGACCTCTTTCATCGCCTTCTTGGTCTGCTCGTAGGGCAGGATCCGCGGGCCGGTGACGTACTGGCCGTATTCGGCGGTGTTGGAGATCGAGTAGTCCATGTTGGCGATGCCGCCTTCATAGATCAGGTCGACGATCAGCTTCACTTCGTGCAGGCACTCGAAATAGGCCATCTCGGGGGCATAGCCCGCCTCGACCAGGGTCTCGAAGCCGCAGCGGATCAGCTCGACCAGACCGCCGCAGAGCACGGCCTGCTCGCCGAACAGGTCGGTCTCGCATTCCTCGCGGAAGTTGGTCTCGATGATGCCCGAGCGGCCGCCGCCGATGGCGGAGCAGTAGGACAGGCCGATTTCCAGCGCGCGGCCGGTGGCGTTCTGGTGGACCGCCACGAGGCAGGGCACGCCGCCGCCCTTGACGTATTCGCCGCGCACGGTGTGGCCCGGGCCCTTCGGCGCCATCATGATCACGTCGACGCCCGGCTTCGGCTCGATCAGGCCGAAATGCACGTTCAGGCCGTGCGCGAAGGCGATGGCGGCGCCTTCCTTCAGGTTGTCATGGACGTATTTCTTGTAGGTCTCGGCCTGCAGCTCGTCGGGCATGGTGAACATGATGACGTCGCACCATGCTGCGGCTTCGGCGATGCCCATGACCTTCAGGCCTTCGGCTTCGGCCTTCTTCGCCGACGGGGAGCCTTCGCGCAGGGCGACGACGACGTTCTTGGCACCGGAGTCGCGCAGGTTCAGCGCGTGGGCGTGGCCCTGGGAGCCGTAGCCCAGGATGGCCACGTTCAGGTCCTTGATCAGGTTCACATCGCAGTCGCGATCGTAGTAGACGCGCATCGGTATTCCTCCGGTTTGTCGCTGTCACGTGTCCGGGCAGAATAGTCATTCGGGCGGCATGAGCTCTGCAATATTCGCAAGTATTGCGGAAATTTTGACGCTGTCATTCGCTCGCGGTCAATGCTACGACGCATTCATGCAAACAGATGACACCGACCGGCGCCTGCTGCGCCAGCTCCAGGCCGCGCCGGAGGCCGCCATTGCCGATCTGGCGGAGCGCGCCAATGTCTCCGCCGCGACGGCGCGGCGGCGGCTCGACCGGATGCGGGAGGCGGGGCTGTTCCGCGGGCCGCGGGCGGTGATCGACTGGGACGCCCTCGGCTACCGGGTGGAGGTGTCGCTGCGCATCGCCATCGACAAGACCGTGCCGGGGGCCTTCGACGTCTTTCTGGAGGAGGCGCGCAAGATCCCCGAGGTGACCGAGATCCAGACATTCCTCGGCCGGGTCGACCTGCGGCTCTCGGTCCGGGCGCGGGACATGGCGGATTACCAGCGGCTCTACCGCGACCGCATCCTTTCCCTGCCGCACATGGCGGATATCGAGGCGCTGGTGCGCGTCGCCACCATCTTCGAACGCGAAAGCCTGCCCTTGTGATCGAGCTGGACGACACCGACCGGGCGCTGCTGCGGGCGCTGGCCGAGGATGCGACCGAAGGGGCGGGGGCGCTGGGACGGCGGCTGGGACTCAGCCAGCCCGCGGCCTGGCGGCGGATCAGGCGGCTGGAGGACGCGGGCGCAATCTCCGGCCGGGCGATCGATCTCGACCGCGAGAAGCTGGGCTTCGGAGTCACGGTGTTCCTCGGCATCAAGCTTGCCGCGAAGGGCCGCCACGGGCTGGAGGATTTCGAGCGGGCGATTTCCGCCATCCCCGAAGTTCAGGCGGTGCATCATGTGCTTGGCCGTTTCGACTACCGTCTGATCGTCACCGCCCGCGACCTGCCGGATTTCGAGCGGGTGCTCAGGCGGCGGATCATGGTGCTGCCCTCGGTCGGCGAGGTGGAGGCCAATGTGCTCCTCAGCCAGGAGCGGCGGCCCGGGCCGCTCTAGCCCCTGCAAGGGGGCAATGTCTTGCGCCGTCCCGGAAATCGGATAGCGTTCCCGTGTCGGTCACGGAATTTCGGACATGCAGGCAATCGCCGCGATAACGGACAACGCTTCGCTACATGTCACTTGGGCGCTGACAGTGCTGGGCGGCACGCTCTTGACGGTCGTGGGGACGTCCCATCTCAGCCCGGGATCGGTGGCCATGCGGCTCGGCTATCTGCTTTTGCTCCCCGCTTGGGTACTTCTCGGGGCGTCGATCTATTTCGGCGACCGGGTGCTGCGGAATGCGATTGCGTGGCAGATCGCGAAAGCCTCGGGCAATGATGTCACAACGGGAAAGATCTTCACTGAGATCAATCGGGATTTCGGGGCACAGATGGACATGCTGACCTGGGCGGGTGGCTGCCTGGTGTCTAGCTGTTCTTCTATCTGCTTTGGTGGGTCTTCCTGCGGCAGTCTGAAAAGGAAAAAGGATGAGTCATGATCCGGTTTCTTGCATGTGGGGCGCTCTACGCGTTTCCTATGGCAGCACAGGCGCAGGACTCCTGTCCCTGCTATCCGTTTCCCTATGAACCCGACCCGCCCTGTGTGGAAATTTGCGTTCCCTCCCTGCTGGGCAATGTGCCGACGGAGGCTCTTGCAGACGTCCTAGATCTGCCGGCCTTCGCCTGGGCCGAGATTGCGGTGCGCCAGCAGGCCGGAAATGTCCCGGAGACCCTGGAGGACGGATATGCAGGGGATGTGGCGGCGGCGATCCGGGCAGCCCTCAAGCGGGCCGATCCGGCAGAGGTGAATGCGCTGCTGGAAGAGTTCGTCGTGAAATAGCCGTCGGCCCGCCTGGTGTAGGTCGGCCGCCTATTTCCCGCGCGCGCCGAGGCCGGCCTTCATCATGATGCGCCGCACCGGCGAGATGCCGTAGATCAGGCCGAGCCCCGCCTTGCGCAGGTCGCGCAGCGGCTGCGGCTCCATCATCGACATGCGGTTCAGCAGGTCCACGCCGAAGACCCTGGCGGCCACTTCCGGCCGCCGCGTGCGGTCGTAGCGCGCCAGCAGGGCGGCATCGCCCAGCGTCTCGGGATCGGTGCCGAAGAGCTCCAGCAGAAGGCCAAGATCGGCGAGGCTCATGTTCAGCCCCTGCGCCCCGATCGGCGGCACGACATGCGCGGCCTCGGCCATCAGCGCCGTGCGCTGGCCGCAGAAGCGGTCGGCCATCATCGCCATCATCGGCCAGAGGCTGCGCTCCGTCACCAGTTCCAGCGGGCCGAACAACCCGCAGCTGCGCGCGGTGGCCTCGGCATCGAAGCTTTCGGGCGGCAGCGCGGCCAGCCGCTCGGCCTCGGCATTGCTCTCCATCCAGACCACGGCGGAGCAGGGGCTGCCGTCCCGGTCGGGCAGGGGGACCAGGGTGAAGGGACCGCCGGAGCGGTGGATCTCTGTTGAGACATTGCCGTGCGGCACCGAATGCCGCACGGCGAAGGCCAGGGCCTTCTGGTTGTAGCGGATGCGCCGGGCGCCGAGTCCCAGCGCCTCGCGCACCCGGCTGTTCCGTCCGTCCGCGCCGATCGCCATGCGCGCGGCCACGGAGCTGCCGTCCCCCAGCCGCGCCAGGACCTCGGTTTCGCGGGTGGCCAGATCGGCAAGGCCGGTCCCGGGCCGGAAATCGACCGTGGCCAGCTCGTCCAGCCGGGCGGCCAGCTCGCGGCGGATGAGCCAGTTGGGCAGGTTCCAGGCAAAGGGCGCCTCGCCCAGATCTGCCGAGTCGAAGTCCCGCGACAGCCGCGGCACGATCTCGCGCCCGCCGGCATCGACAATGCGCATCACCTTCAGCGCGGATGCATGGGGGGCGAGCCGGGTCCAGAGCCCGGCCTCGGACAGAAGGTCCTGTCCGGGCTGCAGGATCGCGGTGGTGCGCCAGTCGGCGCCGGCGGCTTCGCCCGCAATGACGGGCGGCGCCGGATCGACGCAGAGCACGTGCATGCCCCGCGCGCCGAAGGCGGCCGCGGCCGAAAGCCCGGCCAGGCCGCCCCCTGCGATCACGATGTCGAATTCCTGTCTGGCCGTGCCCATGATGCGCCCTCCGGTTGCGGGGCCCTTGATGCGCCCTCCGGTCGGCCGGTTTTCTAGACGCTTCGCGGGCAGGGACCAGAGGTCAGTTCGTCACCCGCGCGAAATCAGGATCATGATCGCGAACATCGCGAAGGTCATGAACAGCGCCGGAAAGATCAGGCCCGGCAGGCCGAACAGCATCACGCAGCAGCCCCAGAACGCGACCCACGCCCCGACGAACCAGGCAGCATTGGTCGAGGTCGCCTCGGTGTCGTGGCGCACCATCCAGCCGATGCAGGGGATCGGGTGCAGCATCTTCTCGAACTTGGAGACCTTGGGGGTGTCGGTTGCCGTGGCGGTCATGCGCGTTTCCTCGGGATCGCTGTATCACATCAGGAAGCGTGTATCTCAGAAAATGGCCGCGAATCCCATACCGATTTTCGTCCCGGGCGCTGACAATCCCGCGACACGGTTTCCCGGTGCCTGTCCCCCTTTTCCCCGTTGCATCCCGCTGCATACCGATGCAGGCTCCGCCGCATGTGTGCACAGCAAACGAACAAGGATGCCTATTCGCTGATCCTCGAGGCGATCGATGCCGGACTCTACAGTCCCGGCGACCGCCTGGTCGAAAGCGAGCTGGCCGAACGCTTCGGCGTGTCGCGGACGCCGATCCGCGAGGCGCTCCAGCGGCTGGAAACCCAGTCGCTCCTGACCCGCGACGGGCGCAGCCTGATCGTCGCCTCGCTCGACCACAACCAGATGGCCGAGCTCTATGTCGTGCGCACCGAGCTGGAGGGACTGGCCGCGCGGCTGGCCGCACAGCATGCCACGCCCGAGGAAATCCGCGTGCTGCGCGAGATGGTCGAGGAGGACCGCGCGCTGCTGGGCGATCCGCAGGCGCTGGCCCGCGCCAACCGGCGGTTCCACAAGCAGATCCACCTGGCCTCGCACAACCGCTACCTGGTGCAGCAGCTCGACCTCGTGCACCGCTCCATGGCGCTGCTGGCCTCGACCTCGCTGGCCGCGGAGGGGCGCGGCGACCGCGCGCTGGCCGAGCATGACGAGATCGTCGCCTGCCTGGAGGCGCATGACGGCGACGGCGCCTACGAGGCCCTGAAGATCCATATCTCCAAGGCCTTCGAAACCCGGCTGCGGCTCGATTCGGAAAAAGCGCCGGTCTGAGCGGCGCGGCGCGCGGGAGGCTCTAGGCGGAGGGCCTCCGCCATGGCAGAACCACGTCATGAAGATCATTTTCTCTCACCAGAATTTCCCCGCGCAATTCGGCCATTTCGGCGCCTATCTGGCCCGGACCGGCTGGGACGTGACATTCTTCACCGCCGCCGAGGCGGCGAAGCCGCCGGAAGGCTGCCGGATGGTGAAGATGGGGGCCCATCGCGAGCCGGGCGATCAGACCCACCGCTATCTGCGCGGCCTGGAATCGGCGGTGCTGAACGCGCAGGGATTTGCCAATGCCGCGATGCGCGCGCGCGCCAAGATTCCCGAACCCGATGTCGTCGTGGCGCATTCCGGCTGGGGATCGGGCAGTTTCGCGAAGGCGGTCTGGCCGGAGACGAAATTCGTCAGCTACGCCGAATGGTACTACCGCTGGCCGCCGCGCGACCTGGGCAGCGAAAAGCCCTCGCAGGGGCCCGAGGACGGGCGCGCCTATACCATGTCGCGCAACCTGCCGATGCTCCTGGATTTCGACCAGGCCGACCGGATCTGGTGCCCGACCGGATTCCAGGCGGCGCAATTCCCGGAAGCCTACCGCCAGCGCATGACCGTCCGCCATGACGGCGTCGACTGCGAAACTTTCTCGCCCGCGAAGGCCTGGGTCGAAGGCGTTCCCGAGGATGCGGAACTGGTCACCTACGCGACCCGCGGAATGGAGCCGCATCGCGGATTTCCGGAATTCATGCGCGCCTTGGCGATGCTCCAGAAGCAGCGGCCCAAGATGCATGCGGTCATCGCCGGGCAGGACCGCGTCGCCTATGGCGAAAAGCTGCCGGAAGGCGAAAGCTGGAAGGCGCGGATGCTGGAAGAGCTCGATCTCGATCTGGACCGCATCCATTTCGTCGGGCTGCTGCCCTACGCGAAGTACCGCGAATTGCTGCAGGCCTCGATGGCGCATGTCTACTTGACCGTGCCCTTCGTCCTGAGCTGGTCGATGATCGAGTCGATGGCCGTGGGCTGTCCGATGGTGGTGTCCGACACGCCTCCGGTGCGGGAGGTGGTGACCGACGGCTCGATGGCCGAAATCGTCGGCCTGCGCGATGCCGATGCGGTGGCCCGGGCGATTGCGCGGCTGCTCGACGATCCCGACATGGCCCGGCGCAAGGGCGAAATGGCGCGGCGGCGGGTGCTTGCCGCCTATGACCGGCGCTGGATCTGGCCCGCAAGGGCGCAGGAACTGGCCGAGCTCGCGACCGAAATCGCCGGCTAGCCACGCGAAGAGGGGCCGGGAGTGTTTTCCCGGCCCCGAATTTCCGGACGGTGCCCGCGATCAGCTGTCGATTTCGAGGATCGACTTCAGCTTCAGATCCTGCGAGGCGCCGTCTTCCTCGGACAGGTTCTTGATTTGAACCAGCTGCGAGTTCGAAATCTTGTCGACGTCATAGGGCACGCCGGTCTTGGCCAGCATGTTTTCTGCAAGGATTTCGAGCTGGCCGCGCTCGACCTGGGTCAGCTTGACCGAGTCGCCGATCGGATCGGGGATGTCGGGCTGATGCTCGTAGCCGATGATCGCCCAGAGCTCGTTGTCGATGTTCCCTGCGGTGCCCTCGTCGCTCAGGTTCTTGATCGCGGCGAGCTGCGAAGGATCGAGGTCGCTGACCGGGTAGTCGATATTCGCCTTGGCCAGAGTTTCCGCAGCAAGCGCCTGAAGCTGGTTCGGTTCGCCGGTCCCGGCAAGGGCATTGTCGACTGCCGGATCATAATTCGGCTCGTTTTCCGGGCCGATGATCACGTAAAGCTCGCTGCGCAGGTCGCTGCCGTCCTTTTCCTCGACGGTATTCTTGATCTGCGCCAGCTGCTCGTCGGAGAGCATGTCGACGTCATAGGAAATCTGCGCTTCCGTGAAAGCCTCCTGGGCCACGGTTTCAAGCTGCGAGCGATCCATGCCGGAGGACGATTGCGCGAAGGCGGCACCGGACATGGACATAATGACGGTGGTGGCAAGCAGCAGCTTTTTCATTTTCGGTCTCCAATTCTGGTCTCGTCTTTCGCGGCTTCAACCGCGTCACGGCCAGTCAACAGGGGGGCGGCCGATTTGTTCCCGGCTCTGTTTCGAGGAGCTTGCCGGACGCAATCGGCATCGGCCCGCACATCGACTTGCAAAAGGTGAATGCATGCAGCCGGGCGTTCCGGCGGCAGTCTCTTGCTGGCAGGGGCCAGCTGCACCGGCCGGGGCTTTGGCAGGTGCTGCCGCATGCACGCAGCGCGGGAATTTCCGGCGTGCACGAATAACTTGGCGCGACTCGCCGCGAAATGAGTAGTTTATTAAGATAAAGTAAAATTTGGCTGCTTCGGAAGACGCAAAAAGGTTCCCGGTATTATTACGGCGAATTGTCAATTCTTCTTGCGCTGCCCCGCATTTCTTTCTAGCACGGAATTCAGGATGGTATTTGCGGATGGCTGGCGTAGTTTGTCGATGAGCCTCCCAAAATTACCCATAAGAAAGGGCAGACATAAAATGGTTGATATCTCAAATCTCTCCCGCGAGGAGCTCGAGGAGCTGAAGGTCGAGATCGACAAGCGCATGGTCGAACTGGAAAAAGAGCAAAAAGTCGCGGCTCTTGCAGAAATGAGGGAAATTGCCAAGCGGCATGGCGTTTCGCTCGAAGAGATGATCCAGATGGCCTCTTCCAACGCATCTCCGACGGGCCAGCTGCCGAAATACCGGCATCCGGAAAACGCCAAGCACACCTGGACCGGCCGCGGCCGGAAGCCGAAATGGCTGGTCGAAGCGCTGGAAGCCGGTGCTTCGCTGGAAGACTTCGCGATCTGAGATCGCTCCTCACGGCGCGCCGCCGCGCCGTGCACCGCCCCGGAGCCGGACCCGCCGCATGCGGCGTGCGGTCCGGCCGGGGCGCCTGTTTGCCTCCCGCCGCAAATCCGGTCCTTGCTTCTCCAGCCGCAATGCGCGCCCGGTCCGGGCCGACCGCCGGAAGGGCGGGTTTCGCCGACTTGATGCAACGCGCCGGATCGGTTCAGCCTTGTGTCTGATGGAATGGCTTACTGTGTCATTTGTCACAGCACCCTGCGCGGCCGATTGCTAGCGTCTCCTTGAAGCTGCCCCGCGACGGGGCTGCAAGGAGAAACAGGCACATGCTCAGCCCCGGCAACAGCGAGGCAGGCAGCGCCCTCGCGGGCGCCGTCTCGCAGACCTTGGCCGTGACGTCCTTTGCGGGCGCTGTGCCGCTGATCCGCATCGGGCAGCTTTCGCCGGAACCGTGCTGGCTGCAGCCGCTGCGGGTGCGCCTGGCGGACCTCTCCCAGGCGGCGCAGCGCTGGCAGGGCGACGTTCCGGCCATCCAGTCGGATCTGCTCGCGCCTTTCGCCGCCTATGCCGGCGCGCTCGCGCCGCTCCTCCAGCAGTCCGGCAGCCGCATTGCGGTGCTCGAACGGATCGAAATGCTGCAGGGACTGGCGGCGGCGGGCGCCGCGCGGATGGCGCGGGCGCAAGGCGCCTTCTCGGAACATCTCGCCGCGATGCGCCGCGCCCAAGCCGGGCTGGAGGAGCCGCTCCGCGGTGCCTGGCACGGGCTCGCGGCGCAGGAGGCGGGAATGGCCGCGCTGGCGGCCAAGGTTGCCGCGCTTCAGGCCCATGTCGACTCCTGGCAGTCTCCGGTGGAGGAGGCGCTGCTCGATCCGCGGCAGGGCCATGTCCAGACCATGGTGACGATTTCCCTGCCGCTCTCCGGACCGGAGGGGCGCGAGACCCCGTTCCTGTCCCTGGTGTCAGAGCTCGGGTCTGCCGGAGAAATTGGCCGCGGTCCCGGTCGCGATGCCGCGATGCGGTTCCTCGATGATATCGCGCGGCTGCGCGCCCGGCTGAGCCCGGCAGCCCAGGCCGCGGCGCTCGCGACGTCCGTGACCCGGACGGTCGACAGTGCCGACCGGGCGGTTTCGGGCCGTGCGGACCGCTTTCCCGAAATCCTGCGGATGTGGCGGACCGAGACAGACACGCTCGCCGCCCTCGGCACTGCGCTGCGCGCCGGGGCGGAGCCGTCGGCGATGCCCGCGCTCGGCGGTCTCCGGGTGGCCGCGGCGGACTGGCAGGCGCTGGCCGCGCTGGCCCGCAGCTGCGCCCTGTTTCCTGCCGTCCGCGCGCGGCAGGGCAGGCCGGTCGCGCTTGCCGCCCATGCCCCTGTTGCAGCGATGACGGCCTGAACCGGCGAAGAGGGAAGAATGAAGGACATGACAGAGCCCCCCGCTTTCCGGGAATGCCCGGATGCCCTTGGCGACGTCCGGCTGACCCGGCGCAGAGCGTCGGCCGCTGCGGAAGTGATCCCCTATCCGCCGCAATCCGTGCCCGTCCGGCCCCCGGAGCCGGAGCGGAGCGCGGCCCTCCCCGCCGCGGGTCCGCAGCCCGAGATGGCCCCCGAAACCTGGCCTTGCGGCCTCTTTCCCGACTGGCCCGCGGCCGGGGAGCCGTCCGCAGCCGCCCGTCCCGCCTTGCCCGCCCGGGCATGTCCCGACACGCTCCCGCGAAGGAACTTCCCATGACCCCCGGCTTCATCCGTGCCCATCAGCGCGCCGACGGCGCATTCCTCTCGGAGCTTCTGCCAGACAGCGGCCGTTCCGCCGAAAGCAACGGCGCCGTCACCGCGCTCTGCCTGGATGCAATCTGGCCGCAGCGCGAGGATGTCCAGCTCGATGCCGGGATCGCCGCGGCGCTCGATTACCTGGAAAGCTGCGAAACCCCGGACCGTCCCGGCCATTTCTGCCTCTATCCCGGCGCAGCGCGGCCGACCTGGATGGCCGAAGCCCTGCCGCCGGAACTGGATGCGACCGCGCTGATCGCGGTCACGCTGCACCGCTACGGCCGCCGCAGCCTGGGCGACCTGCAGGCGATCTACCGCGAGGCGCTTGTGCCGGTGCGGCTGGAGCAGCTGACCGCGGCTTCGGAGCCGTGGCACGACTACGACGTCTTCGGTACCTGGCTGGTTCCGGACATGCTGGACAATCCGGTGGACGTGGCGGCCAATGTCAACGCCTTGGTGCTGCTGGAACTTCTCGGCCAGCCCATGCCGGAAATCCCGGCGATCCGGCTGATGCTGGCGCGGGCGCTCGACTGGGCGGGCAGCTCCAAGGAGCGCATGCAGCGGCTGTCGCCCTGGCATCCCGAGCCAGTCGAATTGCTGCGCGCGCTGGAACGCGCGGAGCGTCTCGGGGTGGGCGGACTTGGCCACATGGCGGCCGGGCTGCGCCAGCTGGACTGGGTGCAGGCGGATCTGGCGGCGGAGGAACCGCTGGCGCTGCGCGGGGCGGGCGACGGGCGGCACAGCTGGAGCTGCGAACTGCTCCACGAATTGCGGCGGTCCGAGCCCGGATCGGGCACGGTGCGTCGGCTGCGCCGCGTGCAATAGCGGCCGGATTGCCGCGGCCCCCGGCCGTTCGGGGGAATTGCCGCCGCCGTTGCCGGGAGGTATTTCTCGGCGATGCGGAAGGTTTTCGAGAGTCGGACAGGGCTGCCAGGTATCGGCGGCAGTTGGGGCGTGCACAGCGGCGGCGCGGCCGGAGGACGGGCATGAGCCGGTCCGCGCCGGTCTGGGCCGGTCTGCCGCTTTTCGAGGGCATTGTCCCGGAGCAGCTCGAGCGGCTGAACCTCCGCTGGACGGAAGCCGGCTTCGCGCCGGGGCAGATGGTCTTCGACCGCGAGGATCCGGGCCGCGATGTCTATTTCCTCCTGTCCGGTGCGCTGCTCGCCGTCTACTGGACCGAGGATGGCCGCGAGGTGGTCTATACCCGCATCGGGACTGGAGCGCTGATCGGCGAGCTGTCGGCCATCGACGGCGGCGCGCGGTCGCTGGCGATCTTCGCGCGGGCTCCGTCGCGCCTTCTGCAGCTTTCCGAGGCCTCCTTCCGGCTGCTGATCGACGAAGTGCCCGAGATCCGCAGCCGGGTGATGCGCGACCTGGTGGCGCGGATCCGCGACCTGACCCAGAAGGCGCACGAGCTTTCGACCTATTCGATCGAGCAAAGGCTCTGTGCCTATCTCATGCGCCTGTCTCTGCAGGCCGGCAGCCTGCAGCCGGGCGCGGTGATTTCCGATGCGCCGACGCATCTGGAGATCGCGGGCTCGATCGGCGCGAACCGCGAGATGGTCTCCCGCTCGATGAGCCGGCTGGCAAAGCGCGGCGCAATCCGGACTGCGCGCCGGAAGATCGAGATCCTCGACCCCGACATGCTGTCTGACGTGCTCTGAGCCGGACATCGCCGCTGCTGTCCGGCTGGCTTCCGGTCTGCGCTCGGGATGCCGGCTGGCCATGCTGCCGCTGGTCCGGTCCCCGGGGGCGGCTCGCCGGGCCCGCCGGTCGGCACGAACTCCCGGATTGGCGCTGCCCGCGCATGACCTTGCCTTCGAAGCAGTGGCACCGCTGCATTGCTCACTTGGAAAATCGCGGCAGTCCGCTGTGCGCCGCGGTCACGTTTGCCGGGCGCTAGCGCGATCTCGTGCGCAGCATGCGGGGAGCGCTTCCGGCCCTTGCTCCGGGCGCGCCGGATGTCCAACGGCATCATCGTGGCGGGGATGCCGTGCCGGAACCGCGGCGCGGCGGCGGGCAGGAGGCCGCTCCCGCCGCGCATCATCCGACGCAGCGTTTCCGCTCGTCCAAAATTTTCTTTGGTCACGGGGGCGGTACGGACGCTGACGAGGACTTCCCGTTTCCGCGGGTGCGGGCCCCCGCGGGGCGTTCAGTGCGCATTGCCGGTTCGGTCTGAGGCGCAAGCTGCGGCTCCGCAGGGGCGCCCGCGTCGGAGCGATGGAGGGTTTCCCGGACCGCGAAGCCGCAGATGGGCACAGCAATCTCCGGGATGACGGCAAAGTCGTCCTTCGTTGGGACCGAAAACTCGGAACTCGCCACGGCTACCTGGCCCGCGGAATGCGGTGGCAGTCGTGGCGGAGGTTCGAATTTCAGTTGCAGGGCGGTCGGGTCTGTGGCCGCCAGCCGGAACTCCCGGCGCAATCGCGCGAACCGGCCGGAGCCGGTTCGGCAGGGCGTGCGGACCGGAGGGCCTTACTCGGCGGCCTTGAGTTCGAATCCGCGGTTGATCATGTCGACCGGCTTGACCGGGTATTCGCCGGAGAAGCAGGCATCGCAGTAGCGCGGCGCCGCTGGATCGCGGCCCTGGGACTCGCCCACAGCACGGTAGAGCCCGTCGAGCGAGATGAATTTCAGCGAATCGACGCCCAGGTAGTCGCACATCTCGTCCTCGGACATGCGCGCGGCCAGCAGCTTGTCGCGGTCTGGCGTGTCGACGCCGTAGAAGCAGGGCCAGGCCGTGGGCGGGGAGGCGATGCGGAAATGCACCTCGGCCGCGCCGGCATCGAGGATCATCTCCTTGATCTTGCGCGAGGTCGTGCCGCGGACAACGGAGTCGTCGACCAGGATGATCCGCTTGCCGCGCACCAGCGCGCGGTTGACGTTCAGCTTCAGCCGGACGCCCATGTTGCGGATCTGCTCGGTCGGCTCGATGAAGGTCCGGCCCATGTACTGGTTGCGGGTGATGCCGAGCGCGAAGGGAATGCCCGACTCCGCCGAGAAGCCAACCGCTGCGGGGGTGCCGCTGTCGGGGACGGGGCAGACCAGGTCGGCCTCGACCGGGGCTTCGCGCGCCAGTTCCACGCCGATCTGGCGGCGGGTCTCGTAGACCGAGCGGCCGCCGAGAATCGAATCGGGCCGGGAGAAGTAGACATGCTCGAAGATGCAGAACCGGCCGGGCACGCGGTTGAAGGGGAAGTAGCTCTGCACCCCGTCCTTCTCGGAGATGACGACCATCTCGCCGGGCTCGATCTCGCGGATGAACTCGGCGCCGATGATGTCGAGCGCGCAGGTCTCGGAGGACAGCACCCAGCCTTCGCCGAGGCGGCCGAGGACCAGCGGGCGCACACCCAGCGGATCGCGCACGCCGATCAGCTTGGTGCGGGTCATCGCGACGACCGAGAAGGCGCCTTCGACGCGGCGCAGCGCGTCCTTCATGCGTTCCGGGATGTCCTTCTGCAGCGAGCGCGCCATCAGGTGGATGATGCATTCGCTGTCCGAGGAGGACTGGAAGATCGAGCCGCGCTCGATCAGTTCGCGGCGCAGTTCCTCGGCATTGGTGATGTTGCCGTTATGGGCTATCGCCGCGCCGCCCATGGAGAATTCTCCGAAGAAGGGCTGCACGTCGCGGATCTGGGTGTTGCCCTTCGATCCGGCGGTGGAATAGCGCACATGGCCGATGGCGAGCGGCCCGGGCAGGCGCTTGATCACGTCCTGCGAGGTGAAGTTGTCGCGGATGTAGCCGAAGCGGCGGTCGGAGTTGAAGCCGATGCCGGGGGCATGGGTGACGATGCCGCCGGCTTCCTGGCCGCGGTGCTGCAGCGCGTGCAGGCCGAGGGCGACGAAGCTGGAGGCATCCGCGGTGCCGATCACGCCGAAGACGCCGCATTCCTCGCGCAGCTTGTCATCGTCGAAGGGGTTGCTGAAGAAGACGGGCTCAGATTGGGTTTCTTCGCTGGGGAAACCGCAGTCGCTGCCGTGGGTCTCGGTCGCATCGCGCATGGGCTAGGGGCTCCGAATCCGGATTTTGGGAGGTCGGGCTCCCATTAACCCGAAACGTTCCGGGTGTCACGAAAGGATCATAAACAAGGTGTCGCGCGCTAACAAACGTGATCGCTGCCGCGCGCCGCCTTGCCGCGGGCCCAAGTCAGAGGCCGCAGGTGCCCACCAGTGCCTCGTAGCGGGCGAGGATCCAGCCCGGAACGTCGGTGGGGATGCTCGATTCCAGATCCTGCTCGACCGCGGCGAAGACCCGCGCGGTGCGGCTGTCGTCGATGATCGGGAAGGTCGAGGAGACCACGACGCGGTCATAGACCAGCAGCGCCACCGCCACGAGCAGGATGCCGCGCAGCGCGCCGAACAGGAAGCCCAGCCCCTGGTCGACGCCGCCGAGCGCCGAATTCTTCACCAGCGAGGCGAAGAGCGGGCTGAAGATCGACACCACGATCAGGCAGAGGCCGAACACGACGCAGAAGGCGGCGATGATCGACAATTCGCAGCTGTCCTGCAGGAACTGGCCGACATAGGGGATTTCGCGGACCAGCGGTTCCACCTGGTGGGCGAAGAGATAGGCGACGACGGCCGCCGCGACCCAGCCGAGGATCGCCAGCGATTCATGGACGATGCCGCGCGAATAGGCGAGGAGCGCAGAGAGCAGGATGACGATGGCCACCCCCGCATCCAACAGCGTAAACCCGTCCATGCACTCACTCCTTCGATGTCAGCCCGCGCCGAACTGCTCTCCGACGAAGGCGGGGAGGTCCGACACCTGAGAGACGCTCAGACCCGAGGTTTCGCTGAGCCGGCCGCCCGCAGGGGCCAGCGCGTTCCTGAAACCAAGTTTCGCCGCTTCTTTCAACCGGTTTTCCATCTGCGTGACAGGACGCAGCGCCCCGGAGAGGCTGATCTCGCCGAAGACGACGGTGCCTTCGGGCAGCGCCTGGTCCTCGCGCGCGGAGAGCAGCGCCGCCGCGACGGCCAGGTCGGCGGCCGGTTCGCTGATCTTCAGCCCGCCCGCGACGTTGAGATAGACGTCGAGACCCGCGAAGGAGAGGCCGCAGCGCGCCTCCAGGACGGCGAGGATCATCGCCAGCCGCCCCGAATCGAGTCCGACGGTGGAACGGCGCGCCTGTCCCGCGGGGGCGGGGGCAACGAGCGCCTGCAGCTCGCACAGCACCGGCCGCGTGCCCTCGATGCCGGCGAAGACGACCGAGCCCGGCGAGGGCTTGCCGCGGCCGTCGAGAAACAGCGCCGAAGGGTTCCTGACCTCGGCCAGCCCGCGCCCGGTCATCTCGAAGACGCCGATCTCGTCGGCCGGGCCGAAGCGGTTCTTGACCGCGCGCAGGATGCGGAACTGGTGGCCGCGCTCGCCCTCGAAATAGAGCACCGTGTCGACCATGTGCTCGACCACGCGGGGGCCGGCGATCTGGCCCTCCTTGGTGACATGGCCGACGAGGATGACGGAGGTGCCGCGGGATTTCGCGAAGGTGGTCAGCTCATGCGCCGCGGCGCGCACCTGGGAGACGGAGCCGGGCGCGGAATCCACCGTGTCGAGCCACATGGTCTGGATCGAGTCGATGACGGCGAGGTCGGGCCTGGCCTCTTCCAGCGTGGTGAGGATGTCGCGCAGGTTGGTCTCGGCGGCGAGCCGGACATCGGCCTTGCCGAGGCCGAGCCGCTGGGCGCGCATGCGCACCTGGGCGGAGGCTTCCTCGCCCGAGACATAGACGACCTTCAGCCCGGAATGGGCGAAGGCTGCCGCCGCCTGCAGGAGCAGGGTGGACTTGCCGATGCCCGGATCGCCGCCGACGAGGATGGCCGAGGCCGGGACCAGCCCGCCGCCGAGCACGCGGTCAAGCTCGTCGACGCGGGTCTCGCTGCGCGGCGGCGGGGCCTCTTCGGTGGCGAGGTCGAGAAGCGGCACGGTCTTGCCGCGCAGCGCGCCCAGCGACTTGCCGGGGCCGGCGGCGAGGGGGCGTTCCTCGATGACGGTGTCCCAGGCGCCGCAGGCATCGCAGCGGCCCTGCCACTTGGCATGGGCGGCACCGCAGGACGAACAGACGAAGGGGCGGGGTTTCGGAGCCATGTCCGCTGGTTGCCCGAAGCCGGGGCCGGGGGCAAGGGGGCTGCGGCGCTAGCCGCATTCCGCCGCGCGGCGCAGCCGGTCGAGCCTCTGCTGATCCGGATGAGGCGCCGCAGCCAGGCGGCCACGACGAGGAGGGCGGCGAAGCCGAGGGCCGCGGCCGCCCAGCCGAGATCCCGCGAGCCGGCAATGATGCAGGCCAGCCCCAGATTCAGCGCGGTGGAGCGCAGCAGCCGCTGGTCGAAATCCGAGCCCATGACCGCCGCGAAGGCCTCGCCGTGGCGGAGCCGCAATGCACTGTCATCCTTGCCCGGAAACCCGTTGAACACCCAGTCGAGCGGCGTCTGCAGCGTGGCGGTGATCCCGTCGATGGCGGCGCCGGCCGAATAGCACGCGCCGATCAGCAGAACCGTCAAGGGGGCGGCAAACGCTTCGATCCGCGCGGTTTCGCCGGGATGTTCCTGCCAGAGCCGCAGGAGCGCGTCCTGCTGCCAGAAGGCGATCACCATCGCGAACTGGAAGCCGATGATCAGGAGTTCGACCCTGAGGGCGGATGTCGTCATGCTGCGCCTCGTGCCTCGCGGATGCTTTCCTGCGCAGGGTCGGTCCTGGGGCGGCAAGCGGCAAGGCGGGGAAACCGGACCGGGTGCCGGCGCCGCTCAGGCCCTGCGCCAGCTGAGGGCCAGGGAGGTCAGCACGCAGGCGGCGAAGAGCCAGAGGCCCCAGGCGGTCTCGACATGGCCGATGCCCGTGCCCTTGGCGACGACCACATAGAGCGCGATCAGGAAGATGTCGGCCATTGCCAGCCGGGCCATGACCGCCACCACCGGCTTTGCCCGGCGGGTCAGCCAGCCGCGCGCCATCGCCTCGGAGGCGAGGATCTTCGCGTAGGGCGCCACCAGCGCGAAAAGCGCGACGAGGGCGGCCAGCGCCCGGTCGGTCTGCCAGAGGCTGGCGATGCCGGACAGGATGCTGATCTCGCCCAGCCCGAAGAAGGGCAGCAGCCCGGCGCGCAGGAGCGGCGCCGCCCAGGCGACCGGAAAGGCGATCAGCAGGGCGAGGTTCAGCCAGCGCGCGAGGCGGGACATCTGCCTCAGCGCACCGCCTCGATCGGGCCTTCGGCGGAGCCGGAGACGAACTGGTGGACATAGGGGTCGCCGCAGGTATCCAGCTCGGAGACCGGGCCGGTCCAGCGGATCTTGCCGCCATGGAGCATCGCCACCTTGTCGGCGATCGCGCGCACCGAGGTCATGTCATGGGTGATGGTCATGGCCGTCGCGCCCATTTCCACCACGATCTCGCGGATCAGGTCGTTGATCACCCCGGACATGATCGGGTCCAGGCCGGTGGTGGGCTCGTCGAAGAAGATGATCTCGGGCTCGGCGGCGATGGCGCGGGCCAGCCCGACGCGCTTCTGCATGCCGCCCGACAGCTCGGCCGGGTACTGGTCGGCGACATCCGGGGTCAGGCCGACGCGGCGCAGCTTCTCGATGGCGATCTCTCGCGCCTCCTTCTTCGGGCGCTTGAGCTTGCCGCGCAGCAGCCGGAAGGCGACGTTTTCCCAGACATGCAGGCTGTCGAACAGCGCGCCGCCCTGGAACAGCATGCCGAAGCGGGACAGGAATTCCTCGCGGTCCTGCTTCTCGACGTCCTTGCCGTCGACCAGGATCTTGCCCTTGTCCGGATGCACCAGCCCGAGGATGCATTTCAGCGTCACCGACTTGCCCGTGCCCGAGCCGCCGATGATCACCATGCTCTCGCCCTTCGGGATCGACAGGTTGACGCCTCGGAGGATTTCTTTCGGCCCGAAGGCCTTGTGGATGTCCTGGATCTCGATCATGCGGAGAAGAACACCTCGGTCAGCAGATAGTTGGACGCCAGGATCAGCACCGATGCGGCGACCACGGCGGTTTTCGTGGCCTTGCCGACGCCTTGCGCGCCGCGGCCCGACTGCATCCCCTGGTAGCAGCCCATCAGCGCGATCAGGAAGCCGAACACCGCGCCCTTCACCAGCCCCGAGAACACGTCGTCGAAGCTGAGGATGTTGACGGTGTTGGTGATGTAGGTCGCGGCGTTGAAGCCCAGCCGCTGGGTGGCAACCAGATAGCCGCCCATGATGCCGATCACGTCGCCGACCGCGACGAGGGCGGGCATCGACAGGGTCGCGGCCAGAACGCGCGGCGCGGTCAGGTATTTCATCGGGTTGGTGGACAGCGTGACCAGCGCATCGATCTGCTCGGTCACCTTCATCGTGCCGATCTCCGCGGCCACCGAGGAGGCGACGCGCGCCGCGACCATCAGCCCGCCGAGCACCGGACCGAGTTCGCGCACCATGCCGATGGCGACGATCTGCGGCACCACCGCCTCGGCCGAGAACCGCGCCGAGCCGTCATAGATCTGCAGCGCCAGCGCCGCGCCGGTAAAGATCGCGGTCATGCCCACGACCGGCAGGCTGAGCCAGCCGATGGTCAGCAGCGCATGCCAGATCTCGCGCGGATACCATGGCGGCGTGAAGATGTGGCGCACCGTTCCGGCGGCGAAGATCGACAGCCGGCCGACCCAGGCAAGCGCGGAGAGGACGTTGCGTCCCAGAGCGGCGATCGGCGAGAGCAGTCCCATGGCACCCCTTAACGTTGTCACGGGCACTCTGGCCCTGCAGGCCGCCCGACCAGAGACCTGCCGCAAAATGCCGTGTGCCGCAAGGGGCCGCGGGGACACAGGCTTGCGACCGCGGCAAAGCGCGGGACGGCAGCGGCCATTTCGGGTATCCCGGAAATATGGACAAGAATCGCACCCTCGCCGCACTTTCCGCCCTCGGGCACGAAACCCGGCTCGATGTCTTCCGGCTTCTGGTGCAGACCGGCGAGGCGGGCCTGGCGGCCGGCGAGATCGGAACGCGGCTCGGCGTGCGGGCGAACACGCTCTCGGCCAATCTCTGGGTGCTGTCCCAGGCGGGCATGATCTTCTCGCGCCGCGAAGGCAGGTCGATCCGCTATTTCGCCGACATGGAAGGGATGCGCGGGCTGCTGGGCTTCCTGATGGAGGATTGCTGCGGCGGCAATCCCGGCGCCTGTCGGCCGGCGCTCGACGACATCTTCGCCGATTGCGCGGCGGCGTCCTGCTGCGGCGGCAGCGCGGGCACCTGCTAGCCCGCTGCGGCGCGTAGCATTGCTGCACCGCCCGGCAGGGCCCATCGGCGCTCCTGTGGTTCCCCGGAACCGCATGTGTTAATATTGCGCCCCAGAAAGCATCCGGAACGGACAGGACGATGAGGCAGGCATTTGCAATCGCGGCGGCACTCTGGGCTGCCGGTGGCGCGCATGCGGATCCCTACGAGATCTGCGCAGCGGCGGATGCCGCGACGCCGGGCTATTGCGACTGCGCCATCGTGACCGCGCAGGAATCCGGGATCGACGGCCCCGCGCTGGAGCAGCTGCTGGCCGATGACTGGGCCGCCATCCCGAAGGAAATCGCCGACCGGTTCAGCCTGATCGTGGTGGAATGCCTGCGCGCGACCGAGACCGCGCCCGCCAATCCGGCGCCCGTGCTTTCGGGCGGGCAGGGCGCCACCACCCCGCTCGACCAGCCGATGCCGCCGACCGGACGGGACAGCATCGCGCCCGTGGTGCCGCCTGCGGAGCTGCCTTCGGCGGCGGGCGGCCCGGTCCAGCCCTCCGCCCCGGCGGAGCTGCCTTCGGACGGCGATGCCGGCCGCGCGATGCCCGCAGTCGATGCGCCCGCGCCCGGCGGCGGCGCGCCGGTGACCGTGCGCGAGACGCCGGAGCCGATGGCCCCGCTGGCGCCGACCGCGCATTGAGCGCGGGCGTCAGCCCAGAAGCTGCAGCCAGACCCAGGCCGTGACGACGCAGAAGGCGGTGCCCAGCAGCAGCGCGGTTGCCGCGACCCGGCGTGCCTTGCCGTACATGTCGGCGAAGAGATAGGCGTTCACCCCCGGCGCCATGGCCGCGGTGACGACGCCGTTTCTCAGCGTGTCATGCGGCACGCCGAGCGTGTTGCCGAGCCCCAGCGTGATCGCGGGATGCAGGATCAGCGACACGGCGACGACGAAGAGCGCCGTGGCCAGGTCGCCCTCGGGGCGGTAGCGCACCAGCACGCCGCCCAGCCCGAACAGCGCGGCCGGCAGCGCGGCGCGGCGCATCAGCTCCAGAGCCGAGCTCATGACATCCGGCATCGGCAGGCCGGAGAGGTTGAAGATCAGCCCCAGCACGATGCCGATGATCAAGGAGTTGGAGAACATCGCCTTGAGGACCGAGCGCGCGGTCTCGGCTCGGGTCCGCCCGGCATTGCGCACCAGTTCCATCGCGGTGATGCCGACGAGATAGCAAAAGGGCGAGTGGATCGAGATGATCGAGAAGTTCGCCGCCAGAGAGGCCTCGCCATAGGCGCGCTCGCTGATCGGCAGGCCGAGCAGCAGCGAGTTGGAAAACAGGCAGCAGAAGCCGATGGCGATGCAGTCCTCCCAGGGGCGCGCGAACAGGAAGCGCGCGCCGAGGATGCCGACGGCAAAGCCCGAGACCGCGCCGATGTAGAAGCTGGCCAGCAGGCGGATGTCGAAGGACTGTGTCAGGTCCAGCTGCGAGATCGCCAGGAACAGCAGGCAGGGGATCGCGAATTTCTGGCTGAACACCATCAGCCCGTCGATCGAGGGCGTGCTGATCCATTTCCGGTAGGCGGCCAGGTAGCCGAAGCCGATGACGAAGAAGACGGGGAGGACGACCTCGATCAGCGCGCCCATCAGAGCGCGAAGCTCAGGCGCAGCCCGTCATGGGCGGGGATCACGTGCTCGGGCGTCTCGGCCGCGACGTCGTCATAGTCGAGGTCATGATGCATGTTGGTCAGAACGGCCTGCACCGGCTTCGCCCTTTCGATCCAGCCCAGGGTCTTCGCCAGATGCGAATGGCTCGGATGCGGCGTCCGGCGCAGCGCGTCGACGATCCAGCACCTGAGGCCTTCCAGCACCGGCCAGCTGTCCTCGGGAATGTCCGAGACGTCGGGCAGGTAGGCGACATCCTCGAAGCGGAAGCCCTTGGCATGGATGCTGCCATGCTCCACGTCGAAGGGCACGAGCGTGACGGTGCCGCCCGCGCCCACGACGGAGAGCGGCCCCCGGATCGTGTGCATGTTGAGGATCGGCGGGTAGGGCGAGCCCTCGGGCGCCTGGAACGCATAGGCGAAGCGCACCAGCAGATCCGTCTGCGTCTCGGGATCGGCCCAGACATTCAGCCGCGCGCGGGTGTTGAAGACGATCTGGCGCAGGTCGTCGAGCCCGTGGACATGGTCGGCATGGGCATGGGTGTAGACCACGCCGTCAAGCGCGCCGACGCCCGCATCCCAGAGCTGCTGGCGCATGTCGGGGCCGGTGTCGATCAGCACGCGTGTGGTGCCTTCGGAGCCTTCCTTCTCGATCAGCAGCGAGCAGCGGCGGCGGGTGTTCTTCGGATTGTCCGGGTTGCACTCGCCCCAGATGCCCCCCAGCCGCGGCACGCCGCCGGAGGAGCCGCAGCCGAGGATCGTGACATTGAGCGTGCTCATGCGGCTTCCCAGGCCGCGGCGCGGGCGAAGAGCCGGTCGAAATTGGCGGTGGTGGCGGCCGCGAATTCTTCGGGGGACAGGCCGAAGACCTCCGCACCGACCGCGGCGGTCTTGGCGACATAGGCCGGTTCGTTGCGCTTGCCGCGATGGGGGGGCGGCGCAAGGTAGGGGCTGTCGGTTTCCACGAGGATCCGTTCCAGCGGCGCCTTGGCGAAGATCGCGCGCAGCTCCTTGGAGCGCGGGAAGGCGGCGATCCCGGACATGGAGAGGTAGAAGCCCAGGTCCAGCGCCGCGTCTGCCAATGCCTCGGAGGAGGAGAAGCAGTGCATCACGCAGGAGTACCGGCCCGCGCGGTATTCCTCGGCCAGGATCCGCGCCATGTCGTCGTCGGCGTCGCGGGCATGGATGATCAGCGGCAGCCCGGTGCGGCGGCAGGCCTCGATATGAAGCCGCAGGCTGTCCTGCTGCTTCGCGGCGCTTTCGGCCGTGTAGTGATAGTCGAGCCCGGTCTCGCCGATGCCGACGCATTTCGGGTGCTGCGCGACCTCGACCAGTTCCTCGACGGTGATCATCGGCAGCTCGGCCACGCTCATCGGATGGATGCCGTAGGCGAAGAATACCTGGTCGTAGCGCCCCGCGATGCCGCGCACCTTCTCCAGTCCGGCGGGCTTTGTGCAGATCGACACCATCCGTCCGATCCCGGCCTCGCCCGCGCGGGCGATCACCTCGTCCAGTTCGCCGTCGAAATCCGGGAAATCGAGATGGCAGTGGCTGTCGACAAGATGGGGGCTGGAGGGGGCAATCATTACACGTGTCCGGTCTGGAAGAGCGCCTGGGACGCCGTGGCGTCGAGCGTGTGTATCATATCGAGGATGAGGCTACCGGGGTCAAGGTTCACCGCGGTCCCATGGGCCAGCCGCCCGGCGATGCGCGCCTGCGCCCCGGCCCAGGCCTGCGCGGCAGCATGGTCCGGCGACAGGCGGCACAGCGCGGCCTGCGTTTCGGGCGGCAGATCCTCCGGCGCGCGTCCGGTCACGCCCGCGCGCGCCAGGTCGGCCAGGATCGTGCCCAGCAGTTCCTGCATCAGCAGCCGTTGCGGTTCCGCCTCTCGCGGGGCCAGCATCTCGGCCAGCGCCAGCGCCAGCCCGCGGTCATGGTCGGGCATGCCCGCCGCCAGCCGCAGCATCGTGTCGTAGAGCGCCAGCCCGTCGAGCTGGGAGAGCCCGACCGCGGTGCCGACCGAGCCGCCCGCCAGCCGGGCAAGGCGTTCGACCGCGACCTGTTCGCCGGGAATGTCGGCGCCGGTGCGCGCCAGCGCGTCGGCCAGCGCGGCCGGGGCCAGCGGCTGCAGCCGCAGCACGCGGCAGCGCGAGCGGATCGTCGGCAGGAGCCGCCCGGGCTGATGGCTGACGAGGATCAGCACGGTGTCCCTCGGCGGTTCCTCCAGCAGCTTCAGCAGCGCGTTGGCCGCGGACGGGTTCATGTCGTCGGCAGCATCGACGATCACCACGCGGGCTCCGCCGTCGGTCGCGGACATCGAGAAGAACCGCTTCAGCGCACGGATCGCATCGACGGGGATCTCGGCCTTCAGCCTTCCGGTCTTCTCGTCGAAGGGGCGGCGCACGAGGCTCAGCCGCGGCTCGGACAGCGCCATGACGCGGCGGACGACCGGGTGATCCGGATCGGCATGAAGGTCGGCGGGCACCGGCTCGGGGCCGAACATGCCGCCGCCGGGCTCGCGGGCCAGGATCGCGCGCGCCATGGCCCAGGCCAGCGTAGCCTTGCCGGTGCCCTTCGGCCCGGTGATCAGCCAGCCATGGTGCATCCGCTCGCTGCCGATCGCCTGCGCGACCTCTGCCAGCACCGCGTCATGGCCGAAGATCCGCGCCGTCTCGCGCGGATGGGGCGTGTCGGGGAGCCGGTCCGGCTCGGGGCGGTCGTTCATGCAGGGGCCCATCCCAGCGCGTCGAGCACCCGCGCGGCAACCTCGTCCGGGTCGCCCGCGGCGTCGATCACCCGGCAGCGGCCGGGCGCGGCTGCGGCGATGCCGAGGAAGCCCGCGCGCAGCTTTTCCTGGAATTCCAGCCCGAAGCCCTCGAACCGGTCCTCGCTGCCCGCGCGCCCGGGGCTGCGGGTGCGCGCCAGCGCGGTGGCCGGGTCCATGTCGAAGATCAGCGTGACGTCGGGTTCGCGCCCGATCATCATCTCATGCAGCCGGTCGACCAGAGCGCGCAGGTCGCCCCGCGTGCTGCCCTGGTAGACCCGTGTCGAGTCGGCGAAACGGTCGGTGATCACCGTCTCGCCGCGGTCCAGCGCCGGGTCGATCAGCCGCTCGAGGTGGTCGCGCCGCGCGGCGGTGAACAGCAGGAGCTCGGTCTCCGCCGACCAGCGGCCGGGCTCCCCGGTCAGCACCAGCTGGCGGATCTCCTCGGCGCCGGGCGAACCGCCCGGTTCCCGCGTCAGCACCACCGGCAGGCCGCGCTCCCGCAGGGTCGCAGCCAGCCGCCCGGCCTGGGTGGACTTGCCCGAGCCGTCGATGCCTTCGAAGCTGATGAAGCGGCCGCGGCTCAAAACAGCCCCTGCACCTGGCCGATCAGCTTCTGCGCCAGCACGTTGGTCGCGGTGCGCACGCGCGGCACGAAGCCGCCGCGGATCACGTCGCGGTCGGAGACCAGCGGGATATGCGCATCCGGCAGCCCCTCGCGGCGCACCACCAGGTCGGCGACCGGCTCGCCGGCGGCAATCGGCGCCTCGAGCGGGCCGGTGAACTCGACCGTCGCGGTCATCTCGCCGAGATTGATCGCCGGCACCAGGACCGAGGCATCCTCGGGCGCGACCAGGCCGATTTCCTGCACGTCGCCCATCCAGACCGGCGCGGCGGCGACCTTCTGGCCCTTCTCCAGCAGGTCGGTCTTGACGAACTGGCGGAAGGCCCAGCTGACGATCCGCTCGCCTTCCTCGGCACGGGATTCGGCGGAGGGCAGGCCGGACATCACGAAGACGATGCGGCGGTCGCCCTGCATGGCGGAGCCGACCAGGCCGTAGCCCGCCTCGGAGGTGTGGCCGGTCTTCAGCCCGTCGGCGCCGATGCCGAGCCCGAGCAGCGGGTTGCGGTTGAACCGGTTCTGCGGCGCGCGGCCGTCGAAATCCCATTCGGGGATGGAGAAATAGCCGTAGTATTCCGGGAAGTCCTCGATGATGTGCGTGGCGAGGACCGCCAGGTCATGCGTGCTCATCCGGTGGATCGGGTTCGGCCAGCCGCTGGCATTTGCGAAGGTCGACTGGGTCATGCCCAGATCCTGCGCCCGCTGGTTCATCAGCCGCGCAAAGGCGTCCTCGGTTCCGGCCAGCCCCTCGGCCACGACCACGGTCGCGTCATTGCCGGACTGGACGATGATCCCGTGCAGCAGCTCGTCCACGGTGGGGCGGTCGCGCTCGTTGAGGAACATGGTGGAGCCGCCCATCTCGCGCGCCTTGGTCGAGACGCCGAAGCGGGTGTCGAGGGAGACGTTCGGATTGTCGCGCAGCGCTTCGAACAGCATGTAGACCGTCATCAGCTTCGACATCGATGCGGGCGGCAGCGGAATGTCGGCGTTCTTGTTCAGCAGAACGGTGCCTGTCGTCAGGTCGACGACATAGGCGGATGTCGCCTGGGTCTCGAATTCGGCGCGCGCCGGAACCGCAGCGGTGCAGGCGGGGAGAAGGAAGACCAGGGTGAGCAGCAGACGGATCATGGGAACTCCCTTATGGGTCGTGCTGCCCCTCTATAGCGCGCTGCGGCGCAGCTTCAAACCCGCGCGCGGCATTTCGCTGACATTGCGGCGGGCCGCGGAGCGGATTTTCGGGGGAGAGGCTTGAGGTCCCGGGGCTCCGCGGTGTGGGGGCAATGAGGCTCGGCCCCGGGACCTGGTCGCTTGCTTGCGATGGGGACGTTCTAGTCCCGCAGCGTGGCGGCCCCGGGGAGGCGGAGGGGCGGGCCGCGGGTCATTTCGCGGCGGAAATGGGGCAGCCCGCGGATGCGCACCGGAAGACCGGCGGAAGGCCGGCTGCGCCACTGGCGCTGTCCCTTGCGGGGAGCAGGAACCGGTGACTGCAGTTTCGGGGGAGAGGCTTGAGGTCCCGGGGCTCCGCGGCGTGGGGGCAATGAGGCTCGGCCCCGGGACCTGGTCGCTTGCTTGCGATGGGGCTGTTCTAGCCCCGCTGCATGGCGGCACCGGGGAGCCGCTGCGGCGGCTCCGGGATCATTTCGCGGCCAAAATGGGGCGCCGCCGCCGGGAAGCGGCCGCGCCCGGAACCGGCGTCAGAGCACGTAGCGGCTGAGATCGGCCGAGCCCGCCAACTCGCCCAGGCGGTCCTCGACGAAGGCGCCGTCCACGGTCACGGCGGAACCGGGCTGGTCGGGCGCGGTGAAGCTCAGTTCCTCGAAGACCCGCTCCAGCACGGTATGCAGGCGCCGCGCGCCGATATTCTCCACTGACCGGTTCACCTCGGCCGCGATCCGCGCCAGCGCGGCGATCCCGTCTTCGGTGAAGGTCACGTCGACCTCCTCGGTCGCCATCAGCGCGGCATACTGCCGGGTCAGCGCGTTGTCGGTCTCGGTCAGGATGCGGGTGAAGTCGCCTTCGGTCAGCGCGCGCAGCTCGACCCGGATCGGCAGGCGGCCCTGGAGCTCCGGCAGCAGGTCCGAGGGCTTGGCGATGTGGAAGGCGCCCGAGGCGATGAACAGGATGTGGTCGGTCTTCACCGCGCCGTACTTGGTGTTGACCACCGTGCCCTCGATCAGCGGCAGCAGGTCGCGCTGCACGCCCTCGCGGCTGACATCGGCGCCGCGCGCTTCCTGGCGGGCGCAGACCTTGTCGATCTCGTCGAGGAAGACGATGCCGTTCTGTTCCACCGCGTGGACGGCGGCGCGGTTCACCGTCTCGTCGTCCAGCAGCTTGTCCGCTTCCTCGCTCAGCAGGACGTCGTGGCTGTCGGCCACGGTCATCTTGCGGGTCACCTTGCGGCCGCCGAAGGCCTTGCCGAAGATGTCGCCCAGGTTCATGCCGCCCATTCCCCCCATGCCGCCGGGCTGGCCGGGGATGTCCATCATCGGGAACGGCGAGGAGGTGTCCGAGATCTCCAGCTCGATCTCGTGCCCGTCCAGCTCGCCCGAGCGCAGCTTCTCGCGGAACCGCTCGCGCGTGCCCTCGCGCGCGTCCTTGCCGGCGATCGCCTCGATCACGCGGTCCTCGGCCGCCTGCTGGGCCCGCGCCTTGACGTCCTCGCGCATCTGCTCGCGGGTCATCGAGATGGAGCTTTCCACGAGGTCGCGGATGATCTGCTCCACGTCGCGGCCGACATAGCCGACCTCGGTGAACTTCGTCGCTTCGACCTTCAGGAACGGCGCTTTCGCCAGCTTGGCCAGGCGGCGGCTGATCTCGGTCTTGCCCACGCCGGTCGGGCCGATCATCAGGATGTTCTTCGGATAGACCTCCTCGCGCATTGCCGGGTCGAGCTGCTTGCGCCGCCAGCGGTTGCGCAGCGCCACGGCCACGGCCCGCTTGGCCTCTTTCTGGCCGATGATGAAGCGGTCGAGTTCGGAAACGATTTCGCGGGGCGTGAGCGTGGTCATGGGGCCTCTTTCCTCTGTTGGAGGGCCATGTATGCCGCAGGGCGGCCGGTGCCAAGGGGCGGGGGCCGCTTCCGGCACGGCGCCGCCGGTTCAGCGCGGCGCCGGGATTTCCCGCGCGGCCGACACCGGCAGGCGCCAAGGGGTGGGACCGCGGATGCCGTGCCGCATGGGATCGGACACGTTGCGCCGCGGGCAGATCGCTCAGGAGCCCAAGCGTCCTGCGGCGCGCTCGGTGGTGCGGGCACCTTGCTCCAGCGGCAGCATCCCGCCATGGGCGGTTCTGCCCGGACCGGCATCGAAGGAGAGCGCCGACAAGGTCCGGCTGCCGTCACGGAGCGTGATCCGCCGTGCCGCGCGGCGCGGCGGCAGGCCGTGGAGCTTGCGCAGGTGCAAGACGCCGGACCCGATTGGCCGGAGCGTTGCGGACAAGGGGTGCAGAGGACGCCGGCAGCGCTGCGGTCATTGTCCCCGGCGGAGCGCAGGTACGGCGCCAGTGCGATGGTGCCGTGCCGTCGCGGCGCGACCGTGCACGGCACTGCCGGTCCCGAATTCCGCGGTCCGGAGCAGTGCGCGGCAGGCAGGCACGGGGAAAGGCCCGCTGCCATGCCGGGCGGCCATCAGGTCTGAGCCATTGCGGCGAGTTCCGCGGCGCTCCGGCCGCGGGGGCCCGGATCGGGCCCGGACCGGCAGGCCGGGGCGGCGAACGCATCCGCCGGATCCAAGCTCCACGGCTTCGGCAGCACGGCCACGCGCATCCTGCGGGGGATGGCGCTGCAAGCCTGGCGCGCCTGCCGGGCGCTGCGGCTGGAAGTCTTCACGGGAGAGGGGCCGGGGAGAGGGCATCCCTCTCCCCGCAGGTCAGGCGGAGATCGCCTCGACCGTGAGATTGCCGTTGGTGAAGACGCAGATGTCGGATGCGATCGCCATGGCCTTGCGGGCCACCGTCTCGGCATCGTGATCGGTCTCCATCAGGCCGCGGGCGGCGGCCAGGGCGTACATGCCGCCCGAACCGATCGCCGCGATGTCGTGTTCCGGCTCCAGCACGTCGCCCGCGCCGGTGATTACGTAGAGATCCCTGCCGTCGGTGACGATCAGCATCGCCTCCAGCTTCTGCAGGTACTTGTCCGTGCGCCAGTCCTTGGCCAGCTCCACAGCCGCGCGGGCGAGCTGCCCGGGCGTGGCTTCGAGCTTCGCCTCCAGCCGCTCGAGCAGCGTGAAGGCATCGGCCGTGGAGCCCGCGAACCCCGCGACCACGTCATGGCCTCCGGGCGACAGGCGGCGCACCTTGCGGGCCGTGCCTTTGATCACCGTGTTGCCGAGCGAAACCTGGCCATCGCCTGCGACGACGACCTGGTTCCCCTTGCGCACGCCGATGATCGTCGTGCCGTGCCAGCCGGGGAAGTCCTCGCTCATCGGATCAGAGCGCGCTGTCGATCCAGCTCTGCAGCGTGGCTTTCGGGGCCGCGCCGGTCTTGTTCGACACGACCTGTCCGTCCTTGAACAGGAACAGGGCCGGGATGCCGCGGACGCCGAGCTTGGCCGGGGAGACCGGGTTCTCGTCGACATTGACCTTCACGATCTTGACCTTGTCGCCGTATTCCTTGGCCAGCTCTTCGAGGGCCGGGCCGATCTGGCGGCAGGGGCCGCACCATTCCGCCCAGAAATCGACGACGACGGGGACGTCGGCCTTGACGACTTCGGAATCGAAAGTGTTGTCGGTGACTGCAACGGTTGCCATGGGTGCCTCCTTGGCGTGTAACTCAGGCTGGCCCCCTACCTAGGCGAGGCCAGAGCATCAATCAAGATGTTGGGGTCGCGCGCATCAGCGCCGCCATCACGAGATCGTGCGGCATTGGCATGAGGCTTGCGCTCCGGGTCCAGAGCAGGGCGGTCGAAACCTGCTTTCCGGGGTAAACCGCCTCCAGCATCGCCTGGTAGGCGCCCATCTGGCGCAGGAGTCCCTCGGGCACCTCTTCCGGGGCGGCGGGCACGGTGCGGTTGGTCTTGAAATCGACCGCCAGCACGGCATCGCCGGTCACCTGCAGCCGGTCGATCGTGCCGTAGAGCACGCGGCCGAGCGCCGGGACATGTGCCGACAGCGACACCTCGGCCAGGGTCTCGGCCGCGAAGAACGGGGCCAGTGCCGGGTGATCGAGCACGGCTGCCGCCTCGTCGATCAGCGGCGCCAGCGCGGCCGCCTCCGCCGCGTCCGGCCCTTGCGACAGCAGCCGCGACGCCAGCTCCGCCCGCCCGGCGGGCGGATGTCCCGCCAGATGTTCCAGCAGCAGGTGGATCTGCCTCCCGACGCGCAGGGCGGTTTCCTCGTCCGCGCCTTCGCCCGGCAGCGCCTTGGCCCCGCCCAGTCCGGAGGGCGCCAGCGTGGGCAGCGCGTTTTCCGGCACGCTCGCATTGCGGCGCAGCCAGCCCGGCAGGGCGGCGCGTCTTGCCTCGTCCTCCGTCTCCGCGGCGCGCGGCTCGGCCACGTCCCAAGCGCCGCTTTCCAGCCGCAGCCCCTGTCCGCAGGGCGTGTCGAGCGCGCGCGCGCCCGACAGCTTCAGCCCCTCGCTGACCTGGCCGTGCCAGGTCGTCTGGTTGCCGAGCTTGCCGGCCGCGGCCACGATCAGCCACTGCTCGGCGCGGGTCATGGCGACATAGAGCAGCCGGTCGCGCTCCTCTGCCTCGGCATGGGCGACGGCCTCCGCGGCATCGGCCAGAGCGGGCGGCAGCTCGTCGCGCGAGAACCGCCAGGCGGGCCAGGAGCCTTCGCGCGGCAGCAGCACGTCCTGCCCGGAATTGTGGAAGGCGGCGCAGTCGGGCAGGATCACCACCGGCGCCTCCAGGCCCTTCGAGCCGTGCACCGTCATCAGCCGAACCGCGCGGCCCGCGCCCTCGGCCTGGCGCTTGATCTCGACATCCTCGGCGGCCATCCATTCGAGGAAGCCGGTCAGCGACGGGATCTCGGCCTGCTCGTAGTCGAGCGCCTGCTGCAGCAGCCCGTCGATCGCCTCCTCGCATTCCGGGCCCAGCCGCGCGATCAGCCGGCAGCGGCCGCGATGCCGTGTCAGGATGCGGTCGAGAAGGTCATAGGGGCGGCGCAGATCCGCCAAGCGGCGCAGGTCGTCGAGGATCGCGTAGCTGTCGGGATGGGCCTCTGCCTGGCGCAGCGCGGTCCAGAGATAGCTGCCTGCGGGGCGCGGATGGGCAAGGCGGAAGAGGTCGTCCTCGGTCCAGCCGAAGATCGGCGAGCGCAAGGCGGCGGCCAGCGACAGGTCGTCTTCGGGCAGCGCCAGGAAGGCCAGCAGCGCCAGCAGGTCGCGCACCGCCAGTTCCTCGCCCAGCTTGATCCGGTCGGCGCCCGCGACTTCCAGTCCCTCGGCCTTCAGCGCGCGCATGGTCTCGAAGAACAGGTCGCCGCGGCGGCGGAACAGGATCAGGATGTCGCCTTCATGGATGCGCCGCCCGCTGCCGTCTCCGTCCGGCAGATGCGCCGTGTCGACGAGCAGCCGGACCTCCTTGGCCACGGCCTGCGCCAGCTGGGCGACCGGGCTTTCGGGATCGAGCCGGTCGACCGGGTCCCAGCCATCGGCATTTTCCTCGTCGCCGCTGTCCTTGTCGGGCAGGATCGCGGGCCAGAGATCGACCCGGCCGGGATAGGTCGTGCGGAAGGCGACATGCTCGGGCGGATCGCCGAGGCCGGAAACTTCGGGAAAGGTGCGGTCGACGGCTTCCAGAACGGCTTTGGCGGAGCGGAAGGAATGCGCCAGCTCGCGCGAATGCAGCGTGGCGCCGATCGCCTCCAGCCCCTTGCCGAAATGCCCGCGCATCCGGTCGAATTCGCGCGGATCGGCGCCCTGGAAGGAATAGATCGACTGCTTCTTGTCGCCGACCACGAAGATCGTGCGCGGCACCTCGCCCCGCGTGCCTTCGCCGGCGGTGAATTCCTGCGCCAGCAGCCGCACCACGTCCCATTGCTCGGGGCTGGTGTCCTGCGCCTCGTCGACGAGGATGTGGTCGATGCCGCCGTCGAGCTTGTAGAGCACCCATTGCGCCACCGCCGGGTCCATCAGCAGCGCCCGCGTCCGCAGGATCAGGTCGTCGAAATCTAGCCAGCCGCGCGCCTGTTTCGCCGCCTCGATCCGCGGCAGCAGCGCGGCGGCATAGCGGTGCAGCACGCGCGTCCGCTTCGCCGCGGTCAGCGCCAGCCGCACGGTGCGGGCATCGGCGACGCGGGACATCAGCCCGTTCAGCGCCTCCACCACGTCCGGGCCGAGCGCCTGGCGCGTCGGCTTGGTCGGGAAGCTGTCCACCTTCGGCCCGAAGGGCGTCTTGGCCGAGGCGCCGAAGAGGAACGGGCCCTCCAGCGCCTTCAGCAGCCCCATCGACGGCTCGAACGGCGCCAGGCGGGCCAGCGCGGCCCCTGCCTTGCCGTCATTGCCGCCCTTCGACTGCAGCACCGGCACCAGCGTTTCCAGCAGGCGCCGGTCGCCCGGGGCAAAGGCGCAATCGACGAGGTCGGCCTCGGTCTGTCCGGGCAGCAGGCCCATGGTCTCCCACAGCGCCTCCTCGTCCGGCAGATCCGCGAAATCGGCGCGGGCATGCAGGATCTGCGCCGAGAGCCCGGCAATGTCCTCGCCGCCCATCTGGAAGGCCAGCGCGTCGATCAGAGGCGCCTCCGGCCCGTCGGCCATCTCCTCGACCACGCGCTCGATCATCGCCGCCTGGGTGCGCTCGTCGATTTCGGTGAATTGCGGGCTGACCCCGGCCTCCAGCGGGAAGCGGCGCAGCAGCGCGGCGCAGAACGAGTGGATCGTCTGGATCTTCAGCCCGCCCGGCGTCTCGATTGCCCGGGCAAACAGGCGGCGGGCGCGCAGCAGGCGGTCCTCGTCGAGCCCGGTCTCGCCCAGCCGCTCCAGATCGGCGCGCAGCTCGGCGTCGGGGCGCATCGCCCATTCGCCCAAGGTCTGGAACAGCCGGTTCTGCATCTCGCTCGCCGCCGCCTTGGTATAGGTCAGGCAGAGGATGTTCTGCGGCGCGACGCCGGAAAGCAGCAGCCGCGCCACCCGGTTGGTCAGGACGCGGGTCTTGCCCGATCCGGCATTGGCGGCGAGCCAGGTCGATTCATGCGGTCGCGCGGCCTCGATCTGGCGCTGCGTCGCCAGGTTCACGGGGGCAGCGGTCGGGGCGGTCATTCGTGGTCCCCCACTTTCAGCGTCTCGGCATGCTGGGTCAGGTCCCATTCGCCGCCGCGGCTGAGATGGTCGTAGTCCGACCACTCGCCCTGGCTTTCGCGCGCGACCTGCGCGGTGAAGCCGGTGGCCGGGTCGAGGAAGCGGGTGAAGAGCCGGTGCAGGCTTTCCGGCACCAGCTCCACCGGGATCTTCTCCAGGTCGGCGGGCACGGTCTCGGGACGCGCGGCCAGGCCGATATACTCGGCGCCGACCACATGCATCGGGCCGAGCTCGCCGAAGGCGCCGGCCTCGGCGAGGTAGGCGGTGATGTGCAGCTGCTTGTTGTAGCGCGCCTGCTGCTTCTCGGTCGGCGGCTTGCCGGTCTTGTAGTCATAGAGCCAGACGGCCCCCTCTGGCGTGCGGTCGATCCTGTCGGTCTTGACCACCAGCTCCACCCCGGTCGTCGGCAGGGTATGTCCGCCGCCCTGTTCGGTCGCCATCAGCGCGCCGCGGGTCCGGCGGATTTCCTCCTCGGCGATGAAATGGTCGGCGATGCGCATGAGCCGCGCCAGCCAGAAGCGGCGCGCGGTGGGCCAGGGCACGATCCGCTCCAGCACCTCGGCGCCGGTGGACAGCAGCAGCGCCTTCTGCCCGGCGCGGTCGAGCCCGGGGAACTGCGGCACCACCTGTTCCAGCACCTCGTGCAGGACGGTGCCGCGCAGGCTTGCCTCGGGACGGTGGCGCAGCGGATCGAGGGCGCGCAGCCGCAGCACGTGCTTGGCGTAGATCTGGTAGGGATCGCGCAGCAGCGTCTCCACCTCCGTCACGCTGAGCCTGCGCGGCCGCGCGGCACGCGGCGGCGCGGGCGAGGGGCGCGGGGCTGGCGGTTCGGTGATCTCCGGCACGTCCAGGGCCGCGGCCAGATCGCACCAGTGATCCCCGCGCGCGCGCATCGCCGCCAGTGCCTGCGGCCCGCCCTGGCCGGGAAGACCGTCCAGCAGGTTCGTCAGCCGGTTCAGCCAGCGCGACGGCACGGCATCGGCCTCGGCCGAGCGGACCGCGCGGGCCAGCACCACCTGCGGCGCGCCGGCCGCCTGCTGGAAGTCATGCGCGGCCAGTCCGATCCGCCGTTCCGGCAGCAGGAGGCCTGCGGCCTTCCTCATCATCCGGTTCAGCCAGGGATCGGGCTCGGGCTGTTCCGGCCAGACGCCGTCATTCAGCCCGGCAAGGATCACCAGTTCCGCGCCCTGCACGCGCGCCTCCAGCGTGCCCCAGATCATCACGCCGGGATGCGGCAGGGCGGGGTCGCGGACCTCTTCGGACATCGACCCGCGCAGCACCGCGTTGAAGGTCACCACGTCCAGCTCGCCGCCATGGCCGGCATCCTCCGCGAGCGCGTTCAGCGCCTTCTCGGCCGCCTCGCCGTCGCGCCCGTCCCAGATCGGCACGCCGCTGTCGGCCCAGGCGCCGCGCGCCAGAAGCTCCACACGGGCGCGCAGGTCGGCCAGGTGCTCGCCCAGCGGCCGGGTGCCCACCGGCTCCAGCCCGTCGAGGCTGTCGGCGACCCAGGCAGCCCAGGCGGTGGCCTCCTCGCTCTCGAACCGTGCCGCCCAATCGGCCAGCGACGCGCGGTCGGGGAAGGCCGGGCCGCTCCGGCGCAGGCGCAGCTCCAGCTCGCGGGTCATGCGCAGATGCGGACCGCGGCGCGAGCCGATGCCGACATGCGGGTTCTTGAGGATCACTACCAGGTCCTCGGCGGTCAGCTTCTGCCCCATAAGCCCGGCAACGGTGCGGATCAGGCGGCCCGTAGCGGTCTGGCCCAGCGGCTCGCCCGCGCTGTCGTCCGGCTCGATCCCCCAGCGGTCGAGCGCAGCGGCGACGCGGCGGGTCAGCATCCGGTCGGGCGAGATCAGCGCGGCGGGCGTGCCGTCCTCGGCCGCCTTGCGCAGCACCACCGCGATCGCCTCGGCCTCGGCGCGCGGATCGGCCGCCTCCAGCAGGGTCAGGTGCTGCGTGGCCGCGTGCAGGTCGCCGAGCGACGGCCCATCGCGCATCCAGCCATCGGTGACCGGGGCGGGGCGCAGGGCCATCGAAATCAGCCGGTTGCGCGCCGGATCGGGCGCCCCTTGCCCCGGCAGCCAGGGCGCGACCTCCGCGGGGGCCAGCTCCAGGTCGCGCAGGATATGGGCGAAGCGGTATTGCGGATGGTCCTCCTGCCGCTCGGGCGAGGTAAGGGTCCGCCAGATGCCGTCCGGCATGTCATGGTCGAAGCCCGGCAGGATCAGCCCGCCCTGCGGCAGGCGCGCCACCGCCTGCATCAGCAGATGCGTCGTGCCGCGCGAGCCGGTCGAACCCGCGACCAGCACCGGATCCGCGGGCGGCGCGGTTTCCCACAGCCGCACCAGCGCCTCGATCTCGGCGCGCGAGCGGGCGGCGGGATCGGCCAGCGGGTCCGACAGGCCCAGATCCAGCACGATCTTCAGGAAGGCCATGGCCCGCTGCCAGTGGCCGGAGGCGTCGGTGACGTCGAGGTTCAGGATGTCCCCGATCGGCACGCCCTCGACCTGCGCCTCGTCCATCAGGTTGGCCAGCCCGCCGGCCAGGTCGAAGGCGGCGGAGGGCGGGGCCAGGTCGGGCTGCGCGGCGATCAGCGCGGCGGTCAGCTGGGTCAGCTGCAGCTGGCGCGCCAGCGGCGATTGCGGCGGCGCGTCATGCGTCATGAGGCCCTGTCCGGCCTCGGTGACGAGCTTCAATCTCGGCAGGAAGCCGGGGCCGGTCTCGTGGAACAGGTCCTCGATCCGGCGCTTCATCCGCTGCGTGTTCACGTAGACGGTGACGCGGGCGATGGCCTCGGGCGGCTGTCCGGCGAGACGGTGGCGCAGACCCGCTGCCAGCGCGGCCGGGAAGTCCTGTCCGGGCGCCAGCGAGAAGACGCGGGGGGCGGCGGAGGGCTCAAACATCGGCCAGCATCGCCTCGGCTTCGGCGATGCCGCCGGGATGGCCGACATCGCACCAGTGCCCGGGATGCATCACGCCGAAAAGCCGCCCTGCGGCCATCGCGGCATCCCAGGCCGTCTTCACCGAGAACACCGTCTCGGCGCAATCGGCCACCGCGCGCGTCGCGAGGACCTGCGCGCCGGTATAGGCCAGCTCCGGCGCCCAGCTCAGCTGTCCGTCCTCCCCCATGGCGAAGCCCGATTTCAGCGCATGGCCCACCGCGCGCTCCGGCGGGCAGAGCAGCAGCAGGCCGTCCATCCGCTCCGGGTCCCAGGCGGCAGCCAGCGTCGCCATGGCCAGCGGGCCGGTCCAGACCGCGTCCGTGTTCATGGCAAAAACTGCCTCAGGATCGCCCAGCAGCGGCAGCGCGGCCTTCAGCCCGCCGCCGGTATCGAGGATCCTGTCCCGCTCCCGCGACAGCAGCAGCCTGCGGACCGCTGCGGCTGCCTCGATCTGGTCGCCCAGGTAATGCGCGTTGACCGCGCGCCGGACGATCTGAGGGATCGCGCATTGCGCCAGCGCATGGTCGAGCAGGCTCCGGCCCGCCACCTCGATCAGCGGTTTCGGCCGCGTGTCGGTCAGCGGGCGCATCCGCGTGCCGAAGCCGGCCGCGAAGAGCATCACAGAGTCGGGACGGTTCCGCATCGGTCCTTCAGCTCCTGCAGCTTGGCCGGGGTGGGGGCGGGCAGCGCGGCCAGCGCGATGTCCCGGAGGCCCGCCAGAGAGGGATGGGCGAGGTCGGACAGAAGATGGTCCCAGACCCGCGGGATCAGGTCGACATAGCCGGGCTTGCCGAAATGCAGCGACAGCCGGGCGAAGACGCCGAGGATGCGCAGGTTGCGCTGCGCCCCCATCGCGGCATAGGCGAGGTCGAATTCCGCCGGGTCGACGCCGGTGAGCGCGAGGTAATGCGCCTTCGCCGCCGCCACGGTGGCAGGCGTCACGTCGCGCCGCGCATCCTCCAGCAGCGAGACGAGGTCATAGGCCGGATGGCCCGCCGCCGCGTCCTGGAAATCCAGCAGGCCGACCCGGGCCGCGCCTTCCCGCTCAGGCAGCCAGAGCAGGTTTTCCGCATGGTAGTCGCGCTGCACCAGCACGCGGGGACCGTCATGCGGGGCGAGCGCGGCGCGCAGCGCCTCCGACAGCGCCGCGCGGGCCGCGGGTTCCGCCGCCTTGTCGCCCAGATGCGCGTACCAGTCGAGCGCCAGCGCGCCCAGGTTCGGCATGGTCGTGCTGTCATAGGGCATCAGCCCCTCTGGCGCCTCGTGGCGGGACAGCTCGGCCAGAACCTCGATGGCGGCGAGATAGAGCGGTTCCTCGCAGGCCGGATCGGCCTTGGCCAGCCGCGCGAAAAGGTCGTCGCCCAGATCCTCGATCAGCAGGAGCCCGCGCGCCTCGTCCTCTGCCAGGATCGCGGGAGCCGAGAGGCCCAGGCCGGTCAGGTGGCGCGCGATGGCCAGGAAGGGCCGCACGTCCTCGCCGCGCTCGGGCGGGGCGTCCATCAGCACGGCGGTGGTGCCGTCCGGGGCCGTGACGCGCGAATAGCGCCGGTTCGAGGCATCACCGGCCAGGCTGCGGCAGGCGGCATCGCCCCAGCCGGCGGCGCCGAGGAAATCGCGGAAGGGATCAGTCAGCATCGGGGCTCCCGGAAAGGAAACTCAACCTGGCGTCCCATCGCGGGTCGCTCCAGGCCAGGGTCAGGCTGCGGGCGTCGCCCGAGGCGTCGGGCGCCAGCTCCAGCGACAGGGCCGAAGCGGGCAGGTCGTCGCCCAGCCGGTCGGGCCATTCCACGAGGCACAGCGCCTCGTCGAAGGCGGCGTCGAGGCCGAGCTCCAGCACCTCGTCGGCATGGGTCAGCCGGTAGAGGTCGCAATGCCAGATTTCCAGCGCGCCCGCCTGGTAGCTCTGCACCAGGGTGAAGGTCGGCGACGGCACGTCCTCGTCCAGCCCTTCGGCGGCCAGCAGGTGCTTGACCAGCGCCCGGGCGAAGACGCTCTTGCCGGCGCCGATCGGCCCGGACAGCGCCAGCACGTCGCCCGCGCCCAAGAGGGGCGCAAGGCGGCGGGCGAGGGCTTCGGTATCGCCCGGCGTGGAAAGTCGGAGGCGGAGGCTCGGCATGGCGCGACTATGGGCGGCGGAGGGACCGGGCTCAAGGGCCAGATCGGCGCGCGCGGGGCGCGCCGGAGCGGGCGGGCTCAGAACGCCTCGGGCTTGGCCTCGCGCGCCATGTGGTCGAGCACGGCATTGACGAAGCGCGATTCCTTCCCGTCTGGGAAGAAGGCCTGGGCGATCTGCACGTATTCGACGATCACCACGCGCGGCGGGGTGTCGGCGACGATCAGTTCGGCGCCCGCGACGCGGAACAGCGCGCGCAGGGTCGGGTCGATCCGGTCGATCGGCCATTTCGCCACCAGCGCGCGGTCGGTCATCTTGTCGACCGAGCCCTGGTTGTCGACGGCGCCGTTGACCAGCGTGCGGAAGACCTTCAGATCGGCCTCCTGCATGGAATAGTCCTCGAATTCCTCGCCGAAGCGGTGATCCGCGAATTCCGTGATGATCTGGCCGATCGGCGCGTCGGACTGCTCCATCTGGAACAGAGCCTGCACGGCGAAGAACCGCGCGGCCGAGCGCAGGGCGCGCTTCTGGTTGCCGGAAAGCCCGCTCATGCGTCCGCCCCGGTCTTGAAGCCGATGCCTTTCGGCGCGGGCTTGAACTGGCGCTTCAGCGCGATCAGGTGCAGCGCGGCCGCGGCGGCGCCGCCGCCCTTGTTCTGGCCCGCGGGATCGGCGCGCACGACGGCCTGCTCGGTGTTCTCGACCGTCAGGATGCCGTTGCCGATGCAGGCGCCGTCCAGACCCAGAAGCTGGATCGCGCGCGAGCTGTCGTTGCAGACGGTGTCGTAATGGGTGGTCTCGCCGCGGATCACGCAGCCGAGCGCCACGAAGCCGTCGAAATCGGCCTGGCGGTAGGCGAAGCCGATCGCGGTCGGGATCTCAAGCGCGCCGGGGACCTCCACGGTCTCGTGCTCCGCGCCTGCCGCGTCAAGCTCGGCACGGGCGCCGGCCAGCTGGTCCTCGGAGATCTCCTTGTAGTAGGGGGAGACCACGATCAGCACCTTGACCGGCTCGGAGAATTCCGGGCGCGGCATGATGTAATGCGAAATCGACGCCATGGATCAGTCCTCGATCTTGCGCGTGTCGACGATGGACAGGCCGTAGGCGTCGAGGCCGACGATCTTCGGCTTGGGGGAATTGGTCAGCAGCACCAGCTCGTGCAGGCCCAGCGAGCTGAGGATCTGCGCGCCGAGGCCGTAGCGGCGCAGCGTGGCCGGGCTTGCGGCATCCTCGGTGGCGAGCTTCAGCGTGGTGTCGCGGATCAGCACGACGACGCCGCGGCCTTCCTCGGCGATCTGGGACATGGCGCGCTGGAACTCGGAGGCGCGGCCCGCTTCGCCGATGCCGACGATGTCGAGCATCGGGTCGAGCGTGTGCATCCGCGTCAGCACCGGGGCGCCGTCGGTCACGTCGCCCTTGACCAGCGCGATATGCTCGTCGCCATGCGACTGGTCGGTGTAGATCTTCAGCGCCCAGTCGCCGCCGAATTCCGACGTGATCACGCGTTCCTCGGTGCATTTCACCAGGTTGTCGTGGCGGCGGCGGTAGGCGATCAGGTCGGCGATGGTGCCGATCTTGAGGTTGTGGAGCTGCGCGAAGGAGACGAGGTCGGGCAGGCGGGCCATCGAGCCGTCTTCCTTCATGATCTCGCAGATCACGCCGGAGGCGTTGAGTCCGGCCAGGCGCGAAACGTCCACTGCGGCCTCGGTATGGCCGGCGCGGACCAGCACGCCGCCGTCGCGGGCGCGCAGCGGGAAGATGTGGCCGGGGGTGGCGATGTCGGCGCCGGTCTTCGACGGGTCGATGGCGACGGCCACGGTGCGGGCGCGGTCATAGGCCGAGATGCCGGTGGTGACGCCTTCGCGGGCCTCGATCGAGACGGTGAAGGCGGTCTCGTGGCGCGAGGAGTTCTGCGAGGCCATCAGCGGCAGGCCGAGCGAGTCGATGCGGTGGCCCGGCAGGCTCAGGCAGATCAGGCCGCGGCCATGGGTGGCCATGAAGTTGATCGCTTCGGGCGTGGCCATCTGCGCGGGAATGACGAGGTCGCCCTCGTTTTCGCGGTCCTCGTGGTCGACCAGGATGAACATCCGCCCGTTGCGCGCGTCATCGATGATTTCCTCGATCGGAGAGATGGCGCTCTCGTACCCGTCCGGTTCCGACATTCCGCGACTCCTGTGCCTTGCCCGTGGAGCGTCCGGTTAGCGCAATGCGGCGGGTTTGGCCAGAGCAGAGCGGCGCTGCGGATGTGCGGGACCGCACGGAATGCCGCGGTTCTGCGCGCCAGGAGCGGCCAGGGGCGGGTCAGGGCGGCTCCGGGGCCGTTTCGGGGCGGTCCCGGGGGGCATTGGCGGGACGCGCCCGGCCCGGGCTATTGCGCGGCGCGGTACCAGGCGACGAGCACCGCGCGGTCCTCGTCGGTCATGTAGTTGTAGGCGCCCGGCGGCATCGCGTGGGTGACCCCGGCCTGGAGGTAGATGTCGCGGGCATGGGTTGCGACCCAGCCCTCGCTGTCGAGCCGCACCGCGTTGGGCGCATGTCCCAGCCCGGGCACGCCCGGCTCGGGCGCATGGCACATCGAGCAGTTGTTGATGACGAGCTCGGCTGCCTCCTCGAAGCCCGGCGCGGCGGCATAGCGCTGCGCCGCCGGGGTCAGCTTCGCTTCGTCCTCCCAGTCCATGTTCTGGACCGGCGCGAGGCTCAGCCCCACGATGGCGAGGAACAGCAGGGCGGTCGCGCCCCAGGTCCACCACAGCAGCTTCTTCGTCGCGTGCATGGTGTTGAAGAAATGCCGGATGGTCACGCCCATCAGGAAGACCAGCGCCGCGATCAGCCAGTTCCACTGGCTGGCGAAGGCCAGCGGGTAGTGGTTCGACAGCATCAGGAAGAGCACGGGCAGCGTCAGGTAGTTGTTGTGGGTCGACCGCTGCTTGGCGATGATCCCGTATTTCGGGTCGGGCGTGCGGCCCGCCTTAAGGTCGGCCACCGTGATCCGCTGGTTCGGCATGATCACGAAGAACACGTTCGCCGACATGATCGTCGCGGTGAAGGCCCCCAGATGCAGCATCGCCGCCCGGCCCGAGAAGACATGGGTGTAGAAGAAGGCGATGACGACCAGGATCACGTAGAGCCCGATCATCAGCTTGGTGTGGTCGTCGCCGTATTTCGACTTGCAGATCAGGTCATAGGCGATCCAGCCGAAGGCCAGCGAGCCCACCGAGATCAGGATTGCCGCCCAGGACGGGATGTCGAGCGTGTTGGGGTCGACCAGGTAGAAATCGGCGCCGAGGTAGTAGACCAGGATCAGGAGCGCGAAGCCGGAAAGCCAGGTCGTGTAGGCCTCCCATTTGAACCAGACCAGATCCTCGGGCATCTTCGCCGGGGCCACCAGGTATTTCTGGATGTGGTAGAACCCGCCGCCATGGACCTGCCATTCCTCGCCCTTGACGCCTTCCTTGGGTTCCAGCGGCGGGCGCAGGCCAAGGTCGAGCGCAATGAAATAGAACGAGGATCCGATCCAGGCGATGCCTGTGATCACATGCAGCCAGCGGACGGCAAATTCCGCCCAGGCCTCGATCAGGGTCATGTCCAACGCGTCTTCCTCCTCCTGTGCCGCCGCTGCGCCCGCGCGTCAGTCCAGCGGATTGCCTGCAATGTTCGAAATGATGCCGCGCATGATGTTGGTGCCGTCTTCCCGGCGCAGGCCGTCATACCATTCCTGCGTCGCCGCGGGGTCCTTGGCATGGGTGACGTCGCAGCGCTTGCGCGCGCGCAGCACCAGGTCGGCGGCGCGTTCGGTGCGGCGGCCTTGGTAGCGCATCAGCGCGTCCTCGATGCCCAGCGTGTTGGTCTGCAGCGCGATCGCCAGCACGACGGCATCTTCCAGCGCCATGCAGCCGCCCTGGCCGATATCCGGCGTCGTGTTGTGCGCCGAGTCGCCCAGCAGCGCGATGCGCCCCTTCACCCAGGTGTGGAACGGGTCGATGTCGTGGATCTCGACGCGGTTGGTCGCCATCGGGTCGATCCGGTCGATCAGCGCCTGCACCGGCTCCGCCCAGCCCGCGAACTGCGCCTTCAGCGTCGCCTTGAAATCCTCGCGCGCGATGGTCTGGCCGGACTCCCCGGGCGTGTCGAAGAAGAAGTAGAACCGCTCCCCGGCAATCGGCATCAGCGAGACGCGCTTGCCCTCGCCGAGGAAGACCGTCCACTGGTCGTCGGGGGCCAGGGCGGCATCGACCGGCACCAGCCCGTTCCAGTTCACGTAGCCGGCATAGCGCCGCTCGGCCCGCCTGCCGAGCACATGGGTGCGCACCACCGAATGCGCGCCGTCCGCGCCGATCAGCATGTCGGCGGTATCCGTGCTGCCGTCCTCGAAGGTGGCGGTGACCGTGTCGCCCTGCTGTTCCACCGCGGTGACCTTGCGGCCGAGATGCAGGGTTTCGGGGCCGAAGACCCGCATCAGCATCATCTGCAGCTCGGCGCGCGAGACCGGGTAGGGGCGCTGCCCGACCTCCTCGACCAGCGGGGCGAAGCTGAACTGGGTCATCACCTCGCCCGCCAGCCCGTCGACATAGGCCATCCCGTCCATGCGCCCGCCGATCGCGGCGACCTCGTCGCGCAGGCCCAGGTAGTTCAGGCACTTGACCCCGTTCGACCAGACCGAGATCGCCGCGCCCACCGGCTTCACCTCGGTCACCCGGTCATAGATGGCCACGTCCCAGCCGATGCGCCGCAGCGCGATCCCCGCGCTGAGCCCGCCGATGCCTGCGCCGACAATGATGACTTTCATACTCGTTACCTCGGAAAACTCAGCTGCCGCGATACGTGGAATAGCTGTAGGGAGAGAGAAGCAGCGGCACGTGGTAATGCGCCGCCGGGTCGGCCACGCCGAAGCGGATCGGGATCAGGTCGAGAAACAGCGGGCTCTCGGTCGCCTGTCCGGTGGCCCGCAGGTAGTCCCCGGCCATGAATTCCAGCTCGTATTCGCCGGTCCCGAAATTCTGCTTGGGCAGGATCGGCGTGTCGGTGCGGCCGTCCTCGTTGGTGTGCATCGCCGCCAGGAGCTCGCGGCCGGCGGGCTCGATCCGGTAGAGCACGATCTTCATCCCGGCGGCAGGACAGCCGCGGGCGGTGTCGAGCACGTGGGTCGTCAGGTATCCGTTCATTCTTGCCCCGTTTTCCGGCAGTCGCGCCCAAAAAATGGGCTTTGCCGGGGTCTTGTCCGTTTCCGCTCTGCGCGGCTGCTGCATCGGCTGGCCGCTCTGGCACAGTTCCCGACGAAGTGGGGACAGGCAAGAGGATGCGGTGCGGCATCCTGACGAATGAGGGGCAATCATATGAGTGATGAATCCATAGGCACTGCCGCGCAATTGCGCGACCCGAATTACATGCCGCCCTTGGCGAAGGCGATCCCGCTGGGCATCCAGCACGTGCTGTCGATGTTCGTGTCGAACGTGACGCCGGCGATCATCGTGGCGGGCGCGGCCGGCTTCGGTTTCGGCTCGGGCTCGCCGGATTTCCCGGAGCTGCTGTACCTGATCCAGATGGCGATGCTGTTCGCAGGGGTGGCGACGCTGATCCAGACCGTCTCGATCGGTCCGGTCGGCGCCAAGCTGCCGATCGTGCAGGGGACGTCCTTCGCCTTCCTGCCGATCATGATCCCGCTGGTCGCGGGCAAGGGCGTCGACGGGCTTGCCGCGCTCTTCACCGGCGCCTTCATCGGCGGCCTGTTCCATTTCTGCCTGGGCTTCGTGATCGGCAAGATCCGCTTCGCGCTGCCGCCGCTGGTGACCGGGCTCGTCGTGCTGATGATCGGCCTGGCGCTGGTGCAGGTCGGCATCCAGTACGCGGCGGGCGGCGTTCCGCTGAAGGGCACGCCGGAATACGGCAACCTGGCGCATTGGTCGGCGGCGATCATCGTGGTGCTGGTGACGCTGGGGGTGAAGTTCTTCACCCATGGCATCCTGTCGATCTCGGCGGTACTGATCGGCCTCGCGGTGGGCTATGTCTACACCATCCTGATCGGCACGCTGCCGGTGGCCTCGATCGCCGGCAGCTGGAACAACGCGGCCGCCTTCTCGCTGCCCGATCCGTTCCGCTACGGCTTCGAGTTCAGCCTGGCCGCCGTCATCGGCTTCTGCCTGATGGCCGTGGTCTCGGCGATCGAGACGGTGGGCGACGTCTCGGGCATCACCAAGGGCGGCGCCGACCGCGAGGCGACCGAGGAGGAGATCACCGGCGCGACCTTCGCCGACGGCGGAGGCACGGCGCTCGCGGCGGTCTTCGGCTCGCTGCCGAACACCTCCTTCTCGCAGAATGTCGGGCTGATCGCGATGACCGGCGTGATGAGCCGCCACATCGTGACGATCGGCGCAATCTTCCTGATCATCTGCGGCCTGGTGCCGAAGGTCGGCGGGCTGATCCGCACCATCCCGATCGAAGTGCTGGGCGGCGGCGTCATCGTGATGTTCGGCATGGTCGTGGCCTCGGGCATCTCGATGCTCTCGGTGGTGACCTGGGACAAGCGCAACATGGTGATCTTCGCGATCTCGCTGTCGCTGGGGCTGGGCCTGCAGCTGGAGCCGACCGCGCTGCAGCACCTGCCCGACACCGCGCGGATCCTGCTGACCTCGGGGCTGCTGCCCGCCGCCGGCCTGGCGGTGGTGCTGAACCTGATCCTGCCCGTCCCGCTGAGCGAGGAAAGCACCGAGGAAATCTCGGGCGGCATGGCCGGGTCGAAGACCTGAGGGCCGGGCGCATTCCCTCTCCCCCCGCGGGGGAGAGGGCCAGGGTGAGGGGGGCGTGCCGCAGGGCGCGCCCCTTTTCCGTCAGCGCGGGCTGCGCTTGGCCAGGATGCGCTGCAGCGTCCGGCGGTGCATGTTCAGCCGCCGCGCGGTTTCCGAGACGTTGCGGTCGCACAGCTCGTAGACGCGCTGGATGTGCTCCCAGCGGACGCGGTCGGCCGACATCGGGTTCTCCGGCGGCGGCGGCAGCTCGTCCTGGGCGGCCAGCAGGGCCGAGGTGATGTCATTGGCATCGGCCGGCTTCGACAGGTAGTCGGTCGCGCCGATCTTCACCGCGGCCACCGCGGTGGCGATGGCGCCGTAGCCGGTCAGGACGACCACCCGGCAGTCGGGGCGCTTCTCGCGCAGCACCTCGACCACGTCGAGCCCGTTGCCGTCCTCCAGCCGCAGGTCCACCACGGCGAAGGCCGGCGGGCGCGCCGTCGCGATTGCCTTGCCTGCCGCGACCGAGCCCGCGCATTCCGGCTCGAAGCCGCGCTTCTCCATGGCGCGCGACAGCCGCTTCAGGAACGGCTCGTCATCGTCAACCAGGAGCAGGCTCTTGTCCTCCCCGATGTCCTGCATCTCTGCTTCGGCCATGGCTCTCTCCGTATTTCTCGTTTTTCAACGTCTAGGACACCCTGCCGCGGGCGTCAATTTGGGTCACATCCTGTCAACAAAGCAGGCGGTCCTGGCTGCAACATCCTCGGCCAGGGACGTGCCCTCCGCGAAATCGGGATGGCGGAAGAATTCCACCACGCCGTAGCCGGGCAGCACCAGGTAGGTGAAGGTCGAATGGTCGACCAGGTAATAAGGGTTCTCGTCCTTGTCCTCGTGCAGCCGGTAATATGTCTTGTAGGCCTGGCTCGCCGCCTTGATCTGCTCGGGGCTGCCGGTCAGCCCGATCATCCGCTCGTGGAAATTGGCGGCGAACTGGCCGACCACCTCGGGCGTGTCGCGCGCCGGATCGACCGAGATGAAGACCGGGGTCACCTCGATGCCGTCCTCCTCCTCGAGGATATAGGCCGCCTCGGCATTGCGCTGGTTGTCCAGAGGGCAGACATCCGGACAGAAGGTATAGCCGAAATAGACCAGCGAGGGTTCCGTGATCACGTCCTTGTCGGTCACAGTCTCGCCCTCGGAATTCACCAGCGTGAAGGGCCCGCCGACCGCGCCCATGCCGCCCGCGACCGCGGTTTCGCGGCAGTCCGCGAACCGGTCGTCGCCCTTGCCGCCCAGCAGGACATAGCCCGCGGTGCCGCCCAGCACCGCGGCAAGGGCAGTTCCGGCGAGCAGGACGGCGAGACGGGGGGACATGGCACAACTCCTTTGCACTCCGCCTGCATCCCATATAGAGAGACGCACCAGCGACCAAGAGGGAACCGGGCAGGCCACGGACAGAAATGGAAGATCCCGCGCTAGATCCCTTCAACCCGGCGGCCCGCACCCATTGGATCCGGCTGCGCACGCTGGTCGTGCTGCGCTGGATCGCCATCGTGGGCCAGCTGGCGGCCATCACCATCGTCGACCGCTATTTCCGCGTCGAGCTGGAGCTGGGGCTGTGCTACCTCGCGGTCGGCGCCTCGATCATCGCCAACCTGCTGGCGATCCTGGTCTTCCCCGAGAACAAGCGGCTGAGCGAGAGCGAAGTGGTGTCGATGCTGCTCTTCGACATCTCGCAGCTGAGCTTCCTGCTCTACCTGACCGGCGGGCTGCACAATCCCTTCGCGCTGCTGATCCTCGTGCCGGTGACGATCTCGGCCTCGGCGCTGACGCTGGGCTCGACGCTGCTCCTGGGCGCGGTATCCTGCACGCTGCTGACGCTGGTGGCGGTGTTCCACCTGCCGCTGAGGACCGCGGCGGGGCGGATCGTCGACATGCCGAACGACTTCATCGTCGGCTTCTGGCTGGCGCTGAACATCGGCATCGTCTTCCTCGCCTCCTACGCCCGGCGGATCTCGCTGGAGATCCACTCGATGTCCGAGGCGCTGCTGGCGACGCAGATGGCGCTGGTGCGCGAGCAGAAGCTGACCGACCTGGGCGGGGTCGTCGCCGCGGCCGCGCACGAGCTGGGCACGCCGCTGGCCACGATCAAGCTGGTCAGCTCAGAACTGGTGGGCGAGCTCGACGATCCCGACCTGAAGAGCGATGCCGAGCTGATCCGCGACCAGGCCGACCGCTGCCGCGACATCCTGCGCTCGATGGGGCGGGCGGGCAAGGACGACAAGCACCTGCTGACCGCGCCGCTCGACACCGTGATCCGCGAGGCGGCCGAGCCGCACATGGCGCGCGGCAAGCAGGTGCATTTCCACGTTTCCCCGGCCTCGGGCGGCGACAGCGAGCAGCCGGTCATCTACCGCAAGCCCGAGATCATCCACGGCCTGCGCAACCTCGCCCAGAACGCCGTCGACTTCGCCGAGGGCCATATCTGGGTCGATGCGCAATGGACCGAGGATTCGATCATCATCCGCATCGCCGATGACGGCGCCGGGTTCCAGCCGCAGGTGATCGGCCGCCTCGGCGATCCGTTCCTGCGCCGCCGCAAGACCGCCGAGGAAAAGGCCCGCCGCCCGGAATACGAGGGCATGGGGCTTGGGCTCTTCATCGCCAAGACCCTGCTGGAGCGTTCGGGCGCGAGCCTGCGCTTCTCCAACGGCCGCGACGTCCATGCCGGGGTGCAGCCGGGCCAGGGCCAGCGCAGCGGCGCGATCATCGAAGTCACATGGCCGATGGACCGGCTGACCCGGTCCGAGCGCGGCGCCCTCGGCGAGAACGAGCCGATCCGCGCCTAGCCTGCCGGGCCGCGCGCCCGGCGGCGGCCATGCCGGCGGTGCCGCAGATTTCATCGCGCGGTTGCAGCCGGATGCGGGAAGGCCCGGCGCGGCGGTGCGGACCGCAGCGGCCGCCCGCCGATTAATGAACCATTAACCATTAGGCGTCACCGCTAGATCTGAGGATTCTTGCGGATTGGCATACATGGATTTTGTCGCGACCGGCCTGGCGATGGTGACCGTCGGCATTGCTTCGGCAATGGCCGGCCTGATGCTGCTGCGCCTTGCGGCGCCCGGCGGGCCCGGCGCGCCGGCCGTCGCGCGCCATCCCGAGGAGGAGGGCATCGTCTACCTCTTCCGCGGCCGCACCCTGATCGACGCGACCGGCCGGGCCCTAGGGCTTCTTTCGGCGGGACAGCCCGGCAGCGACGACTGGAGCCGCTTTCTCGCCACCTATGCCGTCCGCTTCTCCCGGCTGGAGCAGCGCCTTGCCGACCTGCGCGAAGGCGACGTGGTCGAACTGGCCGAGAGCGGCAGCGGCCCGTCCGCTATGGTGATGCATGCAGAGCGCCACAACGGCGTGCTGCGCGCCGCGCTCTGCGAGCCGGTCGGAGAGGAGCGTCCCGAACAGTTCGAGCGCTATGCGGTGCAGGCCATGGAGATGGAGCTCGACATGCTGCGCTGCGTTGCCGAGGACAGCCCGGTCCTGACCTGGCGCCAGCAGCAGGACGGAACCGTGATCTGGGCCAACCGCGCCTACATGGCCGAGATGCAGCGCGAATACGGTGACGAGGCGCTGGCCTCCTGGCCGCCGCGGCAGGTCTTTCCCGGCCTCGACTTCGAGGCCTGGGAGGAGGAGGTGCCGCCGCGGCGGATCTCGCGGGCGACCCGCCAGGGCGAAAGCCCGCGCTGGTACGAGCTGCACAGCCGTCCGGGCGACGCGGCCAAGCTGTGCTTCGCCATGCCGATCGACCAGCTGGTCCAGGCCGAGGCCTCGCTGAAGGACTTCATCGGCACGCTGGGCAAGACCTTCGCCCAGCTGCCGATTGGGCTGGCGATCTTCGACGCCAAGCGGCGGCTGGTGCTGTTCAACCCGGCGCTGATCGACCTGACCGCGCTGGGACCCGAGATGCTGACCCAGCGGCCGACGCTGCATGCCTTCCTCGACGCGCTGCGCGAGAACCAGCGCATCCCCGAGCCGCGCGACTACAAGAGCTGGCGGCTGCGCATCGCCCGGCTGGAGGCCGCTGCCGAGGACGGGCGCTACAAGGAGACCTGGACGCTGCCCACCGGCCAGACCTACCGGGTCACCGGCCAGCCGCATCCCGACGGGGCGGTGGCCTTCCTGTTCGAGGACATCTCTTCGGAAGTGTCGCTGAAGCGGCGGTTCCGGTCCGAGATCGACATGGGGCATTCGGTGCTGAACGCCTTCGAGCAGGCGGTGGCGGTGTTCGATCCGGACGGGACGATGGTGCTGTCGAACGCGGCCTACGGCGAGCTCTGGGACGTGATGCCGGAGACCGCGCTGGCCCGGATCACGCTGGGCGATGCCTTTCGCCACTGGGGGCTCGGCGATCCGCGCGACACCCTGCGCCGGGAGATCCGCGGCTTCGTTCTGGGCGAAGGCGCGCGCTGCAGCTTCTGCTTCCGGCTGCCGGGGACGGACGGGCTGCCGGTCATTGCGACGCTGCGCTCGCTGCCGCAGCGCGCCACGCTGGTCGAATTCCGCAGCCTCTGTCCCGCGCTGGCGGAGGCCAAGGCACAGCAGGTGCGCGACCCGGAGCCTGCTGCGCCCGCCTTGCGCGAGGCGCGGGGCTGAGCCCATAGGGACGCGGCCTGCATGCAGCGATGTCACCGGTGCCGGAGGCAGCCGGTGCTTGCACGTGCTTCCGGCATCTTCTGCCTTTGAACTGGACACTGCCGGTCTGCCCGGGCGGCGCAGGACGCGGCAGGGCTTGAGGCGGCGTCTGCCGCCATGTCGGCTAAGGTGGTGCCGGGCGGCCGGCTCTTTCGGGAGCGAAAGCGCTGCCGTAGCCTGATCATGGCGGCCGGCAGGACAGGGAAGGTGCGGGCCATGGCGGATGGCGGTGCTGCTGCCGGTCCGCGGAATCGCCGGTCGGACGCGCGGATCTGGTTCGGACGAAATTGCGGCCGCCGTGACGAAGGGCGGCCTGTTCAGGATTGCGGAAAAAGGCCGGCCTGCGCTGCAGGCAGCTTCGAAGAGACGGCGGGAGATCAGCACCTGCTGGCGGGCGGCCGCAAGTGCGCCGCGGCAGGGCGGAGGCGCGCCCGGAACCTGGATGGCGGGCCCGAGCTTGCGCCAAGTCGCGCCATCGGTCCGCAAGCCATGGCGACTGTCGGCAGCTGCCGCAGCGAAATGGCCTTGTCCGGGAGACGCGGATAAAAGACGTCGTGCGATGCGGCAGGCTGCGCGCGGCGGCCGGGATCTGACTGCCGCCAAGTCCGCCGCCGCCTTGCCGTCCTCCGTTGGCCGCGCGGGCCGGGGCTAGTTCCGCAGCACCGTGCAGACCGAACCGTATTGCCGGACCTGGTTGCACAGGCTGACGGCTTCGCGCCGCGAGGATGCGCCGATCTGGGCGGTGTACTGGCGGCCGCGCATCGAGGCGAGCTGGACCCGCGCGATCACCGGGTCGTGGCGCTGCAGTACAGGGTTTCGCCGCGCCGCCGAACGGTAGCGCTCGGCCGCCACGTTCCGGTTGGTATGGGCGGCGACGATCACGGCCCAAGGCGAAAGCGCGGGCTCGGTGCGGTATTGCGGAATGCGCCGGGCGGAGGCCATCTCGATGCAGGACTCGCCGAAGGAGCGGTCCGCCGCGAGGGCCAGGTCGACCTTTTCCGGCGGCCGGTCTCGCCAGTCCGCGGCGCTGTGTCCGGTGATGCCGGCGACATAGGCGCGGGTTTCGCCGGGCAGGCCGCCGCTGTGGTCGAGATAGCGCGCCACCCGTTCCTCGCCGCCGTTATAGGCCGCCGCGGCGAGACCGAGATTGCCGTAGGAATCGCGCAGCTCGGCCAGGTAGGCCGCCGAGGCGGCAAGCGCCGCAGCCGGGTTGAAGGGATCGTCCAAGCCGCGCAGCTTGGCGGTGCCGGGCATGAACTGGGCGATGCCGAGCGCGCCGGCCGGGCTGATCGCATAGGGGTCGAACAGGCTTTCCCGCCAGATCAGCCGCGCGAAGAAACCGGGCGGCAGGCCGTTGGCCTTGGCAAGGGTCTCGATCGCGCTGCAGGTATCCTCGACCCGCTGGGCCAGGCGGATGCAGATCAGCCCCTGGCCGTCGCAGTCCGGATCGGGCTCGTGCAGGCGCTTGCCGTCGGAGGCATAGGCCGAGCCGGGCCGGGGCACCGGCCGGTCGCTGGCCAGCGGGGCGCGCGGCTCCGAAAGGCCGGGCCGGGCGGAGGGGCGCGGCGGTTCCGCCAGCGGCGGCAGCGCGGCTTCCGGCGGGCCGAAGCGCGGGGCGGGCGGCAGCGGCACCGCCTCCGGCGCGGTGTCCCGCGGGGCAGGCAGCGGCGGGATGGCGGCCAGGGCCACCGGCTCTGCCGCAGGGGACCCTGCCGCCTCCGGAAGCGCCAGGGCAGGGGATCCGGCCGCGATGGCCAGCACCAGGGCAGTCGCAAGGGCAGGTCTCATCGCGCACTCCTCGCATCCATGCCTGCAGTATGGCCGATTCGCCTGCCTCTCCGGGCTGCGACGCAATGGCCGGGCTGCCCAAGGCGTAAGCTCTGCTTAAGCAACCGGGCGATCGGGACACGGAATCCGGCCCCCCGCCCTTTTCCCGGGGCCATATTTGACCTATCTTGAATATCAACCGAAGAGGATTGTTTCATGCCGCATCTCGTACGCGTCTATATCCGCCAGGTCATCATCGGCTTCGGGCTGTCCGCGGCCTTCGTGACCGCACTGCTCTGGCTGAACGTGGCCAATCTCTGGCACCTGGTCTCCAGCGACAGTGCCGGAGGGATCGCCGTGATGATGCTCTGGGTGTTCAACGGGATCGTCTTTGCCGGCGTTCAGTTCGCCCTGGCGCTGCCCTCGGGGCGCGATGAGGGCAAGGGCGGCGGCCGCCGCGATGCCCTTCCGGTCATGCTGGCCGAGCCGGTTCCGGTCCGCGCGGAGCATCCGCGCCGCCGCTGACGGCAAGCAGGACCGCGCGGGTCAGTCCCGCCCGGTCCAGGCCCGCCTTGCCTCGCATTCGATCGCGTGGCGCATTTCCAGGTCTGCAAGCCGCGCCATCGCGGCTTTCCGCGTTTCCGGCTCCTGCGCTTCCGCGAGAATGCGGCGCTGGGCTTCGATCTCTTTCTTCAGCTGGATTTCCCGCGGCAGCGCGCCCTCGCGGGCCATGATGCGGAACCCGGCCGCCTCGGCGGTGTCGGGATCGGTGGCAGGCAGGGGCTTGCCCGCTCCGGGAAGGTTGTCGAACTGGCCCTGGGCCTCGGCCTTGCGGATCTGCCGCTCGGCCATGATGCGGAATTTCATCGGGGACGTCCTCCGTCCGGAGAGGAATGAAGGCGGGGACCGCACGCAACCGTGGAGGCATGCATTCCCGAGGACCTGTATATACAGGTGGGCGCCAGATAACCGGACCAGGGCCCGGCCAGAGCCAGCTCCCTCGGAGTTGCTTAAGGCCACCGGAATTTTGCCACAGACACGGGAAGGGCAGATCCGCCAGCGCAGAACCTAAGGCCGCGGCGCAGCATGCGCAAGGGGCGTGTCGCGGGAATCGTCAACGCCTGCGTGATCGGCCGGCGCGCCCCCTTGCCCTGTGTTCATGGATTGTTCAAGATCGTCCCATGTCCGCCGATCCTGCCTCCCTCACGCCCGGCCAGCAACTGGCCCGCGGTACCTGCCGCCACCTGCGCGACATGGGATTCGCCGCGCTGGAGGAATTCGTGCCTGCGCGCGGGCTGCGGGCGGATGTCATGGCGCTGGGGCCGAAGGGCGAGATCTGGATCGTCGAGTGCAAGTCGGGCCGCGCCGATTTCATGTCGGACCGCAAGTGGCAGGGCTATCTCGACTGGTGCGACCGCTATTTCTGGGCGGTGGATGCGGATTTCCCGGTGGAGCTGCTGCCGCAGGAAACCGGGCTGATCTTCGCCGATGCGTGGGACGGAGAGATCCAGCGGATGGGACCCGAGGCGAAGCTGGCCCCGGCGCGGCGCACGAAGCTCATCCGCAGCTTCGCGCGCCAGGCCGCGTCCCGGCTGCAGGCGCTGCGCGATCCGGGCGTGGCGGCGTTCCTGCCGTCCGAGGGCCCGGACTGAGCCTCAGCGCTTCATCTGCTTCGCAGTCTCCGCGGCGGCGATGATTTCCTCGGCGATTTCCATCGCCTCGTCCGGCTCGAAATCCATCGCGACCTCCTGGCCTTCCGCGGCCACGAAGATCCGGACCATCCCCAGCGAGGTGGGGCCGATCTGCAGATCTGCGGAGGTGTCGCTTTCGTCGTTGATCCCCATGGTGAGACTCCTTTCACTTGATGCGCGTAGCCAAAGGCGCGCAGGCTGGCAAGCGGAGGACATCATGGATGACGCGTGGCAATTGCGGGACCTGGCGCCGGGCGATCTTGGATGGATCATCGCCGAGCACGGCCGCCACTTCGTCGGCAGGGAGGGATTCGATCCCGATTACGAACGGCTTGTGGCCGAGGTGCTGGTCAATTTCCTCGTCCAGCGCGACCCCGGGCGCGACCGGATCTGGATCGCGGCGCGGGACGGCCGTCCGGGCGGCTCGATTCTCTGCGCGGGCGAGGGCGACGAGGCGCGGCTGAGATTTTTCTACGTCCATCCGGAGGCGCGCGGCCATGGGGTGGGGCGGATGCTCTTGCGGCGGCTGATCGACCACGCGCGGGAGCAGGGATTCGAGCGCGTGATTCTCTCCACCCATGCCGAGCAGGAGGCCGCCTGCCGCCTCTATTCCAAGGCGGGCTTCACCTGCATCGACAGCGCGCCCTCGCATTCCTGGGGCCGTCCGCTGACCGAGCAGACCTGGGTTCTGGCGCTCGACTGAATCTGCCGCGGCGGCATCGCATTTTCTTCGCAAACCGGCTTGCAATCCTGAGCGTGCCTTTGTAGAGGAAGGCTCCGGGCCGCCTTAGCTCAGTTGGTTAGAGCGCTGGATTGTGGATCCAGAGGTCCCCTGTTCAAGCCAGGGAGGCGGTACCATCTAAACCCTTAATCGGGTTGAACGAAAAGGCCCGTGTCGAGATTGTCGATGCGGGCCTTTCGCGTTTCCAGCCGACCCAGGTCCGTTTCAGGTCCGTGGCGGCTTCCGGGATTGGAGTCGGGATGGACAAGGAAGACCTTCTTCGCGAACTGAATGCTGCGCGGCCCCTCAACCTGTTCTCGCTCTATACGGCGCAGCAGGCGGAGTACCTGGCGCTGGTGGGTACGGAAATCTCGGAGCTGTCGTCGTCTTGGGGAGATGGTGCCCTCATTGATGGCGAAGAACTTGTGCGCTGCACCGGGCTTTTCTGGCTGTGGGTGCTTGGAGCCTACGAGGTCCTGCGCACGATGGATCAGAACGCGGAGTGTTTCGCCACTGGCTTGCAACAGCGGATCAAGGCGGAAAAGCAGATCATCGCACAGATCCGCATGCCATTCGCAAAGCAGGAATTGAATCGGAGGGGCGGGCCTGTCTACGCTGAATTGTCCGTCACCGGCTTCGAGAAGGGGCCGTATTACGACATTGGCGGCGAGAGGTTCCGGCTTCCTGAGGTGATCGGACGTTTCCTCGATCTGATGAACAGCATCGGGCCGGAGAACATCCTACAGGAAATCCCGGCGCGGCGCACAACCGACTAGCAGGCCACCCCGGCGGGTATTGTCTCCGCTTGGATTTCAGGAACTCCCCGCGAGTCGTGTCCACTCCGGCGGGCGGAACTGCGGCAACGCTACCACCGATTGCAGGCTCCTCCCAGCGGGGACTGAGCGGGCCGGTCAGTCGGTGCCGCCGGTTTCCACCGCAATCTCCTGCCGCAGCGTGCCGTCCCGGCCGAAGATCAGGATGCGGCTGTCGCCGGTGACCACGGCGTACCAGCCGGGACCGGCGGTGACCGCGACCGGCGAGACGCCGTCGGGCAGGGACAGCTCGGCGGGAAGGGCAACCTTGGCGCTGCCGCCGGAGAAGCGCATGACAAAGAGCCCGATGATCGTTATGAGGCCCAGAATCATTACACCCGTCAGCACAGTCACCAGCCGCCTGAGGAATTTCAGCGGGGCCGGTTCCTGATAGTCCTCCGGAGTCCTCTCCATGTCGTCCACGTCCCGTCTCCTCGAGATTGCGATCCAGGCCGATCCGCCCGCGCGCCTTGATAAGGCGCTGGCGCGGGATGTGCCAGCAGAGGAGAGCCTGAGCCGCTCGCGCCTCGCCAAGCTCATTGCCGAAGGCGCCGTCAGCCGCGGCGGCGAAGTGCTGGACGATGCCAAGGCCAAGGTGGCGGAGGGCGACGTGATCGAAATCGTGCTGGGCCCGGCGGAGGAGATCGACGCGAAACCGGAGCCGATCCCGCTGGATATCGTCTGCGAGGATGCCGACCTGATCGTGGTGAACAAGCCCGTCGGCATGGTCGTCCATCCCGCGCCCGGCACGCCTTCGGGCACGCTGGTCAACGCGCTGATGCATCACTGCGCCGACACGCTGTCGGGGATCGGCGGCGCGCTGCGGCCGGGGATCGTGCACCGGATCGACAAGGACACCTCCGGCCTGCTGGTCGTGGCCAAGTCCGACCGTGCGCATCACGGGCTGGCGGAGCAGTTCGCCGCCCATACCGTCGAGCGCGAATACCGCGCGGTGGTGCATGGCGTGCCGGATGCGGGCGATCCGCGGCTGCGCGGCCTGCGCGGCATCTCGATGGAGCCGGGCGGGGTGATCCGCATCGCGACCGAGCTGGGCCGCCACCGCACCGACCGGCAGCGCCAGGCGGTGATGTGGGCGAATGGCCGCCGCGCGGTGACGCGCGCGCGGGTGGAGGAGGATTTCGGCGCGGCCTCTCTGGTGACCTGCTGGCTGGAGACCGGGCGCACCCACCAGATCCGCGTCCACATGAGCTATGCCGGCCATGCGCTTCTGGGCGACGACACCTATGGCGGGCGGCGCAAGCTGCCGAAGGCCATGCCGGACGCGGCGCGGAGTTTCGCCCAGGACTTCCCGCGCCAGGCTCTGCACGCCGCGACGCTGGGCTTCGACCACCCCGTGACCGGCGAGCATCTCAGCTTCGATGCGCCCCTGCCGCAGGACATGGAGGATCTGCTGGAGGCGCTGCGCGCCGCACCCGTGCCCGGATGAGCAGCCAGAGCGCCAGCGCGCTCTCGGCAGCGAGCGGCAGCAGATAGGCGGGCTGGACCAGCGGCAGGAGCACGGGCGCGAGGAAATGCGCCAGGCTGCCCGTCAGGTAGACCGGCGCCGACAGCCCGATGCTTGCGGCGATGATCCGCGGCACGCCGCCCGCGCGCCACAGCAGCACCGCCATCGCCGCGCAGTTCCCGGCGAAGAAGGCCAGCCCGGCATCGTAGATCAGGCCGTGCGCCCCGAAGCCCGCAAGGGCCGCGGTTCCGTCCCCGGCCCGCGCGGCGGCGAGCACGCCGGGAAGGAAGGACAGCCCGGCAAGGATCGTCGTCGCCTGAACCAGTCGCAGCAGCATCGCGGCCACGGCGAGCCGGGGGGCCTCCGCCCGCAGCAGCCGCCAGAACAGCAGCGCCACCGTGACATCGCAGGCCAGCATCATGGCGTCCGCCGCCATCCCGGCACGGAACAGTCCCGGATGCGCGGCCACGGCTGCCGCCGTCGCCTGCGGGTCGCCGGGAACGCGCAGCTGTCCGCGCACCACTCCTTCGGCCCAGACGCCGCAGAGGATGATCGCCAGGTAGGCGGCACCTGCTGCCCGGGCCATCCGCGTTTCGGTTGGATCTCCCATCGCGTCAGCGCACCTGCGCCACCAGCCCGCCGCGGCAATCCTGCACGCGCGGCGGGGCGGCCGACATCAGCGCACCCAGTTCGCTGTCCGCGGAGACCGGGGCGCCGAGGCTGATCCACAGTTCCGTGATCACCTTGCCCTGCGCCGTGCCCGCGCATTTCATCGTCACGCGCTTGCCCGCGCCCGGACCGTAGGCGCTGTCGAACGCCGCCGAGACGGCGGCGAATTCCAGCTGACGGCCCGCATTGGCGGCAAAGAGGTCCCGGACGGGGCCGTCATTCAGCTGGTCCATGAGCAGCATGGCCTCGGAGAAGTACTCGTCGGCATCCGACCCGGCATCGGGTCCGGCGAGATCCATCTCGTAGCAGGTGCCGTGCTTGGTCCATTCATGGTCCTCGAGCCCGGACATCGTGCCCGGCATCAGCAGGCCGAGCCGGGCCCTCACTGCGGCCGAGAGCCGGGGGGACTCGCGGCGCGGCCCGCGGCCGGAGCAGTCATCGGGCACGCCGTCGCCGCAGAAGCAGGGAAAGATGCGGCTGTCGTCCAGATCGTCCGGCCAGAGTCCGTGCAGCGAGAACTGCGTCGCGTCCGCACGGTCCGGGGCCTGCGTCCGGCACTCGGTCTTGCCTTCCCCGGCGGAGGTCGCGCAGAAGCCCGGCTGCCAGCTGGCGGCCAGCAGGTTCTCTATCCCGCCCGAGGCTGCGACTGCGGGAGGCTGGCCTGCGCCGATGCTGCCGCAGCCGATCGGCACCCAGCGGCTGTCGGTGACCGGCGCGCCGGGCACCTTGATGCGGTAATGGCTGGGCGGCCGGGCGTTTCCGGCCAGAAGTTCGTAGACCGTGCCGGGCGCGAGCCGGACATTGCCGGGATTGTCGCTGCGCAGCTTCTTGGTCGCTTCGCAGGAATCGGCGGCAGTGAAGCGGCCTTCCATGCGGATCTCGGCCGGCGCCTGGCCGGAAAGCACGGCAAGGACTGCGGAAAGGAGGAATGCTCGCGTCATCGAAATCCCCAAGGCGGCAGGGCAGGCGGCCCCGCACCGCATGTGATCACGGCCATTTGACGGCAGCCTGGCAGCCGCGCGGCAAGCGCTCCCGGAAGGAACATGCATCGCGGTGACCCGTTTCAAACCCTCATATGCCGGTGAGGAGACTGACACAGTCTCGCAAATCTGCACAAGCCATGCGCTAGTGATGCGTGCCAAAAGCTGGCCGCGCAGACTTGTAAACCGACCGGTTCAGTTCTAGCTTATGTGAAAGCGTGTTACATCAGGCCCCGGAGGTCGATCAATGAGCAACTACGGCAATCTTCCCGCGCCGAGTCCCGAGCAGGGGCTCAACCGTTACCTGCAGGAGATCCGCCGGTTCCCGATGCTGGAGCCGGAGGAAGAGTACATGCTGGCCAAGCGATGGGTCGAGGATCAGGACACCGAGGCGGCCCACAAGATGGTCACCTCGCACCTGCGCCTCGCCGCCAAGATCGCCATGGGCTACCGCGGCTACGGACTGCCGCAGGCCGAGGTGATCTCGGAGGCCAATGTCGGCCTCATGCAGGCGGTGAAGCGTTTCGATCCCGAGAAGGGCTTCCGCCTGGCCACATACGCCATGTGGTGGATCCGCGCCTCGATTCAAGAGTACATCCTGCGCTCCTGGAGCCTCGTGAAGCTGGGCACCACCTCGGCGCAGAAGAAGCTGTTCTTCAACCTGCGCAAGGCCAAGGCGCGGATCGGCGCGCTGGAGGACGGCGACCTGCGTCCCGAGCACGTCCAGAAGATCGCGCAGGACCTGAACGTGTCGGAGGAGGAGGTCATTTCGATGAACCGCCGCCTCAGCTCGGGCGACGCCTCTCTGAACGCCACCGTGGGCGCCGATGACGAGGGGTCGACCCAGTGGCAGGACTGGCTCGAGGACACCGACGCCAACCAGGCGCAGAGCTACGAGGAGAACAACGAGCTGTCGGTGCGCCGCGAGCTTCTGGCCGAGGCCATGTCCGTGCTGAACGAGCGCGAGAAGGACATCCTGGCCGAACGTCGGCTGCAGGAAAGCCCGATGACGCTGGAAGATCTGTCGTCGCGCTACAATGTCAGCCGCGAGCGGATCCGCCAGATCGAGGTCCGCGCCTTCGAGAAGCTGCAGAAGCGCATGCGCGAGCTCGGCCGCGAAAAGGGCATGGCCGTCTCGGCCTGACCCACTGCCCGCCGCCGCTCCTGCGGGAGCGGCGGCTGTCCGGCTTTGGGCGTTCGGATTTCCATGCTAGCCTCGGCAGGCGGCTGACCGGAAGCGAGCCCTGCCATGACCCTCGACGCCTTTGCCATCGCGAGCGCTGCCGGCCGTGTCCCGGAGGACCAGCGCCGCATTTTCACCCGTCTGGGCCTGTCGCATGCCCTCGCCGGAGCCGTCTCCGCGCGCGGCCCGAGCGAATTGGCGCACAAGGTGGCGGGCGCGGGCCTCTGCATCGCGGGCGGGGAGATCTTCTCCCTGGTCGCCGTGCCGGAAGAGGATTACCCGCGGGTCCCGCGTCCGGACGCGCTGGATGACCTTCCCTTTCTCGCCGACGTTCCGGATGTCGCCTTGGCCCTGTCGGAATTGCTTGGCCTGCCGGCCGGGCCTTTCGGCCATGATGCCAAGGTTCTTGCCCTTGGCAGGGGCGAACGCCAGGCGGCGCCGGGCGACCGCGTGTCGGCGCCGGGAACCGGCCGCCTGGGGCCTGCCGTCACCTGGCCCGGGGCGATCGGCTTCCTGACCGCGGGCCATGTGGCGCCTTCGGCAGGCGCCGTCGCGCATGACGCAAGCGGCGCCGTGCTCGGACATGTGGTCTGGGGCAACGATCCGGCCAGGTCCGCGACCGGACTGGCCGATGTGGATGTCGCGCTGATCGACACGGGCGCGGCCCCGGCCGCTTCGGCGGCGGCCGCCCAGCCCGCGGCGGGGGCCGCCGTCACGATTGCCGGCAGCGGCCTGTCCGGCACGGTGTTCGGCTTCTGCAGCTTCCTGCGCTTCGGCGGGACGGCGACCGTCTATGCCGATGTCTACCTCACCGGTTCCATCATATCGGCCGCGGGAGATTCCGGCAGCCTGGCCGCCGATGCGAACGGGGATGTCGTTGGGTCGCTCGTCGGGGCCTATTCGGGGCGGAACATGTCGGTGATCCAGTCGATCGGCTGCCAGCTTGCCGCAATACGCACCCATGGCAAGGTCGCGGCCAGCCTGCTTTGAGGGCCGTGCCGCCGCGCAAGAGGGAGGATGGAGACGCGCGATGATGGTACTGACGGACGGAAACCCGGCGGCGCTGCCGCCGGAAGTCGCTGCATTCATGAAGACCCTGCCGCGACCCCTGGCGGGACCGGTTCCGGTGCCGTACCCCGCGGTGTCCGCCGATGCGGGGGAGGATTTCGGCGACCTGCAGTCCCTGGAGGCGTCGGCGCCGCCGCCCCGCGATGCGCTCCTGCTCGACCGGTGGGATGTGCGAACCCATCAGTACACCGCCAAGATGTCCGCCCGCATGTCGCTTCTGAGCGGCCTGTTTTCGGGCGGCGGAAGCGATGCGACGGTCGGCGTCGTCCAGGAGGCCAAGCGCTTCGTGATCTGCGAGATGCCCGACCGGCGCCCGGTGGAGGTCGGCGTTGCCGTCCGGCTGATGGCTGCCGCGCGCACCTCCGAGGCGGATATCAAGCTGACGCTCGCCGACATTGCCGCGAATGCCCAGCTCGGACGGTTCGATGCCCGCATCACAATCTCGGTCTCGGGTTTTGCCGGGCCGCTTGGGGCGCTGCTTCCGGCGCCGCGCGAGCTCGATGTCCGCAGCCTGTCCGTCTACACGGACGCTTTCCGGGACATCCAGGCGCATGTCTTCAGCGCGGAGTCGCAGCCTTTCCTGGCGCCGGTGCTGCTCGGCTTCGACGACGAGGCGCCCAGCGTGCCTTCCGGGAGCGGCAGCTAGGCCGGGGGCATTGCGGCGACACAGTCGGGGCGCCGGGCATCTCCGCCGAGCCTCCGGAACGAAATTGCGCCCCGGCCTTCCCGTGGCAGGCTTGGCTGCCGGGGAAGGGGGCGCATCCATTCGAGAGGGGGCGGGCGGCCCGTGCGGGCGCGCGGCCTCAGCGGAAGCTGCGGCTTTCCTTGATCTGGTCCCAGGCCCAGACGACTTCCTGCAGGCGCTCCTCGTCGGAGCGGTCGCCGCCGTTCATGTCCGGGTGCAGCACCTTGATCAGCGACTTGTACTGCTTGCGGATCTCCACCTTGGTCCAGGTGTCCTTGGCCTCGAGGATCTCCAGCGCCCGCCGCTCCGTCGGCGGCAGGCGGCGGGTGCCAGAGGACGGATCGCCCTTGCCGGGGTTGCGCGTCGCGTTCTCTCCCAGCACCTGGTGCGCGTCGTCGATGCCGAGCCGCGCCCAGGCGCGTTCCTCGACGGTCTTGCGGAACGGCTTGGTCTCGCGGCCCCAGACCTTGTCCTTGTCGATCTGCTCGTTCATTTCCTCTTCGGTGGTGCCGTTGAAGAAATTCCACTTCAGGTTGTATTCGCGGACATGGTCCTTGCAGAACCAGAAATAGTCGTCGAGCTGGTCCGGGCTCTTCGGCGCGCGGTACTTTCCGGCTTCCTCGCAGCCGGGATGCTCGCAGGCGCGCTGCGAGGTGTCGAAGGCGCCGGACATGCCGCGGCGGCCCCGGCCACGCTTCTTCTTGGCGGAAGATACGGACATGTCGAACCCGAAGGGATCTTCCTTGGCCATCAGAGTCACCTTTTCTTTAGGACCACAGCACGGTAGCAATTCGAAACAGGCGGGAAGTTTAGCGTTTAATTCGCCGAGAGGAAGAGGGGCCGGAGCAAAAAATGGGTATTGCAGAGCAGATTCGCGACCGCCTGGAAGAGGCGTTCCAGCCGTCCGAGCTGTCGGTGCTGAACGAAAGCCACCTGCATGCGGGCCATGCGGGCCATGACGGTTCGGAAGAAAGCCATTTCCGCGTCGCGATCGCCGCGCCCGCCTTCGGCGAGATGTCGCGCATCGGGCGCGAGCGCGCGATCCACAAGGCGCTGGGCAAGGACATCATGGGCGCGATCCATGCGCTCGCGCTCGAGATCCGGGTCTGAGCGCGGCGCGGGCCGGGGGGCGGTCAGTCCTCGCCGGGCACCTCCGCGGCGGCAGCAGGCAGGGCGGAGGGACTTCCGCCGGACGCGGGACGGCGGAAGACCAGCACATTGACATAGACCGTGCGGCTGCCGGTGAGGCCCTGCTTTTCCTGGCTGGGCAGCACCTCGGCACGCTGGAATTCCCAGCCCTCGGCGGATTGCGCGTTCAGCACCTCGGCCAGCGCGGCGGCATAGCGCGCATCGGGCGTCTTCGCGCCCCTGGCCTTGCGGCCGCGCTCGGGCGCGGGAATGACTTGGTATTCGTAGCTCATCAGGGACCCTCCGATCACGCTCCGCGTTACCTGCTGGAAGCCGTCCCGTCAAAGTCCCACGTTAACCTTGGAGAAACACTGTGACGCTTAGCTCCTGCCCATGTCCCGTTTCGAACTGATCCTGCTCTGCCTCTGCCTCGGCGCCTGCTCGGCGGATCTGCCGGCGCCCGACCCGCTGACCATGGCCGGGCTCGACAATGCAGGCTACGAGCTGGTGCGCGACGGCCGCCGCTTCCAGCAGGTGGTGGTGGGCGAACAGCTTTCGGGCGACGGCTACCGCGCGCGGGTGATGGAGGACGGGACCCTCTCGGGCCTCTATGTCGGGGAACCCTTCCGCGGCGTCTGGGTGTTCACCGATGACGGGCGCTACTGCCAGAGCCTGACGCCGTCGCTCTCCGGTCCCACGGCCTCCTGCTACTGGGTGGCCGCCAAGGAAGGCGAGATCCGGCTGATCCCGGTGCTGCCCGGCTGAGTGCGCGGCCGAAGCTCCGGCGCGTGCCTCGGCTTCGCGATGCGGGCGGGGCGGGCTTGTCCAGCCATCCGGCTCCTTGGCGCCGGCTGCGTCGGACGCCTGCAGGGCGGGGCGCACCTGCTCTTTCTCCGGCGGCCGCGGGCCGCGCGGAGCTTAACCGTCCTCCCATCTTGGGGGCTGTCGCGCTGGCCGGATCATGGCCTTCTCGCAGCGGAAGCCGCGGACAGCCATCATGGCGGCGCAGTCGCTTTCGTCGGATGACTGGAACTCCCGTGCGCAGGCTGTCCAACCAAGGCAGATGGCCGTCGATGGGCCAACTTGCGCGCGATGCCAGTCCCCGGGCAGTGTGGCAGGCCGGCGGAGCGGCGGTGCTGCCTGAAACGCCGCGGCCGCGTCGCGGTTAGGCGTGCCGTGGAACGGGACGGGATTTGACCCGCTCAGCCAGTTTGTCGATGCCGATGCGGTGCATTGCCTTCAATCCGGAGGCGTCCCGTAGAGCGATGCTTCGGGCTGGGCTGGGCGGGGTCGCGTCGCGGCTGCTCCGTGCGGCCAATGCGTTCCGGAGGAGCCACACAACGGATGCTGCATCGGTAGCTGGCCTGGGCATCACGAAGAGCGTGTTTCCGGTTCTCGGCATTGGCGATGATGCACAGACCGGTTTCCGCCCTTCGCTTCGACGTGCCGCTGTCAGGACACGCTTCCGTGGCCATCCCCCGTGCACGGTGGGCATGGAGCCTGCGGCTCGGCCCGTCATGGGGTACGGGAGTTCGGCGCTGCCGGGTATGCGACCCCACGATATGTCCTGCATCAGGCGAGGATAGTCCGACACCGCAGACAACGGGGCAATGAAGGTGGCGGCAACGTGACCGCGTTCAACCGCATCGGACTCTGCGGATTGCCCCACTGGGAATGGTCCGGAGGGGCTGAACGCGCCTTGACGGGATCAAGATGGCCGGGCAGCGGGGGCAAGCAGCACCAGGTGCGGGACCTTCCTGTTCGCATGCGCAAGAGGCCGACCAATGCGCTCCGGCCGCATCTGGCGGACCTTGGCCTCGCGCGGAAAGGCTTCAGGCACGTGGCGGTCTTGAAGGCCAAGGTCGAGGAACTGGCCGCTGCGGAATCATGGTCCGAGGCCCGCGCCCGTTCGCTGCGCGGCCCCGCAGATCAGCTCAAGCCGATCGCGCAGGACATCGGCGGCCGTCACAGGTCCGGTCACGGCCGGCGCCATCGCCGCGGCGGTCCCGCGCCTCGGAGTCTGCCGATACGGGCGGCAGGTCGCGGCCCGGACCGGACTGGGGCCGAGCGCCAACGGCAGCTGCGGGCGGCAAAGGCGGTCGGGTCGCGGGAAGCAAGGCGACGGCTGCATCCGCCGTGATCGGATCGGCAGGCAGGACGCCGGCGCTGCAGGGGGGGCTGGCGCGAATGCCCGGGGGGAAGAAACTGAGGGCTACTGCGGCAGCCTTCCCAGGATCGCAAGGATCGCGCGGGCGCTGCTGAGACGGCACACGGCGCGCCGAGGCGAGCCCGCCTGGAGGCAGAACCCGAAAACCTCCCCGCAACGGGGACGGCGGGCACGGATGCAAGGCGCTGCAGGACGAAGCTGGACAGGTCGGGACCGGGGACTGGCAACCCGACGGGCGTTGGCGCAGAGGAGCGAGATGGAGTGTCCGGGCGTTCGGCATCTCGTTCGAAGCCTTGCTCCGCGGACGCAATCGAGGCCGGCAGCAAGGTGCCGCGCCGAAAGTGCCGGGCACATGGCGCAGCAGGCCCCGCCGCCATCGAAGCATCTGCGACTCCCGGCCGGTCCCAGGCATCGCTCGGGTGCGTTGCGATCTGGGGATGTCCGGCACTACCGGCGTGCCTGCGGTCCCGATTGAGTTGTCGGACGGAGAATGCCGACATGCCGACGGAGCTGCCGGACGACGAGATGCGTGATCGGATGGAATGTCACCGGACGGACCGGTGACATGTCCGGCGGATGCAACGTCCGACGGCGGTCGCGCTGCGGTCCGGGATCAGGAGGCAAGGCGCAGGCGGCCGAACCAGTCCTGCAGATCCGGCAGCACGCTGGCCGCCCCCGAGAAATCCTCCCCGGCGGTATAGGCGGAGGGCGTCACCACCACCTCCAGCCCGGCGGCCCGGGCCGAGAGTACCCCGTTGCGGCTGTCCTCGAAGGCCAGCGCGTCCTCCGCGCGGAGCCCGAGCCGCTCCAGCGCCGCCAGATAGACATCGGGAGCGGGCTTCTTCGCCGCGACGTCGTCCCCGGCGGCGATGACCTCGAAGATGTCGGCGGCGGCGCGGCCGGTGGCGGCCCGGATCAGCACGTCGACATTGGGCCGGTTGGTCGTGGTGGCGACGGCCAGCCGCAGCCCGGCCCCGCGCGCGTCGCTCAGCAGCCCCGCCACGCCCGGCCGCAGGGGCACGCCGCCCTGCGCCACGATTCGTCCGTAGCGGCGGGTCTTCTGCCGGTGCAGCTCCGCGATCCCCGCGTCGTCCGGGCCCGAACCGATGCCGTCGCGCCAGGCCCGCATCCGTTCCTTGCCGCCGGTGATCTTCAGCAGCCGCCGGTAGTCGTCGGTGCGCCAGTGCCAGCTCAGCCCGGCCTCCGCGAAGGTCTCGTTGAAGGCGCGGCGGTGGGCCTCCTCGGTTTCCGCCAGCGTGCCGTCGACATCGAATATCAGCGCACGCAGCATCAGGCGGCCTTCCGCAGGCTGTGCACCAGCCCGGGCAGGGCGGAGAAATCGCCGAATGCCGCCTCGTGGCGCAGCTGCCCGACCGGCGTCTTGCGGTAGCCGCCGGTGAAGAGCAGGAAGGGAATTCCGGCGGCCTCGGCGGTGGCGGCATCGACCTCGCTGTCGCCCACATAGAGCCCGCGCCCGCCGAGCGCGGCGAAGGCGGCGCAGAGCGGCATCGGGTCGGGCTTGCGCAGGGGCAGGCTGTCGCCGCCGATCACCGCGGCGAAGAAACGTTCCAGCCCGAGCGCCGCGAGGATGGCGCGCGATGGCCCGGCCGGCTTGTTGGTGCAGAGCCCGAGAGGATGGCCTGCCGCCGCCAGCGCATCCAGCATGTCCGGGACATGCGGATAGGGCCGGGTCAGCTCGGCGGGGGCGGCATCGTAATGCGCGAGGAAGCGTTCGGTCAGCGCGCCGTGGCGGCCGGGATCGCGCGGCAGGGCATGCGCCTCCATCACGCGCTCCACCAGCGCCGGAACGCCGTTGCCGATGAAGCTGCGGATGCGGCCGAGGTCCAGCGGTTCCAGCCCGGCCTCCTCCTGCATCTTCGCCGCGGCGGCGTGGATGTCCGGCGCGCTGTCGATCAGCGTGCCGTCGAGATCGAAGACGATCGGGGTCATGCCGGTTCCCTCCATTTGATCGAGCAGCCCATCGACGGGATCTGCGCCTCTGGTCCATGCCCGGTTTCCGCGACCTGCCGCATTGCCTCGTAGAGGTCGCGCCGCGTGCCCACCGGCGCGGCCTCCTTGCGCGAGGCGTCGAGCCGCCCGCGGTATTGCAGCCCCAGCCCGGCATCGAAGCCGAAGAAATCCGGCGTGCAGGCGGCGCCCCAGGAGCGCGCCACCGACTGGCCGGCATCGTGCAGGTAGGGGAAGGGGAAGCCGTGCCGCGCGGCCATTTCCTGCATCTTCGGGAAGCTGTCGGCGGGATAGGCCCCCGCGTCGTTCGAGCAGATCGCCGCCACGCCGATGCCCATCGCCTGCAGGTCGCGCGCGTCGCGCAGGATGCGGTCCAGAACGGCCAGCACGTAGGGACAATGGTTGCAGATGAACATCGCCAGCGTGCCGCGCTCGCCCGCGATGCTGCCCAGCGTGTGCCGCTGTCCGTCGGTGCCGGGCAGGGTGAAATGCGGCGGGCGCCAGCCGAACTCGCAGACGGGGGTCTCGACCGCCATGGCTCAGGCCGCCGCCCGTGCCGCGGTTGCCGCCGCGCGGATCGCAGCGATGTTGCGGCCATAGACCTCCGGCTGCGCGACGGAGCCGCCGCGGAACACGGCCGAGCCCGCGACCAGGACGTCCGCCCCGGCCCCGGCCAGCATCGGCGCGGTGGCGGGATCGACCCCGCCGTCGATCTCGACATGCACCGGGCGGTCGCCGATCATCGCGCGCAGGCGCCGGACCTTGGCGGTCATGTCGATGAATTTCTGCCCGCCGAAGCCCGGATTGACCGTCATCACGCAGACGAGGTCGCAGAGATCCAGCAGATGCTCCGCCGCCTCCGCGGGCGTGCCGGGATTCAGCGCGAGACCGGCCTTCATGCCCGCGGCCCGGATCGCCTGAAGCGTGCGGTGCGGATGCGGCCCGGCCTCGATATGCGCGGTCAGGACATCCGCCCCGGCTTCGGCATAGGCGTCGATATAGGCATCCACCGGCGAGATCATCAGGTGGACATCCATCACCGTCTTCACATGCGGACGGAAGGCCTTCACCGCCGGAGGGCCGAAGGTCAGGTTGGGGACGAAATGCCCGTCCATCACGTCGACATGGACCCAGTCGGCGCCCTGGTCCTCGATGGCCCGGATCTCCGCCCCGAAATTGGCAAAATCCGCCGACAGGATGGAGGGGGCGATCTTGATGCTGCGGTCGATGCTCATGGCTCTCTCCTCATTCCGCCGCCTGGGCCACGCGCGCCCGGTCGGTGCCGAGCCCGCCGCGGAACACCCGGCTGGCGCGCAGGTCGGTTTCGGTGATGGTGCTCAGCTCCTCGGCATCCAGCGGGCCCTTGGCCTCGGCGAACAGCCGGTTGGCCTGGCGCAGCCGCGCGCGGTCGAGCGCGTTGCGGATCGAGCGGGCATTGGCGAAATGCGGCTGGTGGCGGCGCAGCCCGATATAGTCGGCCATTGCGGCGCGTGCCTCGGGCGCGAAGGCGTAGTTCTGCTCGGCCAGCATGATCTCCGAGATCTGCAGCAGCTCCCCGTCCGTGTAGTCCGGGAACTCGATATGGTGCGCGATGCGCGAACGGAAGCCGGGATTGCTCTCGAAGAACCGGTCCATCCGGTCGGCATAGCCGGCGAGGATCACCACCAGGTCGTCGCGGTTGTTCTCCATCACCTGAAGCAGGATCTCGATCGCCTCCTGGCCGTAGTCGCGCTCGTTCTCTGGCCGGTAGAGATAGTAGGCCTCGTCGATGAACAGCACCCCGCCCATCGCCTTCTTCAGCACTTCCTTGGTCTTGGGGGCGGTATGGCCGATATACTGGCCGACCAGGTCGTCGCGGGTGACGGTGACCAGGTGGCCCTTGCGGACATAGCCCAGCCGGTGCAGCAGGCTCGCCATCTTCAGCGCGACCGTGGTCTTGCCGGTGCCGGGATTGCCGGTGAAGGACATGTGCAGCGTCGGCGTCTCGGTGGCCAGCCCCATCTGGCGGCGCGCCTGGTCGACCAGCAGGAGCGCGGCGGTCTCGCGGATGCGGGATTTCACCGGGGCGAGGCCGATCATCTCTTCGTCGAGCTCGCGCAGCACCTCGCGGGTGCCGCTCTCCTCGAAGGCGCGGGCCAGGTCGACGGTCTCGGGGCGGGGGGCGGTCTCTTCGGCGGTCTCGGTCATCGGGTCTGCCTCGCAGGGTCTCGGGGGGATGGGGACCGCAGCCGCTGGGGCTGCGGTCCTTGGGACGGGGGCCGGTTCCCGGGAGCATGAGGGGGAACCGGACCGGCAGCCGCCACTGGGACTGGAGGACGGACGGCTGCCGCGGGCGGGAACCCGCCCCGGCGCAAGCGGTCAGGCGTAGCGCGCGCCCTCGGGGCGGTCTGCCGAATAGCTCTGGATCGTGTAGCGCACGCTGCGTCCCTCGCCCTCCTGGCGGACGAGGCGGAAGCCCGGCTCCTCCTTGGGGCGGTTGACGATGAAGGACATGCGGATCGACTCCCAGCCCGGGCTGGCGTCGAAGGCGATGACGCGGATGTATTTCGCGCCATGCTCCTTACGGCATTCGTTCACCTCGAAGACCACCGCGGCGGCGTCGGGGTTGTCGAACATCGGGTGTCCCCACATCTCCCAGTAGGTGTTGCGGGGATGCGGATCGTCGGTCCATTCGACCGAGACCGCCCAGCCCTTGTCGATGGCGTACTGGGCCTGGAGGCGGATGTCCTCGTCGGTGAAATCAGGCAGGAAGCTGAAGGTGCCCTGGGTGAGGCGCATGGGAATTCTCCTGGGGTCGTGTCGCTGGCGCGAGTGAGGGGGAGCGGGGGAGAGAGGCCTCTCTCCCCCCGGTGCAGGGATCAGGCCGAGACCTCGGGGGTCGGCGCGAAGTCCGGCGCATCGGTGGAGGCGTAGTTGAAGGTCACGTCCTTCCAGGTGTCGAGCGCCTGCTTCAGCGGCGTGCAGGTGCGCGAGGCATCCTTCAGGATGTCCGGGCCTTCGTTCCAGATGTCGCGCCCGGCATTGCGGGCATAGACCATCGCCTCCAGCGCCACCCGGTTCGCCGTGGCGCCGGCCGCGATGCCGTGGGGATGGCCGATCGTGCCGCCGCCGAACTGCAGGACGACATCCTCGCCCAGATAGGTCAGCAGCTGATGCATCTGGCCCGCATGGATGCCGCCCGAGGCGACCGGCATCATCTTGTTGAGGCTGGCCCAGTCCTGGTCGAAGAAGATGCCGTTCTCCAGCGCCATCGGGTTATGTTCCTCGCGGAAGATGTCGTAGTACCCCTTGGTGGTGGCCGGATCGCCCTCGAGCTTGCCCACGACCGTGCCCGCATGCAGGTGGTCGACCCCGGCCAGGCGCATCCACTTGGCGATGACGCGGAAGCTGACGCCATGGCTGCGCTGGCGGGTATAGGTGGAATGGCCCGCGCGGTGCAGGTGCAGGATCATGTCGTTGTCCCGCGCCCATTTCGCCATCGACTGGATCGCGGTGTAGCCGATCACCAGGTCGATCATGATGATGCAGCTGCCCAGGGATTTCGCGAATTCGGCGCGGGCGTACATCTCCTCCATCGTGCCGGCGGTGACGTTCAGGTAGGTGCCCTTGACCTCGCCGGTGGCCGCCGAGGCGCGGTTGACGGCTTCCATGCAGTAGAGGAAGCGGTCGCGCCAATGCATGAAGGGCTGCGAGTTGATGTTCTCGTCATCCTTGGTGAAGTCGAGCCCGCCCTTCAGCGCCTCGTAGACCACCCGGCCGTAGTTGCGGCCCGAAAGCCCGAGCTTAGGCTTGACCGTGGCGCCCAAGAGCGGACGGCCGTAGCAGTTGAGCCTTTCGCGCTCCACCACGATGCCGGTGGCAGGCCCCTGGAAGGTCTTCACATAGGCGACCGGCAGGCGCATGTCCTCGAGCCGCAGTGCTTTCAGCGGCTTGAAGCCGAAGACGTTGCCGATGATCGACGCGGTCAGGTTGGCGATGGAACCCGGCTCGAACAGGTCGAGGTCATAGGCGATATAGGCGAAGAACTCGCCCGGCGCGTTCGGCACGGGGTCCACGCGGTAGGCCTTGGCGCGGTACTTGTCGCAATTGGTCAGCCGGTCGGTCCAGACCACGGTCCAGGTCGCGGTGGAGCTTTCGCCCGCCACGGCCGCGGCGGCCTCGATCTCGTCCACCCCGTCCTGCGGCGAGATCCGGAAGAGCGCGATCACGTCGGTATCCTTCGGCGTGTAGTCCGGCTCCCAATAGCCCATCTGGGCGTATTTCATGACGCCGGCCGAATAGCGCTTCTTCGCGTCGGTCACGGTCTGGGGGGTCATGTCGTTCATCTCGGGTTTCCTCCCTTGGAATTCAGGCTGCTTTCTGGGCGGTGATGCGGGGGTCCAGCGCCCCGCTTGCGTATCGCTTGGCCATCTCGTCCATCGAGACGGGCTTGATCTTCCTTGCATGCCCGGCGGTGCCGAAGCGCTCGAACCGGTCGCGGCACAAGCTTTCCAGCTCCTTCATCGCCGGGATCATGAACTTGCGCGGGTCGAACTCGGCGGGCTTCTCCCTGGCCACTTTCCGGAACTGCCCGGTCATCGCCATCCGGCAGTCGGTGTCGATGTTCACCTTGCGCACGCCCATGCGGATGCCGCGCTCGATCTCCTCCACCGGCACGCCGTAGGTCTGGGGCATCTCGCCGCCATTGGCGTTGATCAGGTCCTGCAGCTCCTGCGGGACGGAGCTGCTGCCGTGCATCACCAGATGCGTGTCGGGCAGCTTGGCGTGGATCGCGGCGATGGTGGACATGGCGAGGATCTCGCCATCGGGCTTGCGGGTGAACTTGTAGGCGCCGTGGCTGGTGCCGCAGGCAATCGCCAGCGCGTCGCAGCGGGTCGCCATGACGAATTCCACCGCCTGGTCCGGATCGGTCAGCAGCTGGTCATGGCTGAGCTTGCCGACCGCGCCCGACCCGTCTTCCTCGCCCGCCTCGCCGGTTTCCAGCGAGCCCAGCACGCCCAGCTCGCCCTCCACGGAGGCGCCGACCGCATGGGCCGCAACCGTCACCCGCCGGGTGATCTCGACATTGTAGCCGTAGCTCGCAGGCGTCTTCATGTCCTCCTCCAGCGAACCGTCCATCATCACCGAGGTGAAGCCGTGGCGGATGGCCGAAAGGCAGGTCGCGTCGTTGTTGCCGTGATCCTGGTGGAGGACCACCGGAATGTCCGGGTTCATCTCGGCCAGCGCCGTTACCATGTGGCGCAGCATCACGTCGCCGGCATAGCTGCGCGCGCCGCGGCTGGCCTGCAGGATCACCGGCGCCTCGCAGGCGGCGGCCGCGGCCATGATCGCCAGGCCCTGTTCCATGTTGTTGATGTTGAAGGCCGGGACGCCGTACCCGTGCTCGGCGGCGTGATCCAGAAGTTGCCTTAGAGTGACAAGTGCCATTTGGGGTCCTCCCTCATGCAGCCCGGTCCGCGGTCTTCAGCGCCGCGATCCCGGGCAGGTCCTTGCCTTCCAGCCATTCGAGGAAGGCGCCTCCGGCTGTGGAGACATAGGTGAATGCGTTCGCGGCCCTGGCCGCGTTCAGCGCCGCGACGGTGTCGCCGCCGCCCGCCACGGTCACCGCCCGGCTGTCCCGGGTCAGTTCCGCCGCGCGCTGGGCGAGGCGCATCGTGGCGAGGTCGAAGGGCGCCATCTCGAAGGCGCCGAGCGGGCCGTTCCACAGGATCGTCCGGCAGCCCTCAAGCACCCCTGCGAAGGCGGCGACCGATTGCGGCCCGGCATCGAGGATCATCGCGTCGACGGGGCAGGCCCCGGCTGCCACCGTGTCGGCCGGGGCGAAGGCTCGGAACTCGCGCGCCACCACCACGTCTATGGGCAGGTGGATCCGGCAGCCATGGCCCTTGGCCAGCGCCTCGATCTCGCGCACCGTCTCCACTTCGCCCGGCTCGTGCAGCGACCGGCCCATCGGCGCGCCCCGGGCGAAGAGGAAGGTGTTGGCCATTCCACCGCCGATGATCACGTGGTCGAGCCGCGCCACCAGGTTCTTCAGCACGGCGATCTTGGAGGAGACCTTGGAGCCTCCGACAATGGCACAGGCGGGCCGCTCCGGCGCGTCAAGGGAGGCAGAGAGCGCATCGAGTTCCTCGATCAGGAGCGGCCCTGCAAAGGCGGGGAGGAGGCCCGCCAATGCGTGCGTCGACGCATGCGCCCGGTGGGCGCAGGAGAAAGCGTCATTCACGTAGATGTCCCCGAGCCGCGCCAGCTCCGCGGCGAAGCCGGGATCGTCCGCCGTCTCGCCCGCGTTGTAGCGCAGGTTCTCGCACAGCAGCGCCTCGCCGTCCTTCAGGGACCGGCTCAGGATCACCGCGCTGTCGTCGGCGCAGACATCGGAGAATCTCACCGGCACGCCGAGCGCCTTCGACAGGGCCGGGCGCAGCTTGTCGACGGAGAAGTCGGGGTTGCGCTCGGTGGCGGAAGGCCGGCCGAAATGGGTCAGGATCACCAGCCGCGCGCCGCGCTCCAGCAGGGGGCGCATGCCGGCGGCAAAGCGGTCGATGCGGGTGGCATCGGTGATGCGCCCGTCTTCGACCGGCACGTTTAGGTCGGCGCGCACCAGCACCCGGCGCCCGCGGACATCGGCATCCATGATGGAGGGGACCGCCATCAGATCAGCCTCCCCATCGCGACGGCGGTATCGGCCATCCGGTTCGAGAAGCCCCACTCGTTGTCGTACCAGCTGAGGATGCGGACCATGTTGCCGTCCATCACCTTGGTCTGGTCCATGTGGAAGACCGAGGACCGGCTGTCATGGTTGAAATCCATCGAGACATTGGCCTTCTCGGTGAAGCCGAGGATGCCCTGGAGCGGTCCGGTGGCGGCGGCACGGATGGCCTCGTTGATCTCGTCGACCGTGGTGTCGCGCGCGGCCTCGAAGACCAGATCCACGACCGAGACATTCGGGGTCGGCACGCGGATCGCCACGCCGTCGAGCTTGCCGTTCAGCTCCGGCAGCACCAGCCCCACGGCCCGCGCCGCCCCGGTGGAGGTCGGGATCATCGACATCGCCGCGGCGCGGGCGCGGTACAGATCCTTGTGCATCGTGTCCAGCGTCGGCTGGTCGCCGGTATAGCTGTGGATCGTCGTCATGAAGCCGCGCTTGATGCCCACCGCCGCGTGCAGCGCCTTGGCCACGGGCGACAGGCAGTTCGTGGTGCAGGAGGCGTTCGAGACCACCAGGTCGCCGCTGGTCAGGCTTTCATGGTTCACGCCGAAGACGATGGTCTTGTCCGCGCCGTTGGCCGGGGCAGAGACCAGCACGCGCTTCGAGCCGTTCTCCAGGTGAAGCGCGGCCTTGTCGCGGTCGGTGAAGATGCCGGTGCATTCCAGCGCCACGTCGACTCCCGTCCAGGGCAGCTTCGCCGGATCGCGCTCGGCGGTGACCTCGATCGGCCCGTGGCCGATGTCGATGGCATTGCCGCTGACCGTCACCTCGCGGGGGAAGCGGCCGTGGATCGAGTCGAACTGCAGCAGATGCGCGTTGGTCTCGACGGGGCCGAGATCGTTGATCGCCACGACCTCGATGTCGTTGCGGGCGCTTTCAGCGATGGCGCGCAGCACGTTGCGGCCGATCCGTCCGAAGCCGTTGATGGCAACCTTGGTTGTCATGGTCTCCCCCTCACAGTCTTGCTCTTGCGGCATCGGCAATCGCCTCAGCCGTGATGCCGAAATGGCGGTAAAGCTCCTCGGCGGGCGCGGAGGCGCCGAAGCCCGCCATGCCGACGAAGCCGTCCTCGGGGCGCAGCATCAGGTCCCAGCCCTGGCGGATCGCGGCCTCGCAGCCGACCCGCGGGACATCTCCCAGAACGTCGCGGCGGTAGTCTCCGGGCTGTGCGGCGAAAAGCTCGAAGCTCGGCGCCGAGACCACGGCGGCCTGCACGCCTTCCCGGGCAAGCTGTTCCGCGGCGGCCATGGCCAGTTCCACCTCGGACCCGGTGGCAATCAGCGTCACGTCGCGCTTGGCCGGGTCGCGCAGCAGATAGGCGCCCTTCGCCACCATGTTTGCGTCGATATGGCGGGTGCGCAGCGTCGGCAGTCCCTGGCGGCTGAGGCAGAGAAGCGTCGGCGTGGCAGCGGACACGACAGCAACCTGCCACGCCTCCGCTGTCTCCACCGCATCGCAGGGGCGGATCACGGTCAGGTTGGGCATCGCCCTGAGCGAGGCGATGGTCTCCACCGGCTGGTGGGTGGGACCGTCCTCGCCGAGGCCGATGCTGTCATGGGTCATCACATAGGCGACCGGCACGCCCATAAGCGCGGAAAGCCGGATCGCCGGGCGGCAGTAGTCGGCGAAGGCGAGGAACGTGCCGCCATAGGCGAAGAACCCGCCATGCAGAGCGATGCCGTTCATCGCCGCCGCCATCGCATGTTCGCGGATGCCGTAATGCAGGTAGTCGCCGGCATAGTCGTCCCGCGTCACCGGGCGCATGGCAGAGGTCTTCGTGTTGTTCGACCCCGTCAGGTCGGCCGAGCCGCCGATGCTGTTCGGCAGGGCGGCATTCACCACCTCCAGCGCCATTTCGCTGGCCTTGCGGGTGGCGACCTTCGGCGCGTCTTTCGACAGCCGCGCCTTGTAGGCCGTGATCGCGGCATCGAGCGCGCGGGCATCGGGGCGGGCCAGCGAAGCGGCGAAGGCTTCGGCCTTCGGGCTGGCCTTGGCGCGGGCGGCCCAGGCGGCGCGCAGGGTGGCGCCGCGCTCGGCGATCCGGCCCCAGGCGCGGCGGACCTCGTCCGGCACCTCGAAGGGCGGGGCGGTCCAGCCCATCGCCTCGCGGGCTGCGGCGATTTCCTCGGCCCCCAAGGGCGCGCCATGGACCTTGTGGCTGCCGGCCTTGTTGGGCGCGCCCTTGCCGATCACGGTCTTGCAGGCGATCAGCGAGGGGCGGGGATCCTGGCGCGCGGCTTCGATGGCGGCGGCGATGGCGCCGGTGTCATGGCCGTCCACGCTCTGCACATGCCATTGCGCGGCGGCGAAGCGGGCGCGCTGGTCGGTGGAGGTGGAGATGGCCGTGCTGCCGTCGATGGTGATGCCGTTATCGTCCCAGAAGACGACCAGCCGTCCGAGCCGCAGGTGCCCGGCCAAGTCGATCGCCTCGTGGGAGATGCCCTCCATCAGGCAGCCGTCCCCGGCCAGCACATAGGTCCAGTGATCCACGAGGTCGTCGCCGAAGCGCGCGTTCTGCATCCGCTCGGCCAGCGCCATGCCGACCGCGGTGGAAATGCCCTGGCCCAGCGGCCCGGTCGTGGTCTCGATCCCCTTGGCGTGTCCGTATTCCGGGTGGCCCGCGGTGCGGCTGCCCATCTGGCGGAAATTCCGCAGCTGGTTGGCGTCCATGTCGTCATAGCCGAGCAGGTGGTTGATCGCGTAGACCAGCATGGAGCCATGCCCCGCGCTCATCACGAAGCGGTCGCGGTCGGGCCATTTGTCGTCGGCCGGGTCCACCGAGACGAAGCGGTTGAAAAGCACGGTCGCCACGTCGGCGAGCCCCATCGGCGCGCCGGGATGGCCGGAATTTGCCGCCTCGACGGCATCCATGGCGAGGACGCGTATGGCATTGGCCATGACGGTTTCGGAGACGGTGATCCGGGTCTGTTCGTTCATCTTGCGTCCTCCTCAGGCGCGGCGGCTTTCGCGGACGAGCCGGTCGATCATCGGGGTGAAGATCAGCTGCATCGCCAGGTCCATCTTGCCGCCGGGGATCACGATGGAATTGGCGCGGGTCATCCAGCTGTTGTGGATCATCGAAGTCAGGTACGGGAAATCGATGCCGCGGGGGTTCTTGAAGCGGATCACCAGCAGGCTCTCGTCGGCGGTGGGGATCCAGCGGGCGATGAACGGGTTCGAAGTGTCGACCACCGGAACGCGCTGGAAGTTGACGTCGGTTTCGGTGAACTGCGGACAGATGCAGTGCACATAGGCATGCATGCGGCGCAGGATCACGTCGGTGACGGCCTCGGTCGTGTAGCCGCGGCTGGCGCGGTCGCGGTGGATCTTCTGGATCCATTCGAGGTTGATCACCGGCACGACGCCGATCTTCAGATCCGCCAGCGCCGAGAGGTTCACCTCGTCATTGTGCACCGCGCCGTGCAGCCCCTCGTAGAACAGCAGGTCCGAGCCTTCCTCCAGCGCCTCCCAGTCGGTGAAGTTGCCGGGCTCGACGCCGTAGCGCTCCGCCTCCTTGTCGTCATGGACATAGTGGCGGGTGCGGCCCGTGCCGGTCTCGCCGTAGCTGCGGAAGGTCTCCTCCAGCTCCTTCAGCTCGTTGGCCTCGTAGGAGAAATGGCTGAAGGTCTGGTCTCCGGCTTCCAGGCGGGCGGCGAGTTCGGCCTTCATGTCGTTGCGGTTCAGCCGGTGGAAGGCGTCGCCCTCGATGGAGACGGCCTTGATCCCCTCGCGGCGGAAGATCTGGTCGAAGGTGCTTTTCACCGTCGTCGTGCCAGCCCCGGAGGAGCCGGTCACCGAGATGATCGGGTGCTTCTTGGACATTTCTCTGGTCTTTCAGGTCAGGCGCGGAACAGTCCGCGCGTGCCGAAGAGGGCGGAGACCTCCTCCTCCGGCAGGTCGTGATAGACGGTGAGCCGCTCCACGGCGCGGGCGGAGCCGAAGGCGAGGGGCGATCGCGCATGCAGGTTCAGCGGCATCTGGTCGAGCATCCGTTCGGTGCCGTTCGTTGCCTTGCCCCCGGCCTGCTCGATCACCATGGCGATCGGGTGGCATTCATAGGCCATCCGCAGCCGCCCCTGGCCGTAGCCGTCGCGCCCGTCGCCGGGATAGAGGAAGATGCCGCCGCGGGTCAGGATGCGGTGGGTTTCGGCCACCAGCGAGGCGATCCAGCGCATGTTCCAGTTGCGCCCGCAGGGTCCGTCGCGCCCCGAGAGGCAGTCGTCGACGAAGCTGCGCACCGGGCGGCTCCAATGGCGGTAGTTCGAGGCGTTGATCGCGAATTCGCGCGTCTCAGTGGGGACTTCCAGCGTTCCGGCCGCGATCCAGCGCCCGGTGGCGCGGTCCAGCACGAAGCGCAGCACGCCCTCGCCGAAGGTGGCGACCAGCTGGGTCGAGGGGCCGTAGATGAAGTAGCCGGCCGCGATCAGCGCATGGCCGTCGCGCAGAACGCTGGCCTCGGGCGACATCGCCGCCTGGGAAATCCCGAAGATCGTGCCGATCGAGACATTGACGTCGATGTTGGACGAGCCGTCGAGCGGGTCGATGGCCAGGGCCAGCGTGCCCGCGGGATCGACCTCCAGCACCTCGTCGCGCTCTTCGGAGGCGTAGTGGCGCACGCCTGTCCCGGCAACGGCGGCGAGGAAGGCCTCGTCGGCCATCACGTCCAGGGCCTTCTGCGCGTCGCCATCGGCATTCTCTCCGACTTCGGCGCCGAGCGCATCGCCCAGGGGACCTGCGGCAATCCTTGCGGCAAGGCCGGCGGCAACCCCGGCCAGAGCCGTCATCAGCGGGCGGAGCGCGTCGGGCATGCGCTCCGTTCCGGCCTCAAGACCGTTCTGCATCGTCAAGGCCTCCCTTCCTCAACTTGCTTCGTTGCGGTTGATAATCGGCATTTCCCGCCCTATGGAAATTTAATCATTCTGATGGAGGAGTCAGAAAACCTGATGCGGAGACTGGAACAGATCACCTTGAAGCAGCTGCGAGCCCTGGATGCAGTTGCGCGGGAGGGGGCGATCAACCGGGCGGCAGAGGCCCTGAGCCTGACCCCGCCGGCGGTGCACAACCAGCTGAAACAGCTGGAAGATCTGATGCGATGCACGCTGTTCGACCGCTCCCGCGCGGACGGGTTCGAACTGACCGGCGAGGGCGAGTCGCTGCTTGCGGCCTATCGCGAGGGCCGCTCCGCGCTGGTCCGGTCAATACATCACATAGATGCACTCGCGGCCGGGCTGGCGGGCTCGGTCGTGCTCGGCGTGGTGTCCACCGCGAAGTATTTCGCGCCCTCGATCGTCGCCCGGCTGAAGAAGGACCTGCCCGATGTCCGCGTGCGGCTGGATGTCGGCAACCGTGCCGACACGCTGGTCTCGCTGACCGAGCGGCGCTACGACCTGTGCATCATGGGCCGCCCGCCGCGGATGCCGCCGGTGACGGCCGAGCCGATCGGCGAGCATCCCCACCTGATCGTCGCCGCGCCCGACCATCCGCTGGCCCGCGCCACCCGCATCCGCCCGGCCGACCTGCTGGACCAGGCCTTCATCCTGCGCGAGCCTGGCTCGGGGACGCGGATCCTCGCCACGCGCTATCTCGACGAGGTGGGCGAGGGTCGCGAGATGGAGGTGTTCGAGATGAACTCCAACGAGACGATCAAGCAGGCGGTGATCTCGGGGCTCGGCATCGCCATGCTCTCGGGCCACACGGTCTTCGAGGAGCTGCGCAGCGGGCGCCTGGTGGCGCTGCGCTGTCCCGGCCTGCCGCTGAAGCGCCAGTGGTACCTGGTGGAGCGGCGCGACCAGAGCCACAGCCGCGCGGCGCAGAAGGTGCGCGACTGGATGCTGGAGCACCGCGAGAGCCTGCTGCCCCGGCTGGAGCTGCTGCCCAACAATCCGGGCGCGAGGGACCGGACGTGATCGACAAGCTGGAAATGTTCCTGGCGCTGGTGCGGGAGCGCCATTTCGGCCATGCGGCCGAAAGCGTGGGCGTGACCCAGCCCAGCCTCTCGGCCGGGATCAAGCAGCTCGAAAGCCAGCTCGGCGTGCAGCTGGTCAAGCGCGGGGCGCGGTATCACGGGCTGACCCCCGAGGGCGAGCGGGTGCTGGTCTGGGCGCGGCGCATGGTCGGCGATGCCCGCGCGCTCAAGGCCGAGATGCTGGCCCTGCGCAAGGGGCTCTCCGGCGAGCTGCGCATCGCTGCCATCCCGACGGCGCTCCCGGCCGCGGCCGAGCTGGCCGCGCGCTTCGGCGCCGCCCATCCCGAGGTGACCTTCACCGTCCTGTCGCAGAGTTCCGAGGACATCCTCGCCATGCTCGACAACCTGGAGACCGACCTGGGCGTCACCTATCTGGACGGGGCGATGCAGGGCCGCCGCAGCGTGGCGCTCTACGAGGAGGATTACTGCTTCGTCTGCCCCGAGAACGCGCCGCTGGCCGCGCGGGAGGAGCTCGGCTGGGGCGAGGTCGCTGCCGAGACCCTCTGCCTGCTGACCCCGAACATGCAGAACCGCCACATCATCAACCGCAATTTCGCCGCCGCGGGAGCGGTGGCGGCGGGAGCGGTGGAGTCGAATTCCACGGTGGTGCTGATGGCCCAGGTGGTGGAACGGGGCCTGTCTACGATCCTGCCGCGGCAGCTGGCCGAATTCATCGCCAGCGGCAAGCCGGTACGGATCATCCCGATGGCCGCTCCGGCGCAACGCCATCTGGTCGGCGTGGTCGCGCCCGACCGCGATCCGCTGCCGCCGCTGGTGGAGGCCTTCCTGCGCCGGGCTGCGCCGGCACCCTGAGCGCCGTTCACGTCCGGTTAATCGGTCGGGGCGCATGAAGGGACAGCGACGCGGAGGGGACGCGCGATGGCACAGCATGCAAGCCCGCAGGCCGGACGGCCCGGGCCGCGGGACGCGGAGTCCGGCGGCGCGGAAAGGCTGGAGATCCTGCTGCTCGAGGACGAGCGCACCGACCGGATGCGGCTGCAGCGGCTGCTGGCCGCGACCGGCACGGACATGCAGGTCACGGCTTGCGCGACGCTGGAGGATTTCATCGCCGCCATAGAGCACGGGCGCTTCGATCTCGCGCTGGTCGACCGGCATATCGGCGGCTCGGACGGGCTCGACGCGGTCCCCCTGCTGCGCCGTTCCCGGCTGAATGCCGCCGTGCCGGTGATCATGGTGGCCTGCGATGCGGCCATTCCCGGGGTCGTGTCGGCGATGCGCGCGGGGTGCAGCGATTTCCTCGGCAAGGAGGAGCTGAGCGCCGACAGGCTGCAGGCGGCCATCCGCGGCGCGCTCGGGGCGGGACTGGCGGGCCGCGCGCCGCTGGAGGACGCGGTGCTGGCCGAGGTTGCCGAACGCGTGGTCGCGGAGGTCGCCGCGGCTGCGGCGGAGGCCGTGCAGCCCGTGCTGCGGCGCATCTACGCGCGGATTGCGGCCCTCCGCGACGCCGCTCCGCCGGAGCCGGACGACGTGGCCCGCCTGCTCGGCGAGCTGGAGGAGGACTGCCGGCAGCTATGGCAGCATGTCGACGGGCTCGGCGGCCCCGGCGCCCGCCGCGTCATGTAGCGCGGCGAACGGCACTTCCGACTGCGCGTGAACGCACGCGGCCCGACTTGCCGGACGGATGACGCGCCAGTACGGCCAAACACGGATTTCCCGCTGCACGGCCTCTTTCTTGCTGGCGGACCATGGGGCGGTCTTCCTCGCAGAGCTAGGGGCCGAAGCAGAGGGGGGGGCGGCACCTGGCCCGGGCACTCCTGCAAGCCTCGGCGCCCCGCGCCCCGGGACTTCCCGTCACCAATGCCCGGATGTCTGACGCCATTGGAGTTCAATTTTCGGGAGGTTCGACTGCCGGAGATGCGAGGGCGCTCTGCGAGGAATCCGCTTGCGGCCATGCAATCGTCGGAAGCAGCATGGTCCGGACCGGCCGGAATGTCCCCGATGCCAGTTCGGGGCGGCTGTCCGACCGGGCGGCGCTTCTAGGTGCCGGCGTTCGCGCGGGTTGGGCAGCTGGCTGGGCAATGGCGGTGCGCGGCCCCGGTTTCCCGGCGCATTCGCCCAGGGCACAGGGATGGCCGCCGTGCTGCCGGCCCGGCCGGCCATGGCCGCTGCCTCCCGCGACAGCAGTGCGTCCAGTCGCGATACTCATGGCAAAGGAGCGTTGCGGCCATCGGCGGCCCCTGTACGAGGCGGTCAACCATCCGCTGCACCGGGAGATCTGCACCAGGAGGTGATCAATTGACTATTCTACGCCCGTCCCGCCGGTCAGTTGGAGATCAGGAGTTCGCGCTCGACGTCCGCCAAGCGGCTGCCAGTTTCGAACATCTCGAGAACCTGCGACGCAAACGCCCGTCCGGCAAGCCGGCTGGTCAGCTCGTTGCGGAGCCGGTCCGGCGGCCGTTCGTGAGGGCCATGAACGCCGCTGGCTGGCACCCTGCCGGTCGCGGCGTCATATTCTTTATATTCTTTGCTGCAAGTCGGCGGCTGCGCGGTGCGCGCTGGCGGAGGACGTGCATGGCAAGGTGATGCGGACAAGCAGGCCGCGGCCGCTGCCCGGCGTTTCGAGCGAAAGCTGCCCGCCATGGATCTCGGCCAGGCGGCCAAGGATCGCGAGGCCGAGACCCGCGCCTTCGTCCTCGTCGCGCGAGCGCAGCTTGCCCAGCGGGGCGCAGGCGGCGTCCCGCTGGGCCTGGGGAATGCCCGGGCCGTCATCGCCGACGAGAATCTCGGCCTGTCCGTTGCGGCGCCGGGCCAGGATGCGGATCGAGGGCGGTCCGGGGTGGTGGCGAAGGGAATTGGTGACCAGGATGCGGAACAGCATTTCCGCCTGTGCGCCGGACATCGGCACGCAGAGCCCGGCGGCAATCCGCGGCCGCAGCCGGGTGCCCGCGGGAAGCAGCGTTCCGTCCAGCACCCGGCCCAGGGCCCCGGCCAGTTCGGCGGTGGCGCCGGGCTCCGCGGCGAGACGCAGATAGGCCAGCGCCCCGTCGAGCATGTTCTCGAGCCGCCGGGCGTGGCTTTGTATCAGCTCCAGCGACAGCGCCACCTGGCCAGGGGCGGCCACCCCGGCTTCGGCCAGATCTTCTGAGACCCAGCCTGGCAGCTCCCGAAGGGCGCGCAGGCTCGCCCGGATGTCATGCGCGGCCCGCCGCAGTAGCGCGTCATCCAAATTGCAGGCGGCAGCCGGACGGGGCGGGGCGGCCATGGCTCAGCCGGCCTCGGCGACGTGCCGCGCCATGGCCTCGAGATCGGCCCGGGCGAGCGGCTTGCTGACGAAGCCGCGCACCTGCGGGAAGCCTTCGGCCCAGCGGCGGTCGCGCGGGTTCATCGAAGTGGTCAGGATCATGATGACCGGCCGCGTCCGGTCGCCGTATTCCGCCCGGAGCGCCTCGAGAAACTCGATGCCGGTCATGCGCGGCATGTTGATGTCGAGCAGGATGCCGTCCACCGCGGCGCCCTCGGCGCTGCGCAGGTAGCCGAGCGCGTCCGGCGCGTAGGTGAAGGTGACGATCTCGGCCGCGCAGCCGCTGCGCCGGATGATACGCTCGTGCATCATCTGGTCCGAGCGCTCGTCGTCGATCACCATGAGCCGTCCGATCGTCATGGCTCCGGCCCCTCGGCGTGCCGCGGCAGCGTCACGCGGAAGACGGTGCCTTCGCCTTCGCCCGGCTCCACCCCGATCGCGCCGTCATGCTTGGTCGCGATCCGCTTGCAGATCGCGAGTCCCAGCCCCGAGCCGGGATAGTCGTCATGGGCATGCAGGCGCTGGAACAGGCCGAAGATCCGCTCCCCTTGGCCGGGGGGGATGCCGATGCCGCGGTCGCGCACGGTGATCACCGCCGGATCAGCCGCCGGATCGGCGCAGGAGATCTCCACCTTCTGGGGCCGGCCGGGATCGCGGAACTTGATCGCGTTGGCGACGAGGTTCTGGAACAGGATCCGCAGCTGGGTCTCGTCGCCGCGCACCTCGGGCAGCGCGCCGAGGACGACCTCTGCGCCGCCCTCCTCGATCTCGGCGAAGAGATCGGCCGCCACCGAGGCGAGGAGCCGGTCGAGGGGCACGGGGGCGAGCACCAGCTCGGCATCGACCGTGTTGGAATAGGAAAGCAGGTCGTCGATCAGCCGCAGCATCCGCTCCACGGTCGCGGACTGCATCGCGACAAGTTCGCGCGCGCCCTCGGGCATCCCGGCGCCGTAATCCTCGACCAGCGCGTTCAGCAGCATCCGGACCGTGTTGGTCGGCGATTTCAGGTCATGCGAGACCGCATAGGCGAATTCCGCCTGCTCCTGGTTGTTCTGCATCAGCTCCTTGTTGGTGCGGTGCAGGTCGTCGAGCATCGCCACCACCTGCTGGGTCCGCTTTTCGACCTCGGTTTCCAGATTGTCGCGCTGGCGCGACAGCGCGAATGTCGCCAGCCGCAGGTCCTCTTCGATGCGCTGGCGTTCCTCGACCTCCTGGCGCAGCTGGCGGATCGTGTCGAGATGGCCGCGCAGCGCCATGTCGTAGACGGTCAGCGCCTCGAGAAGGAATTCCTCGCTGCACTGCGCGGTCTCCGGCGCGGCGATCGCGGCGGCGGCACCCTGGTGGATTTCGCAGATCTCGGTCAGCGATACGCCGAGCGCCATGCCCGCGCGCGCCAGCTGGAAGGCAGCTGTCAGGCCGGTCTCGTCGCCTTGGGCGGCATGGGCGGCGAGGGCGGCGGCGTAGTCCCCGGCGAAACCGGTCTCGTCCGCGGCGGGGGGATGGACGGTTTCCATCATCGTGCATCTCCGAGGCGGAGCACAAGGGCCAGGCTGTCATCGGCCGGAAAGGCGGAACCGCGCACCAGGGCATGGGCGATCTGTCCGGGCGGCAGGCGCCGGTCGATCCGGTCGGCGAAGCCGCGGGAGATGCCGTCGGTGACGAGCACCAGGACATCGCCGGGGACAAAGCGGTGGCGCTGCACCAGCGGGCGGATGGCCGTAGAGCCCAGCGTGCCGCCGCGCTTGATGATGGCCTGCCGCCGCGGTTCGTCCGAAGTGTCCGGGCTGACCAGAACGGCGTCGACGTCCCCGACCGCCGCCCAGATCACCCGGCAGTCTCCTGGATCGATCAGGGCGAGGCCGAGCGCGGCACCGCGGGTGCCGATCAGCGCGGCGTGGCAGGCGGCGAAGATCTGGATGAGGTCGGACCCGATCCTGCCCCCGAGCGCGGCGATGCAGGCATCGGCGGCGGCGGCGGCCTCGCGGCCGGATCCCGCGCCGTCGACCACGGCGGCAAGAAGGCAGCCCTCCAGCCAGCGCAGCAGATAGCCGTCGCCCGATGCCTGCCCGCGGATCTTCGGCTTGGAGGCAACGCCCCATCCCAGGCCTCCCGGTCCGCCGCTGCAGGGTATGAGGCCCTGGGCTACCGAGATTTCCATTTGACGACCGTCACGGTGACGCCCTCTCCGGGGATGGAGCGGATGTCGAATTCGTCCATGATCCGCTGCGTCCCGGGAAGGCCGAGCCCGAGGCTGTTGCCGGTGGAAAAGCCGTCCGTCATGGCGGCGTGCAGATCCGGAATGCCCGGGCCGCGGTCCTCCGCGACGATGCGGATGCCCTGGCGCAGGTCCCTTTCCACGGTGGCGAAGGCGATGGTGCCGCGTTCGGCATAGGACACGATGTTGCGGGCAAGCTCGGAGATCGCGGTGGCGATCAGCGCCTGCTCGGGGCGGCTGAAGCCGATCTCGGCGGCCAGGTGCCGGCCGATCTGGCGGGCGGCCACGACATCGCCGTCGCGCTCGATCCGCTGCGTCTGCTCGGGGGCGAGGCCGAGCCCGGCCATCATGCGGCCCTGCCGAGCATGGCCAGGCCGGTTTCCAGGTCGAGTGCGGTGGGCACGTCGGCGAGGGTCAGGCCGAGCAGCACCATGGAAAAGGCCACTTCGGGCTGGATGCCGACGATAACCATGCGGGCGCCGCGCAGCTGCACGGCGGCGGCGATGTCGCTGAGCGTGCGGGTGCCGAAGCTGTCCAGCACGTCGAGCGCGCTGACGTCGAAGATCACGCCGGTCGCGCGGTGGCGGATCACGTCCTCCAGCACCCGGCTCTGCAGCTCGAGGATGTCGCCGTCGCTCAGATCCTCCTGGATCGAGGCGATCAGCGTGCGCCCCTGGCGCAGGATGGGGACCCGGACTGCCATGCGTCAGCCGTCCAGCATGCGTTCGGCCATCTCGATGCCGTGCTGCAGGTCGCCCGCGGTGCGCAGCGCCTCTCCGGTGACGCCGATCTTGACCAGCGCCTGCGCGACCTCGGCCGAAAGGCCGGTCAGCACCGAGGAGGCCCCCATCAGCCGCGCCGCGGTCATGGTCTGGATGAGGTGGTTGGCGACGGCGCTGTCGACCGCGGCGACGCCGGTGATGTCCAGAACCACGGCGCGGGCGCGGTGGTCGCGGATGCCCTCCAGCAGCTTCACCGTCAGGCTGCGCGCGCGGTAGCTGTCGAGCGTTCCGACGACCGGGATCAGCAGCAGCCCGTCGCGCAGCTTCAGGACCGGCGTCGGCAATTCGCTCATTTCCCTCTCCCGCTGTTCGATCGTCGCCTCGCGGGCCTCCACATAGGTTTCCAGCGCCTGCGACATGTCGAAATGGGCGATCTTGATGAGCGACAGCAGCAGCGGCAGCGCGTGCGCCGGATCGTCCTGCATCTTGGCCATCACCCGGTGGCCGAGGCGGTGCAGGTAGTAGGCGTAGGCGCCGACATAGAGGGTCGGGGTCACGCCCGCGCGCTCGTGGATCTGGCCGATCCGGCGCCGGTTGCGCACGTAGTCCTCGTCCAGCGAGGCCGAGACCAGCTCGCGGAAGTATTTCAGCTGGCCCTGCTTCACCCGCGCGATCTGCTCCTCGCCGCGGAAATGCCGCCGCGCGTCCTCGAAGCTCAGCAGATGGGCGTAGAAATCCTCGATGATCGGTTCGGCGAGCTCGTCCGCGGTTACCGCCAGCGCTTCCGCCTGGCGGCGGTCGGTCTCGGTTATGTCGAACCATCTGAGCTGGTCGGCGAGATGCCCTCCGGGGCGGCCGTGGCCGCCTGCGGATGAGGCGATGATGTCATCCATTTCAAGTCCTGCAAGCCTGTGATGCTGCCTGCCGGAGCTTGGCCGGAAAACGGATAATGAATGGTGAAGCCGGGACCGGCTTCTTGGCCGGTCGCCGGAAAACCTCTGCGGATCCCGGCGGCCGCGCGCTGCGGCCGGAACGGTCAGCCGCCGCTGCGGGCCTGTCCGGCGAGCCAGCGGTTGGCCATGCGCGCCGCCCAGGCCAGCGGGAACGCGGCCAGCCCGGCGATGACGAAGGCCAGCGGCTCGCCGTCGAGCCGCTCGAAGATCTGCGCATAGGCATGGAGCACGGCGAAGGCGACGGCGGCGTTGAAGATCCCGCGGCGGAGCGTCACGGCCGACCAGGGGATCAGCACCGCAAGAGCGGCCGCCCAGAGCAGGCTGTAGGCGCCTTCCGGGATCGTGCGTGCGCCTGCCAGCCAGGCCTGCCGCGCCGCTTCGTAGCTTGCGTCACCGGCGAAATCCGCCCGCTGCGGCTCGAACCAGACCGACCCGATGACGTCGCCGCCCATGGAGCCCGCGAAGGCGCAGAGATTGGCCATGACGAAGGCGGCACCGGCCAGGACGGCGGCATGGCGCGCGCCTGCCGGTCCGAGCCGCGGCACCGCAGCCAGGCAGAGCGCGGCCAGCAGCGCCAGCTGCAGGATGGCCAGGGTCGGGTCGTCGAGCGCGAAGACATGTTCGCTGCCGAGCCGCCCGAGATCGAGCGCCGGGATCTGGGAGAACGGCAGGATGGCCAGGGCGGTGACCGCGCGCAGGTCGGCTGCGCGCCCGGCCAGGGCGATGGCGGCGAAGGCATGCAGCCAGAACAGCGTCGCCAGGAGCGCGAAGGGCAGGGCGCTGCCGGTCTCCTGCGCCGCGACCAGCATCCGCCAGAGCCCGCCGAGATGCATCGCCAGCCCCATCAGCAGGATGGCCGCGGCCGCAAAATGCCCGTCCGGGCGGCGGAAGAGCCGCCAGCCGCAGAACAGCGCCGTGGCGGCGCCGAGCGGCACCATCACCGGACCGGCCAGCGCCGGGCGGTTCCAGAGCAGCTCGGCCGCGGTGCCGCCGAGCAGCATGCCCGCCCCGGTCAGCACGGCCGCGGTGGCGAAGAGCTGCAGGATGCGCGGCGCCCAGGCCCGCAGCGCCAGGCCGCCGCCGACCGCGAGGCAGCCCATGACCGCCACCGTCAGCGCGTCGCGCAGCCAGAAGATCACCCCTCCGGCCGCGGCCAGGATGCCGAAGGACAGCAGCAGCCCGGCCGCCAGCTCGATCATCGAGGACCGCGCCCGGCGCTCCATCTCCTCGGCCTGGGCAGGGGAAAGGACCCCGTCCGCCACCAGCCTGGCCGTATCTGCGAGCACATACATCGGCACGTCCTTCGCTGTGCCGCGGCCCGGTCGGGGCGGCGGGGAAACGGAAAAGCCGCCCGCGCCGGGTCGGGCGGGGCGGCTCGGACCTGTTCCGGGATTGCCCCGGGTCAGAGATTCTCGGGCTGCGGCATGCCCAGCACATGGTAGCCGCCATCGACGCGCACGATCTCGCCGGTGGTGCAGGCGCCCAGGTCCGAGGCCAGGTAGACCGCGGTGCCGCCGACGGCTTCCAGCGTCGCGTTGGCGCGCAGCGGCGCGTTGGCCTCGGTCGCGCGGTAGGTCTTGCGCGCCCCGCCGATCGCGGCGCCGGCCAGCGTCTTCATCGGGCCGGGGCTTATCGCGTTGACCCGGATGCCCTGCGGGCCGAGGTCGTTGGCAAGATAGCGCACGGTCGATTCCAGCGCCGCCTTGGCCACGCCCATGACGTTGTAGAACGGCGTCACCCGGTTCGAGCCCTGGTAGGTCAGGGTCAGGATGGTGCCGCCATCGGCCATCAGCGGCGCCGCTCGGCGGGCCAGGTCGATCAGCGAGTAGCAGGAGATGTTCAGCGAATTCTGGAAATTCGCCCGGCTGGTGTTGATGAACCGGCCCGCCAGTTCGGTCTTGTCCGAGAAGGCGATGGCATGGACGAGGAAGTCCAGCTTGCCCCAGCGCTCCTCGATGCCCTTGAAGGCGGCATCGAGGCTTTCGTCGCTGGTGACGTCGACATCCATCAGGAAGTCGGAGCCGACGCTCTCGGCCAGCGGCGCGACGCGCTTGCCGAAGGCGTCGCCCTGGTAGGTGAAGGCGAGCTCCGCGCCTTCCGCGGCGAGCGCCTTGGCGATCCCCCAGGCGATCGAGCGATCATTGGCGACGCCCATCACGAGGCCGCGCTTTCCGGTCATCAGCTCAGGCATGTGCGTTTACCCGTGGTACTTGCTAAAGATCATGGAACCGTTGGTCCCGCCGAAGCCGAAGCTGTTGGTCAGCGCCGAGTCGATGTCGACGCCCTCGCGGGTCTCGGTGAGGACCTCGCCCGGGCGGATGGCCGGATCGAGCTCGGTGATGTTGGCCGAGGCCTGCAGGAAGCGGTGCTCCATCATCAGCAGCGTGTAGATGGATTCCAGCGCGCCCGTGGCGCCCTGGCTGTGGCCGGCCAGCGATTTCGACGACGAGATCGGCGGAACCTTGCCCTCGCCGAAGACGCGCCGCGCGGCCTCCACCTCGGTCACGTCGCCCACCGGGGTCGAGGTGCCGTGGGCGTTGATGTAGTCCACCTTGCGCTCGCCCAGGGTCGACAGCGCCATGCGCATCGCCCGCTCGCCGCCCTCGCCCGAGGGCGCCACCATGTCGGCGCCGTCCGAGGTCGCGCCGTAGCCGGTGATCTCGGCGTAGATCTTCGCGCCGCGCGCCTTGGCATGCTCCAGCTCCTCGAGCACCAGCATGCCGCCGCCGCCGGAGATGACGAAGCCGTCGCGGGTCACGTCGAAGGGACGGGACGCGGTTTCCGGGGCGTCGTTGTACTTGGAGCTCATCGCGCCCATCGCGTCGAAGAGGCAGGACAGGGTCCAGTCCACTTCCTCGCCGCCGCCGGCGAACATCACGTCCTGCTTGCCCCAGGCGATCTGCTCCATCGCATTGCCGATGCAATGCAGCGAGGTCGAGCAGGCCGAGGTGATCGAGTAGTTCAGGCCCTTGATCTTGTAGGACGTGGCGAGGTTCGCCGAGACCGTCGAGGACATGCATTTCGGCACAGCGAAGGGGCCGATCCGCTTGGTCGCGCCGGTCTTCTTGACGCTTTCATGCGCCATCAGCATCGCCGAGGTCGACGGACCGCCCGAGCCCGCGATCAGGCCGGTGCGCTCGCTGGAGACGTCCGCCTCGCTCAGCCCGGCATCGGCGATCGCCTGCTGCATGGCCAGATAGGCATAGGCCGAACCCGGACCCATGAAGCGCAGCGCGCGCTTGTCGACATGCTCCGCCAAGTTGATCTGCGGGATCGCCGCGATCTGGCTGCGGAAGCCCATCTCGGCATAGGTTTCCTCGCGGCGGACGCCGGAGCGGCCGGTGCGCAGGCTTTCGGTGACCTCGTCTGCGGTGATCCCCAGAGGGGAGATCACGCCCAGACCTGTAATGACGACGCGACGCATCCTCGTGGTCCTTTCGGAGTTGTGCCGGAACCGGCGGATCAGTCGGAGAACAGGCCGACCTTCATGCCGGTGGCAGTGAAGGCGAGCTTGCCGTCCGCGAAGATCTTGCCGTCCGCGATCCCGAGTTTCAGCTTGCGGTCCATGACCCGGACGAAATCGACATTGTAGACGATCTGCTTCGTCGCGGGGGTGATCATCTCGGTGAACTTCACCTCGCCGACGCCGAGCGCGCGGCCGCGGCCCAGCATGCCGCGCCAGCCGAGGTTGAAGCCGGTCAGCTGCCAGAGGCCGTCAAGCCCGAGGCAGCCGGGCATCACCGGGTCGCCGGGGAAGTGGCAGGGGAAGAACCACAGGTCGGGATGGATGTCGAACTCGGCAACCACGTGTCCCTTGCCATGCTCGCCGCCATCCGCCGAAATGTCGGTGATGCGGTCCATCATCAGCATGGGAGGCTCGGGCAGCTGGGGATTCCCCGGTCCGAAGAGCTCCCCGCGTGCGCATTTCAACAGGCCTTCCTTGTCGAACTGCGTAGGATGATCGGCCATGCAGCCTTCCTTTTTATGGTCGTTTTCTTAGGTTGCACCCTCTAGCACCCCTCTTTGCAAGAGGGCAAGGGGAGCCGTCCCCCTGCTGCGGCAGGGAAATTGATTGCGGAAACTGCAGCCTTTGCCATATAAACCGGCTGAAGGAGATGTTTCGCACCATGCCCAAGACGCAAGCAGACCGCGCCGGAACCTGGCTCGCACGGGCGGGACTCCGTCCCACGCGGCAGCGCCTGACCCTCGCGACGCTGCTCGTGGGAGACGGCGAGCATCGGCATGTCACCGCCGAGAACCTCTATTCGCTGGCGCTGGAGCGCGGCGAGAAGGTGGCGCTGGCCACCGTCTACAACACGCTGCGCGCCTTCTGCGATGCCGGTCTCGTGCACGAGGTGACGGTCGACGGCTCGAAGAGCTATTTCGACACCCGCACCGACGACCACCCGCATTTCTACTGGGAAAACTCATCGGACCTGACCGATGCGCCGGCCGCGGAGATGACGATTTCCCACCTGCCGGAGCCGCCGGAAGGCATGGAGATTGCCAAGGTCGACGTGGTGATCCGTCTGCGTCCGAAAAGCCAGGCCTGATCTCCGGACGGCTGTTCCGGCCGGGGACGATCCGTGGCACGCTGCCCGGACTGTCCGAGATTGCCGGAGGCCGCGATGCTGCGCCAAGCCCTTTTCCTGATCCTCGCCCCCGTTGCGGCCCTTGCCGCGGAGGGGCCGTCCTTCGATTGCGCCGGGGCGGAAAGCTCCGCCGAGGAGCTGGTCTGTTCCGATCCCGGCCTGGCCGCGCTCGACCGGCGCGTGGCCGATCGCTATGCGGCGGCGATGGCGGCGGCGGAATCGCTGGGCTCCGGTGCGGAGCAGGCCGCGGCGGATCTGCGCGCCTACCAGCGCGGCTGGATCAAGGGGCGCGACGACTGCTGGAAGGCGGAGGACCTGCGGGCCTGCGTCGAGGGCCAGTACCTGATGCGCGAGGCGGAGCTGGTCACCCGGTGGATGCTGGAGGAGCCGTTCAGCACGGCCTCGTGGATCTGCGGCGGCAATCCGGCCAACGAGGTCGTCACCATGTTCTTCGGCACCGAGCTGCCCTCGGTGCGGTTCGAGCGCGGCGACCGCATCGACACCGGCACGCAGGTGCGCACCGGATCGGGCGCGCGCTATGACGGCAGCTTCGGCCGCTACATCTGGATGAAGGGCAGGGAAGCGACCTATCGCGATCCGGACCCGGACGGCACGGAATATTCCTGCGTGCTGTCGGAATAGCCGCTCACACCCATTGCCCGGGCTCGATGAAGCCCAGATCCCACAGCTGCCGCGCCGTGCCGTCGAGCTCGGCGGACCCGCTCCAGCCGCGCGGCAGGGTGCGGCTGTCGTGATCTGGCTGCGCCTCCAGCCAGGCCCAGACCCGCGGCGAGACCAGCGCGCCGGTCGGGCTGCGGTGCCAGTCGCCGTGGCGGCGGTCGAGCGCGGGATCGTTCAGCCGCATCTGCGCGTCGAATCCCAGCCCCGGCGCGGCGCGGAAGGCCAGCACCCGGTCGATGCGCCGCCCGGCAGCCGGGCAGGGCGGACCGATTCTCTCGCGCAGCCCGCCATGGATCGCGTCGCCTGCCATGCCATAGCCCATCCGGTCGATGCCCCAGCCCGCGGCCAGCGGATAGCTGTCGAGCACCACGCCGCCCAGCACCGGGCGGCGCTCTTCCTGCAGGAAGGCGAGGAGGTCCGGCAGCGGGCGGCTGTCGCCATGCGGCCAGGCAATCCGCTCGCCGTTCCACATCGGCAGGATCCAGGTGCCCGGCGCGGCGCGGGCCAGCGCATTGGCTGCCGCCGCCATTGCCCCCGGCGCATGCACGTCGAACGGCGCCGACCCGGTCCAGGCGCCCGCGGGCGCGCTGGCCGGTCCCAGCGCCAGCCGGCAGCGGACGCCCGCGGCGGCCAGCCGGGCGGCGGTCTCCGCCACGCCGATGCCGTCCTGCACCAGCACCAGCGCCACCGGCCCGCGGCGGATCGCCGGACGGCAGGCGCTGAGCAGTCGTCGGAAGCTGGGGCAATGCATGGCGGCTCCGGGGTTGCAGCCCGAGCCTTGGGGCAGCTTGGTTAACAAGTCCCTGACGGGCTGGGGCGTTGCGGAGGACCGGCTTTCCGTGTAGGGACCGGCAATCCATCCCGTCCGTTGTCCGAGGTGCCGTCATGGCCGAGCCGAAGAAGCTCTACATCAAGACCTATGGCTGTCAGATGAACGTCTATGACAGCGAGCGCATGGCCGAGGCCATGGGCGGCAAGGGCTATGTCACCACCGACACGCCCGACAACGCGGACATGATCCTGCTGAACACCTGCCATATCCGCGAGAAGGCCGCCGAGAAGGTCTATTCCGAGCTCGGCCGCTTCAAGCCTCTGAAGAAGGCCAGGCCCGACCTGAAGATCGGCGTCGCGGGCTGCGTGGCGCAGGCCGAAGGCGCCGAGATCATGGCGCGCCAGCCGATGGTCGACATGGTGGTCGGCCCGCAGAGCTACCACCGCCTGCCCGAGCTGGAGGAGCAGGCGCGCGCGGGGAAGAAGGCGCTCGACACCGATTTTCCCGAGGAACTGAAATTCGACCATCTGGCGAAGCGTCCCAAGGCGCGGCGCGCGCCGACGGCCTTCCTGACGGTGCAGGAGGGCTGCGACAAGTTCTGCGCCTTCTGCGTGGTGCCCTATACCCGCGGCGCCGAGGTCAGCCGCCCGGTCGCGCGCGTTCTGGAAGAGGCGCAGGACCTGGTGGAACGCGGCGTGCGCGAGATCACCCTGCTGGGCCAGAACGTCAACGCCTATCACGGCGGGGCCGAGGGCGGGGCCTGGGGGCTGGCACGGCTGATCCGCCGTCTGGCCGAGATCGACGGGCTCGACCGCATCCGCTTCACCACCTCGCATCCCAACGACATGGAGGACGACCTGATCGCCGCCCATGGCGACTGCGCGAAGCTGATGCCGTATCTGCACCTGCCGGTGCAGTCGGGCTCGGACCGCATCCTCAAGGCGATGAACCGCAAGCACAGGGCGGCGGATTACGTCGCGCTTATCGCCCGCATCCGCGCGGCGCGGCCCGACCTGCTGCTTTCGGGCGATTTCATCGTCGGCTTCCCCGGCGAGACCGAGGAGGATTTCGAGGACACGCTTCGGCTGGTCGAGGAGGTCCGCTACGGCCAGGCCTATTCCTTCAAGTACAGCCCGCGCCCCGGCACGCCTGCCGCCGAGAAGGAGGCCAAGATGGTCCCCGCCGAGGTGGCCAGCGAACGGCTGCAGCGCCTGCAGGACCTGCTGAACCGCCAGCAGTTCGAGCACCAGCAGGCCATGGTCGGGCGCACCGCCTCGGTGCTCTTCGAGAAGGCCGGACGGATGGAGGGCCAGCTGGTCGGCAAGTCCGAATACCTGCAGGCGGTCCATGTCCAGGCGCCGGACAGCCTGATCGGCCAGATCGCGCAGGTCGAGATCACCGAGGCCGGGCCGAACTCGCTGGGCGGCCGCCTGGCCTGAGGCCTGCGCACCGCGCTCAGCAGCCGGGATCGCCGCATGGATGACGCATCGGCAAGGGACTCGCGCCGCCGCGCCGCTGTCTCGGGCTGGGCGCAACTGCCTATTTTTTGCGCATTATATCCCCGCCGGGCCCGCGGCGGGGCGCCGCGGAGGCGCCTGAAGTCCTGCGCGCTGAACCGGGTTTCCCGTTGTCCTGCCGGGAAAACATCGAGACTTGGCGTAGTTGGCGGCCCTGGCCCCAATATGTTGCAGAATGATGAAGTTTCATCCTGCCCCCTTGCCAGACCGGGCTTCGGGGGGCACGCTTTGAGTCAGGCCCAAGCCCAAGGAGATCTGCTTGCCGCACGAAGTCCTGTCCCCGCCCGCTGACCATGACGTGCCGGAGATCGTACTGGAATATCCCGACAACCGATTGCTTGTCGAACTTTGCGGCGAGTTTGACCGCAACCTGTCCCAGGTCGAACACGCGCTCCACCTCCAGATCATCCGCCGCGGCAACCAGCTGGTGCTGATGGGCGAACCGCAGGCGCGGCTCAAGGGGATGGAAGTGCTCGACACGCTCTACCTGCGCCTCGAGAAGGGCCAGCATATCGAGCCCGGCGACATCGACGGCGTGCTGCGCATGGGGCAGGGCCCCTCGCGCGAGGCCGGCAACGGCCAGATGGAGATGTTCGCCGCCTCCGATGTCGAGATCGAGACCCGCAAGAAGACCGTCCGCCCGCGCACCGAGGCGCAGAAGGCCTATGTGAAGGCGCTGTTCAAGCACGAGCTGGCTTTCGGCATCGGACCTGCGGGCACCGGCAAGACCTATCTTGCCGTGGCGGCGGGCGTGAACATGATGATCACCGGGCAGGTCGACAAGATGATCCTCAGCCGTCCGGCGGTGGAGGCGGGCGAACGGCTCGGCTTCCTGCCCGGCGACATGAAGGACAAGGTCGATCCCTACATGCAGCCGCTCTATGACGCGCTGAACGACTTCTTCCCCGCCAAGCAGGTCCAGAAGATGCTGGAGGAGAAGAAGATCGAGATCGCGCCGCTGGCCTTCATGCGCGGCCGGACGCTGTCGAACGCCTTCGTGGTGCTCGACGAGGCGCAGAACGCGACGACCATGCAGATGAAGATGTTCCTCACCCGCCTGGGCGAAGGCTCGCGCATGGTGATCACCGGCGACCGCAGCCAGATCGACCTGCCGCGCGGCGTGACCTCGGGCCTGCGCGAGGCGGAGAGCCTGCTGCCGGGGGTCGAGGGGATCTCGTTCAATTACTTCACGGCTAAGGATGTGGTGCGCCACCCTCTGGTAGCCCGGATCATTGAGGCGTATGACGCGGCGGATGCAAAATCCGGTTGATATCGTCATTGAACACGAAGCCTGGGAGGCCGTCGGACTCGACGGCCTGGCCCAGGAAGCCGCGCGCGCGGCGCTGAGCCATCTGGGGCTGGACCCCGGAGAGCACGAGATCTGCGTGATGGCCTGCGACGATGCCCGCATCGCCGAGCTGAACGCCGCCTTCCGCGACAAGTCCCGGCCGACCAACGTGCTGAGCTGGCCCTCGGCCGACCTTCAGTCCGACGCGGCCGGCGAGCCGCCGGACCTGTCGGAAGCCGAGCCGGAGCTCGGCGACATCGCCATTGCCTGGGAGACCTGCAATGCCGAGGCAGAGGCCATGGGCAAGCCGTTCGCGGACCACGTGCGCCATCTTCTGGTTCATGGTATTTTGCATCTGCTCGGATATGACCATATCCGCGACGAAGACGCCGCATTGATGGAAGGCCTCGAGGTGGCGATACTTGGTGAAATGGGCCTTGCGAACCCCTATCTGCTGGATGGGGCAGAAGAGGCTTTTGACGGATTGTGACAATGTCTGATGCCGAAGGGGCGCATATCCCTTCCAATGAACAGAGCGGGACCGACCCGGACGAACCCGGGGTGCTTGCCCGCCTCCTCAATCGCTGGCGCAAGGGCGAGGAGGAGGATGATGACATATCTGCGCAGGATGGCCAGGCAAACGGCCATCACCTCGGGCATCTTTCCCCGGGAATATCTAACCTGCGCCGCATGCGGGTGGAGGATGTCGCCGTTCCAGTGGTTGAGATCGTCGCCGTCGAAGTTGGCATTGCCCTCGACGAGCTGATCAGGATCTTCCGCGAGAGCGGCTTTTCCCGCCTGCCGGTCTACGAGGGCACGCTCGACACCCCGCTGGGCATGGTGCACCTGAAGGACGTGGCGCTGCATTACGGCTTCAACGGCCACCGCGACGAGGATTTCGACCTGCGCTCGATCCTGCGCCCGATCCTCTATGCGCCGCCCTCCATGCCGATCGGCGTGCTGCTGCAGAAGATGCAGAGCCAGCGGCGCCACATGGCGCTGGTGATCGACGAGTACGGCGGCACCGACGGGCTGTTGACCATCGAGGACCTGATCGAGCAGGTGATCGGCGAGATCGAGGACGAACACGACGAAGTCGAGGCCGATCCCTGGCGCCAGGAATCTCCGGGCAGCTACATCGCGCTGGCGCGTGCGCCGCTGGCCGAGTTCGAGGCCGCGATCGGTCGCCGCCTGACCGGACCGGATTTCGAGGAAGAGGTCGATACGCTGGGCGGGCTGGTCTTCATCCTGACCGGCCGGGTGCCGGCGCGGGGCGAGATCATCCCCCACGCCCAGGCGGCCGTCGAGTTCGACATCCTCGATGCCGATCCGCGGACCATCAAGAGGATGCGGGTGCGGCTGCTCGATGATGCTCCGGGCGAAGACTGAGCTTTCGGACATCCTGGAACTGGTGGACGGGCGGCCCTGGCTGGCCCGGCTGGTGATGCTCTGGCTGGGCGGCCTGATGGCGCTCGGCCTGGCGCCGTTCAAGCTGCCGCTGGTCACCGTGCTGGCACTGGCCATGGCGCTGCGGATGCATGCCCGCGCGCCCAGCCGCCGCCAGGGTGCCTGGCTCGGCTGGATGCTGGGCACCGGCTATTTCCTGCTGGCGCTGCAATGGATCGTCGAGCCCTTCATGGTCGATGCCGCCAGGGACGGCTGGATGGCGCCCTTCGCCATCGTGCTGATGGCCGGGGGGCTGGCGCTGTTCTGGTCGGCCGCCTTCTGGGCCTCCTGGGCGATGGGGCCGGGCGATGGACCGCGCCGCGCATTGGCGGCGGTGATCGCGCTGACCGTGGCCGAGATGCTGCGCAGCGTGGTCTTCACCGGCTTTCCCTGGGCGCTGATCGGTTCGGTCTGGGTCGATCATCCGATCGGCCAGCTTGCCTCGCTCTGGGGCACGCACGGCCTGACCTTCTTCACCGGCTGCCTGTCGGTGGGGGTGCTGACGCTGTCGGTCTGGCGGGCCTCGCGGCGCGCGCTGTTCGGCTCCGGGCTGGCGGTGCTGGCCTGGTGCGGCGGCACGCTCTGGGGCGAGGGGATGATCTCGCATTACGACGCGCTGGCGCTGCCGCCGGGGCCGATGATCCGCGTGGTCCAGCCGAACGAGACCCAGTCGCTGAAATGGAAGCCGGAGATGATCCCGGTCTTCTGGCAGCGCAAGCTGGCCCTGACTGCCAGCAGCACCGGCGCGGTGCCGGACATCGTGGTCTGGCCCGAGGTTTCGCTGCCCTATCTGCTCGATCTCGGGGCCGAGCCCAACGCCAAGGTTTCGGAGGCGGCGGGCGGCAAGCCGGTGATCGTCGGCGCGCAGCGCTTCGCCGGCGACGACCTGCGCAACTCGCTGGCGGTGATCGAGCCGGGCGGCGCGGTCGGGCCGGTCTACGACAAGTTCCATCTCGTGCCCTTCGGCGAATACTTTCCGGGCGGCAGGCTGGCCGAGGCGCTGGGGCTCAAGGGGCTGGCCACCAGCCTGCTGGGCGGCTTCACGCCGGGGCCCGGATCGCAGCTGATCGACCTCGGGCCGGGGCTGGGCAAGGTGCTGCCGCTGATCTGCTACGAGGCGATCTTCCCGCGCCATGCCGATCCGCGCGGCCTGCCGCGCCCGGACTGGATCGTGCAGATCACCAACGATGCCTGGTTCGGCCAGATGTCCGGTCCGCAGCAGCATCTCGACCAGGCGCGGATGCGCGCGATCGAGCAGGGGCTGCCGGTGGTGCGCGCTGCCAATACCGGCATTTCCGCAATCATCGACCCCAAGGGCCGGGTGATCGCCAGCCTGGCGCTGAACACCTCGGGCGTGATCGACCGGCCGCTGCCGCAGGCCACCCGGCCGACGGTCTATTCGGTGGCCGGAAACGGGCCGCTCATCCTGCTGCTCATCGCCGAGGCGGTCTGGCTGCTGCGCAGCACTATCTTGTCACGCCGCTGAACTTCTCATTGCCTTTCCCCGGGCCGAGGCGTACGCGCTTGGGGATGCCGCCACAACGGCTTCCTGGCGTGGCGGATGTAACACCAATGGAGCACGCCGATGTCGCGTAAAAACTATATCTTCACCTCCGAATCCGTCTCCGAAGGCCACCCGGACAAGGTCTGCGACCGGATCTCGGATGCTGTTCTCGACGCCCTGATTGCCGAGGAACCCGAGGCCCGCGTGGCCTGCGAGACCTTCGCCACCACCGACCGCGTCGTGATCGGCGGCGAGATCGGCCTCTCCGACCAGGAGAAGCTCCACGGCTACATGGAGCATGTCGACCGCATTGTCCGCGACTGCATCAAGGACATCGGCTACGAGCAGGACAAGTTCCACCACGAGACCGTGGAGATCACCAACCTGCTGCACGAGCAGTCGGCGCATATCGCCCAGGGCGTGAACGCCGCCGACAACAAGGACGAGGGCGCGGGCGACCAGGGCATCATGTTCGGCTATGCCGTCAACGAGACCCCCGAGCTGATGCCGGCGCCGATCCTCTATGCCCACAAGATCTTGAAACGGCTGGCCGAGGCGCGCAAGTCCGGCGAGGCGCCGGTGCTGGGTCCCGATGCCAAGTCGCAGCTGACCGTCCGCTACGAGGACGGCAACCCGGTGGAGGTCACCTCGCTGGTCCTGTCCACCCAGCATCTCGACCCGGACATGACCTCGGACGACGTGCGCGAAGTGGTGACCCCCTTCATCCGCGAGGTCCTGCCCGAGGGCTGGCTGACCGATGCCACCAAATGGTGGGTCAACCCGACCGGCAAGTTCGTCATCGGCGGCCCTGACGGCGACGCGGGCCTGACGGGGCGCAAGATCATCGTCGACACCTATGGCGGCGCGGCGCCCCATGGCGGCGGCGCCTTCTCGGGCAAGGACCCGACCAAGGTGGACCGTTCGGCGGCCTATGCGGCGCGCTACCTCGCCAAGAACGTGGTCGCGGCCGGGCTGGCGCATCGCTGCACCATCCAGCTGAGCTACGCGATCGGCGTGTCCGAGCCGCTGTCGATCTACTGCGACACGGACGGAACCGGCATCGTCGACGAGGCGCTGATCGAAGCGGCGATCCCGAAGGTCATGAACCTGACGCCGCGTGGCATCCGCACCCATCTGGACCTGAACCGGCCGATCTACCAGCGGACCGCGGCCTACGGCCATTTCGGACGCGCGCCCGAGGCAGATGGCGGCTTCTCCTGGGAACGCACCGACCTGGCAGAGGCGCTGAGAGCTGCGATCTGATCCGGTCGGCCCCGCACTGAATCGAAGCCCCGCTGTGACAGGCGGGGCTTTCTGCTTCAAGCGCCATTCCGCGGCGCCAAGCGTTCGGGCGGACGCCGGTGTGCCGCAAAGGTACAGGTCCCGAAATTTCTTGGTTCTGAAGGTTTCGGCCCCCGCCGCGAGCCCTTGCGCTGCATGGCGGAGCGCCGCCTCGGCACGGCTCAGGGCTGCTGCGTCGCCTTCGCCGGGATCGTAGCAGCAGCGGAACACCAGCCGCGTCGGACCGCGTCGGCCGAGATCCGGGTAGTCCTGCTTGCACGAGAAGGTGGCATCGCGATAGCCGCGTTTCGCATCCGGAGCATCGACGCAGCCATGTTTCGCCGCTATCGACTTGCGCTCCTATGCGATCAGTTCAACCGTGTGCTTGCCAATGGATGGTTGTGCTCCGCCCAAGACGAGCATCATGAGCCATGCAAGATCTCCCTCGGGCGCGAGGGCACGCTGTTCCACCCCTGGCGTGTTGCCTCGGGTCTCGCAGATCTACAGGTCTCCGGATGCCGCGATGCCGCGTGCCTCCAGCGTGACTGGCACGGCAGGTCCTTTCAGCTTGTCCTTGGCGACCTGCTGCCAGCCTGTCCCGGGCGCCACCGGTGCCATCAATGGCGGTGTGCCCTGATGCGGCTGATGCCGCTAGTCCCTCCAGGAGCCGGCGGCTGGCAGGCGGCAATGGCGGAGGCGGCAGCCAAGATCGCCACGCCGAGCCTCAGCCGACGCAAGCGGGCCGTCTCAGCCACGCATGACGGTCGTTGGGACGTAGCTGCCGCCTCCGGGCATCCAGCCGCTGCCCTTGGCCTTTGGCACGCGTTTCGCGGCGGCCAGAAGCCGGAAGATTTCCTGCAGTTCCGGTTCGTGCACCATTTCCGCGGCCTTTCCGGCCGAGACCCAGCGGCGCTTGCGCTGCCCGCGTTCCTTCCAGCGCTTCTTCAGCTTGCTGACCAGCATCGGATAGACGTCGACCCGGCAGGACATGCCCGTGCCGTCGCCGAGCAGCTTGACATAGCCGTAGCTTCCCAGCGGCTCGTCCCTGATCGAGCCGATGGCGCCGGCCTCTTCCAGCGCTTCGATCTTTGCGGCGGCCCACGGCTTCTTGCCATCCATCGGCCAGCCCTTCGGCACGACCCAGCGCCCGGTATCGCGCGAGGTCACGAGCAGCACCTTGATCCCGCCCGCCTTGCCGAAGGCGAGGGGAAGCGCCGCAATCTGACGAGACTCCTCCATGCGACGAGATGTAGCGCGCAACCGCTGCCGATCAAAGTACGGATTTCCGATATGTTGCCGCCAGATCGGGAAAAATCCGTCAGACCGACATCATCCCGCGGATCTCGTCCTCGTTCATCTCGGCGCGTGTGCCGGCCTTGATGATCTGCCCGCGCTCCATGACGTGGAACGTGTCGCAGAGGTCGCGGGCGAAGTCGAAATACTGCTCCACCAGCAGGATCGCCATCTCGCCCTTGTCGCGCAGGTAGCTGATCGCCCGGCCGATGTCCTGGATGACGGAGGGCTGGATGCCCTCGGTCGGCTCGTCGAGCACCAGGAGGCGCGGCTTCATCACCATGGCGCGGCCGATGGCCAACTGCTGCTGCTGCCCGCCCGACAGGTCGCCGCCGCGGCGGCCGAGCATCTGCTTGAGCACGGGGAACAGCTCGAACACTTCCTCGGGGACCTTCCGCTCGCCGCGGGGCAGGATCGAGAAGCCGGTCTCCAGGTTCTCCTGCACGGTGAGCAGCGGAAAGATCTCGCGGCCCTGCGGCACCGAGGCGATCCCGGCGCGGGCGCGGGCGTCGGAGCGCATCCTGGAGATGTCCTTGCCCTCCCAGATCAGCGCGCCTCCGGAGATCGACTGCCGCCCGACGATGGATTTCAGCAGCGTCGTCTTGCCGACGCCGTTGCGGCCGAGCACGGTGGTGACCTTGCCCGGCTCGGCCGTCAGGCTGACGCCGCGCAGCGCCTGGGCCGCACCGTAATGCAGGTCGATGTTCTGGACTTCAAGCATGGGCCCGGTCCCTCCGGAATTTGCGGTCAGCGGCCAAGATACACCTCGATCACCTGCTCGTTGGCCGAGACATGGTCGAGCGAGCCCTCGGCCAGCACATGGCCCTGGTGCAGCACCGTCACCCGGCAGCCGAGCGCGCGGACGAAATCCATGTCGTGCTCGACCACGATGACCGTGTGCTTGCCCGCAATCTGGCGCAGCAGTTCCGCGGTGCGCATGGTCTCGGCATCGGTCATGCCCGCGGCAGGCTCGTCGACCAGCAGCAGTTCCGGATCCTGCGCCATCAGCATGCCGATCTCCAGCCACTGCTTCTGGCCGTGGCTGAGATCGCCGGCCATCCAGCCCGCGACATGCGAGAGCTTCACCAGTTCCAGCAGCTCGCCGATGCGCCGGGTGTCCTCGGCCGAGCGGCGGTAGAACAGCGTCGCCCAGACCGAGCGGTCCTCCTTCAGCGCCAGGGCGATGTTGTCCTCGACCGTCTGGGTCTCGAAGACGGTGGGCTTCTGGAACTTGCGGCCGATGCCGAGCCGGGCGGAGCCGGCCTCGTCGGTGCGGGTGAGGTCGACCGACTGGTTCCACAGCACGCGGCCTGTGTCGGGCCGTGTCTTGCCGGTGATGATGTCCATCATCGTGGTCTTGCCCGCGCCGTTCGGGCCGATGATGGCGCGCAGCTCGCCCTTTTCCACGGTCAGGGAGAGGTCGTTGATCGCCTTGAACCCGTCGAAGCTGCGGTTCACGCCGTCGAGCAGAAGCTGGGTGCTCATGCGCTGGCCTCCTTTGCGCCTGCCGGGGGCTTGGCCTTGCGTCCCAGGCGGCTCTCGATCAAGCCGAGCACGCCGGTGGGCAGGAAAATGGTGACGAAGACGAAGAGCCCGCCGAGCGCGAAGAGCCAGAGCTCGGGGAACCAGGAGGTGAAGAGCGTCTGGGCGACCGAGACGATGATCGCGCCGAGCGCGGCGCCGACCAGCGTGCCGCGTCCGCCGAGCGCGACCCAGATGACGATGCCGATGGAGTTGGCGGGCGAGAATTCGCCGGGGTTGATGATCCCCACCTGCGGCACGTAGAGCGCGCCCGCGACGCCCGCCATCATGGCGGAGACGACGAAGACGAAGAGCTTGTACTCCTCCACCCTGTAGCCGATGAAGCGCGTCCGGCTTTCCGCGTCGCGGATGGCGATCAGCACCTTGCCGAGCTTGGAGGAGGTGATCGCCTTGGCGACCAGAAGCCCGGCGGCCAGAGCGATGGCCGAGAGCACGAAAAGGCCCGCGCGGGTGGCGTCGGCCTGCAGGCTGAAGCCGAGCACGTCCTTGAAGTCCGTCAGGCCGTTGTTGCCGCCGAAGCCCATCTCGTTGCGGAAGAAGGCGAGCATCAGGGCATAGGTCATCGCCTGGGTGATGATCGACAGGTAGACGCCGGTGACGCGCGAGCGGAAGGCGAACCAGCCGAAGACGAAGGCCAGCGCGCCGGGGACCAGCAGGACCATCAGGAGAGCGAAGCCGAACATGTCGAAGCCGGTCCAGAACCAGGGCAGCTCCTTCCAGCCGAGGAAGACCATGAAGTCGGGCAGGTCGGGATTGGCGTATACGCCGCGCGCGCCGATCTCGCGCATCAGGTGCATGCCCATGGCATAGCCGCCGAGCGCGAAGAAGGCGCCGTGGCCGAGGCTGAGGATGCCGCAATAGCCCCAGACGAGGTCGAGCGCGACGGCGAGCAGCGCATAGCACAGGTACTTGCCCAGCAGCGCGACGATGTAGGAGGGAACCGGCTGGCCCGCCATGGCGAGGTTGCCGGCCGGAACCGCGACGGCGAGGACGAAGAGGCCGGCCAGGAAGATGCCCATCCGGCGGTCGATCAGGCTCAGCATGGCAGCGCTCCGTTCTGGTGTCGGGACGGGGAGGGCGGCGGGGCGCTCCCGCCCGTCGTTGCCGCGCTTGCGCGCAGCGCCTCCCGTTGGGCCGGGCCGCCGCTGCGCGGCGGTCGGGTGCCCGTGGCATGGGGTCCGCGGGGCTGCCGCGCGCCAGCGCGGCCCGGCCCAACGGGAAGAGATGTCCCGCGCAGCGGGGCGTCGATGACGGGCGGGAGAGCCTGGCTGCCGGTCATGCGTCCACCGCCCGGCCGCGCACCGCGAAGAGGCCGCGCGGCCGCTTCTGGATGAAGAGGATGATGAACACCAGCACCAGGATTTTGGCCAGCACCGCGCCGGTCCAGGGCTCGAGGAACTTGTTGGCGATCCCGAGGCTGAACGCCCCGGCCAGCGTGCCCCAGATGTTCCCGGCGCCGCCGAAGACCACCACCATGAAGCTGTCGACGATGTAGCTCTGGCCGAGGTTCGGCGAGACGTTGTCGATCTGGCTCAGCGCCACCCCGGCAAGCCCGGCGATGCCCGCGCCCAGCCCGAAGGTCATCGCGTCCACCCAGCCGGTGCGGATGCCCATGTTCGCGGCCATCGCCCGGTTCTGCGTCACCGCGCGCATCTGCAGCCCGATCGGCGTCTTCTTCAGCACGAAGAGCAGGACCGCGAAGACCGCCAGCGCGAAGACCAGGATCCATAGCCGGTTCCAGGTCACGGTCATCTGCCCCAGTTCGAAGGCGCCGGACATGAAGGACGGATTGCCGACCTCGCGGTTGTTCGGACCGAAGATCGTGCGCACCAGCTGCTGCAGCGCGAGGCTGATCCCCCAGGTGGCCAGCAGCGTCTCCAGCGGGCGGCCGTAGAGGAAGCGCACCACGCCGCGCTCGATCGCCACGCCAACGCCGCCCGCGACCAGGAAGGCCAGCGGCGCCGCGATCAGCAGCGACCAGTCGAAGAGGGCGGGGAAGGACGACCGGATCGCCTCCTGCACCGCGAAGGTGGTGTAGGCGCCGAGCATGACGAGCTCGCCATGCGCCATGTTGATCACGCCCATCACGCCGAAGGTGATCGCCAGCCCGATCGCCGCCAGGAGCAGCACCGAGCCGAGCGACAGGCCGAACCACACGTTCTGCGCCAGCCCCCAGAGATTCTGCATCTGCTCGATATGGTGCACGGCTTCGGCCGCGGCGTCGGCGACGGCGGCATCCGGGTCGGTGGCAGCGCCCGAAAGCACGGTCTTGGCATCGGTATTGCCCATGGCGCGCAGCACCGCGACGGCGCCGAGCTTCTCGGCCTCGCTGCCGCCCAGGGCCAGGGTGCCGGCGGCGATGGCCTCGGCCAGCGCCTCGGCGACCTTGGGATCGGTTTCGGCCGCCAGGGCCTCGGCGAGCAGCTCCGACTGGTCGGGATCGGGGCTGCGGAAGGCCGACTCGGCGGCGGCGAGGCGGCGGGCCGGATCGGGATGGCGCAGCGTCATCGTGCCGATCGCGGTGCGGATGTCGCGGCGCAGGCTGTTGTTCACCCGCACCTTGGAGGAGCCGCGCGAGGGCACCTCGCCGTAATCTTCGCCGGTCAGGATGTCGGAGGCGAAATCGTCCCGGCCCTGCTTGCGGATCTGGACGACGCGGCCGTTGGAATCCAGCACTTCGAGATCGCCGGCCAGCAGCACTTCGAGCACCTTGAGCGCCCGGTCGTCGCCGGTCGCGGCGATCTGGGCAACCACCGCGGCGCGGTCGTCATAGTTGCCGTCGGGCAGGGTGGAGACCAGCTCTTCGAGGGTCTGGGCCGCGGCGATCGATGCCCAGAGGCAGAGCGCGAAAGACAGCAGCAGGCGGGGCAGCAGGCGCATGGATTCCCTCCGGCGGAACGACAGGACAGGGCGGCCCCCCGCAAGGGGAGCCGCCGCGAGAGGTCAGGACGCGGTCACTCGGCGCCGCAGGTCTTGGTCTCGGTGTTGTAGTTGCCGCATTTCAGTTCGACCCAGTCGGAGATCAGGGGCTTCGATTCCGGCAGGTAGTCGGACCACGCGTCGCCCGGCACCAGGTCGTCGGTTTCCCAGACGACTTCGAACTGGCCGTCATCCTGGATCTCGCCGACGAAGACCGGCTTGGTGATGTGGTGGTTCGGCAGCATGGTGGAGATGCCGCCCGTGAGGTTCGGCGCCTCGGTGCCCGGCAGCGCGTCGATGACCGCGTCGGCATCGGTGGTGCCGGCCGCCTCGACCGCCTTCACCCACATGTTGAAGCCGATGTAATGGGCTTCCATCGGGTCGTTGGTCACGCGCTTCTCGTCGCCGGTGAAGGCCCACCAGTCCTCGATGAACTTGTCGTTCTCGGGGGTGTCGATCGACATGAAGTAGTTCCAGGCCGCCAGGTGGCCGACCAGCGGTCCGGTGTCGAGGCCCGAGAGTTCCTCTTCGCCGACCGAGAATGCGACGACCGGGATGTCCTCGGCAGAGATGCCCTGGTTGCCCAGTTCCTTGTAGAACGGCACGTTGGCGTCGCCGTTGATGGTCGAGACCACGGCGGTCTTCTTCCCGGCGGAGCCGAATTCCTTGATGTCGGACACGATCGTCTGCCAGTCGGAATGGCCGAACGGCGTGTAGTTGATCATGATGTCCTCTTCGGCCACGCCCTTGTCCTTCAGGTAGGCCTCGAGGATCTTGTTTGTCGTGCGCGGATAGACGTAGTCGGTGCCCGCCAGCACCCAGCGCTCCACGCCCTCGTTGTCCATCAGGTAGTCGACCGCCGGGATCGCCTGCTGGTTCGGGGCGGCGCCGGTGTAGAACACGTTGCGCTGCGATTCCTCGCCTTCGTACTGCACCGGGTAGAACAGGATCGAGTTCAGCTCCTCGAAGACCGGCAGCACGGATTTGCGGGACACCGAGGTCCAGCAGCCGAAGACCACGTCGACGCCGTTGCCCTCGATCAGCTCGCGTGCCTTCTCGGCGAAGAGCGGCCAGTCGGAGGCCGGGTCGACCACGACCGGCTCCAGCATCTTGCCCATCACGCCGCCCTTCTTGTTCTGCTCCTCGATGAGCATCAGCATGGCGTCCTTGAGGGTGGTCTCGGAAATCGCCATGGTGCCCGAAAGCGAGTGCAGGATGCCGACCTTGATGGTATCGCCGCCATGCGATTCCGCCATCGCGGTGGAGCCCATCAGCATGGCGGCCGCACTGTAGCCGAGCAGCGTCTTGGTGAAGTTGGTCATGTAACGGTTTCCCCTGAAAATTCGGACGGCTCGGCCGGCGGTGCTGTCCCTGTCGGTCGTCACGCCGTTGTCCCCCCGCCATCCCTGTCTCCGGAAGCAGGCCGGAATGCCCTGCCTCCCCTCTTGGGCGCGGCCCCCCGGGGTGCGCCTGCGACGAAGCGTTCGCAACATGCAGTGATTAACGGAACTGTGAAGCTCTGCGGGTCCGGGCGGATGGCATGATTTTCGCCGGGACTGCCTGCGCTTTTTGCGATTGTGTACAATCCATGAGCAGATCGTGAAAGGTTGCGGCGGGCCGGGGCCGGCGGAGATCCGCCGGTGGCTGCCCGCCGCAAGGGCAGGTGCCGCGGCTTCGGGCTAGTTTTTGTATAGACAAGACAAGGGATTGTTCACGCGGCCGGGGCCAGCAGGCAGAGCGCGAGCAGCATCAGGCAGAGCTCGCTGCAGATCTGCATGGCGCCCAGCACGTCTCCGGTCTGCCCGCCCAGCCGCGCCCGTGCGAGGCGGGCGAGCCCGAAGGACAGCGCCGCCGCGGCGAGGGCACCAAGGGCCATCGCCCAGCCGCCGGGCTGGAACAGCGGCAGTGCCATCAGCGGCAGGGCAGCTGCGGCGGTGCGGGCCGAGGGCCGTCCGGCCGAGGCCGCCAGCCCCCCGGGCCGCGCATGCGGCAGCCCCGCCATCGCCCAGGCCATGATGCCCCGGGACACCATCTGCGCCGCCAGATACAGCCCCCAGCCGGCTGCCCCGAGCGGCAGGGCGAGCATCAGCGCCTGCCAGCGCAGACCCATGAAAAGGACCAGCCCCAGCACGCCATAGGCGCCGATCCGGCTGTCCTTCATGATCTCCAGCCGCCGCCTGCGGGTCCAGCCGCCCCAGATGCCGTCGGCGCAATCTGCCAGCCCGTCCTCGTGCATCGCGCCGGTGACGAAGACCTGCGCCAGCAGCACCAGGCCCGCCGCCGCGCCCGGGGCCAGCCCGGCGGCCTGCGCCGCCCAGCCCGCGCCGCCCGCGATCAGCGCGACGGCGGTTCCGGCCAGGGGCCAGGCCCAGGCCGCCGCGGCGCCGCGTGTTAGCGCGAACGCGGTGTTGACCTTCACCGGCAAGCGCGTCAGCAAGCCGAGGGCGGCAGGAATGTCGCGGAGATCGAAAAGCGGTCCGGGGCGGGCAGGCATGGCACGTCCTTGGCTGGAACAGGCGGAAGGCAGGGCATCCATGTTCAAGACCATCGAGGAATTCAAGGCGCAGTTCGCACGCTTTCCCGAGGCGGATGCAACGGCCCGCGCCGCGGCACAGGCGCGCAACGCCTCGCTGACCAAGCCCGAGGGCGCGCTCGGCCAGCTCGAGGACCTCGCGCTCTGGTACGCCTCCTGGCGCGGCGATGCCCGGCCGAAGCTGGACAAGGTGCAGATCGCCATCTTCGCGGGCAATCACGGCGTCGCCGCCAAGGGCGTTTCGGCCTTCCCGGCCGAAGTCACCGTGCAGATGGTCGCAAATTACGAGGCCGGGGGCGCGGCGATCAACCAGCTGGCGCGCGCCGCGGGGGCCGATCTGACCGTGCATGCGCTGGATCTCGACCGGCCGACCGGCGACATCACCGAAGGCCCGGCGATGACCGATGGGGAGCTCTGCGAGGCGCTCTCGGCAGGCTGGAGCGCGGTCGATCCGGACGCGGACCTGTTCGTCGCGGGCGAGATGGGCATCGGCAACACCACCATCGCCGCGGTGCTGGCGGCGGCCTTCTACGGCGGCGGGGCAGGAACCTGGGTCGGGCGCGGCACCGGTGTCGACGAGGGCGGCCTGTCGCGCAAGGCAGCGGCGGTGGAGGCGGCGCTCGACCTGCATGCCGAGGCGATCGAGGCGGGCGATCCGGTGGAGATCCTGCGCCGTCTCGGCGGCCGCGAAGTGGCGGCGATGACCGGTGCCTATGCCCGGGCGCGGATGCTGCGCATCCCGGTGATCCTCGACGGCTTCATCTCCTGCGCGGCGGCCTCGGTTCTGTCCCAGGCGGTGTTCGGCGGGCTCGACCACGCGATGGCGGGGCATTGCTCGGCGGAATCGGCGCATCTGCGGCTGCTCAACGCGCTCGGCATGGAACCGCTGCTGCGGCTCGGGCTGCGGCTCGGCGAGGGCACCGGTGCGGCAGTGGCGATTCCGCTCCTGCGCGCGGCGGTGGCCTGCCATTCCGGCATGGCAAGCTTCGGCGAGGCCGGTGTTTCCGGCAGGGACTGAGCCCGGCGCGGTCACTCCCGGCCGCCGGCGGCGCGCCAGGCGGACCGGAGCGCGGGCAGCAGCGCGGCTTCATCGATGGCGTCGAGCGTGACGGTTGTCGCCCCGCGCGCGCCCCACTTGTTCGGCACGGGGGCGAAGGCCCCGGGCAGCAGCGCGCACCAGTGTTCCTGCTCTTCGGGCGACAGGAACAGGTTGGCGCTGGCCCGGTCGGGGGCGAGCGTGGCGAAGCCCTTGCGCACCCGGTAGGCGGTGCGGTCGAAATGCGGCCGGGCCTCCGCCCCCGGCAGCGACAGGGCGAGCGCGGCGAACTCCTCCCCGGTCACCGGCTCAGCCGCCTTCCGCGCGGCGCATCTCGGCGGTCTCGATCTCCTCGCCGAGCGTGGTGACCATGGCGGTCTCCATTTCCTTGTTCAGTTCCTTGGCGCGCTGCACGTAGCTTTCGTTCTGCGCCACCGGCACGCCCGGCTTCCAGACTTCGGCCAGCTCCAGCATGGCGCGGCGGTCATGCTTGTAGAATGCGCGCTCGGCCTCGGCCGCCTCGTATTCGCTGAGCCCCATGTTCTCCAGCACGTAGCGCGCGGCCCGCAGGCTGGAGTCGAACATCTCGCGCACGATGTCGTCCGCCCCGGCCTGGTAGAGCTCGTAGACATGCACCCGGTCATAGGCGCGGGCGACGATATGCAGGTCGGGCCGCTCCTTGCGGGCATAGGCGACGATCCGCGTCGAGGCGTCCTTGTCGTCCATCGCGACCACCAGCACCTTCGCCTTGGCCAGGCCCGCGGCATGCAGCAGCTCGGGGCGGGTGGGGTCGCCGAGGAAGCTCTTGAAGCCGAAGCGGCGCATCAGCCGGATGGTGGACAGGTCGTGGTCCAGCACCACCGCGCGGAAGCCCGACATCTGGATCATCCGGTTCACCACCTGGCCGAAGCGGCCGATCCCGGCGATGATGATCGGACCCTGCTCGGTGATCTCGTCGGCTTTCGGTGCCTCGCTCTTGTCCTCGGCCAGCCGGGCAGAGACGAACTCGTAGAGGATGAAGAACAGCGGCGTCAGCATCATCGACAGCGCGATGATGAGGTAGAGCACGGGACCCAGATCGCCCGGCACCACGTCCTGCTGCAGCGCGAAGCCGATCAGCACGAAGCCGAATTCCCCCGCCTGCGCCAGCCCCAGGGTGAACAGCCAGCGGTCGCGGCGGCGCAGCTTGAACAGCCAGGCCAGCGCGAAGAGCACCAGCCCCTTGATCGCCATCACCGCGAGGGTCAGGGCGGCGATCCGCGCCGGTTCGGCCATCAGCATGTCGACATCGATGCCCGCGCCGACGGTGATGAAGAACAGCCCCAGCAGCAGTCCCTTGAAGGGCGCGATGTCGCTTTCCAGCTCGTGGCGGAATTCGGAACTGGCCAGCACCACGCCCGCAAGGAAGGTGCCGAGCGCGGGCGACAGCCCCACCATGCTCATCAGGAAGGCGATGCTCATTACGATCAGCAGCGCCAGCGCGGTGTTCAGCTCGCGCAGCCGGGCGTTGTGGATATAGGCGAAGATCGGCCGGATCAGGTAGAGCCCGGCCAGAACGATGCCCGCGACGATGCCCAGCGTCAGCAGCGTGACGCCCCAGCCGGGCAGGCGGTCGACCATCGCCGCCAGCGCCTCGGCATGCTCGTTCGTCGCCATGTCCTCGAGCGCGCTGCCGCCGCCGCTGCCGCCTGCGCCAACCATGGTGGAATTGCCGTCGGCCGCGCTCAGCATGGGCATGGCCAGAAGCGGCAGGAAGGCCAGCATCGGGATGACCGCGATGTCCTGGGTGAGCAGCACCGAGAAGCTGGAGCGTCCGCCCGCGGTCTGCATCAGGCCCTTTTCCGACAGGGTCTGCAGCACGATCGCGGTGGAGGACAGCGAGAAGGCCAGCCCGATCGCCAGCGCCGGGCGCCAGTCGAGCCCCAGCGCCATCGAGGCGCCCATGATCAGCGCGGCCGAGCCCGCCACCTGCAGCCCGCCGAGGCCCAGCAGCCGGTGGCGCATGTCCCACAGCGCCCGCGGCTCCAGTTCCAGTCCGATCAGGAACAGCATCATCACCACGCCGAATTCGGCGAAATGCTGCAGCTCGCCGACCTCGTTGCCGACCAGCCCCAGCAGCGGGCCGATGCAGAGCCCGGCGGCGAGATAGCCCAGAACCGATCCCAGGCCCAGCCGCGCGGCAAGCGGCACCGCCACGACGGCAGCGGTCAGGTAAAGCGTGGCCTGAAAGAGAAAGCTCTCCATGACGGTATCGGGGCTCCGTAAATTCTGGAACAAGTATAGGATGGCGGCCCCCCGAGGGGGGCGGAAATCATGTTGCCGCGGCATGATGGCATGGCGGGCGGCGCGGCGGAAGCGGCGGCGGGCGGGCTCAGCCGCTCGGCATGCTCAGGATCTCGTTGCGGCCCTTCTTCTGGTAGCGCAGCTCGCCCTGGCCGATGGCCACGACCTTGCCGCCGTCCAGCCGGTCGCCGACCGAGACGTTGACCACGTCGCCATTGGGCATGCGCACCAGCGCGCGCAGGTCGCCGGGCTTGCCGAAGGTGCCGAGCAGGTTCACCCGGCGCAGGTTCATCTCGTTGCCGTCGGTGGCGCGGCGGGCGACATTGCCCGGGGCCTCCTGCGGCGTGGTGTCGGGCGCGCGGACCGCGGCCGGGGTGGCCTTGGGCGGCGCCTCGGCCTTGGCCGCGGGGCGGGTCAGCACCGCTGCGGTGGAGGCCTTCGCCGCAGCGGCGGCGGCACTCTGGGCGCTGGCCACCTGGGCGGCATGCGAGCGCGACTGCAGGTCGCCGGGCCGCGGCGCCGGACGGGCGGTGCCCGGCTCGGCGGTCAGTGCGGGCAGCATCGGCGGCGGCGGCGAGCGTTCGGCAAAGAGCGCGACCGCCACCATGGCCGCCTGGGGCGACCGCTGCGCCGGGCGCAGCCTTGCCAGCTCCGACACGGTGCGCCCGCCAAGCTGCTGGCGCTCGTAGCGCTCGGCCATGTCGGCGGGGCGCTTGCGCGGATGCGCGCCGGGCGCGGCCGCATCGGCATCGGCCAGCCGCGTCACGGTCTCGGCCTCGGGATCGGGTGCCGGGCGCGGCCCCGGCGCGGCGGCGGGCAGGCCGGTCTTCACCAGGTAGCCGCCGGGCGCGAGGTTGCCGCCGTCGCTCGGCCGCACGAAGCCCGCCGCATCGGTCTGGCTGCGGTCCTGGTCGGGCCGCGGCGGCGGGGTCATGGCGAGCGGCAGGATCCGGGCCGGGTCGGGCGGCACCTGGTTCAGCGCCAGCGCATCGACCTGGGCGACGATGTCGACGCCGGGCTGTGCCAGGTCGTCCGAGGACCAGCCGCCGAGCCTCGAGATCGAGGCCGGGTCGACCGAGACGAAGCCGCCGGACAGGTCGGGGGCATCGCCCTCCGCAGCTGCCGGGGCAGGTTCCGCCGCGGCATCCGCGCCGGCCGCGGCCTCGTCGAACAGCATCGCTTCCTCGCCGTAGCTTTCGGCGCCCTCGAATCCGCCGGGATCGGCCTCGGCCAGGGTGCCATCCGGCATCTCCGGCGCGCCGTATTCGGGCAGCGGCTGGGCCGGGGCGGTCAGGGCGGCCAGCTCGGCATCGGGCATGCCGCCGCCGGGCAGGTAGAAGGCCGCGGCCGCGAGCGCGGCGCAGAGCCCGCCGACCAGCAGGCCGGGCAGCAGCAGGCCCGCGGCGCGGCTGCCGCGGCCGGGGCGCGGCGGCGCCTGGCGCGGCGCGTCGATCGCGGCTGTGGTGCGCGCGGCCCGCTGGGCGGGCGACAGGCCGCCATCCTCTTCCCCGGCCTCCTGCTGGGCATGGGCGACCGGCAGGCTGCTGTCCAGGGTGACGATGTTGCCCGGATGCGGTGCCGCAACCGTGTCCCGGCCATCCGGTGCGGTGGGCGCCCCGGCAAGGCCGAACCAGGCGGTGCCCTGGAAATGGCAGCTTGGCTCGGGCAGGGCGGCGATGCCGACCGGATGGAAGCCATGGGCGGAGCAGAACTCCTCGACCTCCTCCATGGTCTCGAGCGCGATCACCGCGATGTCGATGCCAGCGCCGCTGCGCCGCCAGTCGGCGCGCAGCCGGGAGACCTCGAAGGGCGTGGCGCCTTCGAGCGCGCGGCGGATATGGGCGGCGACCTGGGCGGGATTGCCGCCGACCCCGTCATTGCCGAGCCGCTTCCACAGGACCTGGTCGGCAGGCACGCAGAGCAGCGTGTCGAGCCCCTCGGTCTCCGAGAAGCTCTCGGCGATGCGGCGCAGCACCGCCATCTGCAGCCCGAGATCGCGGCCTGCGATCGAGACGCGCCCGAGACGCTGCCAGCCATCGTCGATGCTGACATAGAGGACCACCTCTTCGGTGGACAGGGACAGAGCCAGGTTCGGTCGCATGTATCCGCTCTTTAACCTGCTTTTCGTCAGGTCTTGGTTTTCCTCACGTATAGCATGTTCAGGTATGTCGACACTATATGCGGTAAACACTGCATTGACGGATTTTCCGGGGAGGCAAGAAAAATGCGGCAGGTATTGGCGGTGGCCCTGGCCGGGGCGATGGCGCTTCCGGCGGCGGCGTGGAGCCAGGGGCAGGCGGAGCTGACCGTGACGGGGACCGGCGAGATCCAGGTGCTGCCCGACATGGCGACGGTCACGCTGGGCGTCGAGGAGCAGGGGCAGACCGCGGAAGAGGCCGTGGCGGCGGCCTCCGCCAAGATCGCTGCGGTTCTGGACACGCTGTCGGCGGCGGGCGTGGCGCCCGAGGACGTGCAGACGGCGGGCCTGACGCTGAACCCGGTCTACGAAACCCCGCGCAACGACGTGAACCGGCCGCCCCGCATCCTCGGCTTCGAGGCCGGGAACACGCTGCGCGTGACGGTGCGCCAGCTTGGCGGGCTGGGGGCGATCCTCGACGGCGTGGTGCAGCAGGGGGCGAACAATTTCCGCGGGCTGTCCTTCGGGCTGCAGGACCCGGCCATGGCGGAGGATGACGCCCGCAAGGAGGCGGTGACCGATGCGCTGGCCAAGGCGGCGGTGATCGCCGGGGCGGCGGGCGGCAGCCGCGGCGCGATCCTGTCGATCGAGGAGGCCGGTTCGGGCAACATGCGCCCGGAATTCAGCGCGCGGCTCGCCATGTCCGACGGCGCGATGCCGGTGGCGCCGGGCTCGCTGACGGTGACCGAACGGGTCACCATCGTCTTCGCGCTGGAGCAGTAGGCGGGCAGGGGCCGCAGGGCGCGGCCCCGTTTCCGGGTCAGGCGGTGGCGGCGGCCAGAGCCTGGTCGAGATCGGCGATCAGGTCCTTGGGATCCTCGATCCCGATCGAGACCCGCACCATGTCGGGCGCGGCGCCGGCGGCGACCTGCTGTTCTTCGGAAAGCTGCCGGTGGGTGGTCGAGGCGGAATGGATGATCAGCGAGCGCGTGTCGCCGAGGTTGGCGACATGGCTGAACAGCTTCAGGCTGTCTACCAGCTTCACGCAGGCCTCGTAGCCGCCTTTCAGCCCGAAGGTGAAGAGCGCGCCCGCGCCCTCCGGGCAGATCCGCTCCACGCGGCTGTGATAGGGCGAACTTTCCAGCCCGGCATAGGTCACCCGCGCGATCCTCGGGTCGTTTTCCAGCCAGCTCGCGATGATGCGGGCATTCTCGACATGCTTCTGCATCCTGAGCGACAGCGTCTCGATCCCCAGCAGCGTGTAATGCGCTGCCTGCGGGTTCATCGTCATGCCGAGGTCCCGCAGGCCGATGGCGATCGAGTGGAAGGTGAAGGCCATCGGCCCGAGCGTGCCGAAGGTCAGCCCGTGATAGGCCGGTTCCGGCTGCGAGAAGCTGGGGAACTTGTCCGAGGCCGACCAGTCGAAGGTGCCGCTGTCGACCACCGCGCCGCCGGTGACCGTGCCGTTGCCGGTCAGGTATTTCGTGGTCGAATGGACGACGATGGTCGCGCCGTGCTCGAACGGGCGGCACAGATAGGGCGTGGCCGAGGTGTTGTCGACGATCAGCGGCAGGCCCGCCTTCGCCGCAACCGCCGACACGGCGTCGAGATCGGTGATGTAGCCGCCGGGATTGGCGATCGACTCGCAGAACACGGCGCGGGTGTCGCCGTCGATGGCGTCCTCGAGCGCCGAGAGATCGTCGAAATCGACGAATTTCGCGGACCAGCCGAAGCGCTTGATGGTCTGGCTGAACTGCGTGACCGTGCCGCCGTAGAGCCGGGTCGAGGCCACCACGTTGCGTCCCGGCGCCATCAGCGGGAACAGGGCCATGATCTGCGCCGCGTGGCCCGAGGAGCAGCAGATCCCGCCCGCGCCGCCTTCCAGCGCGGTGATCCGCGCCGCCAGCGCCGAGACCGTCGGATTGGTCAGCCGCGAGTAGATGTAGCCGATCTCCTCGAGGTTGAAGAGCTTGGCGGCGTGCTCGGCATCGCGGAACTTGTAGGCGGTGGTCTGGTAGATCGGCGTCTGGATCGCGCCGGTCGCCGGATCGGGTGCGGTCCCGGCATGGACCTGCAGCGTGTCGAAGCCGTAATCGGGTGCGTCGGTCATCTTGTCCTCCCTCTGTGGGCCAAGGCTTAGGGCATCGGGGGGGCTGTTGCCAACGGGCTTTGCGGCTGCGTCGGGCGGTCGCATCTTGGCTCTTGCGCGAAGCGGGGTCTTCGTGGAACTCTCGGCCATATCAGATGCTTCGGGAGGGTTCATGCGACGGCATCTCTTGCGTTTCGCCGCGATTCTGCTGGGTGTCTGCCTTCCCGTCCTCGGTCTTGCCGATTGCACGCTGCCGGAAATGCGCACCGGCGAGCGGCCGCCGGGCGAAGGCCCGACCGCGGTCGAGATCAGCTTCGTGGTCGCGGATTTCCTCGGCGTGAACGACGCCGACCAGAATATCGATGTCGACCTGCGGATGATCATGGAATGGACCGATCCGCGGCTCGCGGGGCTCGAGGGCTGCCGCTACGGCGTGGCCGAAGTCTGGTTTCCGCCGCTGGTGCTGGGAAATTCCGCTTCCCTGCGCGAGGGGCTGCGGATCACGCGCAACCAGGTCGAGGTCGAGGCGGGCGGCCGGGTCCGCTACGTCCAGCGCTACACCGGCTGGATCTCCTCCTATCACCGGCTGGAGCGCTTCCCCTTCGACCGGCAGAACTTCGAGATCCGCATCGTCCCGCCCGATCTCGGCCCGGACGAGCTGGTGCTGTCCCCCTCGGCAGAGCCCACGCGCATCGCCGAGCGGCTGAACGTCGAAGGCTGGGAGGTCGAGGGAGTGACGCTGACCTCGCAGGTCCGCCAGCTCGCCGCGCTCGACGGTCCGGCCAGCGTGCTGGCGCTGACCATCACAGCGAAGCGCGAGGCGACCTACTATATCTACCGGGTGCTGCTGCCGCTCAGCTTCGTGGTGGCGATGTCCTGGTCGATCTTCTGGGGCGCGCCGGAGCGCTTCGAGTTCCGCATCGGGCTGGGGGCGACGGCGATGCTGACGGCAATTGCGTTCTCGCTGTCGATTGCCGGGCAGCTGCCGACGCTGGGCTATCTGACGGTGATGGACAAGATGCTGATCTGGGCGGTGGGGCTGGTGTTCCTGTCGATGGCCGAGTCGCTGGTGGCCTGGCTCGTCAACAAGGGCGGCGAGGGCCGCGCCCCGGACAAGCCCGCCGCAAGGCGCCTCGACCGCGCCTCCCGCTACGTCTTCCCGCTGCTGCTGTTCGGAGGCTGGGCCGCGATCTTCGCGCTTTAGGCGGGGTTGGCTCGTGCGACGGCGTCGAGGATCTCCTGCCTGAGTTGGGTGTCCGTTTCGTGGCGTTGTTGGACAGATCAGCTGGCGACCGCAGTCCCCCTTTCCCCGGACATACCTATTCTGCGGCCACGGTCATCGGGATGCCGAGCGCCGTGAAGCGGTTGAGGAATGAGCGGCAAGCGCCATTGGTCCGAGCGCAGCCGCGAATGCGCGGATCTGGACCTCGGCCACCTGGCGGTCGAAGTCCCGCGACATCAGCCGCTGGCCGAGCTGCTTCACGCAGTTCATTTTCGTTTCCACCCTGCTCCGCCGGTGGTACCCAACCCAGTTCCGCCAGAGCGCCCGGCCCAGGTGCTTCGATGCCCGCAGGATCTCGTTGCGCGCCCGGGCGCCTGCCGTGTCCGGCTTCCATGGCCTAGCGGTCCGCCTCGGCGGAATGACCGCCGCCGCGCCGCAGGCCGCAATGGCATCATGGCAAGCGCGCGTGTCCTAGGCGCCGTCGGCCGTCACCGTGGCGATCTCCTCCTCCGCCGGAATCTGGGCGAGCAGTTCAGGCAGCATCGGCGCATCGCCAACATTGCCGGAGGTGACCTCGACAGCCCGGATCTCCATCGTTTCCTCGTCAATGCCAAGGTGGATCTTGCGCATGAGCG
>NZ_JAATVU010000110.1 GCF_013184745.1 Mangrovicoccus sp. HB161399
CCTGATCGCAACACCTTCCTGATCTGTCCGCCCTCCGGACTGCATCCGCAGACCCTCAAGCGCCCCGGTGCGTCGCCGCCCCGTCGGTGAAGGGCCTTCTAGAGAAACCCCCCGACCCCCGCAACTCGATTCTCGCACAAAACCCCAAAAAAATCCCGCGACCCAACGGAAAGATCAGAACAAACACAAAATATGTACAGAAAAATGAAGAAGACACCAAATGTGGGATTGTCCAGCTCTCAGCGGCCAGGAGCGCCGCCGTTGACCCGCGCATAGCCGTCCTCGATCACCCGCTGCATCGCCTGGCGCGCCTCCGCGGAGGCGCCGCGGCAGATGGCGGAGGCGATGTCGCGGTGGCGGTCGGCCACGGTCTGGGCGCCCTCCGGAAAGAACCGGTGCGTCTCGGCCATGAAGAGAGAATAGAGCGCAGTCTGCACCATGTCGCCGAGCGACAGCAGGAAGCGGTTGCCGGAAAGCCGCAGCACCTCGCGGTGAAACTCGTAATCGGCCACCGCGAAATCGGCCCGGCTCGCGGCTCCGGCCAGGGCCCCGGACAGCTCGAAGAGCCGGCCGCAGCCGCCGGCATTGGCGCGCTTGGCTGCCGCCTCGGCCGCGGCCGGCTCGAAGATCAGCCGGATCTCGAAGAGCTCGTCATAGAAGGCCCCGGCATTTTTCAGCCCGGCATGCCAGCGCAGCACGTCCTCGTCGAACATGTTCCAGGACTCGGCCTCGCGCACATGGGTGCCCACCTTGGCCTTGGACTGGATCAGCCCCTTGGCGATCAGCGTCTTCTTGGCCTCGCGGACCACGGTGCGGGAGACGTCGAACATCTCGCACAGGTCCGGATCGAGCGGGATCATCGTCTCGGGCGGGTATTCCCCGGCCACGATGGCGCGGCCGAGCTGCTCTACCACGAAATCGGTATGGCTCGAGGCCCGCGCCGCCCTGCCTTCCGGCGTGGCGAAGCTCATGAGGGCATGGGCGAGCCAGGTGCCGGTCTTCTGCGGAGTGTCGTTGCCCAAGTCAGGCCCTTTTGCAGCAGGATGAAGGTGAAGAGCAGGGCTCCGATGACGATCTTGGTCCACCAGCTCGAAAGTGTCCCGTCGAAGACGATATAGGTCTGGATCAGCCCCATGATCAGGATGCCGAAGAAGGTGCCCGCGACGAAGCCGGTCCCGCCGGTCAGGAGCGTGCCGCCAATCACCACCGCGGCGATGGCATCGAGCTCCACCCCCACCGCAGCCAGCGAGTAGCCCGCAGAGGTGTAGAGGGAGAAGACGATCCCGGCCAGTCCCGAAAGCCCGCCGGAGATCGCGTAGATGCCGATCGTGGTGCGCCCCAGCGGCACGCCCATCAGCCGGGCGGTCTGCACGCCGCCGCCCATCGCATAGACGTTCTGGCCGAAGCGCGTGCGGTGGGCCAGGACGATCCCGGCCAGGAAGGTCAGGACCATCAGCGCGCCGGTCAGCCGGAACCGCCCGCCCGAGGGGGCCTTCCAGTAGATGTCCTGCAGCCAGTCATAGAACTCGTGCGTGATCGGGACGCTGTCGACGGACAGGACATAGGCGGCGCCGCGGGCCAGAAACATGCCGGCCAGAGTGACGATGAAGGGCGGCATCTCGAGATAATGGATGATACCGCCCATCGCCGCGCCGAAAGCCGTGGTGATCGCCAGCACAAGCGCGAAGGCGGCAAGCGGATGGATCCCGGTGTCGCGCAGGATCACGGCGAGGAAGACCCCGGAGAAGGCGATGACCGAGCCGACCGACAGGTCGATGCCGCCCGAGAGGATGACGAAGGTCATGCCCACTGCCGCGATTCCGAGGAAGGCATTGTCGGTCAGGAGGTTCGCCACCACCCGGCTCGACAGCATCGCCGGATAGGCCGAGGCGCAGAGTGCATAGGCGATCACGAAGGTCGCCAGCGTCACGATCAGCGGCAGGCTGGTGGAGCGGATCATCGCGCGGTCTCCTTCACCGTCTTGGCGCGGCGCGGGGCGGGGTCACCGCCGCTGGCGCGCAGGATGTAGAGCCAGTGGCCGATCCGCGGCGACTGGATGACGAGGATGGCCAGGATCAGCACGGCCTTGATCACCAGGTTGAATTCCGGCGGCATGCCCGAAAGCAGGATCGCGGAATTCACCGACTGGATGATCAGCGCGCCCAGCAGCGAGGCCGTGATCGAGAACCGCCCGCCCAGCAGGGAATTGCCGCCGATCACCACCGCGAGGATGGCGTCGAGCTCCATCCACAGCCCGGCATTGTTGGCATCCGCCCCCTTGATGTCCGCGGCGACGATCACCCCCGCCAGCGCCGCGCAGAGCCCGGAGACGAGATAGACGCAGGTCAGCAGCACCCGCGCGTTGATCCCGGCCAGGCGCGACGCGGCGGCATTGATGCCGATCGCCTCGATCAGCAGCCCCAGCGCGGTCTTGCGCACCGCCCAGGTCACGCCTGCGCCGAGCGCGATCCAGATCACCACCGGCGTCGGAATGCCCAGGATCGTGCCGGCGCCGAGATGAATCAGCCCCTCGTTGAGAAAGGTCAGGATGGTGCCCTCGGTCACCAGCTGCGCGATCCCCCTGCCCGCCACCATCAGCACCAGCGTGGCCACGATGGGCTGGATGCGCAGCCAGGCCACCAGCACCCCGTTCCAGATCCCGCAGGCCGCGCCTGCGGCCAGCGCCCCCGCCAGCGCCGTGCCCCAGCCATGTCCGTCGGCGACGATCTTGGCGGCGCAGGCCCCGGCAATCGCCATCACCGCTCCGACCGACAGATCGATCCCCTTGGTGGCGATGACAAGCGTCATGCCGATGGCGAGAATCGCGGTCGGGGCGCCGCGGTTGAGCACGTCGACCACCCCGCCGAAGAGCCGTCCGTTCTGGAATTCGATGCGGAAGAAATCCGGGAAGACTGCCAGGTTCAGCGCCAGGACGGCGGCAAGGATGACCAGCTGCGGCGCGAGGCGGCGGAGGGGCGAATGAGATGCTGCCATCAGGCGACCTCCCTGTCTTCGTCGGTGATGGCGCGGACGATGTTCTCCGCCGTGATCCGGTCACCGGCCAGTTCCGCCACCTGCACCCGGTCGCGCAGCACGATCACCCTTGTGGAATAGGCAACGAGTTCCTCCATCTCGGAGGAGGCGACGACCAGGGACATGCCGCGCTCGCGCAAGGACTCGATCAGCTGGATGATCTCGGCATGGGCGCCGACATCGATGCCCCGGGTGGGCTCGTCGAGGATCAGCAGTTCCGGTTCGGTCGCCAGCCAGCGCGCCAGCAGCGCCTTTTGCTGGTTGCCCCCCGACAGCAGCCGGATCGGCATGTCGAGGCTCGCCGCGCGGATGTCGAGCGCGCGGACATAGCCGCGGGCGATTTCCTCGGCCCGGGCCCTCGGGACCGGCCGCGCCCAGCCCTGCCGCGCCTGCAGCGCCAGGATGATGTTCTCGCGCACCGACAGGTCGCCGATGATTCCGTCGGTCTTGCGGTCCTCGGGGCAGAGCGCGAAGCGCGCCGCCACGGCATCGCGCGGCCCCTTCAGCTTCAGGTCGCGCCCGCGCAGCCGGATCCTGCCCTGGTCGGCATGCACCGCGCCGAAGAGCAGGCTCGCCGTCTCGGTCCGCCCGGCCCCTAGAAGCCCGGCCAGGCCGATGACTTCGCCCTCGCGGATCTGCATGGAGAAGGGTTCAATCATGCCGCGGCGGCCCAGCCCGTCGATCTCGGCCAGCACCTCGCCGCCCTGCCCGCCATGGCGTTCCCGGACCTCCGACTCCAGCTGCCGGCCGAGCATCAGGTGGACGATATCGCGCGGCCCGGTCTCGGACAGGTCGCGGGTGCCGACGACATGGCCGTTCCGCAGGACCGTCGCCCGGTCGCAGATGGCGAAGACCTGGTCGAGGAAATGGGTGATGAAGACGATGGCCAGCCCGCGTGCCTTCAGCTTGCGGACCACCGAAAAGACCAGCTCCACCTCGTCGCGGTCGAGGCTGGCAGTCGGCTCGTCGAGGATCAGCACCCGGCCGGACATCTCGACGGCGCGGGCGATCGCGATGACCTGCTGCACCGCGACCGAGTAGTGCGACAGCGGTTCGCGCACGTCGATGTCGAGCCCGTAGCCCTGCAGCAATTCCGTCGCCGCGGCCGCCATCCGGCGGCGCGAGATCAGCCCGAAGCGGCGCGGCTGGCGGCCGAGGAACAGGTTTTCGGCCACCGTCAGGTTCGGCAGCAGGTTCACCTCCTGGTAGACCGTGCCGATGCCCAGGGCCTGGCTCTCCTGCGTCGAGCCCGGCGCGACCTCGGCGCCGTCGAGCTCAAGCGTGCCGCCGTCGCGCGGGTAGGCGCCGGTCAGGCACTTGATCAGGGTGGATTTCCCGGCGCCGTTCTCGCCCAGCAACGCGTGGACCTCGCCCGGATGGAGGGCGAGATCCACATCGGCGAGCGCGATCGCGCCGGGAAAGAACTTGGTGATGCCGCGGGCCTGCAGCACCGGCCGGACCGGGTCGGTCATGGCAGCGTCCTCCGGAGAAAAGGCCCCGCGCGGACCAGCCGCGCGGGGACGGGGCGGGAAGGGCCCCAGGGGATCGGATCAGTAGCCGAGGCTCTTCTTCTGCTCGTAGACGGCCATGTTGTCGTCCGACGCGGTATAGAGCCGCGATTCCGTCTGGATCCATTTCGCCGGCTCGGTGCCGTCCTGCAGGTAGGCCTGCAGTGCATCCAGCGCCGGGCCCGCCATGTCCGGTGTCAGCTCGATCGTGGCGTTCATCTCGCCGTTGGCGATCGCCAGATGCGCATCCGGCACGGCGTCGATGGCGACGATCACGATGTCCTTGCCCGGTGCCAGACCGGCCTCCTTGATCGCCTGGATCGCGCCGACCGCCATGTCGTCGTTATGGGCGTAGAGCGCGCAGATGTTCCCCGGCCCTTCCGCCTTGAGGAAGCTCTCCATCACCACCTTTCCCTGAGCGCGGGTGAAATCTCCGGTCTGGCTGCGGACGATCTCAAGGTTGCCGTGCCCGGCAATGCCCTGCTCGAACCCGGTCTTGCGGTCGATGGCCGGCGAGGAGCCGGTGGTGCCCTGCAACTCGACGATGCGGCAGTCCTTGCCATCCATTTCGGAGACCAGCCATTCGCCCGCGACCTTGCCCTCGTGCACCAGATCCGAAGTCACGGCGGTCAGGTAGAGGCTGGGGTCGGCATCGACCGTGCGGTCCATCAGGATTACGGGGATCTCGGCCTCCTGCGCCTCTTCCAGCACGTCGTCCCACCCGGTCGCCACCACAGGCGCCAAGAGGATGCCGTCCACGCCCTGGGCGATGAAGCCGCGCAGCGCCTTGATCTGGTTTTCCTGCTTCTGCTGGGCATCGGCGAATTTCAGGTCGATGCCGCGGGCCTCCGCCTGTTGCTTCGTCACCGTGGTTTCGGCCGCGCGCCAGCCCGATTCCGAGCCGATCTGGGAAAATCCGATGGTCAGGTCGTCGTCCGCCGCAGCCGCCACAGGGGCGAGGGCGACGGCGCCCGCCAGGAGCGTCGCCTTGAATGTCATGTGTTCCTCCCTTGGTCTTCGTATTTTTATGGGATGAGTAAAGTATTACTTTATGACTTTTTCAAGAGATTTCTCGCATGCGTCTCAGCGCTCGTGCAGCCCCCTGCCCGCAAGGATCGCGGGAACCGCCCGGCCGATCCGCGCCGCGCGGGTGGCGGATTGCTTCGCGCCCGAGAAATGCAGGATCCAGCCGCGCCGCCGTCCGGGGGTCAGCGCGGCAAAGGCCGCGGCCAGCTCCGGATCGGCGGCCAGCCGCTCCTCCAGCTCTTCGGGCCAGTCCGGTTCGTCCGTTCGAAGAGGGACACCGGCGCCGGAGGCTTCCAGCGCGACTGCCTCTGCCAGCAAGGCGGCCAGCGCCGGTTCGGCCGCGAGCACCTCTGCGCGGCCTGAGAATTTCGCCACGCGCACGGAGCGGGAATTCGGCCCCCGCGGCACCAGCAGCCCTGCGGGATCCGCCAGCAGCACGCCCTTGAAGAAGGAGATGCCGCAATGGTCGAGCGTGCCCCAGGGCATTGCGATGTTGCCGCCCGCTGCCATGTAGCAGGGGCCGCGCCACTTCCAGCCTTCCTCCAGCCCGGCAGCCAGCAGGATGCGCCGGATCTCCGGCATTTCCTCCGGCCAGGCGGCCGTGGCCAGCCAGACCGCAATCCGCGGATCGGTTTCTTCCATCGTGTCCCTCCCCGCACCGCCGGAAGGACGGTGCCTCAGATGATGGCCTGTTCCGGCACCGCGCGGCGCTCCAGCACCCGTTCCATTCCCAGTTCCGAGAAATCGAGGCTGTGGTACCCGCCATGGACGATCCATTCGGCCACCGCCCGGCCGGTTGCCGGCGCCTGCTGCAGGCCATGGCCGGAGAACCCGTTGGCCAGCACGAAATTCGGCAGCTCGGGATGCGGCCCGACGATGGCATTCTGGTCGAGCGTGTTCATCGCGTAGTGCCCCGCCCACATGTTCACCAGCTTGATCGCCTCGAAGGCTTCCGAGCGCTCCGCCAGCGCGGGCCAGATGATGTCCTCGAATTCCCCGTGCCGCGGCTCGAAATCGTCCCAATCCACCGCCGAGTCCTCCGGCGGCACGGCGCCGGCGAGGAAATAGCGGCCCTCTGGGCGGACATAGACGCCGGTCGGGTCGATCATCAGCGGCAGGCGGCCCTCCTGCACCCGGGCGGTGCCTTCCGGGCTCTGCGCGCAGTCGAACACGAAGACCGTGCGCTTCCGCGGCTCCACCGGAATCTCGACCCCGGCCATCCGCGCCACCTGCGCCGCCCGCGGTCCCGCGCAGTTGACCACCCAGCCCGCGGCAATCTCCCGCCCCGAAGCCAGCCTCACGCCCGTCGCCCGGGTGCCGTCCCGCAGCACGGCGGCAACCTCGTCCGTGACATAGTCCGCGCCGTTGGCCCGCGCCTTCGCGCGGAAGCCGTTCATCAGACCGGTATTGGAGAACCAGCCCTCGCCCGAGCGCCCGTAGGAGGCAAGCCGGATGTCGCCGGTGCGCAGATGCGGGAAGGCCGCGGCAAGCTCATCCGGCGTCCACAGGACCACATCCGCACCGCAGGCGCGCTGGACCTCGTGCGACCGGCGCAGGAAGGCCTCCTGGGCTGCGGTCCCGGCGAGGTAGAGATAGCCGCCCTGATGGAAATTCAGGTCCGGCCTGTCGCCGTCCACGCCCATCTCCTCCGCGAAGCCCTTGATCACTTCCAGCCCGTACTGGCTGATCTTCACGTTCAGCGCGGAAGAGAACTGAACCCGGATCCCGGAGGCCGAGAGCCCCGTGGAGGCTCCGGCATAGGTCGGGTCGCGCTCGACCACCAGGACCCGGCCGCCGAAGCCCGGATCCGCCGCCAGGTGATGCGCCACGGCGGAGCCGATCACTGCCCCGCCGACGATCACGACGTCATAGCTGTCCCTCATTTCCGTCCTCCGGATGGCCCATCTCGCAGAACCGGCCGCCGAGATGCAGGACCGATGCGGCCATGGGATCGGCAGGCGGATGCGCAGCCTCCACCTTTGCACGGAACGGTTCCGCGCTGTCCTGCGGCACGAAGCCCAGATGGCGGGCCAGACGGTCGTCGACCGGCTTCACCGCGTTGTCCGACATGCCGAAGGCGATGGTATGCCCGACCCGCGGGGCGGTCAGCGCCGCCGCCGTCAGCCGCACGCAATCGTCGAAGCTCAGCCAGGACCACAGGTTGCGGCGGTCCGACGGCTCCGGGAAGGAGGAGAAGATGCGCAGGCAGGCGGTCTCGATGCCGAACTTGTCCCAGTAGAGCCGCGACAGCGCCTCGGCGAAGCATTTCGACACGCCGTAGAGCCCGTCCGGGCGCACCGGCGCCGCAGCGTCGATCTGGTCCTCCATCCGGTGGTAGCCCACCGCATGCACCGAAGACGCATAGACGACCCTGCGGACGCCGTGTTTCCGCGCGCCTTCGTAGATGTGGTACGTCCCCCGGATCGAGCTGTCGAGGATCTCGGCCCAGGGCGCCTCCACCGAGGTGCCGCCGAAATGCACGATCGCGTCCACTCCCTCGCAGGCCGCCAGGCAGGCGTCCCCGTCGGCGAGATCGAAGGCCATCGCCGTCTCGTTCGGCGCGAGATCGCGGATCTCCGCGCGGTCGGCCAGGCGCAGCTCCCGGGCCAGCGGCGCGAGCCCCCGCCGCAGCTCGGTCCCGAGCCGCCCTGCCGCGCCCGTGACCAGCAGCCGCCCGAAGCGGGGCTCAGGCATCTGCCCTCGCCTTCAGCGCCGCCTCGCGCATCTGGCTGAGGCTGACCCGCGGCGTCAGCGCTTCGGGAGAGATCGCCAGGTCCAGAACCGCGCCCGAGGGGCTTTCCATCGCGCGGGCGAAGGCCTCCGGGAAGTCCTCCGTCGCCTCGATCCGCTCGGCATGGAAGCCGTAGGCCTGCGCCAGCATCACGAAATCGGGGTTCTGCTCCATCGTCGTGCCGCTGACCCGCTCGGGATAGTGCCGCTCCTGATGCGCGCGGATCGTGCCGTAGATGCCGTTGTTGAGGATCAGCACGATCGGCTGCGCCCCGGCCTGCAGTGCGGTCGCCAGTTCCGGGCAGTTCATCTGGAAATCGCCGTCCCCGGCAAAGCAGACCACGGTGCGGCCCGGATCGGCGACCTTGGCGGCGATGGCGGCCGGCAGGCCGTAGCCCATCGCCCCCGCCTGCGGCGCCAAGTGGCGCATGCCGGGCCGGTACTGCAGGAACTTGCCCGGCCAGACGGTGAAATTCCCTGCCCCGTTGGTGATCACCGCGTCGGGCGGCAGCACCTCGCGCAGGTGTGCACAGACCTTGCCCATATCGACCGGCGACGGCAGATCCGGCAGGTCGAACCCCGCCAGATAGGCCGCCCGCGCCTCCGCCAGCCAGGCCGGATCGGCGGCGCTGACCGGGGCCATCGCCCCCAGCGCCGCGGCAAAGGCGTTCGGCCCGGACTGAATGGCCAGCTCGGGGATGTAGACCTTGCCCAGCTCGTCCGAGTCGCCGTGGACATGGATCAGCCGCTGCCTCGGCTGCGGCACGTCGAGCAGCGTGTAGCCCTCGGTCGAATTCTCGCCGAAGCGGGCATTGACCGCCAGGATGACATCGGCCTCCGCCATCAGCCGCCTGACCGAAGGCGCCATGCCGACCCCGGCCTCGCCGCAGAAGACCGGCGAGCCGTTGTCGAACCGGTCCTGGTAGCGGAAGACCGAGACCACCGGGATGCCGGAGGCCTCGGCAAAGGCCTGGATCGGGGCCGTGCCGTCGCCGCGCCAGTTGCAGCCCCCGTAGAAGATCAGCGGCCGCTCTGCCCCTGCCAGGATCTGCCGCGCCCGCGCCATCGCAGCCGGATCGGGATGCGGTTCCGCCACCTGGACCGGACCGCGCAGCGGCGCCGCATCGGTGGCGCTGGTCAGCATGTCCTCGGGCAGCGCGATCACAACCGGGCCGGGGCGTCCGGAAATTGCCATGGTCCAGGCGCGCGACAGGATCTCGGGGATGCGCTCCACCCGGTCGATCTCCGTGGCCCATTTCGCCATGGTCCCGAAGACCGCGCGGTAGTCGAGTTCCTGGAAGGCCTCGCGCTCCTTCATGTCGGTTCCGACCTGGCCGACGAAGAGGATCATCGGCGCGCTGTCCTGCATCGCGGTATGGACCCCGATCGAGGCGTTGGTCGCGCCGGGCCCGCGGGTCACCATGCAGATCCCCGGCTCGCCGGTCAGCTTGCCCCAGGCGGCGGCCATGAAGCCTGCCCCGCCCTCGTTCCGGCAGAGCACGTAATCGAGCACGCCCGGGGTATCGTGCAGCGCGTCGAGCACGGCGAGGTAGCTTTCCCCCGGCACGCCGAAGGCCTTTTTCGCGCCGAGCGCGACAAGGCTCTCAACCAGCAGCTGTCCGCCATTCATGGTCATGCATTTTCCTCCGCCATTCCCCTCCGGCGAGGCTGCCGCAGCACGGCACCCGCTGCAAGCCCTGCCCTGCGGAACCGGCCCGAAACCACCGGCCTGCGTTGCCGCTTGACCGGATCCGGGCAGGCCGGCTATCGCCGGGGCGCACCCGGAGCGAGGGTGTGGCGTGCGCTGCCGCGTGAGGTCCGGGACCGGGCCCGACGAGCAGCCCTCTCGGATGTTGGATACATGAGCGCAATCTGCGTGAGCTCGGGACGGCTGGATGTGGACCGCCGCCTGGAATTCGCCGAGGGGCTGGCCCTCTCAGACGACCTGGCCGCAGCGATCGAGGTGCTGGGCGATGCGATGGCGCTTGTCCCGGGCTGGGCCGCCGGCTGGTACCGGCTGGGCGAATGGCATGCGGCGGCCGGCGGGCATGATGCCGCCATCCGCGCCTGGGACCGCGCGGTCGCCGCCGATCCCGCGGACCGGCTGGGCGCGGGGATGAAGCGAGACCTGCTGCGCGCCGTGCCGGTGACCGAGGAAGTCCCCCCGGCCTTCGTCGAGGCGCTGTTCGACCAGTATGCGCCCCGCTTCGAAACCTCGCTGGTCGACCAGCTGGGCTACCGCGCGCCGCAGCTGCTGGCCGCTGCGCTCCCTTCCCGGCCGTTCGGCCGCGCCATCGACCTCGGCTGCGGCACCGGGCTGGCGGGCGAGGTGCTGCGCGACCGCTGCGGCTGGCTGGGCGGCTGGGACATCTCGGCAGGCATGCTGCGCGAGGCAGGGGCCAAGGGCATCTATGACAGCCTCGACAAGCGCGACCTGTCGCGGCTTGAGATCGGGACGGACCGCTATGACCTGATCGTGGCCGCGGATGTCTTCATCTATCTCGGCGCGCTGGAGCGGATCATCGCCTGGTGCGCCGGATCGCTCGCCCCGGGCGGGATGCTGGCCTTCACCGTCGAGACCGGCGACGCGCCGCTGACGCTGCGCGAAAGCCGCCGCTTCGCCCATTCCGCCGGCTATGTCCGCACCCTGCTGGCCGAGGCCGGGCTGGACGGCATCCGGCTGGACGGCGCCGTGCTGCGCCAGGACCGCGGCGAAGACGTGGCCGGGCTGGTCGCCACCGCGCGCGCGCCGGCCCTGCAGCGCGAGGGACAGAGCGGCGGCGAGGACGCGGTTCCGGCGTGACGCGCCGCCGGGGCTAGGCAAACGGGCCGAATTCTGCTAACGACTCGCCTTCGCCCATCAGGAGTCGCCCCATGACCGACACGAGCGCCGCATCCGCGCCGATCACTCAGGACGTTCTGACCATCCCCCGGAAGCTTCCGGAGGGGCCGGTGAACCTTGTCGGCCTGACCCGCGAGAAGCTGCGCGACGCGCTGGCGGACATCGGCGTTCCCGAGAAGCAGCTGAAGATGCGCGTCAACCAGCTCTGGGCCTGGATCTACGAGCGCGGCGTGCGCAGCTTCGACGACATGACGAACCTCGCGAAGAGCTTCCGGGCGGAGCTGGGCGAACGGTTCATGATCGAGCTGCCCGAAGTGGTGTCGAAGCAGGTCTCCGCCGACGGCACGCGGAAATACCTGGTGAAGATCGCCGGCGGCCACGAGGTCGAGACGGTCTACATTCCGGAAACCGACCGCGGCACGCTTTGCATCTCGTCCCAAGTCGGCTGCACGCTGACCTGCTCGTTCTGCCATACCGGCACGCAGAAGCTGGTGAGAAACCTCACTCCGGGCGAAATCATCGGCCAGGTCATGCTGGTGCGCGACGACCTCGGCGAATGGCCGGAGCCGGGCAAGCCGAAGAACGAGGCGCGGCTGCTCAGCAACATCGTGCTAATGGGCATGGGCGAACCGCTCTACAATTTCGAGAACGTGCGCGACGCAATGAAGATCGCGATGGACCCGGAAGGCATCAGCCTGTCCCGCCGCCGCATTACGCTCTCGACCTCGGGCGTCGTGCCGGAAATCGCGCGCTGCGCCGAGGAAATCGGCTGCCAGCTGGCGGTCAGCTTCCACGCGACCACCGACGAGGTGCGCGACCGCCTGGTGCCGATCAACAAGAAATGGAATATCGAGACGCTGCTGGATGCGCTGCGCGCCTATCCGAAGGCGTCGAATTCCGAGCGGATCACCTTCGAATACGTCATGCTGAGGGGCGTGAACGACACCGACGAGGATGCGCGCCGGCTGGTCAAGCTGATCTCGGGCATCCCGGCCAAGATCAACCTGATCCCGTTCAACGAATGGCCCGGCGCGCCCTACGAGCGCTCGGACTGGGAGCGGATCGAGCGCTTTGCCGACATCGTCTACAAGGCGGGCTATTCCTCGCCGATCCGCACGCCCCGCGGCGAGGACATCATGGCCGCCTGCGGCCAGCTGAAATCCGCGACGGAACGCGCCCGCCGCGAACGCGTGTCGCTGTAATTCCGCCCCACGGGCGCCTGCGCCGCCCGGAAGCCACCTGCTTGCCTGAACTCGGCGAAGGGGCCTGCTTCTCTCGCACGGCCCCCGGCCCATTGCCGAGTTCAGGACATTCTGCCGAGTCCTTTTCGATTTCGCTCTACCGGAACGACACCAAGTCGGCCCTTCTGCGTCTCCATGTCGAAATCAGCGTCACCTCCAGCGAAGCGCCCTTCCGCGAAACGCTGGAGGACAATCCCGTTTACGGCGGCAAATTCGGCTATATCGACCATGCGAAATTCAACGATCCTCTGACGCTCGGAAACGGCGCCGAAACGGTCGTCGAGCTCCCCCAGAACACCTGCGGCTACTACAACGACCCCGATGAGCCCTCGGACTGGACCGGCATGGACCAATACAAGGCCGAACCCCCCGCGGCCGACGCCTACCCGACCGAGGGCTGCCGCGACTGGCTGGACAGCGACTGGGCGGACCAGCACCCGGCCACGAGCCAGCCCGGCAGCTTCTGGGTCGCGGTAGCGGCGAGCTCTCTCGCATTGCCTCGCCCGACCCCTACAACATCCTCTACGGCACCAACCCCGCGATACGGAAGCAAGAGGCCCAGAACCATCTCGACAAGGCCTTCGAAAGCCTGGGCTGGACCCGCTTGCTGGCCAAGGTGTCCGGCGGCTACGAGACCGTGCCGCTGGACGCCGCCAACCCAGAAAGCGCCGAGAACGTGAGTCCCTGTGTCCAGGACACAATGACCACGGCCGCGATGGCGTTCCTCCGGGCCAAGCTGGGCGGCATGGGCTATTCCGGCCCGCCGGATCTCGCTGGGTCGATCAGCGACGCTCGTTCGCCCTGCAAACCCACAAACGACCAATTCGAAGGCCCGCCGCTGGAGCTGATCGGGCTTCCTGTCGATTGGAATGGCGAACTCGCCGGGCCCGCAACCATCGAGGCCTGGGAGGCAGAGCACGCGCTGACCCCGGGCAACGGTGGCGGATTTCCTCGCTGACAGCTTTCCAGGTGCGGCCCCCGCCCTGGACGTGATCTCCTTCGTTGCCAGCGGGACGGCAAGCAGCGACACGCTCGGGATCTGCGGGGACGGAGCGGCGCCCCGCTCCGTCCCGGGCGGACCGGACCGCGTGATCCCCCGGCTCGGCGGGCGGCTCCTATTCCAGCATGGCCGGGCGAGACTACCTTGCCGGGCCAGCGGCAATGACAGCCTTCGCGGCGGAGCGAACAATGGCTGGCTGCTCGGCGGCGGCGGCAATGACCGGCTCGAAGGCGCGGACCGGATTCTCGGCGCGGTCGGCGGCGACAAGCTCTGGGGCGGGCGCAACAGGGACAGCCTGGTCGGCGGAATCGGCAACGACTCGCTCTATGGCGGCGAAGCCGATGACCGCCCGAAGGCGTTGTTGCACAAAAGCGGGGGATTCACGTCGTGAATCCAGCGTGGCAGCGGGCCTGAATGAGCGGGCCCGCGCAGACCGCGTGCAGCACCGCCAATTGGCGCAGCTGCAATCAATCGCTGAGGCAGCGAGGGTCGCGGACCGCATGGTTCGATCCCCCGATGCAATGGCAGGC
>NZ_JAATVU010000111.1 GCF_013184745.1 Mangrovicoccus sp. HB161399
CCATCAGTGGGCCGGACCCGGGATCCGAAACGTCAGAGGAAAGGACAGCCGATGAGTTGATTAAACCTGCTTGATCCGACCCTCCTCATGTGAGCCCTTCGTGAAACGGCAGAGTGAGGCGGGGTCCGGAACAGTCCGGGGGACTGTTCCGCCGCCGAACGGATGCGGTCGGCGCGGAGGCGATCTGCGGGGGTCTGGAGCCGCCCGCGCAGCGATCCATCGATCCGGGGGATCGATGGAAGGCGCAAGACGCAGAGGCCGACCATGCGCTTCGTGGCCGTGAAGAGCGAGGAAACGCAGGGGGCGGCCAGCGTCTTCCGCATGCGGGAGCTGCCGATCCGGCAGCGCACCCAGATGATCAGCGCGCTGCGCGGTCACCTGGGCGAGTGCGGCCGGGCCGTGCCGCAGGGCGCGGCGAATGTCCGGCGCCTGGCCGCGATGCTGCAGGACAAGGAGCCGGACCTGGCGGCAACGGCGCGGGCCTCCCTGCAAGTCCTGACTGCAACGCTCGCGCAGCTCGGCGGGCAGATCGGGACCCCGGATGCCGAGATCGCCCGGCGCGCCAGGGAAAGCGAGGTCGCCCGCCGCCTGATGGGCTCCGCCCGCCCGGGCCCCAGGGGCTCCGCCCGTTCCCTCCTCAAACTGTCCTCCGGACAGTTTGCCTCCTGCGGAGGACCGGAGCGAACCCCGCCGGAGGATTTGCCGCTTGCGCGGACCGGCCCCGACTCCCCGGCAGCGGCCCGCTGACCGCCACGGCTCTGGCCACACTCGCGCCGCCGCCTGAACTTTTCCGCAAGGGCCGGGACTTCGCGGCGTCGTGCCGTAGGCACGCCTCCGGCGTGACGCTCGGCCTCGTGCCGAGGCAGCACTCAACGGGCGGAAAGCAAAGGCTCGGCGCCACGACGAAGATTGGCGAGCGCTCAGCGCGCGGCGGGGGCGGCACGCGTCCTCGCACGATGCGGCGCCCGGCCGGCTCGACCGCATGCACGCGGGGAACCCGGCGAAGATCGTCGCTGCCGCGCTCGCCGCGCGCATGGCCCGCCCCGTCCGGGCGCCCGTTGCCCGCGGCTCGCGCTGCCGGGCAGTGCCGGGCCGGGAAGGGGATCGCCGCCGGGGAGCGTCCGGCGGCCCGAGGATGGCGGGGCGCGATGCGAGGCGATGGCGCCGGGCGGAGGCGGGACGGACGGAACACCCGGTCCGGACCGGTGCGGCGCAGACCGCGGGCCGTTGACCGGGACCCCTCCCCCAGCGGACTTCGCCAGGGCGCGCGGCCCCTGATGCCGCAGATCAGGCGCGCCCGGGGCGGCGTTCGGACCGGTGGCACTTGCCCCTCGCTGCATGGCCGCGACCAACCGGAATGCCGAACCCATGCAAGGCTCTTGCCAAGGGGCCAAGCGGCGCATTCGCGGGCCCGGACCGGTGGCGCGGCCCGCTCACGGCACAGGATCCACCCCGGGATCGACGGGGAACATTGGAGTTCCGGGCGGTCGAAGCCGCCTCCGGCAATGCCGACGAACGCCACCGGTCCGGCCGACCCCGGCGGGGGATGCTGCCCGACCTGCGCGCCCGGATCCCGGCAGACGGGGAGATCGCCGCCGTCTCCGCCGAGTTGCCAGTGGATGCGCCACCGGTTCGCGCACCGCTGGCGACGCCATCGCCGCCCGCGGTGCCGCAGCAATCATCCCGCCGAGACGGAATGCGAGGCCATGGAAGCCGGGCACAGCCGGAGCCCGGGCCCGCAAGGGGATCCTGCGGGCGTCAAAGCACTTGGGCCGGGCGCCTTGGCGCAACTGGAGCGGGTATTACCGCCGCAGCAGGGTGGAGAAGAAGATGAACTGCCTGAAGCAGCTCGGCCAGCGGCTGATGTCACGCGATTCTGACCGCCATGTTGCCGAGGTCCAGATCCGCGCGGCGGTCATGAACCGCTTCATTGCCCTCGGTATCCCGCTGACCGTGGCCGCAGGATAAATGTGTCCGGGGAAAGGGGAACTCTGGCCGCTAGCTGATTTGCGCAACAGCGCCCCGGCACGCCTCCCGTTGGGGCCGGGCCCGCTTGAACTCTGCGGAAAGCCTGCGCGACAGCGTCCTGCGGCATCCGCTCCGCCCGCTCCAGCCCCCCGCGGAGCTGGAAGACCTGCCTGGACCGGCCAGCACCTGGAGAGGCTTGGATCCTTCTCCGTCTGGACCGCCCGCCCCTAACCAGGTCACCGTGGAACGTGTTCCGTCGGAAACGGATGCCCGCCCCTTCTGCGCCGCCGGTCAGCGCTTGGCCTCCCGCCGCGCGCCGTTTCGCCGGATGCCGGGCAACAACTGGCGAAGCCGCTTTCCGGGAAGATGTTGTAGCGTCCGGCACCCGGCCGCGCGGGGTGCCGGCCCGGGGCACGTTGCGGCGAATGCATGCGCCGAGGGTGAAGTCGGCTTGCGCCGGGCCGGCGGGCGGGGCAAGACTTCCGCGTGAGGGGCCGGGCGCTTGCGCTTCCATTGCCGGTATCCGGGCATCCACATGGCGGAGGGCCGGGAGTCGGCTCGAGGGAACGCGCATGACGGCAGGCCGGAAGGCCGCTCCGACGGAGCCACCAGGGGAAGAAGATGAACTACCACACACCATCCACATTCGAGGACGCCGCCAGGCTGGCCGGCGCGGCAGGCGGGGTGACGCGCTTCCTGGCCGGGGGAACCGATGTCCTGGTGCAGATGCGCGCGGGCATGGTGCTTCCCGACGACCTGATCGACCTCAAGAAGATCCCCGGCGTGCATGACATCGCCCGCACCGCCGATGGCGGCTGGCGGATCGGCATCGCCGTGCCGGGCGCGGCACTCGGAGCGAATGCGGCGCTGGTCGCCGACTGGCCCGGCGTCGTCGAGGGCATGGAGCTGGTCGGCTCCACCCAGGTGCAGGGCCGCGCCACGCTGGCGGGCAACCTGTGCAACGGCTCGCCTGCCGCGGATTCCGTGCCCGGGCTGATCGCCGCGGGGGCCACGGCGGAGATCACCGGACCCGGCGGCACCCGCTCCGCGCCGGTCGAGGAGATCCCGGCCGGGCCTGGCAAGACGACGCTGGCGCCCGGCGAACTGATTTCGGCGATCCTGCTGCCGCCCCGCGGCAAGGCGGGCGGCGACGCCTATCTGCGCTTCATCCCGCGCACCGAGATGGACATCGCCGTCGCGGGCTGCGCGGTGAACTTGCGGCTCGAGGGCGACACGATCGCCGAGGCCCGCGTGGCGCTCGGCGCGGTGGCGCCGCGGATCGCCCTGGCGCCGGGCTGCGCCGCGGCGATCATCGGCACCACGCTCGACGAGGCTGCACTGGCGGCCCTCGACGCGGCGGCGCAGGCCGCCTGCAGTCCGATCGACGACAAGCGCGGCACGGTCGCCTTCCGCACCGAAGTGGCCGGCGTGCTCGCCCGCCGTGCCGCCGCCATCGCCTATTCCCGCGCAAAGGGAGAATGACCCCATGAGCAAGATCCACGTGACCACCACCGTCAATGGCGACGAGGTCGAATTCCTGGCCGATCCGCGCGAGTCGCTGCTCGACTGCCTGCGCGACCATCTCGGCCTGACCGGCTCCAAGGAAGGCTGCGGCACCGGCGATTGCGGAGCCTGCTCGGTCACGCTCGACGGCACGCTGGTCTGTTCCTGCCTGGTGCTCGGCGTCGAGGCCGAGGGCCGCCGGGTTGCCACGATCGAGGGCATGGCCGAGGGCAACGCGCTGCATCCGCTGCAGCGCAAGTTCCTCGAGCATGCGGCGCTGCAATGCGGCTTCTGCACGCCGGGAATCCTGGTCGCGGCCAAGGCGCTCCTGGAGAAGAACCCCGACCCGACCGAAACCGAGGTGCGCTACTGGCTGGCAGGGAATCTCTGCCGCTGCACCGGATATGACAAGATCATCCGCGCCGTGCTCGATGCGGCGGCGGAGATGCGGCAGGAGGCTGCGTGATGGCGAAGGACGAGCTGAGCGAGTTCCATCTGGTCGGCACGCGGCCGCTGCGCCCGGACGGGCTGGACAAGGTCACCGGCCGCGCCCGCTACGGCGCCGATGTCTCGATGCCCGGCATGCTCTGGGGCGCGGTCGTGCGCTCGCCCCATGCCCATGCGCGGATCGTCAGGATCGACGCCTCGAAGGCCGAGGCGCTGCCGGGCGTCAAGGCGGTGGTCACCCGAGCGGACTTCCCCGAGGGGCTGACCGGCGAGAACTGGAACCTGCAGGAAAACACCATGGCCGGGGAGCGCGCGCTCTATGACGGCCATGCGGTGGCGGCGGTGGCCGCGACTTCGGCGCTGCGCGCGCAGGAGGCGGCGCGGCTGATCGAGGTCGAGTACGAGGTCCTGCCGCATGTCATCGATGTCGATGACGCGATCCGCCCCGACGCGCCGGTGATCCGCGAGGGCGCGGCCGATGCGACCGTGCCCGAAGGCAGCCCGCCCAACGTCGCGCGATACATCGAGTTCGGCCATGGCGACACCGAGGCGGGCTTTGCCAAGGCAGACCTCGTGCGCGCGCGCAGCTACAAGACCGAGGCCACGCATCAGGGCTATATCGAGCCGCATGCCTGCCTCGGCCAGCTCGGCGCCGACGGCAAGGGCGAAATGTGGGTCTGCACCCAGGGCCAGTGGTTCATCCGCCAGATGTGCTCTTCCGTACTGGGCCTCGAGGCGGCGCAGCTCCGGGTGACGCCTTCGGAAATCGGCGGCGGCTTCGGCGGCAAGACCACGATTTTCATGGAGCCGCTGTCGCTGGCGCTCAGCCGCAAGGCCGGCGGGCGTCCGGTGAAGATCGTCATGACCCGCTCCGAGGTGCTGCGCGCCACCGGTCCGACCGCCTCGGCCTCGATGGACGTGAAGATCGGCATGACGAAGGACGGGATGATCACCGCTGCCGATGCCGAGTTCCGCATGCAGGGCGGCGCCTTCCCCGGCGCGCCGGTCGACATGGCGCTCTACTGCGCCTTCGCCCCCTACAAGCTGCCCGCGTCCCGCCATGTCGGCTACGACGTGCTCGCGAACCGGCCGAAATGCGCCGCCTACCGCGCCCCGGGCTCGCCGATGGGCGCCTTCGCGGTGGAAAGCCTGATCGACGAGATGTGCCGCGAGCTAGGCCTCGATCCGCTAGACGTCCGGCTGAAGAACGCCGTGAAGGAAGGCGACCGCGCCAGCTACGGCCCGACCTTCGGCTCGATCGGCCTGGTCGAGACGCTGGAGGCGGTGAAGTCGCATCCCAACCTGGAGCTGCCGCTCGGCCCCAACCAGGGCCGCGGCATCGCCTCGGGCTACTGGTTCAACCACAGCGGCGAGACCTCGGTCTCGCTGGCGATCTCGGAAGACGGCACCGTTCAGGTCTCGGTCGGCACGCCGGATATCGGCGGCAGCCGCGCCTCGATCGCGCTGATGACGGCCGAGACGCTGGGCATCGCCTATGAAGACGTGCGGGTGAACGTGGTCGAGACCGGCGCACTCGGCGTCAACGAGCCGACCCATGGCAGCCGCGCAACCTTCGCCAGCGGCAAGGCGGCCGTGATCGCCGCCCGCCGGGCCATCGCCGAAATGTGCCGCCGCGCCGCCGCCGAGTGGGGCATCGACGCCGAGGCCGTGGAATGGGCCAATGGCGCCGCCCAGCCCGCGGGGCCCAATGCCGGGAAGTTCCCGCCGATGGGGATCGAGGAGATCGCCGCCAAGATGGGCTCGACCGGCGGGCCGATCTCGGGCCACCATGAATCCGTGCCCGAGGGCGTCGGCGCCAGCTTCGGCTGCCATGTGGTCGATGTCGAGGTCGATCCCGAGACCGGCCGCACCACCATCCTGCGCTATCTCGTGGTGCAGGATGCCGGCCGGGCGATCCATCCCTCCTATGTCGAGGGCCAGTTCCAGGGCGGCGCAGCGCAGGGCATCGGCTGGGCGCTGAACGAGGCCTATGTCTATGGCCAGGACGGACGGCTGCAGAACGCGGTCTTCCTCGACTACCGCGTGCCGGTGGCCTCGGATCTGCCGATGATCGACACCCAGATCGTCGAGGTGCCCAATCCGGGCCATCCCTTCGGCGTGCGCGGAGTCGGCGAGACCGGCATCACCCCGCCGCTCCCGGCCATCGCCAACGCCATCGAGGCGGCTGCGGGCGTGCGGATGCGCAGCCTGCCGATGTCGCCGCCCAAGGTCCTGGCCGCGATCAAGGCCGCCCGGGAGGGCTGATCCATGGTCACGGTCAACCTCTGGTCGAGCCTGGAGCGCTTCACCGGCGGCCAGACCGCGGTGGAGATCGAGGCGGAGACGGTCGCCGGGGTCCTGGACGGGCTGAAGGCGGCCTATCCGGGGCTCGCGCCGATCCTCGACACCGGCGTCTCGGTGGTGATCGACGGCGAAGTGGCGACGGGGCGGCACGCCTCCGTCGCCGATGCCGGCGAGGTCTTCCTCATGCAGCGCATGAAGGGCGGCTGAGGCAGAGGCTCGTTGACCATGCTTCTGGCCGAATATCGCGTCCAGTCGGCCGGAGGACATGGTCATGGACAATCGCCTGCCGCGCAAGACGGCCGCATGGAAACCACGGCCGGCCGGATCACCGGGGCAAATGGGCGGTCCATGGGCATGGCGGGCGATCTCCGGGACGATCTGCAGTCATGACGCCCGGACCGGAGAGTTGCAGAGCGTCGGCAATGGCCCGGCCGGAATGCAGGACATCCAGCGGCCAATGCCTGCAGCCGGGCGCGGCAGACACGGCGCTCCCGCGACGCGGATCGAAGACACGGGCAGCCCGCCTGTCGGCAGGTCAGCAGGTCAGCAGGTCAGCAGGTCAGCAGGTCAGCAGGTCAGCAGAACATGCCCATCGCCGGATCAGCGCGGCAAGCCCTAGTCACCTGCGCGGCCAGGCCGATCTCTGCCGCAATATCGGCGCTCCCTGTCTGCAGGATACGTGCGATGGCGAATCCGCGGAGGGGAACCCGCACCCTCGGGAGCCAAATCCCGCGCGGGACCTAGCGTCCGCGCTGCCTCGCTTTCGAGCTGAACACTTGCCCGGGCCGCCGCGACTCAGCATGGCATGGGCAGGCCCAATCGCCATGCCACAGACCGTCGCCAGCTTTGGCGATGTGCGCCGCAGGCCCGGCCCCCGCTGCCTGTCCGCCAGCACCGCCGCGCACATCGCCGACGACGCGCCATGTCTCTGCCGGCGGATATCCTGATCGCCTTCGCATGCGGCCCCTGTCGCAGCCCTTGCCGGGCGCAGCCCCCCGGGACGGGCCCCTCCCCGCCAACCTCGGGCGTTCGCCCGCGCCACCGGAGTGCCGGCCCGTCCCCGCCAAGCCGATGCCCCATCCTTGCCGACGCGGACCCGCGACTGCGGCAGGAAATCGGCACGATCCCCGCTCCCGCCCGGGTCCGCCGTGCCATTTCCCTGCGCCGCCGCAAGCAGCTGGCCGAAATGCGCAAGGCCGTGGCGATCCTCGCGCAACAGCTCAGGCCAGTCCGGCCCGCCGACTTGGACAAAGGCGATGTCCCTCTGTCCGGCCGCCCGCGAGGCAAACTCCGTTCGCGCCAACGCCGCGCTGACCGGGGGCCGCTCAGAGTTGGCGCGGCAGGCCTGCCTGCTCCGGCCGGAGCCGACGAGCTGACCAGCCGTGCTTGCAACGCGGCGCGGCAAGAACGGCTGCCGCAGAATCGCCTTGCCCACAGGCCCCGCGTCCGTCCCAAGGGAAGCGCAAACCAGTGCGGCGTCCAGCGGGTCCGGGGCGGCAGCTCTCCGCATCGCCTCACGCAACTTGCCCTCGTTCAGGGCCCTGCGCCTCGGAATGCTAGGCTCGGGCAAGGCACCGGGGACGATCCCCATCGCCGCCGCACGGCCGCGCCTCGCCGCCTCCATGCATGGCCCCGCACTGGACAGCATCTCAGGCAGCCGACAAACACCCCGCTGCGAATGCCGGCAGCATTGCATTCAGCCGCCTGCGCCGCCGCGGCGGGGCAAGGCCCGGGAACACGGCGACCGGCGGCGCAGCTGTCTTCGTCCGCGCGCCGGTTCCGCTCCGTCAGGCGGTCGGAACCGGCGCCGCGCCCGGCATCACGCAATTGCGAAACAGCGGCAGCGACGTGCAGACAATGTTGCGGCGGCGCAGCAGCGGAACTATGAGGTCTTGGTAACAGCTTGCCGGATCGCCGCCCGCCCGCGCCCGCGCGGAGGGGGCTGCCAAGCCGCGACGGACGCGACCGGCTGCGCAGTGCAAGGGAGCGAATCGTGGAATTTCTCATCCGGTGCAGCCGGGGCATCGACCGGGTCACCGCCTGGATCGGCAAGGGCGTCGCCTGGCTGATCCTCGCGGCGGTCCTCGTCAGCGCCGCGAATGCCATCGTCCGCAAGGCCTTCGACCTGTCGTCGAACGCCTGGCTCGAATTGCAGTGGTACCTCTTCGGCGCGGTCTTCATGCTGGCCGCAGCCTGGGCGCTGCAGAAGAACGAGCATGTCCGCATCGACGTCGTCTCCGCTCACCTGTCGCAGCGGGTGCGGCTGTGGATCGACCTGATCTGCCACTTCCTGTTCCTGATGCCCTTCGTGGTGCTGATGACCTGGCTCAGCTGGCCGTTCTTCCTGCGCTCCTTCCGCACCGGGGAAGCCTCGATGAATGCCGGCGGGCTGATCCTGTGGCCGGCCAAGGCGCTGGTGCTGGCGGGTTTCGCCGTGCTGGTCTTCCAGGGCCTGTCGGAAATCGTGAAGACCGTGGCAATGCTGAAGGGCGACCTGCCGATGCCCTCGGACGGCGAGGAGGACCACCTGCCGCCCGAACTGCGCGAACACGCGCACATGATGGACGAGACCGGAGGCGCGGACCGTGCTTGAGCTGATCGCCCACAACCTTGCCCCGATCATGTTCATCACCGTGATGGGCATGCTGCTGATCGGCTATCCGGTCGCGCTGACGCTTGCCGCGGGCGGGCTGTTCTTCTTCGTGGTCGGCGTCGGCCTGTCCGAGATCGCGCCGGACCAGATCAACCTGTTCTGGCCATTGCTCGGCGCGCAGCCAGAACGGGTCTTCGGCATCATGTCGAACGACACGCTGCTGGCCATTCCGTTCTTCACCTTCATGGGGCTCATACTCGAGCGGTCGGGCATGGCGGAGGATCTGCTCGACACCATCGGCCAGCTCTTCGGTCCGGTCCGCGGCGGGCTTGCCTATGCGGTGATCCTCGTCGGCGCGCTGCTGGCGGCCACGACCGGCGTCGTCGCGGCCTCGGTGATCGCAATGGGGCTTATCTCCCTGCCGATCATGCAGCGGTTCAACTACGCGCCCTCGGTGGCCACAGGCACGATCGTCGCGTCCGGAACCCTGGCGCAGATCGTGCCGCCGTCGCTGGTGCTGATCGTCATGGCCGACCAGCTGGGCGTCTCGGTGGGCGACATGTACATCGGCGCGCTCTGGCCGTCGCTGATGCTGGTGGGCGCCTACTGCCTCTACATCTTCCTGCTCTCGATCTTCCGGCCCAAGCTGGTCCCGGCGCTGCCCGCCTCCGAACGGACGCTGGGCGGCGGGGTGATGTCGCTGATCGCGTCGATCGCGGCCGCCGTGGCGATCTACCTGCTCGGCACCCATGTCCTGTTCACGCACCTGTCGGACGCCAACCAGTTCGTGGCCGCCGCCGCGCTGGCAGTGGGCGCGATCTTCGTCTTCGCGGTGGCGAACCGCGGCATGAAGCTGGGGATCATCTCGCACCTGGCCGAACAGGTCATCATCGTCCTGATCCCGCCGCTGGCGCTGATCTTCCTGGTGCTGGGCACGATCTTCCTCGGCATCGCCACCCCCACCGAGGGCGGCGCAATGGGCGCGGTCGGTGCGCTGCTGCTCGCCCTGATGAAGAAGCGGCTGACCTTCGGCATCCTGAAATCCTCGGTGCAGGCCACCACGACGCTGTCCGCCTTCGTGATGTTCATCCTGATCGGCGCGCGGGTCTTCGGCCTGACCTTCTACGGGGTGAACGGCAACGTCTGGCTGGAGGAGCTGCTGCTCGGCCTTCCGGGCGGCGAATACGGCTTCCTCATCGTCGTGACCGTCGTGGTCTTCATCCTAGGCTGCTTCCTCGACTTCTTCGAGATCGCCTTCATCCTGGTGCCGCTGCTGGCGCCGGTGGCGACGACGCTGGGCATCGACCTGGTGTGGTTCGGGGTGATCCTCGGCATCAACCTGCAGGCCAGCTTCCTGACGCCGCCCTTCGGCTTCTCGCTCTTCTACCTGCGCTCGGTCGCGCCGGCGAAGGAATGGCTCGACAACCGGACCGGCCGCAAGATGCCCTCGATCAAGACGACGGACATCTACAAGGGCGCGGTGCCGTTCATCTTCATCAACGTGGCGATGATCCTGGCGGTGATCTCCTTCCCTTACCTCGTCACCCACTACAAGGCGCAGCCGGTGACGCCGCCGCCCTCCGCAATCCAGGTCAGCCCGCCCGCCAATGGCGGCCTCGGCCTGCCCCCGATCGGCGGAGGTACCAGCGACAACGGCGGCGGACTGGGCCTGCCGCCGCTGGGCGGACTTCCGGGCAACGCGCCTGCGCCTGCCGCGCCGCAGGGCGGCAACAGCCTCGGCCTGCCGCCGCTGCAGGGACTGGGCACGCCGGCGCCCGCTCCGGCGCCCGAGCAGGGCAACTCTCTGGGCCTGCCGCCGCTCCAGGGCCTCGATGCCCCGGCCCCGGCAGCACCGGCTCCGGCACCCCAGCAAGGCAACTCGCTGGGCCTGCCGCCCCTGCAGGGGCTCGACGCTCCGGCACCGGCGGCCCCGTCCGCGCCCGCCGCTCCGGCAGATGGCGGCAGCAGCCTCGGCCTGCCGCCGCTCCAGGGGCTGGGCACGCCCGCACCTGCGCCCGCTCCGGCCCCCGCGACGGATCTGTCGCAGCCGCCGAGCTTCAACTGACCCGGTTCCGCGCCGGGGCATGGCTCCGGCGCGGACCGCAAATCCGCTGCACCGCGGAATACCGCCATTCGCCCCGCACGCAGGCTGTGGCATCGTCGGGAAAGAGCCAGACAAGGTGATTCCCATGCGCGCATTCCTCTTCCTCGCCACGATCGGCGCCATTCCGGCCGCAGCGGATCCCCTGCCCCGCCTCAATCTCGTCCAGCGCGAGATCACCGTCTCGGGCCTGTCCAGCGGTGCCGCGATGGCGGTGCAGATCGAGACGGCATTCTCCAGCCACGTCACCGGTGCGGGCATCGTCGCCGGCGCGCCCTTCGGCTGCGCCCAGGGCAATGTCTTCGCCGCGCTCAACGCCTGCATGCAGCAGGGCATCAGCGCCGTGGCCTTCCCCGACACGACCGACCGGATCATGGGCGTCGTGGAAGCGGTCGAGGACGACATCGACCCAATCGAGGGCCTTGCCGACGACCGGATCTACCTGTTCCACGGCACCGCGGATGCCACCGTCTCGGCCCGCGCGATGGACCTGCTGCAGGAAACCTACGGCGTCTTCGGCGTGCCCGATGAGAATATCGAGGACAACGACACATTCGAGGCGCTGCATGCCTTCCTGACCGAGGAGGACCAGGACTGCCTCGTCGAGAACCCGCGCTTCATCAATGCCTGCGGCGTCGACATGGCGGGCGACATCCTGCGCCAGCTGGGCCTGCTGGGCGCGCCCGAGGCCGCGCCGGTGCCCGGGCACCTGATCGAGTTCGAGCAGGACCTCTACAGCGACGACGCGCCGGGCATGGGGGAAAGCGCGCTGGTCTACATCCCCGCCGCCTGCGCGGCAGGGGAGCTGTGCAGGCTGCACATCGCGCTGCATGGCTGCCGCCAGGGGCTGTCGGGGGAAAACGGAGACGCCTATGCCACCCAGACCGGCTACAACGGCTGGGCGGAGGCCAACAACCTGGTGGTCCTCTATCCGCAGGCGGAGCCGACGGCCTCGGGGAACAATCCGAAGGGCTGCTGGGACTGGTGGGGCTATTCGGTCAACCTCTTCCCGATGGGCCAGAGCCTGGCCTACCTGAAGAAGGATGCGCCGCAGATGGCGGCCATCGCCGCAATGGCCGCGGCGCTCGGAGCGCCGCTGACCGAGTGATGCGGTCCCCGGGCGGTGCGCCCGCCCGGGTCCGGATCAGTTGCCGGTGTTCAGCGCGCCTTCGCGCTGCTTGACCATCATGAAGGTGTCGAAGGTGTATTCCGCCACCTGCTGCCACAGATAGGTCTCGCCGCGGAAGGCCATCTGGCTGTCGTAGATCTTCTTCCAGGCCGGGTTCGACGCGTTCAGCTCGTCGTAGAGCTCGTTCGCGGCGTTGAAGCAGGCCTGCATCACGTCCTGCGGGAACGGGCGCAGCTGGGTGCCGTTCTGCACCAGCTGCTTGATCGCGGTCGGGTTCTTGTAGTCGTACTCGGCCAGCATCTCGATCGTCGCCGCCTTGCCCGCGGTCTGCAGCAGGCTCTTGTAGGCGTCGGGCAGCTCGGCCCATTTGTCGTTGTTGACGAAGAGGTTGAGGATCAGGTTCCCCTCCCACCAGCCGGGATAGTAGTAGTAGGGCGCGACCTTGTAGAAGCCCAGCTTCTCGTCGTCATAGGGGCCGATCCATTCGGCCGCGTCGATCGTGCCGCGCTCCAGCGACGGGTAGATGTCGCCGCCGGCGATCTGCTGCGGCACGGCGCCGAGCTTTTCGATCACCCGGCCGGCAAGGCCCCCGATCCGCATCTTCAGGCCGCTCATGTCGGCCACCGAGTTGATTTCCTTGCGGAACCAGCCGCCCATCTGCGCGCCGGTATTGCCCGCGGGGATGTAGTGCAGGCCTTCGGAATTGTAGAATTCGTTCACGAGATCCATGCCGCCGCCATAGAACAGCCAGGCATGCATGCCGCGCGCGTTCAGGCCGAACGGGATGGTCGCGCCGAGCGCATAGGCCGGGTTCTTGCCGACATAGTAGTAGGGCGCGGTGTGGCACATCTCGACGGTGCCCGAGGACACGGCATCGGCGGCCTGCAGGCCGGGGACGATCTCGCCCGCGGCATAGACCTGGATGGTGAAATTGCCGTCGGTGGCCTCGCTGACGTATTTCGCGACATCCTCCGCGCCGCCATAAATCGTGTCCAGCGACTTCGGGAAGGACGAGGTGCAGCGCCACTGGATCTTCGGCATCGACTGCGCGATGGCCGGGCTGGCCAGCGCGGCACCTGCCGCTCCGACGCTGCCAAGGGCCGTGCCCTTGATGAACTTGCGACGATCCATGATAGTACTCCCTTCGCATTGCCGGAGGGACGGCTCCCCTGCCCCTCCCCGGCGCGACATTGCTACGATTGCAAGGACTTGGCAACGGGTGCTGCGTGGTTTGCCGCGGCTGGTCCGGCCACGATCGCGTTAACCTTGCGGCAGACCGAAAGTCTTCCCAGAAGTTTCAGCCCAGTTCCACCGCATCCGCGTCATATGCATAGACCCATGCCGGGTCCTCGGGCTGCTTGAGCCAGGTATTGGCGTTGGAGATCGACTGCACCTTCGTCGCGCGCTCCTTGCGGGTGCGCTCGTACATGCCGAAGGCCGTGGCGTAGTCCGCCATCCCGGTCTCCGACAGGCAGCGCGCCAGGACGGCCGCGTCCTCGATCGCCATGCAGGCGCCCTGCGCCATGTGCGGCCGCATCGGGTGGCAGGCATCGCCGATCATCACCAGCCGCCCGCGCGACCACAGCCCCATCGGGTCGCGGTTCCAGAACGGCCACTTGGTCACCTCGCCGGTGGCGTCGATC
>NZ_JAATVU010000112.1 GCF_013184745.1 Mangrovicoccus sp. HB161399
GAACGGACAGAATTGGCGCGGGATGGAGCAGCCCGGTAGCTCGTCAGGCTCATAACCTGAAGGTCGCAGGTTCAAATCCTGCTCCCGCAACCAAATCCAGCGAACACGCCGCCTCCGAATGGACCGCGGCGCTGTTGCGCATCTGTCCGGCAGAAAGAAAAATGAAAAGCCGAAGGCCAAGCCCGTACCGGAAGTGACGACAGGGCATTGATGGACGGAAAACATCAGGTGGAATCCGACGCCATGAACGGACACGCCTGAAAGGCCGCCCCCGCAATCGAGATCACGACGGCCAAGAAGCGGATCACGACCGCCTGGCTGAATAGACCCGCGTCACGCTTCGCCATCCCGCTCTCCGAAAGGCGGTGACGACGCCGAACGACGGATCACAAGCTGGTAGGGAAGGTGTTCCACACCGGCGCCGGCGCCGGGGCCGGACATGTCCTTCAGCAGCCGGTGCATCGCACGTTCGCCGATCTCGCCCGCGGGCTGGGCGATCGTCGTGAGTCCCGGATTGGAGACCGCGGCGTAGCGCGTATCGTCGAAACCGGTGACGCTGACATGGCCTGGCACCGAAAGCCCTGCATCGCGGATCTCCGCCATCGCAGCCAGCGCAATCTCGTCCGTGGCACAGACAATCGCTGTCGGCCGACGCTGCGCATTCAGAAGCGACCGAGCCGCCCGGCGAGACTCTTCCATGCTTTCCCCGCCATCCGAAAGCCATTCGGGGTCCGGATTGATCCCGCTTCGCGAAAGACCTTCGCGATAGCCGTGCTCCCTTTCCAGGAGCGGCACCGTGGAGCCGGCATTGCCGATGAAGCCGATCCGCTCGTGCCCGAGTCCGGCAAGATAGCACGTGATTTCGAGCGCGGCGGCATGGCCGTCGATCTGGAACCGCGGATAGCGCATCAGCTCGGGATCGGCAGTCTCGCCGCAGACCACGATGGCATGTTCGGCGCCATCCTGACCGGCTGCGCCCCGGCGGAATGGCCAGGGACTGCCAAGCACGACGATCCCGTCGGCCTGGCGCGAAGCGACGAAGGCGCCGAGATCGCTGGCGGAAAGGGGTTCGGCATCCAGCTCCTCGATCCGCACCGTGTAGCCCTTGGCGCGTGCCACCCGCACGATCCCGGCGATCACGTCGCCGTAGAACGGGTCGCTGATCCAGGTGGTCAGCACGAGCACGATGCCGGTATGGCCGACGCGGAAGCTGCGCGCCAGAAGGTTCGGCGCATAGCCCAGCTCCTCGATGGCGGCCCGGATCCGCTCGCGGGTGGCCGCGCTGACCACGTCAGGCGAATTGTTGTAGCGCGACACGGTCCCGTTCGACACGCCGGCGCGGCGCGCGACATCCGCGATGGTGACGGGTCTGGTCTGTTTTCCGGCCAATTCAGCTTCTCCCCGCTCGACCTCTGGCAGGACTATTGACAGATGGAGGATGAAATGCAAACGTTTTCATAACGAAGCCGCAAAGCTTCATTAAGAAACTTCAGGGAAACGGAAATAAATGCTATCTCCTGCGCCAGTTGTCCTTCCAAAGAATGAAAACGTTTTAAATAATCGTTGGCGGGCCTGAGCGGATGGACGGCAACCGCCTGATCGGCCGGGCCGGGCTCTGGGCCTTCACCGGGCTGGCTGCACTCTTCTTCCTGCTGCCGCTCTACGTAATGGTGGCGACCTCGCTGAAAACCATGCCCGAGGTCCGTGACAGCTCGATCTTTGCCCTGCCGCTGGCGCCGACTATCGGGCCTTGGGTCGAGGCCTGGAGCCATGCCTGCTCGGGACAGGTTTGCGAAGGTCTGAAGGCCGGCTTCTGGAACTCGGTCATCATCACGGTGCCGAGCGTGCTCCTCTCGGTGCTGATCGGCGCGGTGAACGGCTATGCGCTGGCGCTGTGGCGCGCGCGCTTCGCCGAGGCGATGTTCGCGATCATGCTGGTCGGCGCCTTCATTCCCTACCAACTCTTCATCTATCCGCTGGCGCTGAGCTTCTCGGCGGTGGGGCTGAACAGCTCGCTTCCCGGCGTGATCCTGGTCCATGTCATCTTCGGCATGCCGGTCACGACGTTGATCTTCCGCAACTTCTATTCCGGCATTCCTGTGGACCTGATGAATGCCGCCCGCGTCGACGGGGCAGGCTTCTGGCGCATCTTCGGCGAGGTCATCCTGCCGATGTCGACGCCGATCATCGTGGTCGCGGTGATCCTGCAGGCGACCGGCATCTGGAACGACTACCTCTTCGGGCTGATCTTCGCGGGCCGCGAGCACCAGCCGATGACGGTGCAGCTGATGGGCCTGGTCAACACCCGCATGGGCGAGCGTCCCTACAATGTCCACATGGCCGCCACCCTGCTGACCGGGATCGTTCCGCTGGCCATCTACCTTCTCTCCGGCCGCTGGTTCGTCCGCGGCATCGCGGCTGGCGCCGTGAAAGGCTGACTTCCATGAAAGACTTCCCCCACGCATCCGAGGGCGCGGCCATCGGGATCGACGGCCTCGGCATCCGCTTCGGCCATCATGACGTGATTTCGGACCTGTCGCTCGACATTTTGCCTGGCGAATTCCTGGTGCTGCTCGGGCCCTCGGGCTGCGGCAAGTCCACGCTTCTCAACGCTGTGGCGGGACTGATCGATGTCCATGCCGGGACGATCTCCATCTCCGGGCGCGACGTCACCCGGGCGGAGCCGAAGGACCGCGGCATCGGCATGGTCTTCCAGTCCTATGCGCTCTACCCGCGCATGAGCGTGGCGCAGAACATGGGTTTTGGCCTTCGGGTCGGCGGCATGGCCAAGGCCGAGATTGCCGAACGCGTGCAGCGCACCGCGAAGTTCCTGCAGCTGGAGTCGCTTCTGGGCCGCCGCCCCGCCGACCTGTCGGGCGGCCAGCGCCAGCGCGTGGCCATCGGCCGGGCACTGGTTCGCGACGCCGAGGTTTTCCTGTTCGACGAACCGCTGTCGAATCTCGACGCGCAGCTCCGTGCGGACCTGAGGGTGGAGATCAAGCGGCTGCACCAGTCTCTGGGCTCGACCATGCTCTATGTCACCCATGACCAGGTCGAGGCGATGACGCTCGCCGACCGGATCGTCGTGATGAAGGGCGGCGAGATCCAGCAGATCGGCGCGCCTGCGGAAATCTACGGGCGCCCGGCGAACCTCTTCGTTGCAGGCTTCCTCGGCACGCCGAAAATGAACTTCCTCGAAGGCGACGTGGCTGCCGAAAGCGGCCGCAGGATGTTCCGCGCGGAGGGCCTCCGGCTGGACGTCACCGGCATGCTGCTCGACAACCCGGATTTCGCAGGGCCCGCCACGCTCGGCCTGCGTCCGGAAGACCTCTCCCCGGCCGGACCGGGGGAGGAAGCGCCGCTGGCGGGCGAGGTCACGCTGACCGAGCCCCTGGGTCCCGAGACCATCGTCTGGGCTGCCCTCGGCGCGGGCCAGGTGTCGCTGCGCATGGGGGCGGAGAATTTCCCTGCCCCCGGCGACAGGCTCCATATCCGCCCGGATCTCGCCCGGGCCTCGCTCTTCGACCGGGCAACCGGCCGCCGCCTCTGACCATTTTCCGACTGTAGCAGGTACCTCCATGTCCCTCGACCACACGCTTTCCTTCCAGCTCTACACCTCGCGAGAGGGCGGCCCGATCGCCGCGCAGCTGGCGAAGCTCGCCGCGCTTGGCGTCACCAATGTCGAACCCTATGGCGAACTCTATGCCGATCCGGCGGGGCTGCGTGCCGCGATGGATGCGGCCGGGGTCACTGCGCTGTCCGGCCATTTCGACTTGGAGATGCTGGAAGCCGATTCCGGGCGCGCCATCGCCATCGCGCGCGAACTCGGCATGGAGATCATCATCGCCCCCTGGCTCGAGCCTGAGGACCGGCCGGTCGATCTGGCGGGCTGGAAGTCGCTCGGCGCGCGTCTTGCCGCGGTCGGCGCGGAGCTCGCAGCTGCGGGACTGGCCTTCGGCTGGCACAACCATGATTTCGAGTTCGTGGCGCTGCCCGACGGCTCCTTCCCGATCGAGCACCTGATGGATGCGGGGGACATCCGGCTGGAACTGGACGTCGCATGGGTCCGCCGCGCGGGACAGGACCCGCTGGCCTGGATCGAGCGCTATGCCGACCGGATCATCGCCTTCCATGTCAAGGACGTGGCACCCGAGGGCGAGAAGGCAGACGAAGATGGCTGGGCCTATGTCGGGCAGGGCATCGTCGATTGGCCGGCCGCCTGGGCGCGGCTGGCGGCAACCGGCGCGCGGGTGGCGATGCTGGAGCATGACGAGCCGAAGGACTGGCTCGACTTCGCCACGCAGAGCAGCGAAGCCGTCAAGCGGCTCGCCGCAGCCTGAGGAGCGGAGGCATGGCACTCAGGATCGGCGTGATCGGCTGCGGCAACATTTCGGACACCTATCTGCGCAATGGGCCGCTGCTGCGCGACATCGACTACGTGGCCTGCGCCGACCTGCGCCCCGAGGCTGCCGCGGCGAAGGCGGCGGAATTCGGGCTGGAGGCGCTGGACATCCCGGCACTGCTGGCGCGCGAGGACATCGACGCCGTGCTTAACCTCACCATCCCGGCGGCGCATGCGGCGGTGTCGCTGCAGGCGCTGGAGGCGGGCAAGCATGTCTGGTCCGAGAAGCCGCTGGCGCTGAGCCTTGCCGACGCGCAGGCGGTTCTTGATCTGGCCGAAGCCAAGGGGCTGCGCGTCGGTGCGGCGCCCGACACCTTTCTCGGCCCGGCGCTGCAGGAGGCCCGTGCGCAGATCGATGCGGGTGCGATCGGCGAGGTCGTCACCGGGCTGGCCACGGTGCTGTCGCTCGGCATGGAGGACTGGCATCCCAATCCGGGCTTCTTCTATCTGGAGGGCGGCGGGCCGGTGCTGGACATGGGCCCGTATTACATCGCCGCGCTGGTGAACCTGCTGGGTCCCGTGGCCTCCGTCCAGGCCTCCGGGCGGATCGGGCGGCGCGCGCGGCTGGTCACGGCAGAGGGCCCGATGCAGGGGCAGACCATCCCGGTCGAGACCTTCACCACGCTGAACGCGCTTCTCAGCTTTGCCTCCGGCGCCGAGATCACGCTCCTGGCAAGCTGGGACGTGCCCCATGCGGACCTGCGCCCGATCGAGCTGCACGGCACCGGCGGGACCCTGCGGATTTCGGACCCGAACGATTTCGGCGGCGTCATCGCCCGTGCCGCGCCCGGCGGCGAATTCGCGGAAACCGATACCGGAAGCCGCCCCTTCGGCTCCAACAACCGGCTCTGGCTCGGGGAATACCCGTTCTCCTGCTATCGCAGCCTCGGCCTGGCCGAGATGGCGCGCAGCATCGGGGCGGGTGTCCCGCACCGCTGCTCCGGCGAGTTCGCCCGGCATGTGCTGGAGGTGATGCTCGCCATCGAGACTGCGGCCGCGGAGCGCCGCGCCATCGACATTGCCAGCCGTCCCGAACGGCCCGCGCCCTTCTCTCCGGCCGAGGCGGCGAGCCTGCTTGCCGAACGGCTGCCGGAAGACGCCTGACCGGGGCGGGGCGCGCCCCCGGCCCGGATGACTGCCAGACCGCCGCAAGGGCGGCATAACCGACAGGGAAAAGATTGATGACGTACCGAGTGAAACGACTCCTTTCCGGAACCACCCTGGCGCTGGCCGCCGCGACTGCGGCCCAGGCGCAAGAGGCCGAGGTGATGCATTGGTGGACCAGCGGCTCGGAAGCTGCGGCGCTGCAGGTGTTCATCGGCGCCTACGAGGCAGCCGGCGGCACTTGGACCGACAATGCCGTGCCGGATTTCGAAAGCGCCATCGCCGCGGCGACCTCGGCAATCATCGGAGGCAACCCGCCCGACGCGCTGCAGTTCAACGCCGGCACGCAGTTTGCCGATCTCGCGCAGCTGGGCTACCTCACGGACCTGTCGCCGCTGGCCGAGGCAGGCGGCTGGAAGGCCGCGCTGCCGGCCGCGCTCTACGGCGCGGTCAGCTATGGCGGCAAGGTCTATGCCATGCCGGTCGACAACCACGGCGAAAACTGGCTGTGGCTGAACCGCAGCGTGATGGAGAAGGCCGGGGCCGAGCTGCCCGACAGCTGGGACGGCTTTTTCCCGATGCTCGACAAGATCAAGGCGGCGGGCTTCATCCCGGTGGCCCATGGCGGCGAAGGCTGGCAGGAGCTGGAGCTGTTCTACCAGATCATGATGTTCCGCGGCGATGACGCGCTCTACAAGGGCATCGTGCTCGACGGCGACACCTCGGTGCTCGACACGCCCGAATTCACCGCCTTCGCCGAAGATTTCCGCAAGCTGAACGACTATGTCGATCCGGGCGCGCCGGGCCGGAAGTGGAACGACGCCACCCAGATGGTGATCTCGGGCCAGGCAGCGATGCAGTTCATGGGCGACTGGGCCAAGGGCGAATTCACCGCGGCCGGGATGGAGCCGGGCAAGGATTTCGATTGCGTGCTGGGTCTCGGCGGACAGGATCGCTTCGTGATCAGCGCCGACGTCTTCGTGCTGCCTTCGGGCGGCGACAATGCTCCGGCGCAGGAGCTGCTGGCCGCCACGATGATGGACCCGGCGGTGCAGGCGGATTTCAATGCGGTCAAGGGCGGGCTGCCTGCCCGCCTGGATGCCGATGTGTCCGGGCTCGATGCCTGCGCGCAGAAGGGATATGCCGCGATGCAGACGCCGGAATTCCAGGTGGCGGGCCCCGAGATCAGCGCCTCGGCCGACCGCGTGGGGGCCATCCAGGACGCCGTGACCCAGTACTGGAACACGCCCTCCGAGACGCCGGATGACTTCGCCGCTGCTCTGCGCGATGCCATCGCGATGACCGCGGAATGAGGGCCGGCGCCATGGCCACGCTTGCGGGCAAGCTCCCTTTCCGTCCCGGCGGCGCGGCCGTGGCGCTCTGGCCGGCCTGGATCATCGTGCTCTGCGCCTATCTGGGCACGATGGTCTGGACCGTCGCGGTGTCGCTGACGCCCTCGAAGCTGGTGCCGGTGATGCAGTTCGCCGGCACGCATCAATACGAGCGGCTGTTCAAGACCGCGCGCTGGATGACCTCGGTGGAGAACATGCTGGTCTTCGGCGCGCTCTTCATTGCCGCAAGCATGGTGCTTGGCACGCTGATGGCGATCGCCCTCGACCGGAAGATCGCGGCCGAGGGTGTGGTCCGGACGATCTGGCTCTACCCTTATTCGCTGTCTTTCATCGTCACTGGCGTGGTTTGGCAGTGGATGATGAATCCGTCGCTCGGCATCCAGAAGAGCGTCAACGCGATGGGCTGGGAGAACTTCCGCTTCGACTGGGTCACCGATCCCGACCGGGCGCTCTATGCGGTCGTGCTGGCCGCGGTCTGGCAGTCCGCCGGGCTGGTCATGGCACTGATGCTGGCGGGGCTGCGCGGCATCGACGAGGATTTGTGGAAGGCGATCCGGGTGGACGGCATCCCGGTCTGGCGCGGCTATGTCTCGATCATCCTGCCGGTGCTGCGCCCGGTCATGGTGACCGCCGTCGTCCTTCTGGGCATCGCCGTGGTGAAATCCTACGACCTGGTCGTGGCGATGACCAATGGCGGCCCCGGCATGGCCACGGACGTCCCGGCGAAGTTCATCATGGATTTCCTCTTCGTGCGCGCCAATGTCGGCTTCGCCTCCGGCGCGGCCACGGTGATGCTGGTGGCCGTCGCCGCCGCAATCGCGCCCTGGATCTACGCGGTCTATCTCCGCAAGCGCTAGCCTGCGCGGCCCGGGCCGGATCCCGGGCCGCCAAGTCTCCGGGCGAACGGGACGCTGGCCGTTCCGGGCCCGCATGCATGTGAACGAAAGGACAGACATGCCGACGACGATCAAGGGACCCGCCATCTTCCTCGCCCAGTTCGCGGGTGACGCGGCGCCCTTCGACACCCTGCCGGGCATTGCCGGATGGGCGGCAGGGCTCGGCTACAAGGGCGTGCAGATCCCCGCGAATGACGCGCGGCTCTTCGACCTGGACCGCGCGGCGGAAAGCCAGGACTATTGCGACGAGGTGAAGGGCCAATGTGCCGAGGCGGGCGTCGAGATTACCGAGCTCTCCACCCATATCCAGGGCCAGCTCGTGGCCGTCCATCCCGCCTATGACGCCCTCTTCGACGGCTTCGCGCCGGAAGCGCTCCGCGGCAACCCGAAGGCCCGGACGGACTGGGCGGCGGAGCAGGTGAAGAAGGCCGCCACCGCCTCGCGCAGGCTGGGGCTGAAGACCGCCGTGACCTTTTCGGGCAGCCTCGCGTTCCCCTATCTCTACCCGTGGCCGCAGCGTCCGCCGGGACTGATCGAGGAGGCCTTCGCCGAATTGGGGCGCCGCTGGATGCCGATCCTCGACCATTGCGCGGAAGAAGGCGTCGATCTCGCCTACGAGATCCATCCTGGCGAGGACGTCTTCGACGGCGCAACCTGGGAGATGTTCCTTGACGCGGTCGGCGGGCACAGCCGCGCCAAGATCCTCTACGATCCGTCGCATTACGTGCTGCAATGCCTCGACTATCTCGCCTTCATCGACCGCTATCACGACCGGATCGCCGCCTTCCACGTCAAGGATGCAGAGTTCAATCCGGACGGGCGGCAGGGCGTCTATTCCGGCTACCAGCCCTGGATCGACCGCGCGGGGCGGTTCCGCAGCCTCGGCGACGGCCAGGTCGATTTCGCCGCGATCTTCTCGAAGCTCTCGGCCTACGGCTATGACAGCTGGGCGGTGATGGAATGGGAATGCTGCCTGAAATCGCCCGAGCAGGGCGCCCGCGAAGGCGCGCCCTTCATCGCCTCGAAGATCATCGAGGTGACCGGCAAGGCCTTCGACGATTTCGCAGGCTCCGGCGTTGACCGGGCGGCCATCCGCAAGATGCTGGGGGTCGCGTGATGCAGAAGCTGAAGCTCGGCATGGTCGGCGGCGGGCAGGGCGCCTTCATCGGGGCCGTCCACCGCATCGCCGCGCGGATCGACGGGCAGTGGGATCTGGTCGCGGGCGCGCTCAGCTCGGATCCCGCGCGCGCCATGGCCTCGGCGGCGGAGCTGGGGCTCGACCCGGCGCGCAGCTATGGCAGTTTCACCGAGATGGCGGTGGCCGAGGCGGCGCATCCCGACGGGATCGACGCGGTCGCCATCGTCACGCCGAACCACATGCATGCGCCCGCAGCCATCGCCTTTCTCGAGGCCGGCATCCACGTGATCTGCGACAAGCCCCTGGCCGCGACGATGGAGCAGGCCGAGGCGATCGCCGCGGCGGCGGCCGCGTCGGGCAGGGAGTTCATCCTGACCCATAACTACTCGGCCTATCCGCTGATCCGGCAGGCGCGCGAGATGGTGGCGGCGGGCGAGCTGGGCGAGATCCGGCTCGTGCATGTCGAATATGTGCAGGACTGGCTGGTCGAGGACACGGGCGGCAAGCAGGCCGAGTGGCGGACCGATCCCGCCCGCTCGGGGGCGGGCGGCTGCATCGGCGATATCGGCACCCATGCGCACAATCTGGCCGGCTTCGTCAGCGGGCTGGAGGTGGCCGAGCTTTCCGCCGATCTCCATGCTTTCGTGCCCGGCCGCCAGGTGGACGACAATGTCCATGTCATGCTGCGCTACAAGGGCGGAGCGAAGGGCATGCTCTGGGCCAGCCAGGTCGCGGTCGGCAACGGCAATGCGCTGCGGCTGCGTGTCCACGGAACGAAGGCCGGGCTCTCCTGGGCGCAGGAGGAGCCAGAGAAAATGACCTTCACCCGCTTCGGCGGGCCCGCGCAGATCCTCACCCGCGGCGGACCGGGCGCGACGCCTGCCGGGCTTGCGCATCTGCGGACGCCGGGGGGGCATCCGGAAGGCTATCTGGAGGCTTTCGCCACGCTCTATGCCGAAGCGGCCACACTCATCCGCGGCGGCACGGCAGAGGCGCTGCCCGGGATCGGCGAGGGCCTGGAGGGCATGCGCTTCATCGCCGCCTGCCTGCGCTCCTCGGCGGAGAATGCCGCCTGGGTCGCACCCTGAGCGGAGGGCTGCCGCGGACGGAATCCAGCCCGGCCGCGTCCAGCTCCGATGCCGGCTCGGCCGTGCGCGCAGGGGGCAAACGGAACCCGGACGGGCTCCGGCCGCAGGAGCCTGCGGAAGGGCGCCGTGACAGGCATTTGCCTTCGCGGCAGGCCATTGCGCCGGACCGGCAGCTGCGCCCGGGGTGCTCCGGCGTGCGGTGCGGCGACGCCGTAGACAGCCGCTGTTCCGCGGGCTAGATCTCAATGTGCACGGCCCTCCCAGCAGAAGAAAACAAACCGGGGATCGGGGCCGCGAAGGGAGGAGAACTGATGTGCCATGTCTTCGCCGGACAGGATCCGGAGCGGTATGCCTGCCGCACCAGGCGGCTGCGCCTGAATGGCCAGAGCACCAGCATCCGGCTGGAAAACTCGTTCTGGGCCATCCTTGACGAGCTCGCGGCCAGCGAGGGAATGTCGACGCCCTGCTTCATCTCGAAGCTGCATGCCGAGGTGCTGGAACTTCGCGGCGAGCCATCGAATTTCACCTCGCTCCTGCGCTGTGCCTGCCTGAAGTTCCTGGAGCTCGGCGCGCCGCAGCGCCCGGCTGCGGTGGCCGCGGAATAGGAGATCTGAAGGGGCAGGATTATCGCTCCGGTAGTATGTTGTTACTACCCGCTGGCCGCGTGCCCCCCGCTACGCTTGCTGCATTGGCAGAGACCGCAGCAGGAGAGCAACGTGGCCAAGCAGATCCATTCCATGATCCGCGTCCTTGACGAGGCGCGCTCGGTCGCCTTCTACCGGGCGGCTTTCGGGCTGGACATCGCCGACCGGCTGGATTTTCCGGATTTCACGCTGGTCTACATGTCGAACCCGGAGACGGAATTCGAGCTGGAACTGACCGTCAACAAGGGCCGGACAGAGCCCTATGACCTCGGCGACGGCTACGGCCACCTCGCCGTGAGCGTGGCCGATCTCGACGCTGAGCATGCCCGGTTCGAAGCCGAGGGCCTGGCCCCGCGCAAGCTGGTCGAATTCGCCCCGGCGGGAACCAAGGTGGCGCGCTTTTTCTTCGTCGCGGATCCGGACGGCTACCAGATCGAGGTGTTGGAGCGCGGCGGGCGGTTCAAGTGATGATGCAAAAGGGAGGAGACATCATGGAGACAAGGGAGAGCCTGCGGGGCCTGACCCGGCGGCAGCTGCTGTCGCGGGCGACCGTCGCCGGGGCGGGGTTCGTGCTGGGGACGGGATTCCTCGCGGCGAAGGATGCGGCCTGGGCGACCGAACTGTCGTCGCTGAAGCCCGGCACCTTCGCGACGCTGGTGCAGATGGCGCGGGACATCTACCCGCATGACAGGATCGGCGACGAATTCTACGTGATTGCGGTCAAGGGCTACGACACGCCCGAGGCGGCACCGGGGATCGAGGCGGGGATCGCGGCGCTCGACGCGGCCGCGCAGGGCGCGGGCCATGCCAGCTATGTCGGTGCCGGCTGGGAGCGCGACCGGGTGGACCTCTTGCGCGCGATGGAGGACAGCGCGTTCTTCCAGCAGATCCGCGGGGGGCTGGTGACCGGGCTCTACAACCAGAAAGCCGTCTGGCCGGTCTTCGGCTACGAGGGCGAGAGCTACTCGAAGGGCGGCTATATCGACCGCGGCTTCGACGACATCAGCTGGCTGTGAGCCGGAAAGGGAGGAACGGATCATGGCAGCACCTTTCGACAGGACCGACGATAGCGTGGTCGTCGTCATCGGCACCGGCGCGGGCGGCGGCGTGCTTGCGGGCGAGCTGGCGCAGAAGGGCATCAGCGTCGTGGCGCTGGAGGCGGGCGGGCGCTACCTGCCCGAGGACTACATCAATGACGAGTGGGACAGCTTCGGCCAGCTCGCCTGGACCGATCCGCGCACGACCAGCGGCGACTGGCGCGTGGCCAAGGACTTCTCCGGGCTGCCCGCCTGGATCGTGAAGGCGGTCGGCGGCACCTCGATCCACTGGGCGGGGGCGAGCCTGCGCTTCCAGGAGCACGAGTGGAAGGCCAGGACGACTTATGGCGAGGTGCAGGGCGCGAACCTGCTCGACTGGCCGATCGACGCCGCCGAGATGGCCCCCTGGTACGACCTCGCCGAGAAGAAGCTGGGCGTGACCCGCACCAACGATCTGCCGGGCCTGCCGGGAAACAACAATTTCAAGGTCTTCGAGGCCGGGGCGCGGGCCCTCGGCTACACGGAGGTCAATACCGGGCACATGGCGATCAATTCGGTCGAGAACGACGACCGCATGGCCTGCCAGCAGACCGGCTTCTGCTTCCAGGGCTGCAAATGGGGAGCCAAGTGGTCGGCCGCCTATACCGACATCCCGCGCGGCGAGGCGACCGGAAATCTGGAGGTCCGGCCGAATTCCCATGTTGCGCGGATCCTGCATGACGACGCGGGCAAGGTCACCGGGGTCGAGTATTTCGATGCCGATGGCGATCTGCAGATGCAGAAGGCCCGGATCGTCTGCGTTGCGGGGAATTCCTTCGAGACGCCGCGGCTGCTGCTGAATTCAGCTTCCGCGATGTTCCCCGACGGCCTCGCGAATTCCTCCGGGCAGGTCGGACGCAACTACATGCGGCACACCACCGGCTCGGTCTACGCAACCTTCGAGAAGCCGGTCCGGATGTGGCGCGGCACCACGATGGCGGGGATCATCCAGGACGAGGCGCGCCATGATCCGTCGCGCGGATTCGTCGGCGGCTACGAGATGGAGACGCTGGCTCTGGGCATTCCCTTCATGGCGGCCTTCCTCGATCCGGGGGGCTGGGGCCGCGAATTCACCACGGCGCTCGACAGCTACGAGAACATGGCCGGACTCTGGATCGTCGGCGAGGACATGCCGCAGGAGACCAACCGGGTAACGCTGAACCATGACGTCAAGGATGCCTACGGCCTGCCGGTGGCGAACGTGAATTTCGACAACCACCCGAATGACAACGCCATGCGCGACCATGCCTATGGCCAGGCGGTGAAGATGTACGAGGCGGTGGGCGCGACGCGGACCCTTCCGACCCCGCCCTATCCCTCGACCCACAATCTCGGCACCAGCCGGATGTCCGAGCGGGCGCGCGACGGTGTCGTGAACCGCTGGGGCCAGACCCACGACATCGCCAACCTCTTCGTGTCGGACGGCTCGCAGTTCACGACCGGAGCGTCGGAGAACCCGACCCTTACGATCGTGTCGCTGGCGATCCGCCAGGCCGACTACATCGCGCGCGAGATGTCGTCCGGCACGCTCTAGCCGGGTCCCGGAAGGAGGCAGGCGGCACACCGCCTCCGCTTGCCTGGAAGGCCCTGGGTCATCTAGCTCGGGGTCTTTTTCCACATTTGGTGTCTTCTTCATTTTTCTGTACATATTTTGTGTTTGTTCTGATCTTTCCGTTGGGTCGCGGGATTTTTTTGGGGTTTTGTGCGAGAATCGAGTTGCGGGGGTCGGGGGGTTTCTCTAGAAGGCCCTTCACCGACGGGGCGGCGACGCACCGGGGCGCTTGAGGGTCTGCGGATGCAGTCCGGAGGGCGGACAGATCAGGAAGGTGTTGCGATCAGG
>NZ_JAATVU010000113.1 GCF_013184745.1 Mangrovicoccus sp. HB161399
TGATCAAGGTGCTCTTCAGTCTGCCGCCCAGGCAAACGGCCGGGATGGCCGCCAGCATCCTCGAGATGGCGTGCCCGGACTGGCCGGTCCCGGGCTTTTCCGCGCTTGGCCGACGTCAGAGCGAGACGGGACCGTGGCCCCAGCGGCGCCGTGCTTCCCGGCCAATGAGTGGCTGGCCGGGAAGCACGGCACCCACCGCCGCCGCCAGTGCCGCAAGGTCCATCTGGCGATGGACACAGGCACCGGCGACATCCGGGCGGTGGAGTTCGCCTCCAGCCGCGGGGGCGGCAGCCCTGTCCTTCCCGAATTGCCCGCCCGGATCCCGGAAGACGGGGAAGCCGGCACCGTTGCCGGCCAGTTGCCGGCGGATGCGCCGTCGCCCATCGGGCTCGAACCGATGGCGCCGCGATGGGAAACTCCGAGCACCGCTGGCGACGGCAGTCATGCCCTCGATCCCATCCGGAAAAACGGCCGCCTGTGGAAGGAGGACTGCCCTGCTGCGCTGGCGCGCAACGCCATCCCGCGGGCCAGCCGGCGGCACGGCCGGACGATCTGCAAGCGGTGGTCCGGCTGCCACGTCCGGAGCAGGATCGAGGCCAGGATGGGGAACCTCGAGTCCTCCGGCGAGCAGATTGCCTCGAGGGACCCCGGCCGGCAGGCAGCCGAGATCCACATCCGCGTCATTCGCGGCTGCGCTGGGACCGATGGCGCTTGCCGCTCATTCATGAACCGCTTCAACGCCCTCGGCACCACCGAGATCGAACGCGTGGCCTGACCTCCGCTGGGGAAGGGGCATCACGCCCCGGCGCAGACTTCTGCAACAATGCCTAGCCACGATCCGCCACGCCGAGACCGCCAGCGTCCCCGCCGTTCCGTTCGCCTCTCCCCCGCCCCCTACGGACAGGGGGCAACAATCCCTCCGAAGGGAAAAGGTGTGGAGGGGGAAGGACAGGATTGCGCCCCGGCAGTGAATTAGGAGGGCGGAGAGCTGGAAGCGTTGCTCTTTTTACCCCCTGCTTTCCACCTTTTTGCCCCCTCTTATTGCGCTTAAGCCAATGTTTTTAATTATTATTTGTAGAAAATGGCAAAGAGGGCAAGAAAGCAAAAAAGTTAGTGGAAGTGAAATCGAGAAGTAACAGGAGGGGACAATGGGGAAACTTGCCCCTTGCCCCCCGCGAGACCGAAAGGACCCGAGCATGAGCACGCGCAAGGCGAGGAAAGCGCGGTCCTGGGCAGTGACAATGGACAAGCTGCCGCCGGGCTGGACGTCCCGGAGAGGGCTGGAGGAAGCCGAGATCGAAGAAGGCACCCGAATAACCGAGGACAGCCGCGGCCGGGTGCGGATGGAGGCCAGCCGGGCGCGGGTGCTGCACCTGAAGGTGCCGCGTGCGCTCCAGGCCATGATGGCGCCGCACCGGGCGGCACCGGGCCGCAACGCTGGAATACGCCCGAACCGTCAAGCTGTGCGCCGCCACCGGCGGCGCCCTGGCGTCCCTGGCGGGCGGTCCCCGGGCTCGACCCCGCCCAACCTGGCGAAGCTAGAGGCAGCCTCCAACCTGCGCGTGTTCCATGAAGCGCTGACCAGGCGCAATGTCGAAATCAACCTGGCCGAGCGCGGCGCCCCGCTGGACCCCGTGAAAATCCCGCTGCGGCAAGTGGTGCATTGGGTCGCGGTGGACCAAATGAGCCGCGCCGACATCTGCCGCCGCATCGGCCTGGGCCAGGGCCATTCCCGCCTTGCCGAGGCAACGGGCCGGATCGCTGTTGCCACCAGCGACGCGGCCGACATCCTGGGGGATGCTGCGGATACGCCGGCCGGACAGCACGGCTTGCCACTGCATCGAGGAATGGTCCAGACAGCCAGCGAGCCGCGCTCCCTCAGGGCATGATCATGCGCATGCTAGTCGGCAGTTTGGCGGCCGTATAGGCCGTCTTCGGCGGCCCGCTCATGCCATCGGGCGACTGCATTGGATTCACATGGAGGATCCCAGCCCCCCTTTTGTGCAAGAAAGCCGCCTGACAGCCCGGGTGCATCGGGCGGATGCCGTCCAGAGGCGCCGCGCGCCGGGTCGGCTGCGGGTCAGGCGATGCTGCGGATGAGCCAGAACAGCGCGGCGGACAGCGCGGCGGCGGCCGGCACGGTCACGATCCACGCAGCGCCGATGGTCAGAACATGCGAACGGCGCACCAGCTTGCGGCGGCGGCGTTCCTCGCCCGGCACGACCGGACGCTCGGGGTCGGCATGGCGCGCCGCGCGGAATCGCCGCTCGGCATCCCATTCGCGGAAGAAGCCGACGCCGAAGACGCCGCCCACGGCGATATGGGTCGAGCTGACCGGCAGGCCGAACCAGCTGGCCACGATCACCGTGATCGCCGCCGACAGTGCCACGCAGTACGCGCGCATCGGGTTGAGCTTGGTGATCTCGCTGCCGACCACCCGGATCAGCCGCGGGCCGAACAGGAACAGGCCGAAGGAGATCCCGAAGGCGCCGATCAGCATCACCCAGAAGGGGATGGCGAAGGCCTGGTCGAAGCTGCCGGTCAGCGTCGCCTGCACGATCGCCGCCAGCGGCCCGATCGCATTGGCGACGTCATTGGCGCCATGGGCGAAGCTCAGCAGCGCCGCCGAAACGATCAGCGGAATGCCGAACAGCACCTTGAGCGACTTGGAGCGGTTCTCCAGCCCGCGGGACTGGCGGCGCACCACCGGGATCATCGCCAGCCAGACCGCCAGACCCAGCGCGGCGCCGATCGCCAGCGCGGTGCCGAAGCCGATCGAGATGACGTGCTTAAGCCCCTTCATCGACAGGTAGGCGGAGAAGGTGCCGCCCATGATGCCGACAAGCACCGGCACCCAGCGGCGCGCGGCGGCGATCTTGTCGTCGCGGTAGATGATCTGGGACTTGATGAACCACAGGAAGGCAGCGGCGATCAGCCCGCCCAGCACCGGCGAGATCACCCAGCTGGCGGCGATGGCACCGATCTTGCCCCAGCTGACCGCGCCCAGCCCGGCCGCGGCGATGCCCGCGCCCATCACGCCGCCGACCACCGAATGCGTGGTCGAGACCGGCGCCCCGATCCAGGTCGCCAGGTTCACCCACAGCGCCGAGGACAGCAGCGCCGCCATCATCGCCCAGACGAAGACCTCGGCGGAACCCAGGCTCGACGGCGCGATGATCCCCTTGGCGATGGTGGACACCACGTCGCCCCCCGCCAGCAGCGCGCCCGCGCTTTCGAAGACCGCGGCAATGGCGATGGCCCCGCCCATGGTCAGCGCATTGGCGCCGACCGCCGGGCCCATGTTGTTGGCCACGTCGTTGGCGCCGATGTTCAGCGCCATGTAGGCGCCGAAGGCGGAGGCGATGACGATCACCGTCGCATGGCCGCTGCCGGCCAGCAGCAGCCCCGCCAGCAGCGCCGCCGCCGCCACGAAGAACACGGCAACGCCCTTTCCGGCGACCGGACGCCCGACATAGGCGGCCGCCTGCTCCAGCGCGTTCAAGCGCCCGAGGTCGCGGTCGAGGGTCTCGAGATGCCTCGGTTCGAAGTCTCTGTGCGCCATCGGTTCTGCGCTCCGTTGTCAGCTGGGCCTCGGAAGGGTCGCGGCGGGATAGCCGGCCGGAGGACGGGACTCAACCGCTGGGAGGCCGAAATGTCGCATTAACGGGAAATCCCGGCCGCGCTGCCCCTCTCCGCCGCGGCCGCAGGGTTTTTCCGCAGCGCAGCGTAGGGCCGTCCGGACCGCCGCGCACCACCTTCACGTCCGGCACGAACCGGCCGCGGATTCGATTGCGGAGCATATCGTGCCGAAGGCATTCCTTCCCCTCGCCGCCCTGCTGGCCGCCGCCGCCGGAGCCGCGGCCGCCGTCGTCGCCTCGATCCAGGAGACCGGCACCAGCCTGTCGATCGGCATCTCGGGCAGCCTCGATACCAGAGGGTTCTACGTGGCCCCCGATGCCGATCCCTACAACGCCACCATGCTGGCCGCCTGGTCGGTCTCCGGCGCCGCTGCCACCCCCTTCGCCTGGCATTTCACCACCGCGTGCGGCCCGGCGATGATCGGCAGCGGCCAAGACAAGTACCCGTCCTACGATGTGGCCACGGGGGATGCCTTCATCTTCGAATTCCACGGAGAGGACGCCATGCTGGGCCTGCCTGCCGACCATGTTTCGGGCAGCGGGCTGTCGGTCGCCGGCCATCCGCCTTCGCAGGACTTCGCCTCCGCCTGGCTGGCGCAAGGCGTCTATCTCTGGACGCTGGCCAATGGCGACACGGTGGAACAGGCCATCGGCTCCGGCATGCCGCCGGTGCCGCTTCCGGCGGCGGCGCCGCTGCTGCTCGGCGAGCCGGCCGCGCCGGACTTCGCCGCGCGCCGCCGCCGCTGAAAACGCGGAAGGGCTCCCCTCGGGGAGCCCCTCTGTCGTCCTTGCGCCCAGTCTCAGGCGTTGAACAGGAAATGCAGGACGTCGCCGTCCTTGACCACGTAGGTCTTGCCCTCGACGCGCAGCTTGCCCGCGTCGCGCGCCTTGGCTTCGCCGCCGAGCGTGACGTAGTCGTCATAGGCGACGGTTTCCGCCCGAATGAAGCCGCGCTCGAAATCGCCGTGGATCACGCCCGCCGCCTGCGGCGCCGGCGTGCCCTTGTAGATCGTCCAGGCGCGCGCCTCCTTCGGACCCACGGTGAAGTAGGTCTCGAGGCCCAGCAGGTCGTAGCCCGCGCGGATCAGACGGTCGAGACCGGCCTCTTCCAGCCCCATCTCCTCGAGGAAGACCTGCGCCTCCTCGTCGTCGAGCTGCGAGATTTCCTCCTCGATCGCCGCCGAGATCAGCACGACGCCGGCACCTTCGGCCTTCGCCATCTCCGCGACACGGTTCGAATGCGCGTTGCCGGTGGCCGAGGCGTTCTCCTCGACGTTGCAGACATAGAGGATCGGCTTCTGGGTCAGCAGCTGCAGCATCCGCCACTGCTTCTTGTCCTCTTCCGCGACATCCAGCAGGCGCGCGGGCTTGCCGTCTTCCAGCAGCTCCAGCGCGGCCTTCAGCAGGCGCTCCTGCTGGACCGCCTCCTTGTCGCCGCCGCGGACCTTGCGGCTGAGGTTCTGCAGGCGCTTCTCCACCGACTCCATGTCGGCGATGATCAGCTCCATGTTGATCGTCTCGGCATCGCTGACGGGATCGACGCGGCCGTCGACATGGGTGATGTCGTCATCCTCGAAGCAGCGCAGCACCTGGGCGATGGCGTCGGTCTCGCGGATGTTGGTGAGGAACTGGTTGCCCATGCCCTCGCCCTTCGACGCGCCCTTCACCAGGCCCGCGATGTCGACGAAGGTCATTCGCGCCGGGATGATCTCCTTCGAGCCCGCGATCTCCGCCAGCTTGAACAGCCGCTTGTCCGGCACCGCCACGTCGCCGACATTCGGCTCGATGGTGCAGAACGGAAAGTTGGCGGCCTGCGCGGCGGCGGTCCGGGTCAGCGCGTTGAACAGGGTCGACTTGCCCACGTTCGGCAGACCGACAATCCCCATCTTGAAGCCCATGGTGCAAATTCCCTCGTTTCGTCGCGCCGCTCTTACGGCCCATGAGGCCGGCGTGCAAGCTCAGCGGCGGCGTCCCAGCGCCAGCGGGATCAGGAAGGTCAGCGCGAAGATGCGCACGACATGGTGCAGCGCGACATAGGCCGGATCGACATGCAGCAGCAGCGCCATTGCCGCCATCGTCTCCACCCCGCCCGGCGCGAAGGCAATCAGCGCCGCAGAGAGTGGGAAGCCGAAGGCCAGCGAGGCTGCGAAGGCCGCTGCCGAGGAGACCGCGACGGCAAGACCGGTCAGCATCGACGCGCCGCCCAGGGCGCGCAGGACCATCCTGGCATCGATGCCCGAGAAGCGCGTGCCGATCGTGCAGCCCATCAGCACGAAGCCGGGCACCGACAGCCATTGCGGCACCGAGCCGGCGACCCAGCCCGCGCCATGGCCGACGGAGGAGGCGACCATCGCCCCCATCAGCATGCCTGCCGGAATGCGCAGCCGCTCGAACGCGATGCCGATGCACAGCGCGGCCGCCCCCATGGCGCAGAGCGCCGGCAGGCCGGTCGGCGCCATCCGGGCGGCCGGGACCAGCGCCTCGCCTTCCAGCAGCAGCACCAGCGGCGGCGTCAGGATGGTCAGCGCCAGCACGCGCAGTGACTGGATCAGCGTCACCTGCGGCAGGTCGGCCTTGGTGTCGAGCCCGAGCGAGAGGACATAGCTCAGATGGCCCGGCGCGGCGGCGAGGATCGAGGTGGGCCGGTCGAGCCCGAGAAGCTGCCGCATCATCCAGGCGCCGCCCCAGAGGATCGCGGCGACCGCCAGGACCAGGCAGACAAGGCTGAGCGGCCAGCGCGCCGCGGCCTGCACGACCTCGGGCGTCACGCCCGAGCCCATGCCCATGCCGATGAGCACGAAACCGGCCGTGCGCAGCGGCGGTGGGATGGCCACGGACAGCCCGGATAGGGCGGCGACCGTGACCGAAGCGGCCGGGCCGAGAAGGAAGGGCGCGGGAATTCCGGCAAGGGACGCGAGACCCGCGCCGAGCGCGCCGACGGCGAGGGTCTGGAACAGGACCTGTAACTTCATGCCGCTGGTATGGCGGCAGTTCGGCGGAGTGTCGAGAGGGCGGCGAAAGCGGCGCCCCGAATGCGCGGAAGGGGCCGCAAGTCGCCGCCCCTTCCCGTTTTTCCGCAATGGCGCCCGGCGGGCCGGCCTCAGCCCGGCGACAGGCCGCGCATCTTCTCGGAGCGGCGGCGCAGCAGCTCGACCGCGGTCAGCAGGCCGATCGAGACGATCACCAGGATGGTCGCCACGGCGAGGATCGCCGGGCTGATCTGCTCGCGGATGCCCGCCCACATCTGGCGCGGGATGGTCTGCTGGTCATGCGCAGCCACGAACAGAACCACGACCACTTCGTCGAAGGAGGTCACGAAGGCGAAGAGCGCGCCCGAAACCACGCCCGGCAGGATCAGCGGCATGGTGATCTTGAAGAAGCTGGTCGTCGGATTGGCGCCCAGGCTGGCCGCCGCACGGCTGAGCGAGTGGTCGAAGCCCACCAGCGTCGCCGTCACGGTGATGATCACGAAGGGAATGCCCAGCGTGGCATGCGCCATGATGATGCCGACATAGCTGCCCGCCAGCCCGGTCTTCGAGTAGAAGAAGAACAGGCCGGTCGCGGTGATGATGATCGGCACGATCATCGGCGAGATCAGCACCGCCATCACCGTGCGGCGGAACGGCATCTCGGGACGCGACAGGCCGAGCGCGGCCAGCGTTCCCAGCGCCGTCGCCAGGATGGTCGAGAAGAAGCCGATGATCACCGAGTTCTTCGCCGCCCGGATCCAGGTGGCGTTCGCCCAGGCATCCGCCCACCACGACGTGTCGCGCGGCGCCTCCGGGTTGCTCATGCCCAGCGTCAGCAGCGTGTCGTACCACCGCATCGAGTAGCCCGTCGGATCGAAGGACAGCATCTTCTCGGTGAAGGTGAAGTAGGGCTCGGAGTTGAAGCTGAGCGGGATGATGATGATGATCGGCGCGATCAGGAACAGGAAGATCAGGGCGCAGATCACGAGATAGGTGTAGTGCCATACGCGCTCGAGCGTGTCGGCATGGGTCGGAAGTGCCATGGTCGCTTACCCCAGCTTCAGGTTGTCGATGCCCACGAGCCGGTCGTAGAGCCAGTAGAGCACCAGCACGCCCGCAAGGAGGAGCGAGGCCAGCGCCGCGGCGAGCGACCAGTTGAGCGAGTTCTGCATGTGGAAGGCGATCAGGTTCGAGATCAGCTGACCCGAGCTGCCGCCGACCAGGGCGGGCGTGATGTAGTAGCCCACGGCGAGGATGAAGACGAGCAGCGCCCCTGCCCCGATCCCCGGCACCGTCTGCGGCAGGTAGACCCGGCGGAAGGCGGTCCAGCTGGTCGCGCCCAGGGAGCGTGCGGCGCGGACATAGGAGGGCTTGATCGGCCGCATCACCGAATAGAGCGGCAGCACCGTGAAGGGCAGCAGGATATGCGTCATCGCGATGACCGTGCCCATCTGGTTGTAGATCATCTGGATCCGGCCGTCATCGCCGATGATCCCCGCCCAGACCAGGAGGTCGTTGATCACGCCCTGGCTCTGAAGCAGAACCATCCAGGAGGTCGTCCTGACCAGCAGCGACGTCCAGAACGGCAGCAGCACCAGGATCATCAGCAGGTTGGAATAGCGCAGCGGCAGGTTCGCCAGCAGGTAGGCGACCGGGAAGCCCAGCACCAGCGTGGTGAAGGTGATCAGCACCGACAGGATCGCGGTGCGCTTGAACAGCAGCAGGTAGACCTGCCGGTCCTCGGGCACGTTGACGATGTTGCCGTCGGTGTCGCGCGTCATGTCGAGCGCGGCGAGGTAGAAGTTGAGCGTGTAGCGGCTGGAGGCATCGCGCATCGCCTGCCACAGGACGGGATCGGCCCAGTCCTTGTCGACATCGAGGATCGCCTCCTTGAAGGGCGCCTCCAGGTCGTCGGCCTTGCGCGCGGTCTTGGTGAAGAGCGAGCGGGTGCCCGGCGCCTCGTAGTTGATCCGCGTGCCGACATCGCCCTGCCCGCGCAGCTCGGCCAGCAGGACGAGGTCCTGGGCCAGCGCGGCATAGGCGGCCTCGTCGGGCTCGGTGCCGGGCGCGTTCGCCTTGAACCAGGCGCGCAGCCCGGTCATGATCGGCGTCACTTCGCCGGTCGAGCGGTCGACATTCTCGATGAAGCGCGGATCGCTGACCGAGCGGGTCAGCAGCTGCCCGATCGGCAGCACGAAAGTCAGCAGGATGAAGGCCAGCAGCGGCGCCACGAGGTAGAAGGCACGGCGCTTCGCGCGTGCCTGGCTCGCGGCCAGCGCGGCCTTGAGCGGGCGTCCGTCCGCGGTCTGCAGCCCCTGCGGCGCGGCTCCCGAACTCGTGGCGGTCATGTCAGCCAAAGGAAATCTCCCGAAACGCAGGGCGCCCTGAGCGGCGTCCGACTGCGGCGCGTGCAGGCGCACGCGGGTCGTGGGGACCGGTCCGGAGCGCGGAGCTCCGGACCGGCGGTTGCGTCAGGCTCAGTTGGCCAGCCAGGCGTTGAAGCGCTCGGACAGCTCGACGTTGCGGTCGGCCCAGAACTCGAAGTTCGAGGGCAGCGCGACTTCGAGGTTCTGCTCGGCGGTCGGCATGTAGGGACCCATCTCGGTCTTGCCGTCCTCGTAGAGGCCGACGAGCGGACCGGAGGACTTGCGCGCCGGACCGTAGGAGATCCACTTGGCCTGGTCGGCCAGCTGCTGGGTCTGGGTCGCGAAGGCGAGGAATTCCATCGCCTCTTCCTTGTTCGGCGCGCCGAGCGGGATCACGTAGCCGTCGTATTCGTAGACCTGGCCGTTGAAGACCGACACGAAGGGCTTGCCCTCGGCCACGGCAGCCGAGAAGATCCGGCCGTTATAGGCGGTGGTCATCGCGACTTCGCCGTCAGCCAGCAGCTGCGGCGGCTGCGCGCCGGCTTCCCACCAGACGACGCTGTCCTTGATGGTGTCGAGCTTGGCGAAGGCGCGGTCGAGGCCCTCGTCGGTCTCCAGCATGTCGTAGACGTCGTCGGGCGCGACGCCGTCGGCCATCAGCGCCATCTCGAGGTTGACCTTCGGGGTCTTGCGCATGCCGCGCTTGCCCGGGAATTTCTCCAGATCGAAGAAATCGGCGATGGTTGCCGGCTTCTCGCCGGTGAAGACGGTGTCGTCATAGGCGTACATGGTCGAGAACACGATGGTCGCGACGAAGCAGTCGGTCACCGCGCCCGGCAGGAAGTCGTCCATCGCCGGCGTGCCGTCCGGAGCGGCCGCAAGGATCGACGGATCGATCTCTTCCAGCAGGCCCTCGTCGCAGAGCGCCATGGCATCGGCATATTCCACGTCCGCCACGTTGACGGTCACGTTGCCGGCCTCGACCTGCGCCTTGATCGGGGTTGCGGGGTTGTCTGCAACCACGTCGACCACGGTGATGCCGGTCTTCTCGGTGAAGGGCTTGTGATAGGCCTCCACCTGGCTCTTGGAATAGGCCCCGCCCCAGGACATCACGGCCAGTTCCTCGGCCTGCGCTGCCACGCCTGCGGCGACCAGCGCCGAGGTCAGGATCAGAGTGCGTTTCATCGAAGTCTCCCAGTTGATTGGATTGTTGTCCCGCCACGCGGTCCGGGCGTGCCGGGAAATGTCGTCAGACCGGATCGAGCGCGCGGGCATCCGCCGGATGCCAGCCGATCTTGACCCGCTGCCCGGGGGCCAGCCGTTCCTGCCCCTGGATGTTGCGGCACTTCATGACGAAATCGTCATGCCCGGCCACCCGCAGGCGGGTGCGGAACAGGTCGCCCATATAGATGAATTCCAGCACTTCCGCGTCGAGCGTGTGCCAGCCTTCCTGGATACGGTCGAAGCGGAATTCGACCCGCTCGGGACGGATCGAGACCAGCGTCTCGGAACCGATGCCGCCGGTATTGACCGCGGTCGCGCCGATCAGCTCGCCGGAATGCAGCCGCACCAGCGCCTGTTCGCCGTCCAGCCCCTCGATCTTGCCGGAGAGCTTGTTGTTCTCGCCGATGAACTGCGCGACGAAGCTGTTGTCGGGACGCTCGTAGAGGTCCTCCGGCGGCGCCAGCTGCTGGATCTTGCCGTCGTTGAACACCGCCACGCGGTCCGACATGGTCAGCGCCTCGGACTGGTCGTGGGTCACGTAGACCACGGTGATGCCCAGGCTTTCGTGCAGGTGCTTGATCTCGAACTGCATGTGCTCGCGCAGCTGCTTGTCGAGCGCGCCGAGCGGTTCGTCCATCAGCACCAGGTCCGGCTCGAAGACCAGCGCGCGCGCCAGGGCAATCCGCTGCTGCTGGCCGCCGGACAGCTGCGCCGGGCGCCGCGAGGCGAACTTGCCCATCTGCACCATGTCGAGCGCGCGCTTGATCTTGGTCTCGCGCGTGCCGCGGTCCAGACCGCGCACCTCCAACGGGAAGCTCAGGTTCTCGGCCACCGTCATGTGCGGGAACAGCGCGTAGTTCTGGAAGACCATGCCGATGCCGCGCTTGTGCGGCGGGATGTGGTTGATCTCCCGGCCGGCCAGGCGGATCTCGCCGTTGGTGGCCGTCTCGAAGCCTGCCAGCATCATCAGGCAGGTGGTCTTGCCGGAACCCGACGGCCCCAGCATGGTCAGGAATTCCCCTTTGGGCATGGCAAGATTGAGGTCCTTCACGACCAGCGTCTCGCCGTCATAGCTCTTCTGCACGCGGTCGAATTCGACCATCGGCGCTGTCACGTCCATACCTACCCCGTTTGTATTGCCCAAAATTTGGTTATATTTCCAAAACGCATTCGTCCATGCCTGCAAGGGATTTTCGCCCTGCCCGCAAGATGAATGCACAAAATTTGTGCAGATCGGCGCGTTCCTCCCGCCATTGCCCCGCATGCGCCGCGCGCCCGCTCCGGGGTGCCCCTGCGGAACGGCCGGCCTCGCTTCCGCCTGCCACACCATGCCCGACGCGGATGCCTTCCGGCAATCCTCGCGATGCCCGGACTGGACAGGCAAATTGCGCCGCGCGAGGGCAGCGCCCGGCGGCCGCCGCGGCCTTTCCCCGGCCCCGGACAGGCGGCTGCGCCGCGCGCGCCGGTGCGCTCCCGTGTCCCTGCAAGCTGCTGTTCCGATGCCCGTTCGTCTGCATGGCGGCGACATTCTCCGTTTCGGGCCCGCAGCACGGGCCGTTTCCGACATTCGCCGCGCGTTTTGCGACCTTGTCCCTGGAAACGCGAAAAAAGGCGCCGGAGTACCTCCGGCGCCCCCAAGGCGATATTCCCCCCGTCTGATCTGTGGCCGGGGCACCGCCCCGTTTGCCCGCAGAAAAGGCGGTTTCAGAATTTGTGGATCCAGGAGACGCCGAACACCCAGGGGTCGATCTCGGCCTTGCCGACCTTGTCGCCGTCAAGCTTCACTTCGGAATCGATGTCCATCCAGCGGACATCGGCCCGGATCGCGTTCGTCTCGTTCAGCGCGTAGTCCACGCCGGCATGCAGCGCCATGCCCCAGCTGTCGTCGAGTTCCAGCTTGGAGCCCTTGGCGGCGCCCTTCTCGTCGATGTCGAAGAAGGTGGTGTAGTTGATGCCGATGCCGAAGAGCGGCGTGAAGGCGGTGCCGGTCGGGATGTGGTACTGCAGGGTCAGCGTCGGCGGCAGCTGGCTCACGGCGGCGACCTGGCCCAGCCCGTCGAGATCGACGTCGTGGCGGAATGGCGTCGCGGCCAGAAGCTCGATGCCCAGGTTGTCCATGACGAAATATTCGAGCGTCAGCGTCGGGCGCGCGGAAGAGCTGACATCGATGTCCATGTCCAGCGCGTCGCCGTTGTCGCCTGCGGGCTCCACGTAGCCGACGCCCAGGCCGATGGTGATATCGCCGGCCGACTGCGCCGCTGCCGCCCCTGCCCCGCATGCGGCCATCGCGGCCAGCGCCGCCGGAAGCATCACGTGTTTCATCGCTTGTCCTCGCTCTGTCGTGTGTGCGGCGTGATAGGCCGGGCGGGACAGGTCCGGCATTGACCGGGATCACGGAATTTGTTGATCGAAATCAGAAACGAAAGATTGTCGGCAAGGCATGTTTTCGAGGTGCCGGAGCCTGCGGGAGGCCCCGGCCCGGGCCGTGCTCAGGTCGCGCCGCCGCGGCGCTTGGCCATCATGTAGCCGAGTTCCGAGACGGCGAAGCCCAGCAGCCCCGTCGCGATCATCGCGACATTCTCGTCCGCAGCCAGCCCGTTGCCCAGCTGGGGCGAGATCGCCCCGGCCGAGACGAGCGCGCCGGAGGCGTATCTCAGCAGGATCCGTACGATGGGAAGCATGTTCATGGCCTGTCCTTTCGGGCGTTTCGCCGGGACCGCGTCCTGCGGTCCGCTTCCCCAGAGTCCTGACAGCCAAAGGTGAACGCGCTGCGGCGGCAGCGCACGGTGGGGTGCAACGTCGAGGGCCCCGCTTCTGGCGGGGCCCTCGGTGGTGGCTATGGCTGCCTTTCTCAGGCGATTTTCGTGAGCAGCTCGTCGAGGGACTT
>NZ_JAATVU010000114.1 GCF_013184745.1 Mangrovicoccus sp. HB161399
GCTCACTGCGCTGCGCCTGCCCAGCATCCTGCGCCACTGGCCTGCGCTGGCCGGGCGTGCCGATGCCGAAGGCTGGCCAGCGTCCCGCTTTCTCGCTGCCCTGGCCGAAATCGAGCTCGCCGATCGCGACGCACGGCGCATCCAGCGCCACCTGCGCGAGTCCGGGCTGCCCGGGGGAAAGACGCTCGCCACCTTCGACTTCAAGGCCCTGGCGGGTGTCCCGCGGGCCCGCATCGAGGCGCTCGCCGCCGGGGACTGGATCGAGACCGGCGCCAACCTGATCGCCATCCGCTGCCCGGCAGGCGAATGCATGCATTCGCCGAAAGGGGAAACTCCGGCGTCGGCAAGACCCATGTCCTCTGCGCCATCGGGCATGCCCTCGTCGAGGCCGGACGGCGCGTCCTCTACACCCGCACCGCCGACATGGTGCAGGGGCTCCAGGCCGCCCGCCGCGATCTCGCCCTCGAGGCTGCCTTGGCCAGGCTCGACAAGTTCGACCTGATCATTCTCGATGACATCACCTATGCGCAGAAGGACCAGGCTGAGAGCTCCGTGCTCTTCGAGCTGATCGCCAGGCGCTACGAGACCCGGAGCCTCGCCATCGCCGCCAACCAGCCCTTCAGCGCCTGGGGCAGCGTCTTTCCCGACCAGGCCGTCACCGTCGCCGCGATCGACAGGCTCATCCACCATGCAACCATCCTCGAGATGAACGGCGACAGTTACCGTCGGCGGGCCGCCGCATCCGGGCAATCACCCGTGGCTGTCGCTCCGCCGACAGCCTCCAGCGACAAGCTCGAGGAGGAAAGCGCCCAGTAGAATCAACGAAGAACGCAGCGGTCAAAACCGGCCAAGGAGGTTGTCGGTAGCGGCCAAGGAGGTTGACGCTCTACAGGACCGGCTCGGGCAGCAGCCCGGGCTCGGCGGGACGGCCGAATTTCGTGGGGGCACGATCGCGCAGGAACTGCATCGCGCCTTGGCGCCGGATGGGGCTGTCGGGCGCGCTCCCGGCGGCGTCGGCCGCCCCTTGAAGGTGCCGATCCGGAAGGTGGCCTGCGGACTGGCCTGGGCGGGCACTTGGAGCAGGCGGGTCCGCGACCGTCGGCGGCCGGGTCTTGCCGCGGGGCTCGGACGGGAGCGAGGTTGCGGATGCGGCCGAGCCCGCGCTGCAGCGGCAGGGCGGCGGCATGCCTGCAGTTCCAGCCCGCCGGGCAGGCGCAACCGCCTTCGCCCCGGCTGCGACCGGGAAGAGCAGTCTGCGCGCCAGCGTCGCCAGCGAACTGGTCCGTCAGCCGGATCGCCATGGGCACCTCCTGCCTGGTCCCTTTCCATGGAGCTTCCTGCCGTGCAGGAGAGGGGGAGTGGCTGGCTCCTTCCCTGGCAGCGGAACGGAGGCTCGTCCCGCGCCCAGTGTGCAGAAAAAGTACTCCGGGAAACATTTTTCTGAAGCGTTGACATGGAGTTACGTGTTTCTGGATACTAGCTTCAACTTGGCCTGATTCGTCCTGCAGCCCGCTGGCAACGCGCAGAACCCGTCCGCACGGGCTCTGTCGGCGCGTCAGCCGCACGGGTGGATCGCCGACAGGGAGAGCCGCCATGAGCAAGAGCAAGGATGCCGCGTTCGGCGACCTCCTGTCGGGACTGGAGGGGCAGCCGGAGGCTGCAAAGGCCGCCGGGCCAGACAAGCGCCGGAAGCGGAAGTCGTCGGCGGCCGGGGCAGGGTCCATCCTGCTGGTCGATCCGGCTGCGTGCCGGATCTGGGCAGGGCACAACCGCAGTTATGGCCTGCTGGACGAGGAAGCCTGCAGCGACCTCATTGCCGGCATCCGCGCTCAGGGCTGCCAGGAGTTTCCCGCGATCGTGCGGGAGGTGCAGGATGGCGGGGCGGATGGTCAGGCCTACGAGGTGATCTGCGGTGCGCGGCGGCATTTCGCGGTCGCGTGGCTGCGGGAAAATGGCCATACGGAAATGCAGTTCCTGGTCGAGCTCCGGGACCTCGGCGACGAGGAGGCCTTCCGTTTGGCTGATGTGGAGAACCGTCACCGCCGGGACATCAGCGACTACGAGCGCGCGTGCAGCTATGCCGTTGCGCTGGAGCGCTACTACGGCGGCACGCAGTCCGTCATGGCCAGGCGTCTGGAAGTCAGCGAGAGCTGGCTGTCGCGCCGCTTGGCCCTGGCGCGTCTCCCGGAAGAAATCGTGGCGGCCTACGCCTCGATCCGCGACATCCTCGAGGTGCATGCGCGGCAGCTGGCGCCGCTCCTATCTGATCCGGGCGTCAGGAAGAAAGTGCTGGCCGTCGCAAGGGACATGGCGGCCGAGAAGGCCGAGGGGACGGCGAGGACCGGAGCGCAGGTCCTGGCGGCACTGCTGGCGCCGGCGCGGCCGCCTGCCGCCGAGCTTCCGGCTCCGAAGGTTTACGGGCCGAGCGCGGCGGCCGGCATTGCCGCGATCCCGAGGGGCCGCAAGCTGGTGCTGGAAGTGCCGCCCGAAATATCCCGCGCAGAGTTCGATGCGGCCATCCGGGAATTTGTCCGGGACCGCTTCGGGGACGCTTGAGAGGGCGCATGTCTTGCCACATGGCAAGACATTTGGAAAACGCAATTCCAGGACCGCCTGCGGCGTCCCGCCGGTGGCCGCTTTTGCGCCGCAATTGTGGGCTCAGGGCTGCAGGTCCAGCGGGTATTGCAATGCGTCATGGCTGCGCTGCAGAAGCGGGATCGCATGCGCAGAGAAGCGCGTTGCTCCTGTCTCCTCCAGGCCGCGGATGAGTTCCTTGGTGCGTTGCCGTGCCTTGTCCAGCTGTGTGGCAGCCAGGCCCGGCGCTTCGCCCCGCTTGATCTGCTGTTCGAGCTCCCACAAGCGTTGCCGTTGATCGGCGACGAAGGCTGCGGCACGTTCTTCGGCGCTGCCGGAGAGAGCATTGTCCAGCTGGGCAGCACGGTCGCGCAGGAAATTTTGGCAGTGGCGATCGATCATGGCCTGTGCCGTAACCTGACCGGCAAGATCTGCAAGCTGGTCCTTCTTGAGAAAGGCGTCGATCTGGGCAAGATAGGCCCGGGATGCCATTGGCGCGCCGCCGCTGCTGTCGGCTTTGGGTTCCTTGCGCCACTGGGAAAAATCCATTTTTTCGCCTTTCGCGATGCCGTGCCCCATTGCGCTGACGGCGCCACAGGCCAGCACGGCGAGGCTGGCGAACCCTCCGGCCATGTCCAGGACAATCGGGCGTCCGAGCGCCTGGAAATCCTGTAGCGCGACCACGAGGATCCCGGCCCGCTTGTCTTCGTGGAGCCCGAACCCGCCGACACGGAGCCAAAGCTGGCCGAATGGCAGATCCGCGAGAGCGGAGATGACCTGCTTGCGCCAGGCATGCTCGCGCACGCGGGCGAGCGGCGCCAGGACCGGATAGTCGATGGAGACATGCGCGCATCCCAGCCGATCGAGCGCCGCGCGCAGCTGGCGGCAGCCGTCCGCGTCGACCGGCAGCCAGGGCTCTCCCGTGCCGCCGAGCAGATGCGTGGGGGCGAGCACCGTGTGGACATGGTGCGCGGCGGCGAACTGCGCCATGCTCAGGATGAGGTCGTCGTTCCTGCTGCGGCTGAAATCTTCCGGCGTCCAGGGGCGGTCACGGTTGGCCCAGGGCAGCTTGTCCTTGCCGGCAAAGCGGCCGGGTGCCGCGGTTTCCGCTACGTTGAGGTCGAGCACGATCTCGCAGGTCCGGTTCGTCGCGAGGCGCTCGGCAACGCTTGCTTTCCCATGCAGATAGGATGCGTCGAGGACGAGCCGTGTCCATCGCGGGTCGGCGCCGAACATGGCGCGCTTGGTCTTCTCATCCAAGTGGAGATAGGCCGGCAATCCGCCCGTGTCGTGGTCCTGCACCTGCGCGCGTTCCATGTTTGTTCGCTCTGGATGGATTTGGGCATCGATCGCGTGGCCTGCAAGCCTATGGTTTCCAAAACGAAGTTAATTTCCCGAATTTAATCTCGAGTAGCCGCGACCTTGACAATACCGGCAGCGGGAGCGCCTCATCATGCCCATGGCGGCAGGCTGGAAACCGGAAGATGTCCGAATTGCGGATGCGGCGGAACTGCCGCTCCATCCGGCTGCGCGACCCGCCTTCGAGGCCTGGAGCAGGGCATGGACGTGCTGTGCCGGCCATGAGACGGCCGCGCGGGGCGCGGTGGTTGCCATTGCCGCCATGGCCCCGGAAGGGCCTGCGGTCGTCGGCGGGTTCGGGGCCTACCTGCGCGCCCTGGCGGGGGAGGAGGGCGTGCTCGCGGTTGTCCTGCCCTTCGCGGCCGAAGCGGCGGTTCTGGAGATGGCGCGGGCGGAGTTGGCGATCTTGCTCCGTGCTGCATCCCTCCCTGCCGCAATGGCTGGCGAGATTTCCCGGACCCTTGCCGGGATGAGTGCCGATATCCCGGCCGGTGAGGCCGGGGCACGGGATGCGGGCAGCCGACCGGATGGCCCTCCGCCCTTCCGTGCCCCGCGCGCGGCCGAGGGCACCCAGTTCGAGCGTGCTGTCGCGAAATTCCGGGCGTCCCTGGCAGGACCGCCCTGAAGCGCTATCCTGCCGGGTCCACATGTACCGGTATTCAGAAACGTGCGGCACCTCCTGGCGGCAATGTCGCAGTATTTGAGCATGTTGCGTTTGGAGGGGCTATCCCGATTTCCCCATGTCTACCGGTATTGGGTTCGGGGCGGTCCCGCGCGGGCGTCCCGTTGTGCCGCCCGGGGCGCTATCCGGATCGGCCTCCATGTACCGGTATTCAATTGGGGCGCTATCCGGATGGCCGGGCATGTACCGGTATTGAACGGGCTGGCCGTCCATGCTCAGCTGGAGTCGAGCCACAGCAGCGAGGATGCGGGCGATGCCGGGACCGGAGAATTTTTCCCATCCCCTGTTCGGGGCGGTGCCGCGGTCCGCGTGCCGCGCGCTCCATGCCGAGGCAAGGCGCCTTCTCGGACTACTGCCGGAAGGGTCCGGCGGAGCCCGGGCTGGGGCCATGGCCCGGCTCGATGCCCTGTGCGGCGGGGAAGCGGAGGCTGCGGCCGGCCCCGCCGAGGCGGATCATGCAGATCAGTTGCGGCGTGTTCGCCATCTGCAGCCGGGCGGCCAGGTCGACAGGCTGCGGATTGCCCAGGCCGTCGCCGCCAGGGCCCCGGGCCGGGGCGTGGAGGCCGGGCCGGACCGTCTCGGCGCCTGGGTGCTGGCCGCGATGCTGCAGCGCCTGGAGGGAGACCCGGCAGAGAACCGCATCTTTGCCGCCGCGGACGGGTACCGCCGCCTGAGGACGAAAAGGCCGGAGGTCCTGGACGGGATCGGCGCGGGCGCGGCGCGGGACTTCCCTGCAGTGCTCGAAACGCTCGTCGCGGCCAGGGAGGGCATGCCCTCGGCGGAAGGCCCGGCAGGATCGCCGCGCCGCTGGCTCGGGGCGCTCTGCACCCTGTTCGACGGCGTGGTCCATGACCGCGCCGCAATCCACCGCCGGTTCGAAGGCAGTCCGGGCAGAGTTGTGCTCCGGCGGACATCGGCCGGAGGACCGGAGGATGTCCTCGAATGGGGAGATGACCTCGGGCGGGAAGCCGAGGACAGGCTGGGGACGCCCGGAGCGACAGCGGCCGCGGACGCGCCCCGCAACACGCGCCATGTCACCCGGCCGGAAAAGTCCTTCGATGCCCTGGCGCAGGACCGGGTCTGGACCGCGACGGCAGCTGCGGTGACGGCAACGCGGGGCCTGGCCCTGCCTGCCGAGCACGATGTCCTGACCGGTCACGAGGCCCGGGTCCTTCTCGGCGCGGCACGGGGAAGTCCCGGGGACCCCGGACTGCAGGCCGCCGCGCTGTCGCTGATCTACGGCCGGAGTGTTGACCGGCTGCTGTCGGCTTTCGGCAGCGCGGGCGAGGGGCTCGTCATCGAGGACGGGGACAGCGATGACGATTGCGTCGCCGGACCGGAGGAGAGCGGGGAATGGGTGAAGGTGGGCGAGACAGTCGTGCTGGAGGCCGCGGTCCACCTGCCGCCTTTCAAGATCGGCGCGCAGGAGGCTGCGGATCTCGGCTTGGCTTCCGACGGGACGGAGCGCTTCCGTCTTGGCTGTCCGGCCGGTTTTGCACCGGGCACCCTTCTGGGACTCGCGCCGGGCATGGCGGACCTGTCGCTGCGCCGCCTCCGGGACCGCGTTGCCCGGCCCTATGCGCGCGGCCGGGTTTCCGGCTGGCTGGCGGCCTGGCTGCGCCGGGCCGGGGCGGATCCCGCGGTGACCGGAGCCCTGTGCGGCCATGATCCGGGCAACCATGCCCAGATGCACTACACCGCCCTGTCCACGGACCTGCTGCTCGGCTGGTGGGAGCGCGCGCTGCGCGAGGGGCTGGGGCTCGCGCCGCCCGAGCGCGTGCCTCAGCCTGCCCCGGTCGTCGGCTCGCGCGCCCGTCTGCCGCGCGAGCTCCTGCGGCTCGCCTTCGGGGAACTGGCGCAGGACATCGCGGAACTCGGGGCGCTTTGCAGGGACGGGCAAGGACCCGGTCTTGCCGCAGCCGCCGAGGCGCATAACCTGTTCGCGACCTACACGCTGGAACTCCTGATGTTTGCCACCGGGCACCGGCCGGTCGGCGCGCCCTTCGAGAGGGCAGGAGATTACGACCTGCCCACGGCCATGATGTGGATCTCCGACAAGGCGACCCGCGGCGGTCCCTCCTCGCGCATGGTGGCGCTTCCGCCCGCAGCGGTTGCGCAGCTCCGGCACTGGGAGGCGCATCTGGGGGCGCTTGCGGAGGTGCTTTCGCCGCTCTGTCCCGTCTTGGTGCGGGACCGTCTTGCGCCGCTTCTCAAGCAGCGGTCCGGCGGGTCCCCGCCGCCGCTCTTCTTCTTCCTCGACGGGACAGGGCAGGTTGTCGAGCCCGATCACGCGGCGATCCTGAAGCACCGGGCCACGGTGCTGCCGGTCCAGGACAACGCTGCGCGGCATTTGCTGCGCAGCCATCTGGTCACCGCGGGCGTGGCGCCGAATGCGATCGACGCGGCTTTCGGCCATGCGAGGCTGGGAGAGGAGGCGCTGAGCGCAAGTTCGGCCTTCCGGATCCAGGAACTGCGCGCCGTTGCCGGTGCGGCCCAGGACCTGCTCGGCGAGCTTGGCCTGGCGCCCTTGCGGAGCCCGCTTTGAGCGTCCCGGCTGCACAGGTCCCGGGGCGGGACCGGCGCGCGGGAGAGCGGCGGGCGCGGCTGGCAGAGGTTGCCCGGACGCTGATAGGGGCCAAGCTGTCCTGGCTGCGTGGAGAGGCTCCTCCGCCGCCGGAAGCGGATGCCATGATCGAGGCCATGCGCCAGGAGCTTCGGCGGCGCGTAAGCAGCGCGGCCGACGCTGCAGTCGTGACGGATATCCTGCACGAGGCAGTGGATGCCTGGAACATTGCGAATCCGCTCGCGCCGGTGGCACCGCCCCCGGCGATCACTCCGGTGCGCGCGGAAGATCACGATTGGGCCCCCCGGAAACTGGACCGGCTGCGCCGCTGGCGCCCGTTCGGCGAGGCGCTGGCAGCGCGGCTCGGCCAGCGGGATCCGGCGGCTTCCCCGGCAGAGCGTGCCGGCGTCGTGCTGGCCTCGGCCGTCCGGCATGGCGGTCTGGCCGACATGCGCGCCCTCGCCGCGCTGGCGCTCTGGCTCGCGGATCCGCAGGCACGGTTCGGCCAGGCTCCCGGGCTTCCGCTGTGGATCGACCTGTTCATGCGTGGTCCGGAGGAGGGCAGCCCGGAAGCCGGCAATGGCCGCCGCGCGAAGCTCTGGGAGCGCCGCCTCGCGATCACCAGCGGCGAGGACGCGGCCGGCCCCTATGCGCTGCGCCGCTGGTTCGTGGACCCGGACAGCCTTGCGGCGATCGCCGCCTGGACCGAGTCCGGACCGGACGCCGGGGATTTCGCGGACCTGCGCGACGCCGCCGGCAGCCTGGCCGGGATTTCCGGCCTGATCGCACGGGGTCTTGGGTTCGGTTCGACGCCGCTGGCATTGACCGTGCTGATCGATGGCGCCCTGGCCGAGCTCGAGCTGGCTGCGCCGGCCATGGACCGGGCCGCGATTGCGGTTGCGCGGGGGCGCCAGCCCAGCTTCTCTCCCACGCCCGAAAGCTGGTCCGCCGCGCTGGGGGCCGTCCTGGACCTGGTGCCGGACGCCGTGCCGCTGCCGGTTCTGGCGGCGGCGCCCGGCCGGCCCCCCCGCGAGGCGCCGGAGGAGGACCGGAAGGCCAGCCTGTCCTTTGCCGTGCTGAACCGGATCCTCGCCAGCATCAGGCCCGACGTCGGCACGGATCTGTCCGCGGAGCCCGGCCGCAACCCGGACGCCCTCCTGACGCAGCGGCTGGAGGCTGCCGACAGCAGCTGGTGGACGCCCGCCTGCCTCCTGCTGCGCGACTGGTATCTCGCGGAGCTAGGCCGCGGGATCAAGGCGCCTTCCGTCCAGCGCTACCACCACGCCGTGGCGCTGCGCCTGGCCGCCGTGGCGGGGGCGTTCGACCCGCAGCATGCGGAGGCGGGAGAGCTGGCGGACCTCTATTCCGCCGTGATCGACAGCGACATCCGCAGCGAGCGCGAGCGGGGCTACCTGCGCCGCGTCTTGCGCCGCGTCCACGATTGGGCGGAAGCGTGCGGCCGCGTGTCCGGCGGCGTGCCGCCGGAGGTGTTCGAGGCGGAGGGCGTTGCCACCCGGGTTCGGGCGTTGATCGTTCCGGCCGCAGCGATCCTCGCCGTCCGATGTGCCATCCGGACCCATCCGGACCTTGGCGCGGACGAGCGCCTGGCGATCGAGGCGCTGCTGATCCTGCAATGGCGGGCCGGGCTGCGGATCGGGGAAGCCTGCAAGGCCCGGGCCACGGATCTCGAACGGACGGACCGGGATCCGGTGCTGTTCATTGTCCGGACGCCTTTCGGCGGCAACAAGACGGCCTGGGCGCGGCGCGGCGTCCGGCCCTTCGCGCTCATGACGGAGGAGGAGGCGTCCGTGTTCCGGTCCTGGCTGGACCGGCGCTCGGCGTTTCCGGCGGAGGGTCCGCTGTTCGGCGTGGCGGGGCCGGACGGCCTCGCGCCGTTCAGCCCGGCGGGCCTGGGCAGGCTGCTCGGCGAGCTTCTCGGGGAAGCCGGCGGCTGCGGCGCCAGCGGCCACACGCTGCGCCATGCGGCGCTCACGCATCTGCACCGGGCAATCTGGGAGGCGCGCCTGCCGCATCCGCATCCGCTCGTGGATCGCGCCGCGCTCCGCATCCGGCTGTCCGGCTGGACGGCGGCGGAGGCCGCGCGCGCGGCGGACAGCGTCGCCCCCCTGTCGATGCCGCGGGATGCCTGGCGTGCGCTGTCCCGGCATGCGGGACATCGCGGCCCGTCCATCACCAGCCAGTCCTATGTCCATGGCTGGGATCTCGCGATCTTCGAGGGGTGCGCGCGGCGCTGCAGCGCATCGGAGTACGACGCTCTGGCACGGAGGCTGGCGGCGCGGCTGAGCCCGCTAGAGCCCGGTCGCCTGCCGACCGGAGGGCTTGATGCGGTGCCCGGCGCCGCGGGGGCGTGGACGCCCTTGCGGTTCGCACAGCTGCTGGAGAAGCTCGACGGGGGCGAGATGACGGAGGCCGGCATTGCGGCGCAGCTTGGCATGGCGGGGGATGTCGCGGCGTCGTTCGGCGCGGCGCGGGCGCTCGCCGCGATGAAGACGCGGAGGGGAAGCCCGCGGCTTCTGCCGCCCGGCGCGGAAGGCAGGCTCGCGCCGCACTGGCCGCGCAGCCGGGCGGAAAGGCGCGAGGCCCGTCTGCTCATGGAGGAGTTCTGGAACCTCCGCGGCAGTCTCGGCGCAGATCTTGCCTGGTGGCTTGCAAAGGTCCTGCTGTCGGCCACCCGGTCCAACACCGGCATCCGGCTCGGCACCCCGGAAGAGCTCCGGCGCTGCCTGGAGATTCTGGAGCGGCTGCCGAGGAAGCGGCGCTGGAGCCTGCATCTGGAAGTGCCGGCGGGCGTTGGCGGCATGGACCCCTGGCTGGAGGTGGCCGGGGAAAGTGTTCCCTGCCGTGCAAAGCGGGGCATCCGCTCCGTCATTGCAGTGCTGCGGCTGCCGCGGCCGGATTTCGAGGACGGGGAGACGGGCCTTGCGCGCATTTCCGGAGACTACGCGTCGGGCGCGCCGGTGACGGCGGCCCATGCCCTGGCGATTGCGCTCGCGCTCGGCCCGGAGGACCTCGAGCGGGCGCTCGGCCGCTAGGGCATTCCGGCATGGGATCGCAGGCTGGAACGGACAGTGCCCGCACGGAATTGCGCTGCCTGCGCCCATGGACCGGGGCATTGCCAGATCTTGCCACGTGGCAAGACTTTCCGCGAGCTTCGCTGCCGGCGCTCTCCGGGGCGGCCTGGGCGCCCGGATCAGCCGCCGGATTGTTCCGCGTTGCCGGGCATCAGGTTCGGCACATCGGCATAGGTCTTTCCGGCGAGGAGGCGGCGGACCTGCTCCGGGCTGGCGCGGCGGCGGTCGACGCCGTCGAGCTTCTCCGCGATCTTTTCCGGGCTCCAGCCGCAGGCATGCCAGATCCGGGCGAAGGTGATCTGGAGCTGCGACAGCCGGTCCCCGCGCCCGCAGGTCACCCCGATTCGGTAGGCCAGGTTCTCCGCCCAGAGCCGCGCGATTGCGGAGGCGTCGGGCACGCAGCCCTCCAGCCGCGCCGCGAGCATCTCCTTCAGCGCGGCGTCATAGGCCTCCTCGACCGCGCCCGGCTCGGGCGGGGCGCTGCTGCCGCGCCGCCACTGCGCGATGAACTTCATCCCCGCCTCGCCGCCCGGGATCATGTTCAGCCCGCGCGCATGGATGGGGAAGAGCGAGCGGTCCTCGATCTCGATCTCCTCCAGCCGCATCGCTTCGGCGCGGGTGACCCCGGCGCGGAGGATCTCGTGTTCGGTCTTCGCCACCGCGAAGAAGGTGCCGCGCAGCGCCTGGTGGAACAGCGTGCCGCTCCCGGCACGGGCGGCGCGGCGGTGCTCGGCCAGGCGCTTGGCCCAGCTGCGGCTGGTCAGGCCGGTATAGACAAGGCCCGTCCCGGCATAGGCCGCCCAGGGCAGGACCGGCTCTGCGCCCGGCCGCATCGGCGCGACCGGCATCGGGGTGGCGCTGGGATAAAGATGGTGGCGGTAGATCTGGTAGCCGCCGGGGCGCAGCGTTATGTCCTCGAGATCGCGCAGGGCGTAGCCGAGCGGCAGGATGTGCCCGGTCTGGATGCCGCCGGCGGCCACGGTGACGATCAGGTGGCAGCCGGTGTAGCGCGCGGCTGGGCGGGCAGCATGGGGCAGGATCTCGATGCGCGCGGCCTGCGCCTTGCGCAGCGGGCGGCCCTCTTCGGGGACCACGATCAGCCGCAGGTCGTGGAGGGGCAGGGGCGCGCCGCCGAGCCGGTCCGTTCCGAATGTCTCGCGCGAGCCCATCGCGTTCGAGACCTGCGCCAGCGCGGCGGCGCCGTCGAGCAGCCCGGGCTGGAGCCTGTCCACCTCGGCGAGTTTCGCTTCGAGCGCGGCGTAGAGGTTTGGGTGGAGCGGGAAGAGCAGGTGCTCGAAGGCGTCGCGGGAGAAGCGTCTGGGCATTGGGGCCTCGTTTTCTCTGGAGTGCAGGGAAGGGAAAATCGGGATGAACTGGCTTGCAGCGTCGGTGCAAAAATCATCGGGAATTGCCCGAAACAGAAATAGGATAATTCCTACGTAGTGCGGGATAAGCCCAAATTGCAAGTCTCCGATTCGGGAAATATCCCGAACCAGGGGTGACGATGCGCTTTTCCGAGATCGTGAGACAGAGACTGGCCGAGCTGGGGCTCAACGTGAACCAGGCGGAGATGCTTTACGGGTTCCGGACAGGATACCTGCGCAGCGCGGTGCGGCAGGATGCCAAGGAGGCAAGCCCGACGCTCGAGCGGGCGGAGGCGATCTGCGCGGCGCTGGGACTGGAACTCTATGTCGGACCGCCGCGCGTGGAGGCTCCGCCGTCAGCGGAGCAGGGCGAGTTTCTGGTGCTTCCCATGCCGGAGTCTGCCGGACCAGGGCCTGCTTCCCTTGGCCTGCCGCGCGGCTGGCTGGAGGCAAAAGGCGTGGGCGAGCCGGTGCTTCTGTGCTCCGGCGACGCGGGGATGTCTCCGTTTCTGCCGGAGGGAGGGGCGGTGCTGGCCGACGGGGCGGATCGCCGCCCTGGAGCGGCTGCGGCCATTTTCGCTCTCCGGCGGAACGGCCGCGTGCTGATCCGGCGGCTGAGCGTGGGGGAAGACTGGCTGCTCCTGCGTCCGGACAACCCGTCCATGGAGGCCGAGGTCCTGCCCCGTGCGGCGGCGGGAGCAGGCGTGACGGTTCTGGGCCGCGTCCGGGCCGTTTTCGCGCCGGTGCCGGAATGAAGTTTTCTCTGGAACGGGGCGGTTGTTCCCCGGTGGCTTCCATGCGGAGCTGGCCAATGTCAGTGCCCCGATCTGCGCTCGGGAAGCTCTGGCCTGCCGCATTCAGCCGCCGCGCCTGGCTGCGGCGATCCTGTCGATCCCTTTTGCCGTCTACCTTTCCTTTTTGCCCGGCATGGTGATCTGCCGGCGGTGAGCTCAATACAGAGGGTCTTGATCGCGGGCAGCCGCAGATCGTTGAGCATGATGCCGAGGCGTGCCCCGTCGACGGCATGGGAGGGCATGCGCATTCTCCTTCCGGCTGTGCCTGCCCGACAAGCAACTGGTAGCTGTCGAGCGAGCCCTGCATCACCGTGATCGTCGGCAGGTCCTCCGGTACGGGGGCTAGATCCCATGATCGCTCTGCAAGGCGACTAGGTCGGCGGCCTCTCCCGCGGCATTCTGCATGCGAGGGTTGCTCCGGATGACCCGGCGCCGAGCCTC
>NZ_JAATVU010000115.1 GCF_013184745.1 Mangrovicoccus sp. HB161399
CGGCAACGTGATGACCTACGAGCAGGCGGGCAAGCAGTACGTCGCGGTGCTCTCCGGCGTCGGCGGCTGGGCCGGAATCGGCCTCGCCGCGGGACTCACCAACCCCAATGACGGCCTGGGCGCCGTGGGCGGCTACTCCTCGCTGAGCGACTACACCGCGCTCGGCGGCCAGCTGACCGTCTTCGCCCTGCCGGACTGATCGCGGGCCCGTCCCCTTCAGTCGGCCGGCACGCTTGCGGGCGTGCCGGCCAGCCCCCATACACAGGATCGCATCATGAAGTTTACCGTAAGCGTTCTCGCCGCCGGACTTGCCGCGGCCGCCCTGGCCGGACCGGCCGCCGCACAGGAAGCCGACAACCTGACCGCCGCCTATGAAGAGGGTGGCCGGTACTATACCGAGGACGACGTGCCGACCTACAACGTGGGCGATGACGGAACGGTGGACTGGCTGACCTACTCCGGCTTCCGCCGCTACCATTCGGAATGCCATGTCTGCCACGGCCCCGAGGGCGAGGGCTCGTCCTATGCCCCGGCGCTGAAGAACTCGGCAATCGACATGGACTACTACGACTTCCTCGACGTGGTCACCAACGGCCGCCAGGTGGTCAACTCCGCCGAGCACAACGTGATGCCCGCCTTCGGCGACAACCCGAACGTGATGTGCTACATCGACGACATCTATGTCTACCTCAAGGCCCGCGGCGCAGGCGTCGTCCCGCGCGGACGCCCGGCCAAGAAGGAAGCGAAATCCGACGAGATCCGCGCGGCCGAGGAGGCCTGCCTTGGCTCGTAAGCCGTCTCTCGCCGCTGCGCTTGCCCTGGCCCTCGCGGCCGGGACGGCGCAGGGGCAGGTCTCGGACCTCGTTTCGACCACCCATTTCCGTGTCTGCGCCGATCCCGCCAACCTGCCGATGTCGAACGACAGGGGCGAGGGCTACGAGAACCGGCTGGCGGAGTTCTTCGCGGAGAAGCTCGGGCTGCCGGTGCAGTACACCTGGTTCCCGATGGCGACCGGCTTCATCCGCAACACCCTGCGCGCAAACAAGTGCGACGTGGTGATCGGCTATGCCCAGGGCCACGAACTGGTGCAGAACACCAACCATTACATGACCTCGGTCTTCACGCTGGTGGTGCCGGCGGACGGTCCGCTGGCGGATGTCGAGACGCTGTCCGATCCGCGGCTGGAGGGGCTGAAGATCGGCGTGATCGCCGGCAGCCCGCCGGCCACGCACATGGCGCGCAACGGGCTGATCGGCAAGGCGAAGGCCTACAACCTGACGGTCGACCGGCGGGTGGAATCCCCGGCCGTCGACATGCTCGACGATCTCGATGCGGGCGAGACCGACGCCGCCGTGCTGTGGGGGCCGCTGGCCGGGCCGCTGGTCAAGCAGGGCCATCCGGAGCTGAAAGTGATTCCGCTGCTGCACGAGACCCTGCCGCCGCGGCTGTTCTTCCGCATCACCATGGGCGTGCGGCCCGGCGACAAGACCTTCGAGCACAAGCTCAACTCGCTGATCCGCCGCAACCAGGGCGAGATCAACGCGATCCTGTCCGAGGCGGGCGTGCCCCTAGTCGACGACATGGGCGACGCCATGCTGGAGACGACCCAGTGATCCGCGCCGCGGCGGCTGCGGCGGTCCTGCTGTCGGCCGCGGCGGCGGCCGCGCAGGTGCCCGAGCCGGACGGCTACCGCATGGACGAGTACCGCGCGCCGGTGCCCGACACGCTGCAGGGCGCCACGGTGGTCGGCGCGGAGGAGGCGCATGCGCTCTGGGAATCCGGCAGCGCGGCCTTCGTCGACGTGCTGCCGCGCGCGCCGAAACCTGCGAACCTTCCCGAAGGCACGATCTGGCGCGACAAGCCGCGGCCCTCGATCCCGGGGGCCATGTGGCTGCCCAATACCGGCTACGGCGCGCTGGCGCCGCAGACGGAGGCCTATCTGGAAGACGGGCTGGCCAAGGCCGCGGGCGGCGATGCCGGGCATCCGCTGGTTATCTTCTGCCAGATGGATTGCTGGATGTCCTGGAACGCGGCCAAGCGCGCGGTGGGCTTCGGCTACACGGCGGTGTTCTGGTTCCCGGACGGCACCGACGGCTGGGACCTGGAGGGCTATCCGCTGGAAGAGGCGCAGCCCGAACCCGGTCAATAGCCGGGCAGGGCGGTCTGCGCGGTCGCGACCGTGCCGTCCGTGTCGGTCATCGTCACCTCGGCGCGATGTGCCTCCGGCGGGACGGTGAGGCCCAGATGCGGGTTCTCCGACAGCGAGATGCTGCCCGTGACCTCTGCGAAGGGCATGCCGTCGATGCCGATCTCCAGCGTCTCGACATAGCGCATCGGGATGAAGAGCAGCGAGACCTGGTCCATCTGCATGCCCGAATGGCTGGGATGGCTGACTTCGACGTCCAGCCGTCCGGGTGCCCCGGCGAGCTTCGCCAGCCGTTCGGTCACCGATCCGCTGCCGGGCAGTCCGGGCAGCAGTTGCAGCTCCATCTGGCCGAGCGTGGCTAGCGCCTCCTTCGGATCGGTGCCGGGCGGGGCGGCGCAGGCGCCCTGGCCCGAGGTCTTGACGAAGGCCTCCGCCACGAAATGCCGCCCGTCCGACAGCGCGGCAACGACATGGACCGGCGTCGGCCCGTTGATCCGCATCGTCGCCTCGAAGCCGAAGCCCGGCTGAGGCACCGCCAGGCGGAACACCGCGGAGACCGGCATCGGGTTCTCGTCGAGCACCAGCGTCACTTCCTCGACCAGCGTTCCCGCAGGCGGGGTGATCCGCGCGGCGATCTGCGTGCGGGAGTCGTTCTGCGTGCGGTAGGGGCTGTCCAGCGCGATCACGTCCCCTGCCGGCAGCAGCGCCGCGCCGGGGAAGACCTGCGGGGCGAGGTCGTCCCAGGTGCCGGCCATCAGCGGCGCGGCGGAAAGCAGGAGGGCGGCAAGGGCTTTCATGGGGCGGGGTCCTCCGCGATGAAGCGGCCGAAGGCGCGCGGCCCGTCCGCCGTGGCTATGGTGCCGGTGACCTCGAGCGTGGCGGCGTCGATCAGCGTCACGGTATTCTCGAACCAGTTGGCGACAACGATAGTATCGCCCGAAACGTCGATGCCCTCGGGATATTCGCCGACATCGATGGTGGCCAGCGGCTCCAGCGTGGCGAGGTCGAAGACGCTGACGCTGTCGCCGTACTGGTTGGTGACGAAGCCCCGGCCCCGGGCGAAGCCGACGCCGTAGGGGCGCTCGCCCACGGGCAGGGTGGCCAGCGTGACGCCTTCGCGCGCGTCTAGCACGCTGACATCGTTGGTGCCGACATTGCCGACGAAGAGCCGGCCATCGGGGGCGAAGCGCAGGCCGAAGGGGCGTTCACCCACCGGGATGCGGTGCAGGAGCGACAGGCTCGCCAGGTCGAAGACCGACACCATGTCGCCGTCGCGGTCGGCCGAGGCCAGCAGCCCGTCCTGGATCGCCAGCCCCGCGGGTTCGGCGCCGGTGGCAAGCTCGGCCACCGGGGCGAGCGTTTCCGCATCCAGCACCCAGATCCGCGCATTGTACCAGTCGGAGACGAAGAGATGGCCGTTTTCGGGGTCGAGCGCCGCCCCGATCGGTCCGCCGTCAAGCACGGTCTCGGCCAGCAGCGCGCCGGTTGCATCGAGATGGCGGACGGCCTTGGAGTCGGCGGAGACGGTGTAGACGCTGCCATCGGGGGACACGGCGACGCCCGCGGGCTTGCCGGGCAGCGGGATGCGGCGCAGCTCGGTTCCGGCGCCGAGGTCCAGCACGCTCAGCGCATCGCCGTTCTGGCAGGTGACGAAGGCCAGATCCCCCGCCGCGGCAGATCCCGCGGCGAGGCAGCAGAGCAGGGCGGACAGGCTACTGAGCCGCACCGAACCGCTCGGTCAGGGCGTCGAGCCCGGCCTGGTAGACGGCGGTCACCGCGGCCATGGCGGCTTCGTCGTTGAGTTCCGGCGGCGGGTCGTTGAGGGGATCGCCGCGGTAGAAGGCGCCCTTCCACTCGATATGCGAGCCGCCCGAGTCCAGCGGGGTCACGGTGATGTGGCCGGAATAGTTGGTCACCGGCAGCACCGCGACATCGACCTGCTCGATGCGGTAGGAATAGCTCATCTTCTCGGCGCTGTACTTGTAGAGGATCTCGTCGATCGTCGGGCCGCCTGCCTCGCCCAGGGTGAGCTGGCGGGTCGCGTCGATCTCGTTGCCGCCCTGGCCGGTGGTCGAGAAGATCGCCGGGTGCCAGCTCATGTCCTGGAAATTGCCGATCACGGACCAGACCTCGGCAGGGGCCGCGGCGACATCGGTCGAAAGCGTCGCCTTCTGCCGCGACGGGCCGTGGGCAAGCGCCATGGCGGGGATGAGAAGCCCCACCAGCAGCGCGAGTATCCTTGGAATGCGCATCATGCCTCCCTCATTCCTTGAAGATCTCGGTATTCAATATGTAGCGGATGCCCCTTAACCAGGAGTCATCGGTGTTGGACCGGATGTCCACGCTGCGGCCGCGCACCATCGCGCCTTCGCCGGTCTCGCGCACCACGAGGTTCATCGACAGGATCAGCTCGGAGACCTTCTGGACCTCGCCCACGGCGACGTAGTCGGCGCCGAGCCTGCGCGCCAGCCGGACCTCGCAGCCGTAGCAGTTGGCCGGGTTCGCGACCCGGTCCAGATCCTCGGCGACCGGCGAAAGGTCCATGACCGCCAGCCCCTCCTCCGCGAAGCGCGCGCGCACTGCCTCCTCCAGTAGGCCCGCGCGGGCGGCTTCCTCTGGGCGCAGCGGCAGCGGCGAGGTGTTGATCAGGTGGATGCCGAGGAATGCCACCTCCGCGCCCTTTTCCAGCGGTGGCCCGGCAAGGGCGGCACCGGCGGCGAGGAAGGCGCAGAGAATGGCGGTCACGCGGAACATGGCGGCATGGTAGCGGTCACGGGGGGTGCGGCAACTCCGTCAATGGTCTAGGTTGGGTCCGGGCGGCAGCTGGCGCAGTCTGCATGCCAAGGGATCCCGGGCTTCCGGGAAGGGAGGACAATTTGAGATTGCTTGCACCGCTACTCGCGGCGGTTCTGGCTATGCCGCTTGCCGCGCAGTCTGCCGACCTGCGGGCGGCCGTGCTGCGCGTGGACTATCCGTCGCTGGCGCCGATCTCGCGCTTCGAGGAGGTGCCCGAGGACCTGGGCTTTGCCGGGGCCGAACTGGCGATGGAGGACAACGCCACCACCGGCGCGTTCCTGGGCCACAACTACCAGCTCGAGACCGTCTCCGCCCCGCCGGAAGAGGCGGAGGCCGCGCTCGGCCGGATCCTCGCAGAGGGGATCGAGGCGGTGGTCGTGCTGGCGCATGGCGACGATCTGCTGAAGCTCGCCGACAGCGCGGGACCGGGGGTGCTCATCCTCAATGCCGGGGCGCGGGGCACGTCGCTGCGCAGCCAGGACTGCCGGGCGAATGTCCTGCACGTGACGCCCTCGACGGCGATGCTGGCCGATGCGGTGGTGCAGTTCGCCGCCTGGAAGAAATGGACCAGGCTCTACATGATCCGCGGCTCGCATCCCGAGGACAAGGAGCTGGCCGATGCCTACCGCCGCGCCGCCGCCCGCTTCGGCGCGCGGATCGTGGAGGAGCGCGAATTCGAGGATACCGGCGGATCGCGGCGCACCGATACCGGCCACGTGCTGGTGCAGCGCCAGCTGCCGGTCTTCACCGAGGGCGCCAAGAAGCACGACGTGGTGATCGCCGCCGACGCCTCGGACGTGTTCGCGCCCTACCTGCCGTTCCATCTGTGGGACCCGCGGCCGGTCATGGGCTCGGCCGGGCTGCGTCCCGTGACGTTCCACGCCGCGCACGAGGCCTGGGGCGCGACCCAGTTCCAGCGCCGCTTCGAGGCGCTGACCGGCCGCTACATACGCGAGGAGGACTACGACACCTGGCTGGCGCTGCGCGTGCTCGGCGAGGCAGTCACCCGCACCGGCAGCGCCGATGCCGGGGAGATGCGCGGCTACATCCTGTCTGATGCCTTCGAACTCGCGGCCTTCAAGGGGCAGAAGGTCACCTTCCGCCGCTGGAACGGCCAGCTCCGCCAGCCGATCCTGCTGTTCGACGGCCGGATCACTGCCAGCGTTTCGCCGCAGGAAGGGTTCCTGCACCAGAACTCGCCGCTGGACACGCTGGGGCTCGATGCCCCGGAATCCCAGTGCGACGCCTTCCAGGGAGGATAGATGAGGCGACTGTTACTGACCGCGGCCCTCGTTGCGGGGGGCTGCCCCGCGCTGGCCAACAAGATCTTCGTCTCGAACGAGCGCGGCAACACGATCTCGGTGATCGACAGCGAAAGCTGGGAGAAGATCGCCGAATTCCCAGCAGGCAACCGCCCGCGGGGCATCACCATCAGCCCCGACGGCAAGCATGTCTATGTCTGCGCCAGCGACGACAACCTGGTGCGGGTCTTCGATGCGGACACCTACGAGGAGCTGCCCTCGCTTCCTTCGGGGCCCGACCCGGAGCTGTTCGTGCTGCACCCGTCGGGCAATCCGCTCTACATCGCCAACGAGGATGACAACCTCGTCACGGTGACCGATGTCCATACCCGCCAGATCCTGGCCGAGGTGCCGGTCGGGGTGGAGCCCGAGGGCATGGGGATCAGCCCCGACGCGCGCTTCGTGGTCAACACCTCCGAGACCACGAACATGGCGCATTTCATCGACACCGCGGACTACCAGATCAAGTACAACGTCCTGGTCGACCAGCGCCCGCGCTATGCCGAGTATTCGAAGGACGGCACCAAGCTGTTCGTCACCGCGGAGATCGGCGGCACGGTCAGCGTGATCGAGATCGGCGACGACGACACGCCGGATCTGGTCCACAAGATCGCCTTCGAGGTCCCCGGCGTGCTGCCGGAATGGCTGCAGCCGGTGGGCGCGCGGATCACCTCGGACGGCAAGTGGCTGTTCGTGGCGCTGGGACCGGCGAACCGGGTCGCGGTCGTCGATGCCGCAACCTACGAGGTGAAGGACTACATCATGGTCGGGCAGCGGGTCTGGCAGATGGCCTTCACGCCGGACGAAAAATACCTGATCACCACCAACGGAAACTCCAACGACGTCACCGTGATCGACGTGGCCGCCCAGAAGGCGCTGCGCTCCATCCCGGTCGGGCAGCAGCCCTGGGGCGTCGCCGTGCAACCCGACCAGTGAGGCATCCGATGCGCTTCCTTGCCATTCTCGCCGCGCTTGCGGCGTCTCCTGCCGCCGCCGCGCCGCTCTGCACCGACATGGGCTTTGCCGGGCTGCTGGCCTCCTGCAACCGCGGCGAGCCGATCCGCCTGACCCTGGCCTCCGGCCAGCCGCTGGGCGAGGACGTGGTCCTGCAATCCGGGGCCTACTACAAGATGTTCATCACCGCCGACGGCTCGGCGGAGCTGGCGATCGAGGGGCCGTCCTTCTTCCGCGCCATCTGGATGAACGAGATCGTCATCAACGGCATCGAGATCCGCCCGATGGCGGTCGACTCGATGGAGTTCGACAAGGCCGGCGAGGCGGAGCTGAGCTTCATCGCCATCAAGCCCGGCGCCCATGTGATCCGCATCCCCGGTTCGCATGGCGAGAGCCAGCAGATCACCGTCCAGATCCAGTGAGGTCTCCGATGAAACACCTGATCCTGGCCGGACTTCTGGCCGCAGCGGCCCCCGCCTTTGCCCAGAACGCAGACGGGCTGCCGCAGGAGACCATCGATGCCATCATGGCCAAGCTCGCGGACATGAACTGCCAGATGGATCCGGACGACATCGAGGCCGAGGACGAGGGCTTCGACCTCGACGACGTGATTTGCGTGGGCGGGCACCAGTTCGACATCCTGCTCGACATGGATCTCGACGAGGTGTCGCGCCGCGCCGAATGACCCGGCGGCGCATCCCCCGCCTTGGTCCTATTGCAACGGGCCGGGGGATGCGCCAGTCAGGGACCGACAGCGACCCGGCCCCGGGGAGAGGGTCCGGTCACTCTGGGAGGAGAGAATGAGCTTTTTCAGGATGCTGGGCGCCGCCGCCCTGCTTGCCGCCACCGCGGTCCCCGCTTTCGCCGACGACCTGCCGCAGATCCGCGCCGCCACGCTGGAAATCGGCACGGTGAACTGGGAGCTGAACACGATCATCGAGAAGGGCTTCGACAAGGCGCATGGCTTCGAGCTGGTGCTGCAGCCCTATGCCTCGAACGACGCGACCCGCGTCGCGACCGAGGGCGGCGAGGCCGACATGTTCGTTGCCGACTGGATCTGGGTGGCCCGCCAGCGCGCCGCGGGCAAGGACTACGTCGTCATTCCCTATTCGACCGCCGTCGGCGGGCTAGTCGTTCCCGAGGACAGCCCGGTCAAGACGCTGGCCGATCTCGACGGCAAGAAGATCGGCATTGCAGGCGGTCCGCTGGACAAGAGCTGGCTGATCCTGCGCGCCTTCGCCAAGTCGGAATACGGCATGGACCTGGCCGCTCAGACCGAGCAGGTCTACGGCGCGCCGCCGCTGATCATGAAGACCGCCACCTCGGGCGAACTCGACGGCGCGATCAACTTCTGGCACTTCCTCGCCAAGATGAAGGCGGCGGGCATGCGCGAGGTCGCCTCGGTGCAGGACGCCGCCGCGTCGCTGGGGCTCGACCCGGACACGCCGCTGCTGGGCTACGTGCTGAAGGAGAGCTTCCTCGCCGAGCATCCGGACCTGGCCCAGGCGCTCTACGCCGCCTCGCGCGACGCCAAGCAGCTGCTGGGGTCCGACGATGCCGCCTGGGAGGCGGTCCGCCCGATGATGAACGCGAAGACCGACGCCCAGTTCGTGCAGCTGCGCGAGGATTTCCGCGCCGGCATTCCGCAGCCTGGCCCGGTGGACGAGGCAGCTGCCGGCCGGCTGCTGGCGCTGATGGCGGAACTCGGCGGCAGCGATCTGGTCGGCACGGCCACGTCGCTCCCGCCGGGCCTCTTCGCCAAGGTGGAGTAAGGCGGACCGCTTGGAACGTTTCCCGGTTACGGCAGTGTCGCTCCTGGGGCTCCTCGGCCTCTGGATCGCCGCTGCCGCGCTGACGTCAGACCCCTCGATCCTGCCGCAGCCTTGGTCGCTGGTCGGCCCGGCCTGGACCGAGATCGCCTCGGGCAAGCTGCCCTACCATCTCGGCCATACGCTGGTGCGGGTGGCCTGGGCCTTCGCGCTGGCGATGGGGATCGGCACCGTGCTGGGCTTCGTGATGGGGCGCTGCGAGACGGTGAACCGCTGGCTCGACCCCTGGCTGGTGGTGTTCCTAAACCTGCCGGCGCTGGTGCTGATCGTGCTGTGCTACCTGTGGATCGGGCTGAACGAGACCGCGGCCATCGTGGCGGTGACGCTGAACAAGGTGCCGAACGTGACCACGGTGATCCGCGAGGGCGTGCGCAGCTTCTCCGGCGATCTCGACGCCATGGCCACGGTGTTCCGCATGCCGTTCCGCCGCCGCCTGCGCCATGTGCTGCTGCCGCAGCTCGCGCCCTACATGTCGGCGGCGGCGCGCTCCGGCGTGGCGGTGATCTGGAAGATCGTGCTGGTGGTGGAATTCCTCGGCCGCTCCAATGGCATCGGGTTCCAGATCCACCTGTATTTCCAGCTGTTCGACGTGGCCCGCGTGCTGATCTATGCGCTCAGCTTCGTCGCCGTCATGCTGGCGGTGGAATGGCTGGTGCTGCAGCCCTGGGAACGGCAGGCGCGCCGCTGGCGGACGGCATGACCGAGGTCGAGGTGATCTCCAAGCGCTTCGGCGCGACCGAAGTGCTGGGGCAGATCTCCTTCCGCATCGCGCCGGGCGAGACGCTGGCCATCCTCGGGCCGTCGGGCATCGGCAAGTCGACGCTGCTGAAGATCGTCGCCGGGCTCGACCGCCGCTTCGAGGGCAGGGTGGCCCGGCCGGAGCGGCTGGCGATGGTCTTCCAGGAGCCGACGCTGCTGCCGTGGCGCAGCACGCTGCAGAACCTGACGCTGGTCCATGCCGACCTGTCCCGCGGTGCGGCGGAGGACATGCTGGCCCAGGTCGGGCTGGCGGGGAAGGGCGGGTTCTATCCCGGACAGCTGTCGCTCGGCCAGCAGCGGCGTCTGGCGCTGGCGCGCGCCTTTGCCGGGCGTCCGCAGCTGCTGGTGCTGGACGAACCCTTCGTCTCGCTGGATGCGGAGCTTGCGGAGACCATGCTCTCCCTCACCGAGAGCCTGATCGCCCGCGCGCGTCCCGCGACGCTGCTGGTGACCCATGCGCGGGCCGAGGCCGAGAGGCTGGCCGACCGGATGCTGTGGCTGGGCGGGTCGCCCGCGCGGCTCGGACCGGAGCCGTGACGGTCAGGCGTCGTGCTTGCCTGTCTGCATCATGCGGCACGACCATTTCGCGACATGCCACTTGGCATGGCTTTCGGTCCATTTGGCCAGTTCCGGCTGGGCGCCCATCATGCAGGTCATCGGGGTTATGTCGGTGAACAGCATGCTGCGTTCCTCGCAGACGCCGGGCGTCGTGTTCATGCACGCAACGAAGAGGAGTTCGATCATGGGGGGAGGCTCGTGTCAACTCATACCATCGGATAGGTCGAGTATGAAGGAACCGTTGCACGCGGGAAGGGAATCTGCCCGCATATCCGGTATGTCAGCCTTGCTGCCAATTTTTCGGGCGCAAAAATGCTGCACCTGCACAATAAAAGTGGTTAACGTTGCGGGATGCGGGTAGAAAAGGACAGAATAGGTGAACTATCTGCGCACCTCCCTGAAGGTCCGCCTCGGCCTGACGGCTGCCATGCTGGGGGCGGCGGCGGTGCTGTCCGCCGCGCTGCTGGTGGGCGGTCTGGCCGAGGTATCGGCGCGGATGCAGGCTCTGGAAGCCGCGGAGCGGCGCATCGACCGCTATTCCGTGCTGTCGACCGAGGCGGCGCGCTACCTGGTGGTCGCGACCGAGGCAGTGCAGTCCGGGCTCGGCCCTGAGGACCGGGCGGTTCGGCTTTCGGGGCTGGCGGCCGAGATCGCGGCGACTTTCGTCCGGTTGCGCAGCGATCTGGAGGCGTCGGTGGCCGAGGCGGCAGAGCTGGGGCTGGACGAGCAGAGCCGCCGCGCCACGGTCGGGCTCGCCATCGCGCGGATGGAGGCGCAGTTCTCCGTGACCCATGCCGCGATGACCGCCCCCGGCGGCGCACCCGAGTCGCTGCGCGGCTATCTCGACAGTTTCGCGATGCGGGCCGACCCGAACCTGAACGCGGCCATTACCGAGGAAATCCGCGGCCGCGAGGCGATCCGCGCCGGCATCGGCAAGCTGCGCCGCCGCCTCGCGGCCGCGGCGGGCGCGCTCGGCCTGGCGGCGGTCGCCGCGGCGGTCGCGGCCTATGCAGGGCTGATACGGCCGCAGTTCCGGCGGCTCGACCGGCTGTCCGCCGCCGCGCGCAGGATCGGCGCCCAGGATTTCGCCGTGGCGCTGCCGGAAGGTCCGGACGAGATCGGCCGCGTCTTCGCCGAGACCAACCGCATGGCCGAAGCGCTGGGGCGGCGCGAACGCGAGGTGGAGGCTGACTGGGCGCGGCTGAACGACATCATCGCCGAGCGCACCGATGCACTGCGCGCCGCCAATGACCGGCTGGCCGCCCAGGACCGCGACCGCCGCCGCTTCTTCGCCGATATCAGCCACGAGCTGCGCACGCCGCTGACCGTCATTTCGATGGAGGCGCAGCTCGGCGCGGCCGCCCGGGACCCGGAGGCAGCCGAGGCCTTCGCCACGATCCGCACCCGCGCCGAACGGCTGAACCGCCGGATCGACGACCTGCTGCGCATCGCCCGGTCCGAAAGCGGCCAGCTGGAGCTGTCGCCGGAACCGCTCGATGCCGCCGGCATCCTGCGCGAGGCGCTGGCCGAGACGGAGGGCGAGCTGCGGGCCGCCGGTATGCGGCTGGAACAGGGGGCGTTTCCCGCCGCGCCGGTGAGCGCCGATGCCAACTGGCTTCGGCAGGTGGTGACGGGGGCGATCCGCAACGCGATCCGCCATGCCGGGCAGGGCGGCGTGCTGCGGGTCGAGCTGGAGGCCGGCCAGCGCATCGGAATCCGGATCGCCGACGACGGGCCGGGCATCGACCCTGCGGCGCGGGAGCGGCTTTTCGACCGCTTCGCCCGCGGCACGGAGAGCCCCGGCTTCGGCATCGGGCTGGCGCTGTCGCGATGGGTGATGGAAGAGCAGGGCGGAACGATCTCGATCGAAAGCCCGGTCGATCCGGCTCGGCGCCTCGGGACGAACCCGGGTTGTGCGCTTTGCCTGAGCTTGCCGCGCCGCGGCGATTAGGGGGCCGCAGAAAACGGCTCCGGCAGATCTTCCCGGAGAGCGTCCGGCAGCTTTCGGGCCGTTCGCGAAGGCAGCAGGCCATGACTCCGTCGTCGCCGTCGGCAGACGCTCATCGGAGGTTCTGCCGAAGGGAGCGGCCTTGAACTGCACGGTCCGCCGGGCCGGGTTTGCCGCAGGAGCAAGGACCGGTGCCGCACGAACCGGCGCTCCGGCGGAGGACGGCACACATCCGCAGCTCCGGGTGCAACCGGCGCCGAAGCCGCGCGGGCATCATGGCGATGCGTCCGCCCGTCTTGAAGTTGCCCACAAGTGCCCGCCTGCGGCGTTGCAAGGCGGGCGCCTTCCGCGAGGTCTGCGAGGCGGGGGAAGCCCCGCCATGGGACCGCGGTCCCCGGCGGTGCGGCGGACGCGCGGCCGGGATGGCCTCCGGGGCGTGCGGCCGACCCGGTGCAGGATCCGGGATCGCGAGGTGCCTGCCGCTTCCTCGCCGGC
>NZ_JAATVU010000116.1 GCF_013184745.1 Mangrovicoccus sp. HB161399
CGTTCCGGGGGCAAGAAAGGCCGGAAGATCGCGCCACCCCGCCCAGAACGCCGGAAACCGTCCGCGCGCAAGACTTTTCGGAGGCCTGCCAGGGCTGCGACAGGGACCACGTCGCAGCCGCAGGTCCCGTGAAAGGCGATCAGGACATCTGCGGGCAGGGATTCGGCCCTGCGTCGTGAATGGGGCGGGGGTGGCGGTGCGCAGGCTGCAGGGGCCGGGCCTACTGCGCGCAGCTCTGCAGCCGGTGAGGGACCGTGCCATGGCCATGGCGCCTTCCCATCTCGCACGGACTCGCGGCGGCCCCGGCAACGGTTCGGGCCGAGTGCGCCGCGGAGCGGACGCAATTCGTCTGCGCGGATCCGGGACTTGCCGGGAGCACGGGTTCCCCTCCGCAGCTTGGCCATCCCGCAAATCCTGCTGGCAGGGTGCGGCGGCACGCGAAAATCCGCCCGCGCCGTGAAGCGCGGGCGGATATGTCATGCGGCATCGCCGGTCTGCGGTGCCGGACCCGGGCTAGAGGACGAACCAGCCCGCTTCGGCCGCGTCGGTGCCGACGATGTCGATGGCGAAATCTGCCGCCCCGTCACCGTCGATATCGCCTTCGATCCGCTGAATGCCGCCCAGATCGGCGGCCCGCAACTCGCCTGCAGTGCCGGTGAAACCGGCATAGCCCATGAAGGCGAAGGCATCGTCCGCCGCGGTGGCCGCGTCGGCATCCATCTGGTCGAGCCGGACGAGGTCGCCCTCGGCGGCATCGAAGTCGGTTATGGTGTCGACATGCGCCGCGTCGGTGATCCGGAAGAAGAAGCTGTCCGCACCGTCGCCGCCGGTCAGCATGTCGGACCCGAAGCCGCCGTTCAGCCGGTCGTCGCCGTCGCCGCCGTCAAGCGAGTCCGCGCCGAGGCCGCCGAACAGCCGGTCATTGCCGAGCCCGCCGAACAGACGGTCCTTGCCCATGCCCTGCAGCAGCAGGTCGTCGCCCATGCCGCCGCGCAGCTCGTCGTCGCCCGCGCCGCCTTCGATCGTGTCCCGGCCGAGATTGCCCAGCAGCGTGTCGTTGCCGTCGCCGCCGTCGATCCAGTCGGCGCCCTCGTAGCCCATCACCAGGTCGTCGCCGCCCCAGGCCGCGATGTAGTCGGCCACGGAGCTGCCCTCGATGACGTCATCGCTGTCGGCCGGGGCCCCGACGACGGTGGTGCCCACGGATTCGTGCATCACGTAGATCGCCTGGCGGGCATCCTCCACCGCCTGGGCCCAGTCATTGATCCCGGCCGGGGACCCGTCGGCCAGCACGAAGCTCAGCCCGTCCTCAGACAGCGCCATGTACTGGTCGGTCCAGTCCGTGCCGCTGCCGACGTCGTTGATCCCGTCGCCGTTGCGGTCGGTGCCCCAGATCACGTCCAGCAGGGTGCGCTGCACCGCCTCCAGGTCGGACGGATCGCCGTCCAGGTCCTGGTACCACTGGATCCAGGTGTCGCCGTAGGTGGCCACGCGGTCGTAGTCGAAGCTCTCGGTCCCGCCGTCGGTGAAGCTGTAGTAGCTGACCTCAGCGGAGCTGCCGTTCTCGGTCACTTCGTTCACGTCCATCAGCGTATGCGCGGTGATCACCGCATCCATGCTGATCGGGCTGAACTTGGAGAACACCCCGGCCAGAAGGCCGGTCGGGTTCCAGCCGGAGGCCATCAAGCCGGCAAGCGCTGCGGGCACGTTGCCCTCGGCATTCGCCTGGGCCTCGGTCCAGCTTGTCGCCCCGCCGGCCTGCATGACCAGCTTGTAGAGCGCCAGGCATTCGCGCGGCGAGTCGATCAGCACGCCGTCCACCATGATGCGGCCCGAAGGATCCGCCTCGATCACGGTGCCGCCCTCGATCTTGGCGAGGGCCTCTTCAAGCGCGCTCTCGACCACCTGGTCGGGCGAGCGCATGATGTTGGCCCGCTCCAGGTCGATTTCCTGGATGTATTGCAGCTGGTCGGCCGGGACTTCGTAGTCCCCTTCCGTCCCTTCCACGAGGGTGATCGGGAAATAGTCCCCGGTCACCGGGTCAAATCCGATCGGGATGATCTGGCCGTTCTCGTCCAGAACCGGCTCCCCGTTCCCGCCGCCATCGGCCGGATCGAGGTCCCGCGCAAGCACCCAGAGGTCGCCATAGAGGTCGCCTTGGATGCTGCCGCCTGAAGTGGAGATTGTGTCGGCCATTGCTTCCTCCTGCGTTGGCACGGACTCACGCTTGAGCACGCATCTGGCGCAAGGCTATGCCCCGGAAACAGGCTCCGGCATGATTGAGATCAAATTTTCCGAATATTTGGGCGCGGCCCTGTGCCGGGGTGGCAGGGCGTGGCTTTCGCCTGGTAGACGTCCGGATTATCTTAACGATTGCAGTGCATTGGTGAGGGTGCCCGAAGCCGAGGGAAGTTCCGCCCTCTGGCTGCATGTCCCAGTTTTCATGGCCGGCGGGCCCATCCGGCGCCTCCGGAGGCACCTGATCCCGCGGCTGCAGCCCTGCGGCCGGGAACGCCGCCGTCGGAGAGCCGCGGACAGTGGAATCCCCTTTCGGCGGCGGCACCCATTGCGGCCAATGCACGCGCAAGGGACCGGATGGGCCAGGGGCGGGCGGCCAGCCGCCGCGTGCCGCCTCTTCCGGGCCGGCGGCGGGCTCCGCAGCGGGGAAAACGCCGGCCTGCGGGTATGGAATGCCTGACCAAAATCATTCCATAACAAGTGTTTAGCATTCATTTAGCATTCCGCGCGGGATGTCTTAGCAAGCCTCCGCGGCGCGGTGGCGATATCCCGGCGGCACCGGGCGACGGACGCCCGGACGCAATCTGCCCCAGCGCGACGCAGGGGCCGCCAGACAGGACAGTGACATGAAACTCGAGACCCTGAAGGCGGCGGTGCGCGGCACCGTCGTGGCCGACAGCGATCCCGGCTATCCGGAGACCTGCGACGCGCTGCTCTTCAACGGGCGCAAGCCGCCCCGCCGGCCGCGCGTCATCGTCCGTGCCGCCGATGCCGAGGATGTCCGCCGCGCCGTGCGCTATGCGGCGGCCGAGGGGCTGGCCGTTTCGCCGCGCGGCGGCGGCCACAGCTGGTCCGGCGTGGCCCAGCAGGCGGGCATGGCGATCGACCTGCGCGGCATCGCCCATATCCGCGTGGATGCCGCCGCGCGCCTCGCCGATATCGGCCCGGCCGCCACCAACCGGCAGCTGGCCGCGGTCCTCGGGGCGGCGGGACTGGCCTTCCCGCTCGGCCATTGCGGCAGCGTGCCGGCCAGCGGCTACCTTCTGGGCGGCGGGCTGGGCTGGAACGCGAATTCCTGGGGCGTTGCCTGCTTCTCGGTCGAAAGCATCGAGGCGGTGCTCGCCGACGGCTCCCTGGCGGTGGCCAGCCGCCGCGAGAACCCGGACCTGTTCTGGGCGGCACAGGGCGGCGGGCCGCTCTTTCCGGGCATCGTCACCGGTTACCGGCTGCGCCTCCGGGAGGCGCCCGGCGCGATCCGAACGGCGCTGCGCATCTATCCGGCGGAGGCCGCGGGCGCGCTGGCCGGCTGGATGGAGACGCTAGCCGCCGAGGGACCCGCGAGCCTGGAGATGACGGCCAAGTTCTGCCCCGCGCCGCCGCCCTTCGCCGCGCAGGCGGAACGGCTCGCCATCGGCATCGCCACCGTCTTCGCCCGGCACGAATCCGAGGCGGCGGTGATCCTGGCCCATGCCGACAGCCTGGCACCGGGCGGCGAGATCGCTGCCGTGCCGCCGATGCCCACGCCCTTCGGCGCGCTCTACGACCAGGTCGACGCCTCCTATCCCGAAGGCAGCCGCATGGCCGTGGACGCGCTGTGGAGCGACGCGCCCGGCGCGCTCTTCGCGGCGCTGTCGGAAGGCATGGCCACGGCGCCGGGCGCCGGCTGCCATGCGATCGCGACGCTGCGCTCCGCCCGGGCGCCGGTGCCCGGGGAGGGCGCCTTCTCGATGCACGGGCGGGCCTTCGGCGCGGTCTACGGCCTGTGGCAGGACCCGGCGGAGGACGCCCGCGGCACCGGCTGGGTGCGCGGCGTGGCGGATGCGGCCGCGCCGGTGACCAAGGGCGTCTATGTCGGCGAGGCCGATCTGGAGCGTCCCGGCCGCATCCACCGCGCCTATGCCCCCGCCGCGCTGGAGCGCCTGCTGGCGCTGCGCGGCCGCTACGACCCGGCCGGGCTCTTCCGCCGCGAGATCGCCGGACTCGGCCTGTCGGCAACCCGGGCGGCCTGACCCCGGTGCGATCTGACCGGTTTCCCGGACAGACTGGCCGGATCCGGCCGGTAGATCGGACCCGCGCGGCGGGGTAAATCCCGCCGCACATTCCCGGCCATCCTGGCATCCGCAGCGCGGATTCAGCCTTCCGCCCCGGCCTCCCGGCCGCGGGCCGGGCGGAGCCATGGCCATTCATTTCGACAGAGAGGACTTCCATCATGAAACCAATCCACCTGCTTCTCGGGGCCGCCTGCGCCCTTGCGGCGCCCGCTGCCGAAGCCGCGACCGTCCATGCCGAGGCCAGCTACGAGATCAAGTCGCTCAGATCCTATACGGTCGCGCCGGAGGTGATGCCGATCGTGCCATATGCCGAAACCTCGCAGGACGGCACCGGCACTGCCGCGGCCGATGCCGTTCAGGGCCGGGTCACGGCCGATGCCGCCACCTCCGGGCGCAGCGGCGTGCCGATGGACTATGCCCACGCACAGGTGATCAGCACCGAGCGGATCACCTTCGCCAATGGCGGCAGCACGCTCGGCACCTTCTACAGCGCGGTCACCATCGGCTTCTCGCTGTCGATCGAGGGCAACAATGACGGCCAATCTCTGCCCGAGGGGATGTTCGGCGAACTCGGCACCGCGCGGGCGACGGTCAATGCCTATCTCGAGCGGATCCTCGCGGACGGCTCGGTCATTTCCGGCGGCAACCCGGTCTGGACCAAGGAGATGCTGTTCAACCAGACCGGCAGCTACGACAATCCCGCCTTCGTCACGACGGCGATGAACGCGAACGTCAATCCCGGCGAGACCGTGTCGATCGTCTTCGAGCTCTCGGCCTATGCCGACGCCTGGCATGGCGATCCGCTGGGCGGTCCGGTCTCCGGTCCGTCCGAGGTGCCGCTGCCCGGCGGCCTGCTGCTGATGCCCGGCGGGCTGGCGATGCTGCTCGGCGTCCGCCGCCTGCGCACCGCGCGCCGCGCCTGATCCCCACCCGAAAGGAAAAGACCAGATGAAGAGCAACCCCGTTCTTCCGGCCTGCGCCCTGGCGCTTGCAGGCCTTCCCCTCGCCGCCGCAGCCGGATCCGTCGGCGCCGAGCGCGGCGCCTATCTCGCGCGGATCATGGATTGCGCGGGCTGCCACATGCCGATGGGTCCCGACGGCGCGCCCGACGCCGCGGCCGGGCTCTCCGGCGGCACCTTCGGCTTCGAGGTCCCCGGTTTCGGCATCGTCTGGCCGCCGAACCTGACGCCGGACGAGACTGGCCTCGGCAGCTGGAGCGACGCGGAGATCGCGGCGGCCCTGACAACCGGCGTCCGGCCCGACGGGCGCGAGCTGGCGCCGGTCATGCCCTGGCGGGGCTATGCCGGGATGGAGCCGGACGACCTTGGCGCGCTGATCGCCTTCCTGCGCGCCCAGCCGCCCGTGCCCGGCCAGGTGCCGCCGCCCGCCGCCTCGGGCGAGGATGCCGCCGCCCCCTATTTCACGGTGGCAATGCCGCAATAGCGGCCCGCGACTGCAGGCAGTCGGCCGATCCGCCGGAGCGTTCCGGCGGGCCGGCCCCGCATTGTCATCCAGCCAAGGGAATTTGAGAGATGACCTATATCTACGGCACATATTCTGCGGACCTCCTGGAAGGCAGCGACGACTACGACCAGATCGAGGGCCGCTCCGGCAACGACACGATCCGCGGCGGCTTCGGCAATGACAGCCTCTACGGCGAGTTCGGCGCCGACCGGATCGAGGCTGGGTTCCGCGACGATGTCCTGGCCGGGGGCGATGGCCGCGACTATCTGGCCGGCGGGTCTGGAGCGGATGTCCTCTACGGCGCCAATGCCGTCTACGGCATTGCCGGGGACACCGAGCGTGACACCATGATCGGCGGCCTCGGCGACGACACCTTCGCGGGCTATTCCGACGGCTACTACAGCCCCTACGACGCCCGCGGCGCCTATACCCGTGCCGACATCCTGGCGGCGGGGGACGTGATCGACGGCGGCACCGGCTTCGACATGGTCCGGCTCGACTTCACCGCGGATGCCGCGGCGCTTGCCTTCACCGCGCCCGACACGATCACGCTGAAGGTGATGTTCGGCGGGCTGAGCCTGCTCAGCGTGGAGCGCTTCGACGTCCGCGCCACCCGTTTCGCAGACCAGCTGACCGGATCGCATTGGGCCGACCGCTTCGACGGCGAGGGCGGCAGCGATCTCCTGCGCGGCCGCGGCGGAGATGACCAGCTGTCCGGCGGTGCCGGAGCCGACAGCCTGTACGGCGACGGCGGGCGCGACACGCTGGAAGGAGGCGACGGCAACGACCGGGTGGAGGGCGGCGGCGGCAACGACACGCTGCATGGCGACGGCGGCAACGACACCCTGCTGGGCGGCGCGGGCCAGGACTACATGAGCGGCGGCGACGGCAACGACCGCATCGACGGCGGCGACGGCGACGACTGGATCGGCAGCTACGGCGAGTCGGGCGACGACACCGTGACTGGCGGCGACGGCAACGACACCGTCAATGCCGGCACCGGGGCGGACAGCGTCTCGGGCGGGGCGGGCGACGATGACCTGCGGGGCGACGAGGGCGGCGACCGGATGGACGGCGGCGACGGCAATGACCTGATCGACGGCGGCGAGGGGGCTGACACGGTCTGGGGCGGCGCGGGCGACGACCGGATCACCGTATACGGAGGCGAAGGCGGCGACCGCATCGACGGCGGCGCGGGCATCGACCGCCTGGTGATCGACGGGCTGCAGGGAAATTTTGCCGCCCTCTCGGCCGCTCTGGTCAACACGCTCGAGGACGGCACGACCGTCACCGGCATCGAGGCCTACAGCATCGAGGCGGAATACTGGGACGTATTCGGCAACCGGATCGTCACGCTGGACGGCGAGGACTGGATCGATGCCGGGCGCGGCCATGACACCATCGCGGCGGGCGGCGGCAACGACACGATCTACGGCGGCGACGGCAACGACCACATCGCCGCGGGCGACGGCGACGACGAGATCTTCGCCGATGACGGCTACAGCGGCAGCGGGCGCGACACGATTCTGGCCGGGGCAGGCGACGACCGGATCTATACCCGGGACACCGTCGCCGACCGGATCGAGGCCGGGGAGGGCCATGACCATGTCTCGATCGACCGTTCCAAGGCGGAGGGCACCGACTTCGCCTTCGCGGCAGGCGCCGTCCGCTCCGACCTGTCCGACGGCACGGTGATCCTCGATGCCGAGGAGTTCCGCATCGTCACCGCCGACGGCAACGACACGCTCGACGGCTCCGCCGCTTCGGCGGTGGACTTCGACAGCGGCAAGGGCGACGACGTGCTCACCGGCTCCGCGGGCAATGACCTGCTCTCCGCGGGCGAGGGCAACAACCGGATCCAGGCGGGCGGCGGCGACGATGCGATCTACGGCGGGAACGGAAGAAATTCCGTCGATGCCGGCGGCGGCGACGACCGGATCGAACTGAACTGGAACGCCGGCGCTCCGGGACAGGTGCTGCGCTACTGGCGAATCGATGGCGGCAGCGGCATCGACCGCGCCGCGCTCGACCGCAGCGGTGCGACCGCGGATCTGGGCTTCGTGCTGGCCGCCCATGCGGTGCTGTCGGGCGGCAACGCCACGGTCGACAATGTCGAGGAGATCGCCATCCGCGCGGGGTCCGGGAATGACAGCCTGACCGGCGGCGGCCGCGACGACTTCTTCGACGGCGGGCTGGGCCGCGACCAGCTTTCCGGCAAGGGCGGCAACGACGCGCTCTACGGCGGCGGCGGCAACGACACCCTGTCCGGCGGTGCGGGCGACGACGTGCTCAGCGGCGACGAGGGTGACGACCGGCTGTCCGGAGACGGCGGCAACGACCTGCTCGAGGGCGGCGGCGGTGCCGACAAGCTGCATGGCGGCGCCGGCAGCGACACGCTGCGCAGCTACGGGCTCTACGGCAGCGGCGACGGCGGGGCCGACATCCTCAGCGGCGGCCTGGGCCGGGACGAGCTCTATATCGGCAATCTCGACCGCGCCATTGGCGGCTATGGCGTCGACCGGGTATATGTCGACCTGTCCGGCACCTATGCGGCGGCGGATTTCGTCCTGGCGGCGGGCGAGGTGCAGGTGAACGACGGCACCTCCTTCCGGGGCATCGAGCAGCTCGCCTTCGACGGCAGCGCGGGCGGCGACCGGGTCACCGGCGGCGCGCTCGACGACATCCTTGCGGGCAACGGCGGCAACGACACGCTGTCGGGCGGGGACGGCACGGACGAGCTAGACGGCGGCTCGGGCAATGACTGGCTATATGGCGGCCGCGGCGCCGACCGGCTGGAGGACGGCAGCGGCAACGACCGGCTCTTCGGCGGCAACGGCGCGGACGAGCTGGTGCGCAGCGACGGCGCAGGCACCGACCTGTTCGACGGCGGCGGCGGCTTCGACTGGCTGTCCTTCGCGTTCTATTCCTCGAATTCCGCGGTGGTGGACCTTGCCGACAGCAGCGCCAATGACGGGCTGGCCCGCGGCCTGACGCTGGTTTCGGTGGAGGGCGTGCGCGGCAGCTATCTCGACGACGACATCCGCGGATCGGGGGCCGGCGAGTTCCTCTACGGCAGTGGCGGCGGCGACTATCTCGACGGCCGCGGCGGCAACGACACGCTGGAGGGCGGCGCGGGCGCGGACCAGATGCGCGGCGGCGCCGGAGCGGACTGGTTCGTCTTCGGCTACGGCGCGACCGGTTCGGGCGATGTCGTCGAGGATTTCGTCTCCGGCCAGGACCGCATCGTGCTGGCGGGCGCGGCCTTCGGCATCGGCGGCATCGGGGAACTCGACCTGATCTCTGCCGCGGGTCCGGTGCCGACCGCAGCAGGGCCGCAATTCATCTTCGAGACCGCGACCGGACGGCTCTGGTTCGATGCCGACGGCACGGGGGAGGCGGCCGATGCCGAGCTGGTGGCGCTTTTCGAAGGGCTGTCCAGCCTGTCCGCCGACGACTTCCTGATCGGCTGAGGCCGGTGCCGCTGCGTCCGGGGCGGGTTCCTCCGGGCGCGCTTCGGGCTCCGTCCGGGCCGGGGCTGCAGATCGGGCGACTGCGCGCCGGACTGTCCGGGCCCCGGATCCGGCAGGCTTTGCCCGTGCCGCAGCTGCTGGCGGCAAGGTTGCGCTGCCGGTTGGCGTCTCCCGTGGCTGGCGGCGCACCGTCCCTTGCCTTGCCGCCCCGCGGTGCAGACGATGCATGCTGCCAGGCGTGGCAAGAGGTGAGGCTGGGGCTGCAGAAACCGCGGATCCGCCGCTCCGGCCGGTCCTGCAATCCGGCACCGGATGGCGATCCGACCTGTCGCCGCTTTCTCCCGGCCCGCGACACTTGCGGTCTCATGGGCGTTGTTGCGGAACTCGTCGGCTTCCGGGATTCACGGCGTGGATCCGGCGGGTCAAGAGCTTGGCATGGCGAAGCCGGAACCTGCCCGGCACCGCACGGCCAACTGGAAATCCTGCAGCGAGCCATTGATGCGCCATTGGTTCGAGCACAATGGCGGACGCGCTTAGGCGGCGCGGCTCGCTCCTGGTCTGGCTGGACAGGGACGTGGCCTGGCGCGCGCCGAAGGCAGGCAATCCCGGGCGTCCGCCGGTCCTTTCGGAATGGGGAGGATCAGCAGACGGTCCGGGGGAGTTCGGGCCGGTCCGCGCCAGCGGCAAACCCTCCGGCACAGGATTTGAGGGCCGAACGGGCGGAGCCCTGCCCGACGAGTGCCATCCAGTTCTGCCGTAAGCGGTGCATCGGACCCCCCGAAACGCGATTGGATGCATGGGAATTCGGTTTAAAATCCTGCGTGACCCGGGCGCCGTGTGCCGGCCGCCATTCGGTGGCGCCAGCCTGCCCGGCCCGAAACGCGGAACAGGATGCGGCGAGCATGAGCAGAACTGTCTGGGGATTCCGGGTGATGCGCAGCAAGGGCGGCTGAAATGTCCGGCCGCCGGAGCTCAAGCGCGAAGCCGTCCGGAGAATGCTGGAGGAAAACCGGCCGCCCGCCGAGCTTGCGCGCGAAATCGGCGCCAATGACCGCCTGGTCCGCGAATGGCTCAAGGAAGACCGCCTGCGTCGCGCCCCGGCAAGGAGCCCGGCGGCGGGATTTGCCGAGGTCGTCGTCGAGGATGACCGGGCGCCTGCGCGGGCGCCGCGCGCGAGGTTGAGAAGGCTTGCGCACCGGCTTGCACCATTTGCATTTCGATCAGGGACGTCCGGATAGAGTTGCCTGCGGATCTCGACGAGGGCACCCTGTCTAAGGTCCTCCGCGCCCTGAGGGCAGCCTGATGCTGCCGCTGAACGGACTGAAAATCTATCTCGCCACCGAGCCCGTCATTCGGCACCGGCCTCGGACCGATGGCGCCACGGTGCCTCATTCCGGAAGGGAATGGACGGGCTGGCCGGCCATGTCATGACCGAGCTCGAGCTGGACCCGTTCAACGGCGCGGTGTTCATTTTCCGATCGAAACGCGCGGACACGCTGAAGATGATCGTCTGGGACGGCACCGGCATGGTGGTGATCCACAAGCGGATCGAGGGCCGCGGCTTCGTCTGGCCGGGCGTCCGGAACGGGACCGTTCAGCTCTCGCGCACCCAGTTCGAGGCGCTTTTCGAAGGCCTGGATTGGCGGCGGATTGCAACGGCAAGGCAGCATCGCCCGGTGGCGGTACAGGGCCCGGCGCCAGGTTCCGCAGCGGCTTTCCGAATTCGGCCAGCTGCGCGGCTCGTTTTTCCGTGCGTCGCGGGCGGAGAGCGCGGAAAGCCGTCGACCTGAAACAGGGCCCCTCGCGCAGGGTCTCGCCCCTTGTCCCCAATCCGGTCACTCTTGGCCCGGCGCTGCTGCCATGCGGCGCGTCGGAGAACGGCCGTTCGTCCTTCTCCGCAGCATCTTCCCGCTGCCGAATTCACCCTTCGCGCACTGAACGGACATTCGCTGTCCGGGTGGGCGCTGCTGCTTGGCTTCACCGAAGCGGCCGCTCGGGCCTCGGCGCCGGATTTCCAGCGATCCGAGGTCGGCAGAGCGGACACACCACACTTCTGCTAGGGAGGCACGAACGTCCGAAAGCGCAAACCGGACTCTGACTAGGCTCTGTTGACAAAAGGGATTCACAGCCGGTCGCCTCCGTGATTCAAGATCGCCGTTGCGACGGAGGTGACCTTGGCGCGGAATCTGATGACCAACGAGGAATGGCGGTTCTTCGAGCATTTCATCACTGCCGTCCGTGCTCCGAACGGCCGCAAACCTGTCAACCATCGCCTGGTTCTGGATGGCTTGTTCTGGATTGCACGGACCGGTGCCCCATGGCGCGACCTGCACGGAGAGTTCGGAAAAGGGGGTCCGTCTACCGCCAGGTCCGACGTTGGACCCAGGCCGGACTATGGGAGACCATCCTCTTGTTTCTCAACGACAGCGATCTCGTGCCCGCTCGTGTGCAGATGATCGATAATGAGGCGCAAGCGCCACTGGTCCGAGCGCAGCGCCGAATGGTGATCCGCGCCCATCAGCAGGCAGCGGGCTCAAGGGGGGGGGACTCAGATGGAAGGTTTCGGCCGTTCTCGACTGTCCGGCGGGAAAACGATCCCGCGGATCGTTTTCTGATCCGCCTTCCACTTC
>NZ_JAATVU010000117.1 GCF_013184745.1 Mangrovicoccus sp. HB161399
GACACCGAGGTCGTCCGCACCTACCCGGTCAGGATCGAGGACGGACGCCTCATGCTCGACACAAAAGCAATAGCCGCCAGGAGCGCCGCCTGACCGCCCGGGCGGGCAGGGCCCCAGGGCGGCGCCTGCCTGTCCCGGCCTGCCCGGTCACGGCAGGAGGGCGACCAGCGCGACTGCCAGCGCCGCGGCAACCGCCGTCGCGGCCAGCGCCCAGCCGCGCCAGAAGCCGCGGGAGCCGCGCTGCAGCAGCGGCACGAAGACCGGCCTCGTCCCCGCCCTGCCCTGCAGCTTGCGCATCTCACCCAGGAATTCCGACATCACCTCGGGGCGGTCCTTCGGGCTGAAGGCCAGCGCGCGGGACAGGACCTCGCCGGTGGCGGGCGGCAGGTCGGGGCGCAGCGCGGCGAAATCCCCCGCCGCCCAGTCTGCGGGCCGCGACGGCAGCGCCGTGCGCTCCTCCAGGTCGAAGGGCACCCGGCCCGCCAGCATCTCCCAGGTGATCGCGGCGACGGAGAACAGGTCCGACAAGGGCTGCGCCCCCTGTCCGGTCAGCACCTCGGGGGCGATGTAGTTCAGCGAACCCTCGGGCAGCTCCTCCTTGTCGCCGCGCTCGAGGTCGCGGAAGCCCGACACCTGCACCGAGCCGAAATCGATGATCTTCGCGGTGCCGTCCTCCGCGATGATGACATTCTCGGGCTTGAGGTCGCGGTGCACCATGCCGAGCCGGTGGAATACGCGCACCGCCGAGATCAGCGAGGCCAGCACCGGAATGATTTCGGCGATGGAGGGCTTGGGATGCGCCTTCATCCAGTCGCGCAGGGTCTCTCCCTCGACGAAATCGGCAATGTAGTAGAGGAACCGGCTGTCTTCGTGCGGGCGGATCTTCATCACCTGGCTGTTCGTTATCCGCCGTCCGACCCATTGCTCCAGCGTGAAACCTTCGAGATATTGCAGGTTCTCCGCGAAATTCTGCGACGGCGCCTTCAGGACGAAGCGGCCGTCCTCGCCCGCGCGGCGCACTAGGTAGACATTGCTGCGGGTGGAGGAATGCATCACCTCCAGCACCTCCCAGCCATCGATGCGGTTGCCGGGCTTCATCGCCGGCGGGATCACCTGCGCGGTCAGGCGGCGATGCGCCTCGGGCAGGGTCTCCGAGGGCAGCGCGAGGATCTTCAGCAGCATGCAGCTGACATTGTCGCTGCTTCCGGCCTCCAGCGCCGCCTGGCAGAGCGCGCGCGAGGCCGCCTCCAGATCCTCGCGGCTCTCCTGCGGCAGGCCGGCCAGCCGGTCGCGCATGCCGGCCTCGCCCAGCGTGTCATGCACCCCGTCAGTGGTCAGGATGTACAGGTCGCCCTCGGCCATCGTCTCCTGCGCATAGTCCACGCGGATGTCGGCTTCCGCGCCGAGCGCGCGGGTCAGGGACTCCGATCCGCCCATGAAGCGCGCCGAATGGTCCTCGGTCAAGGGCACCAGCCGCCCGGCGCGCAGCCGCTGGCAGCGCGTGTCGCCGATATGTACGATGTGCAGCGTGGTCGAGCGGGCGATGGCGGCGGTGAAGGTCGTCACCATGCCCTCGGCATCGGGCGAGCCGCTGCGGTTCTGGGCGTGGAGCCAGGAATTGAGCGAGTTCAGGAGCCGCCCGGCGCAGTCCCGCACCGGCCAGCTTTCCGGGGCCGAGTAGTAGTCCCGGGCGAACTGCACCACCGAGATCTGCGCCGCCTTGTCGGAATTGAGCCCGGTCGAGATGCCGTCGGCGATGCAGGCGATGGCGCCCTTCACCTGCATCTCGTAGGCGGTTTCCGGGATGCGCCCCGAGATCGCGTCGTCGTTGCGCGGCTTGGTGCCCGCCCCGGACCACCCGCCGAGCACGGCACGCAGCCCCTGTGCCGGGAACTGTCCCGGGACGGTGGTGTGGTCGCCTCTGCCCGCCATCCTCGCCTTTCCCGGCAGGCCCGCGTTACGCGCCTGCCGTGCCGGTCGGCCGCGTTCAGTGTGCGCGGCTCACGTTGATCATCGTGACGTTGCCGTCCTCGTCAATCTCCGCGATTTCGCCTTCGGGTTCCTCGAGGAAGAGCAGCGCGACGAAGCCGAGAACGGCCGTGCCGGCAATCACGAAGAAGAAGGTCGAGGCGTCCACCACCGAAAAGATGATCAGGTAGATCACCGCGCCGACATTGCCGTAGGCGCCGGTCATGCCGGCGATCTGCCCGGTCAGGCTGCGCTTGATCAGCGGCACCACGGCAAAGACCGCGCCTTCGCCCGCCTGCACGAAGAAGGAACAGGCCATCGCCACGACCACCGCCAGCCAGACCGGCCAGGTGCTTCCGATGATGCCCATCGCGGCATAGCCCACCGCCAGACCGGCGGTCAGGATCAAGAGCGTCGGCTTGCGTCCGAACCGGTCCGAGATCATCCCGCCGCCCGGGCGCGACATCAGGTTCATGAAGGCATAGGCCGAGGCGACCATCCCCGCGACCACCGGCGACAGGCCGAACGTGTCCGTGAAGAACAGCGGCAGCATCGACACCACCGCCAGTTCCGAGCCGAAGGTGGCAAAATAGAGGATGTTGAGGATCGCCACCTGCTTGAACTTGTAGCGCTGGAATTCCGGGACGGTCTCGGTGAACACCTTGCGGTTGGCCCGCACGGCCAGCATGCAGTCATAGACGTAGAGCAGCAGCAGACCGAACCAGACCGCGTATTGCGTGGCCGGGTTGAAGATGCCCACGTTCTTCAGCCGCCAGGCCAGCGCGCCGAGCGCGATGTAGAGCGGCACCTTCATCACCAGCAGGAACCAGAGGTCGCCCTTCGAGGTGACCTCCATTGCCGTGGCGTTCTTCGGGCGGAAGTATTTCGACCCCTTCGGCACGTCCTGCACCGTGGCGTAGTAGATGAAGCCGTAGACCAGCGCCATCGCGCCCGTGAGCCCGATTGCCCAACGCCAGCCATCCTCGCCGCCGAACATCAGCGCGACGGTCGGCAGGCAGAAGGCGGCGGCGGCCGAGCCGAAATTGCCCCAGCCGCCATATATCCCCTCGGCGGTGCCGAGCTCGTGCGCCGGGAACCATTCCGAGACCATGCGGATGCCGATGACGAAGCCCGCCCCGATCAGCCCGAGCGCGAAGCGCGCCAGCGCCAGCTGGGTGAAGCTGTCGGCCACCGCGAAGACGAAGCAGGGGATCGAGGCCACGATCAGCAGGCCGGAATAGACCCGCCGCGGCCCGTAGAGGTCGGTCAGGATGCCGATGATGATCCGCGCCGGGATGGTCAGCGCGACGTTGAGGATGAGGAGCGTGGTGACCTGGGGCCTGGTCAGCCCGAGGCTCGCCTGGATCGCCCCGAGCATCGGCGCGAGGTTGAACCACACGACGAAGGTCAGGAAGAACGCGAACCAGGTCAGGTGAAGGATTTTCATCTTCCCGGTGAAGGAGAAGATGTTGAAGCCGCCAGGTGCCATGGACCCTCCGGGTTTTGAACGGACGGCTCCAGCCTAAGCCTGCAGACGGTTCAGCGGGGCGACATATTCCGGAAATAACGGAAACATGTGCTGCAGATGCACAAAAACCGCGCGCTCTGGCGCGGCTTCGCCCGCAACTGCCCGGATGCAAGCCATAGGCCGAACGCCGCCCGGCTCCTGCCCGGACTGCCGCCGTGCGCGCACGGAGCGCTTTGCCGCGGAAAGCGGCAATGCCTCCCGCAGCCCCCATATGCCGGACCATCGCCTCCGGCGGCGGCGACCCGGGCGGGCGGCGATATCCGCAACGCGCCCGGAGTCCGCGGGCGGTTTGCCTGCGCCTCCCTGCCCGGCCATCGCGGAGCTCCGCCGTCCGGACCCCCGGTACGCACTGGATGCCCGCCCTGCCCATATGTCCCGCCTGGCCCGGTGCGGTCGGCCGCAGCCGGAAACGCCCTCGACCCTGGCAGGCCGCCTGCCCCGCGGCCGGCCCCGTCGAACGCCTGCCGGGGAACGGATGCCGGGGCAGCCATGCGACTGCTCGGCCCCCGGCCGCATGGCAGCCGGGACGGGCGGGAAATCCCATGCCCTCCGGTGCCGCTCCCGTGCAGAACCTGCCCGCGGGCATCGCAGGCGCCTCCCACGGCAGGACACCTCCCCGCCCGGATGCCCGAGTTGCGGTCCGGGCACGCGGCAAGTTCCGGGCGCCGCCGTTGAAGGTCCCGGAAGACGGAGCGGTTGCCTCGCGCCTCCCGGCAGCGGGTCCGGCAGCCCAGGCCATGCCCCCCGCTGCCGGACGGCCGGGCCCCGGCTCAGGCGGGATCGGGCGCGACGTATCGGACCGGCAGGCACTCCCTGCCGTCGAAGCTCTCGACCCGGCCGTCCTCGCCGGTCAGGAACGGCTCGTCCAGCAGCCGCCCCACAGTCAGGCCATCCCGCGTCAGCCGCGCCTGCGGACCGTAGCCAGCGCTCCAGCGCCCGCCGGAGGGCAGCGAGGCGGAGAGGACCAGCGCCTCGGGCTGCATCTGCGGGCCGAGCCGCAGCTCGGACCAGCTGCCGCGCAGGACCGGCAGGCCGCGCTGCAGCAGGACCGTGCCCGCGACCTGCGGCGGAACGAGCGCGGCCAGCGCCATCTCGGCGATCAGCGGCGCCAGCAGCGCGCCATGCGCGATGCCGTTGCACAGCACTCCCGCCCGCGCGCCGCCCTGCGCCTGCAGCGCCTGGCCGAGGCCCGGGAAGGCGGCGACATGGCGGGCATTCGCCATGCCGATCCGGCCGTCGAGGCCGAGGCAGACGATCCCGGCATCCGCATCCGGATCCGCCGCCGCCGCCAGCTCCGCCGCCTCTGCCGGGCCGATCCCCGCCCGCATCGCCTCCAGCGCAGCCTCCGCCGGGCTGGACCCCGCGCCGCCGCGCAGGTTCGGGAAGCGGTGCCCCGTGACCAGCCCGGCCGCGGCATCGCCCGGGGTGAATTGCGCCAGCGGCTCCGGCCGGTCCGGACCGCTCGACATCAGCACCGCGCGCGGGGCCTCCAGCGCCTCCTCCGGCAGGCCGCGCGCGAGCAGCGCGCGCGCGCCGCCGCGCTGGATGCCGCAGCGCCAGAGTCCTTGCGGACCGATGCAGGCAAAGCTGGCGAAGCCGCCGATCGCGCCGGTGCCGACGGCCTCTGCCCGGGCCAGCGCGCCGAGGATCGCCCGGCCGGCGCCGGGCCCCGAAGCGGCAATGCCGATCGTCATCCCGCCACCCAGTGGCCGGAGCCGACCTCGCGCAGCGGCCCGGCAAGGGCCGCCGGCCCGGGCGGCACCGGCGCCTGCCGCGCCGCGCGGGGATCGGGCACCGGCGCGGCGGCGATCAGCGCCTGCGTGTAGGGATGCCGGGGCCGGTCCATGACCTCCGCGGCGGGGCCCAGCTCCATCAGCCTCCCGCCGCGCAGCACCGCGACGCGATGGGCGATCCGCCGGACCACCGCGAGGTCATGGGTGATGAAGAGGAAGGCCAGCCCCGTGTCCCTCTGCAGCCCGAGCAGCAGGTCGAGGATCGAGGCCTGCACCGAAACGTCCAGCGCCGAGGTCGGCTCGTCGGCGATCACCACCTGCGGCTCCGGCGCCAGCGCGCGGGCGATCGCGATGCGCTGGCGCTGCCCGCCGGAGAATTCATGCGGCAGCCGGTCCAGCATGGAGGCCGACAGGCCGACCCGCTCCATCAGCCGCCCGGCCTCGGCACGCAGCGCCCTGCCCGACAGCCCGCGATGGATCGCCAGCGGCTCGGCCAGCGTGTCCCCGGCGGCGAAGCGCGGGTCGAGGCTGGCAAACGGGTCCTGGAACACCATCTGCACGCGCGACCGCGCCTTGCGCAGCGCAGCGCCGCGCAGGGCGGTGATGTCCTCGCCCGCCACTTGGACGCTGCCCTCGTGCGACAGGTCGAGCCGCGCGCCGATCCGTCCCAAGGTCGACTTGCCCGAGCCGCTCTCGCCGACCAGCGCCAGCGTCTCGCCCGGCGCGACCGCAAGGTCGATGCCGTCGAGCGCCCGGTGCCCGGCGCTGCGCGACAGGAAGCCCCGCGCGCCGAAGCTGCGGCCGATGCCGCGGAAGGCCAGCGCCGGGCGGTCCGCGGCGGGGGGCGGATCGCGCCGCAGCGGCCCGTCCATCCGCGGCACCGCAGCCAGCAGGTCGCGGGTATAGCCCTGCGCGGGCGCCGAGAAGATGTCCCGCGCGGTGCCGGTTTCCACCAGATGGCCGCGCCGCATCACCGCGACACGGTCGGCCATCTCGGCGACCACGCCCATGTCATGGGTGATCAGCAGCAGGCTGGTCCCGGTCTCCCTTGCCAGCCGCCGCATCAGCTCGAGGATCTGCGCCTGCACGGTCACGTCTAGCGCGGTGGTCGGCTCGTCCGCGATCAGCAGTTCCGGCTCCAGCGCCAGCGTCATGGCGATCATCACCCGCTGGCGCATGCCGCCCGAAAATTCATGCGGATACTGCGCCATCCGCGCCGCGGGCTGCGGGATGCCCGCGGCATCGAGCATCTCCACCGCCCGGGCGCGCGCCGCGGCGCCGCTCATGCCCTTGTGCACGGCCAGCGCCTCGGTCATCTGGCGGCCGATGGTCAGGACCGGGGTGAGGCTGGTCATCGGCTCCTGGAAGATCATGCCCATGCGCGGCCCGCGCAGGGACCGCATTCCGGCATCGCCGCAGTCCGTGATGTCGGTGCCGCCGAGCAGAATGCGTCCTCCCGTCCGCCTGGCGCCGCGCGGCAGCAGCCCCATCAGCGACAGCGCGCTGACCGACTTGCCCGAGCCGCTCTCGCCGACAAGGGCCAGGGTCTCGCCCTTGGCAATGGACAGGTCGAGCCCTTCGACCACGGGCAGCGCGCCGAAGGCGATGGTCAGGCCGGTCACGTCGAGAAGCGGCATCAGCGGCCCTCCGATCTGGGGTCGAGGGCTTCGCGCAGGGCGTCCCCGAGGATGTTGAAGGCGAAGACGGTCAGCGCGATGGCGAGGCCGGGATAGAGCATCAGCCAGGGCGCGCGGTTCATGAAGTCCCGCCCGGCGGACAGCATGTAGCCCCATTCAGGCTGCGGCGGCTGGGCGCCGAGGCCGAGGAAGCCGAGCGCGGCGGCCGCGAGGATCGCGTTCGACAGTCCCAGCGTCGCCACCACGATCATCGTCGGCAGCACGTTCGGCAGCAGGTGCCGCAGGATCAGCCGCATGTGGCCCGCACCCGCCGCGATGGCGCCCTCGTAATAGGGCTTCGCCACTTCGCCGAGCGCCGTGGCATAGGCGGTGCGGGCATAGAAGGGCACGGCGGCCACGCCGACCGCGACCATGGCATTGGTCAGAGACGGCCCCAGAACGGCGACGAAGGCCAGCGCGATCAGCGTCTCCGTGAAGGAGAACAGCACGTCGGTCGCGCGCATCAGGATGCGTTCGGGCCAGCCGCCGAAATGTGCCGCCGACAGCCCGGTGACGAGGCCCAGCACCAGCGAGATGCCGACCGCGATGGCGCCGATCTGCAGCGTCAGCCGGGCGCCGAAGAGGATGCGGGACAGCACGTCGCGGCCCAGTTCGTCGGTGCCCAGCAGATGCGCCGCCCCGGGCGCGGTCAGCGGGCGGCCCGCGGCCATCTTGGTGGGATCGAACGGCGCCAGCCAGGGCGCCGACAGCGCCGAGAGGACCAGCGCCAGGACGAGAGCCGCGCCGATGGCGCCGCCGGGATTGCGGAGGATGCGCAGCCAGAGCGGGCGCGCCTTGCGGCGGGTCTCTGGCGGGGCGGTCCGGGCGATATCGGCCATCAGCTTCTCCGGATTCTCGGGTCGAGCAGCGCGTAGACGAGGTCGAGCAGGAACATCACGACGACGACGGTCGTGGCGAAGACCAGGATGAACCCCTGGATCACCGGATAGTCGCGCTGGAAGATCGCCTCGATCGCCAGCCGCCCGATGCCGTTCCAGGCGAAGATGTTCTCGACCACGATGGCGCCGCCCATCATGTAAGTGAATTGCAGCCCCATCATGGTGACGACCGGGATCAGCCCCGAGCGCAGCACGTGGCGCGACTGGACAACCGCCTTGGGCAGGCCCTTGGCATTGGCGGTGCGGACGAAATCCTGCTCCATCACGTCGATCATGCTCGACCGGGTCATCCGCGCGACGATGGCGGCGTTCGACAGGCCCAGCGTCATGGCGGGCAGCACCAGGGCCAGCGGCCCGCCGCCCGCGACCGGCAGCCAGCCCAGATCGACGGCGAACCAGAACATCAGCACCAGCCCCAGCCAGAAATGCGGGATGGACACCCCTGCGATGGCGGTCATCATCACTGCGCTGTCCACCCAGGTGCCGCGCTTGTAGGCCGCCCAGAACCCTGCCGGCAGGCCGATGGCGACGGCGATGGCCATCGCCGAGAAGGCCAGCAGCAGCGTGTTCGGCAGGCGCGCCATCAGGAGGTCCGCCACCGGCTGCTGGCCGCGGATCGTCACGCCCATGTCGCCCTGCAGGAGCCGCCCGAGATACTGGACGTACTGGACGATGATCGGCTGGTCGAGGCCGAGCCGGGCGCGAATCTCCTCCAGCTGCTCGGGCGTGGTGCCCTGGCTCTGGGCGTACATGATCTGCACCGGATCGCCCGGCACCAGGTGGATCAGCAGCGTCACCGCGACGGTGGCGATGAGGATCGTGGCGAGCCCCATGGCGAGGCGCTTCGACAGGTAGGAGAGCATCGGGCGGTCCTTCCTTCCGGCAGGCACGGCCCGGAGGCCGCGCCGCCGGATCAGCGGGGGATCAGAACTTCACGTCGTTGAAGATCGGATAGACGAAGGGCGCGACATGGAAGCCCTCGACCTCCGGCCGCACGGCAAAGACCCATTCCCAGCCCGGCGTGTAGAGCGGCACGTGGATCGACTTGTCCAGAAGGTAGGCCATCACGTCCTCGACCGCGCCCTTGCGCTCCGCCGGATCGGCCAGCACGCGGGTCTTCTCCAGCATCGCGTCGAGCTCGGGCGAGGTATAGCCGCGATAGGCGCCGGGCGAGTGCCAGAGCGCATAGAGGATGTCCGGATCGTACCAGGACCAGGTCATCATATCCATCGAGCCGATCCCCTCGGGCGTCTCGTTCTCCTGCCGCACGCGGGCATTCATCGTGCCGATATCCATCATCTGGATATTGGCCTTGATGCCGACCTCGGCCAGCTGCGCCTGGAACACCTCGGCCAGCCGGTCGCGCTTGCCGCCGGTCCAGACCAGCATGTTCACCTCCAGCGGATTGTCCGGACCCCAGCCCCCGGCCTCCGCAAGCAATGCCTTGGCCTTCTCGGGATCGTACTGCGCGCGGTGCCCGGCGCAGAAGTCCTGGTCGTTGCCGAAGACGCCGCGCGAGATCGGGCATTGCTCGGGGATCGACAGGTCGCCGTAGATCAGCATCAGCGCGGTATCGACATCGGTGGCCCGCGCCACCGCCTCGCGGACGCGCTCGTCATCGAAGGGCGCCCGGTGCAGCGCGAATTCCCAGAACACGTTCTGGCCGGTATTCTCGGCGATGACGATGTTCAGCTCGCCCGACTCCTGCAGCGCGGGCACGTCGTCGAGCGGCGGCTCGGCGATCTGGATCGCCCCGGTCTTCAGCCCGGCCAGCCGGGTCTGCGGTTCCGGCACGGTGGTGACGATCAGCCGGTCCATGTAGGGCGCGCCGGGATTTTCCGCGAGCTTGCCGTGGTTCACGTAGTCCGGGTTCTTCTCCAGCACGATCCTGTCGCCCTTGGTCCAGCTGTCCAGTTTCCACGGCCCCGAGCCGATCGCGACGGTGGTGCCGAAGCCCTCCTGCTCCGCGTTCGAGTCGCACAGGATCGACGAGAAGCTGTCGGCGAGGAACGGCACCATGGCCACGAAGGGCGAGGACAATGTCAGCTTCACGGTCAGCGGATCGACGACCTCGGCCGAGGTGATCGGCCCCCAGCTGGCCTGCGTCACCGAGGGGTTGTCGGCATCGAAGGCGCGGTCGACGGTGTATTTCACGTCATTGGCGTCCAGCGGCGTGCCGTCATGGCACATCACCCCGTCGGCGAGATGGAAGGTGTAGTCCAGCCCGTCCTCGCTGACCTCCCAGCTGGTCGCCAGGTTCGGCACCGGCGCGCCGGCCGCGTCGGTGGCCAGCAGCGTGTCGTAGATCAGGCTCCAGACCTGCAGCGAGAGGGTCGAGGTGGCCCGGTGGGGGTCCAGCGTGTCGATATCGCCGTATCGGGCCCAGACGATGTCCTTCGCGGCCAGCGGAGATGCAGCGGCACAGCCCAGGACGGCGCCCAGCCCGAGCTGGCGCAGACGTTTGGCGGTCATATGGTAACTCCCTGTCATGTGGACCGGCGCCGGGCCGCCCTGGCAGTTTGTGCCGCCTGCGGCCGGGTCTCGGCAGGAACAGGAGGCGGCAGGACCGCCGATGGGTCAAGAACGTTTCAAATCTGATCCTGAAAGTTTCAGCCCTGATCCAAAGCGGCCGAATATGCAGCGCTGCGGCGGCAGGGTTGCGATCAGAAGTCGTCGCCGGCAAGCTCGGCCCATTCGGCATGGATCTGCGAGATGTATTCGAGTCGCGCCAGCGCCGGCTCGCCGATCCTGAGCGCCAGAGAGGAGCAGAAATAGGTCAGCACCGAAACCGGCGCGACCACGCTGTCGAAGGCCCCGGCGCCCTTGGTCCGGCAGCGCAGCGTGACGCTGGCGGCATCTTCCGAGACCGGGGCGATCTGGTCGGTGATGAAGGTGACATGGGCATCGGCCTTGCGCGAGGAGGCCATGACCGAGCGCAGCGACTTGGTGCGCCGTCCCACCCCGAGCGCCAGCACCGCGTCCGAGGCGCGGATCGAGGCAAATTCCTCCGGCACCGAGAAGCCGCCGATCGGAATCATCCGGATGTCGGGCTTCACCCGGATCAGCAGCGCACGGGCGAAATGGGCCAGCGGATAGTTCTCGCCGAAGCCCACCACCCAGATCTTCTCGGCCAGCGCGAAGGCGCGGATGGCGGAATCCAGGTCGTCGGAGCGGATCTGCTCGATCGTGCGCGTCAGGTTCTGCACCTCTGCGGTCAGGTGCTGGGCCTGGCTGACCCGCGGCGTGCCGAAGCGCGCGCGCCACTCGGGTTCGCGCCCGTCGCGGTCGATCGAGCGCCGCGCATCCGCCCGTGCCACCCGGGCCCCGGCATAGCCGAGCCGCCGGAAGAACCGGGCCGCGGTCGCCTTCGACACCCCCGCCCGCGCCGCCAGCGAGGTCGCGCTGAGTTCCGCGACCAGGTCCGGGGCCTGCAGGATCGTGTCGGCCATCCGCCGTTCGGACCGGGTCAGTTCGTCGTAGATGTCGACGATGCGCTGCGACACGTCATGCATGGCGGCCTCCGGGTTTGTTCCGGAACTGAAACACCTGCACCGCAGAGTTTCAAGCCGCCGCAGCCCGGACTTCGCGCTTTCCTTCCCGCGCCAGGTACCGCTAGGATCGGAACCGGCGGCAGATCGGGACGGCAGGCATCATGGCATCTCCGGAAGCGGAAGCAGGAACCGGGGGCACGGTTGCGGCGCGGATCCGCGCCTGCCGGAACCGGCTGGCACGGGCGGAACTTGCCGTGGCGGACGTCCTGGCCTCGGGCTACCCGACCTCCGGCATGGTGCCGATCGTGCAGCTCGCCGCCGCTGCCGGTGTCAGCGCGCCGACCGTG
>NZ_JAATVU010000118.1 GCF_013184745.1 Mangrovicoccus sp. HB161399
CGTCGCTCAGCCAGAAGAGATCAGACATGTCACCGCTCGTTTTCGAACGCTGAATCATGCCGTCCAGCCGAAATCAATGGGTCCTGAGCCTAGTACCTCCAATGCCCAAACGCCTTCAATGGTGCATACCGTGCAAGATCGTCCTTGATGGAGTTCCACCGCCAATTTGCGCGAGTGAAAATGTCAGATGCAACTATCGGATCTAGGCAGCCAAATATTCTCCAAACTGGCGCCTCCTCAGATGTGGTTGCCGCTCGCATTCTTTTTATTCATCCAATCAGCTCCGCCAGAAACGCCGGCATCACGTCCTCCGCCTCCCGCTCCACCGCTGCCAGTGCCATCGCCAGTGCCACCAGCCCGTCGATCCGGCCGCTGGACTTGTTCTTCGCCAGCTTCCGGTTCCCCGCCGGATCCATCTCCACCACCGCGTTCGAGGCGCAGAAGGTCAGCACCGGGTTCGCCCCGTGGCAGAGCTGCGCCTCGGCCACCAGACGTTCCAGCTTGTCCACCGCCGGGGCCATGTCGCGGAAGCCCTGGCCGAAGGGCTCCAGCGGCGGCTCCGCGCCCTGGCGCAGCAGCTCGCGCTTGAGATCCTCGATCCGCCAGCGGTCATAGGCGATGCGCTGCACGTCGTAGGTCGCGCAGGCCTCGGCCACCGCTTCCGCCACCGCAGACGGGTCGATCACCGCGCCGGGGATCAGCGTCAGGACGCCCTGGCGCGCCCAGAGGTCGTAGGGCACCCGGTCGGCCTCCGCCCTTTCGGCGATGCCCTGCTCGGGCAGGAAGAAGCGCGGCAGCACGTCGAGCCGCCCGTCGTCGCGCGGGAAGACCAGCACGAAGGCGGTCAGGTCGCGCGACTGCGACAGGTCTAGCCCGCCCCAGGCCTTGCGCCCGGCGAGCGCGGCGAAGTCCACCGGCGCCGCGTTGCGGTCCCATTCTGCCTTGGCCAGGAAGCGCACATGAGCGTCCACCCGCTGGTTCAGGATCAGGTTGCGGAAGCCCTGCTCGGCCGCGGGCATCCGCTGCGCCTGGGCCGCCTGCCGTGCCACGTCTTCCAGGCTGCGGAAATCGCCAAGCGCCGGGTTCGCCTTGCGCCAGGTTTCCTCCGCCCAAGGGCCGTCAAGTGGCCCGGCGCCGTAGAAGGTCAGGTGGAAGCTCGGATCCGAGACCTCTCCCGCGGCGACTTTCTGGCCGTAGTCGATCAGCTCGGACATGACCGCGTGATCGCTGGCCGCCTGGGTCGAGATCACGACCAGCAGCGGGTTGTCCCGCGCGCCCATGGCCGTGTCCAACGCCTCGTAGAGATCGCGCTTGGGGGCGGTCCCCAGCTCGTCATTGACGGTGAAGGACGGCGAGAGCCCCTGCTTGGTCGAGGCATCCGCCGAGAGCGCCGCGAAGACCGAGCCGCGGTCCTGGCCGCTCATCACCTCGATCCGCTTGGAGAAGCGCACCACGTTCGCCCGCGCCTCCAGCTCCGGGTGTTCCTCCAGGATCGCGACCATCTCGGCGAAGGTCTTGCCCGACTGCGCCTTGTCGTTGGCGGCGGCATAGACCTCGCCGCGCGGCTCGGCCTCCGGCCCCATCAGGTGGCAGAGGGCGAGGCCGGCGACGAGCTGCGTCTTGCCGTTCTTCCGCGCCATCGAGAGCACCGCTGTCCGTACCGGGCGGCGGCCGTCGGCATTCTCGGCATAGACCGCCTCCAGGAAGTCACGCTGCCAGTCTCGGATCTGCAGCTTGCTCCCTGCCAGCGAGCCTTGGGTGATCGGCAGATCTTCGAGGAAGGCGATCACCCGCTCGACGCGCGACAGGCCCGGCGCCTCCCAGGGCAGAGAGGCGCGCAACGGCGAGAAGGTTTCCTCGCCAGCGAAGAGCGAGCCTTGTGCCGGATGCTCCACCACCTGGAACCGGGGCTTTGCCCCCTTGCCGCGAAGTCCCATGAATTTCCTCTCAAGCCTCTGTTTTTGCGCCATTGCCCGGCCGATCCGGGTGGAAATTAAGTACGCGCGCATGTTCTCCATCGGTCTTCTGCGCGCGCCATTCTGGTGATTTCACCCGCCCCCGCCCCCGCCCCACCTGCCGTGGCCGGGATCGATCGGATTGCCGCTCTGATCCGCGCCCTTGAAGCGGCGGCCGAACGCATTGCCGCCGGTCTTGTCATGCATCGCCGTCTTCTCGGAATGGCAGCGGTGACAGAGGCTCATCAGCCCGTCGAGCGCGGGGAACGGCGCGCCGCCCTGGCGCACCGGCGTGATGTGATCCACGTCCTGCGCCGCCTCGATCCGGTCGCGGCGCTCGCAGATTTCGCAGAGCGGCTCGGCGGAGAGCTTGGCGCGCCGCAGCTTCTGCCAGCGGCTGGTGCTGTAGGGCCAGCCCATCAGAAGTTCTTCCCGGCGGCGTCGAGGTCTTCGAGGTAGCCGCGCAGCTCTTCGACCAGCGTGCCGATCTCGAATTCCAGGTTGGAGGCCTCCTGACCGCAGTCGATGAACTGGAGCATGTCGAGCACCACGTCGATCCTGTCCCGGGTAGAGAGTCCTTCGAGTTCGTCCCTCATGCGCAAAGCCTCCCCGTCCCGGCAAAGTGATGCCGTCTCTGCTGCCCCCATGCTATGAAGCGCTTGGCAATCATCGTCCTGGTGCTGTCCTCGGGGCTGGGCGGGAACTTCCATGGCAGATCCCACGCCTGGGCATCGCCGGTGCCGTGGAGCGGCGCGAAGTCGTGAATGCCCGGCAACCGTTCTTCGCGAGCCAAGTGCCCCAGCCCCGCTCCAGCTCCGAGCCTCGCGGTACGAGCACGGCCTGGTGCGGCACCGGCCGTTCCCTCGGCGTGCGGGGCTTGTGACGGGGCGCAAGCGGCCGCGTCTTTTGTTCTTGGTATTGTTCTATATGGGAAGGACCGGATTTGACCTCTTTTTCGATCAGTTCCGGACCCATTTCCGACCCTGCCTCAGACGTTGAAAGCTCGGATGCGGACCCTTTTCCGTCCGCCTCCCGGCGCCGGGATTTGGAGCTGCGGAACGGCACGACCTTGCCCGGCACCAGAAGCGTGTACCGGGTCAGGTTGCCCCGCCCGCGCCCCTCGGTGCGGCCGAGCCAGCCGCCCTCCACCAGCGCCTTGAGGGCGCGCTTCACGGCCGAGAGCGACGAGCCGACGAACTCGGCAATGGTGGTGACGGCCGGGCAAAGCTTGCCGGTGCGGTCGTCGGCGAACTGCACGGCGAGCGCCGTGGCGACGACCTTGGAGAGCGTCGGCAGCTCGGAGCGAGTCGCCGCCTTAAGCCATTCGAAACGGTTCACGGAAGCCGCCGTCATTGCGCGACCCTCCCGCCGATGGTACGAGAAGACAGCAGCTCTATGCTATCTGCCCCGGTCGCGCCCGCCAGCGCGCCGGGGTTTTGCTTTGGTACGAAGCGGGAACAGGGGCGCATTGCCTGTACGGGATCTGTACCGACTTGTGCGGGATGGTCCGCGTTTGTTCTGGAAACTGCGCGTTCTACGCCAACCAGTTTTGCGGAGGTTGTCTCGTAAGTATTTGATTTGGCGGTGTTTTCTGGTGCCGCAGGGGAGGATTGAACTCCCGACCTCACCCTTACCAAGGGTGCGCTCTACCACTGAGCTACTGCGGCGCCGGTCACCGTGTCCGGGGCTGTCCGGGCGGTGTGGGGCGGCTTCTAAGCAGAACGCCGGGGGGATGCAAGCGCAATCTGGACGGTTTTTTGCAACTCCTTTATGAGCGCCTACATGACAAGGAAAACCGACCCCGAAACGGAGAAGCAGGACCCCCCGACCAGGGAGGACCGGCTCAAGGCTGCGCTGAAGGCGAACCTGCAGCGGCGCAAGGCCCAGGCACGGGCGCGTGAGGCGTCGGAAAAGAACGAGGACTGAGCAATGGACGCCATTCTGGTCAAGGGCAACGGCCCGCTGCGCGGGCGCATTCCGATTGCCGGTGCGAAAAATGCATGTCTCGGGCTGATGCCCGCGACGCTGCTCAGCGAGGAACCGCTGACACTGACGAACGTGCCGAGGCTGTCGGACATCGCGACCATGTCGCATCTGCTCGAATCGCTGGGCACCGAGGTGCAGGCGCTGAACGAAGGGCGCGTCATCGTCACCTCCTCGCACGAGATTGCCAATGACCGCGCCGACTACGACATCGTGCGCAAGATGCGCGCCTCTTTCCACGTGCTGGGTCCGCTGCTGGCGCGGCACGGCCACGCCGTCGTCTCGCTGCCGGGCGGCTGTGCGATCGGTGCGCGGCCGGTGAACTTCCACCTCGAGGGCCTGCAGGCGCTGGGTGCCGAGATGGAGCTGAAGGACGGCTATGTCCACGCTTCCGCGCCGAAGGGCCTGAAGGGGGCGCGCCACCGTCTGCCGTTCGCCTCGGTGGGCGCGACCGAGAACATCCTGATGGCGGCGACGCTGGCCCGCGGCACCACGATCCTCGAAAACGCGGCGCGCGAGCCCGAGATCGTCGACCTGGTGAAGTGTCTCCGGGCCATGGGCGCGCAGATCGAGGGCGAAGGCAGCGAGACCCTGACGATCGAGGGCGTCGACCGGCTGCACGGCACCACCCACCGCGTCGTTGCCGACCGGATCGAGATGGGCACCTACATGCTGGCGCCGGTCATCACCCATGGCGAGGTGGAACTGGTCGGCGGCTCGATCGAGCTGCTGGGCTCCTTCGTCGAGAAGCTGCACGAGGCAGGCGTCGACGTGACGCCGACCAACGAGGGCATCCGCGTCAAGCGCGCGGCCGAGCGGATCCGCGCCGTCGACGTGCGCACCGAGGTCTTTCCGGGCTTCCCGACCGACCTGCAGGCGCAGATGATGGCATTGATGTGCACGGCCGAGGGCAGCTGCGCGCTGGAAGAGACGATCTTCGAGAACCGCTTCATGCATGCGCCCGAGCTGATCCGCATGGGCGCGAAGATCGACGTGCATGGCAATACCGCGACCGTCACCGGGGTGGAGCGGCTGAAGGGCGCGCCGGTGATGGCGACCGACCTGCGGGCCTCGGTCTCGCTGATCCTCGCGGCGCTGGCCGCCGAGGGCGAGACGCTGGTCAGCCGGGTCTACCATCTCGACCGCGGCTACGAGCGGGTCGAGGAGAAGCTCGGGGCCTGCGGCGCGCTGATCGAGAGGGTGGCGGCATGACCGATGCCCGCTTCGAGGATGGCGCGGAACAGCCGCTGCGCTTGCTGGCGGCGGATGGCGAGGACCTGAAGGTCGTCTCGTCGCTGGTGCAGGATGCGGTCCTGCCCGCCGCGGAGATGACCTGGGAGCCGAAGGCCCGCCGGTTCTCGCTGCTGCTCAACCGATTCCGCTGGGAGGACCGCGCCGCCGCCGAGCGCGCGGGGCGTCCGGTGGAGCGGGTGCAGAGCGTCCTGACCGCGGGCGATGTCCGCAAGGTGTCGAGCCAGGGCGTCGACCGCAAGGACCCGGATCTGGTGCTGTCGCTGCTGTCGCTGGAATTCGAGCCGGGCGAGGACGGGCAGGGCGCGCTGGTCCTGACCTTCGCCGGGGACGGAGCGCTCAGGCTCGAGGTGGAATGCCTCGACCTGCTGCTCAGCGACGTGACCCGGCCCTATGCCGCGCCTTCGGGCAGGACGCCGCGTCATCCTGACTAGTCCGAACGGAGCAGCCGTCCCGGACTTGTGGCCGTTAACCGGGACCGTTAGAGACAAAGGCCAAGCGAGGACGCCATGGTACAGTTCCTGTCGACGGAAAACAGTGATTTCGAAGCGGCCTTTGCGGCGCTCCTGTCGGCGAAGCGCGAGGACAGTCCCGATGTCGACGCCGTCGTGGCCGGGATCATCGCCGATGTCCGTGCCCGCGGCGATGCCGCCGTCATCGAGCTGACCGCGAAATTCGACAAGCTGGACCTGACGCCGGAAACCCTGGCCTTCTCGAAAGACGAGATCGACGCTGCCTGTGAATCGGTGCCCGCCGCCGAGCGCGAGGCGCTGGAACTCGCCGCCGCCCGCATCCGCGCCTACCACGAACGCCAGCTGCCCGAAGACGCGCGCTGGACCGATTCCTCGGGGGCGGAGCTGGGCTGGCGCTGGACGCCGGTCGAGGCGGCCGGGCTCTACGTGCCGGGCGGGCTGGCAAGCTATCCGTCCTCGGTGCTGATGAACGCCATCCCCGCCTCGGTCGCCGGGGTGGAACGGCTGGTGATCTGCGCGCCGACGCCCGGCGGGCAGGTGAATCCGCTGGTCCTGCTGGCCGCGCGGCTGTCGGGGGTGGACACGGTCTACCGCATCGGCGGCGCGCAGGCGGTGGCGGCAATGGCCTACGGCACCGAGACCATCGCGGCCGTGGACAAGATCACCGGGCCGGGCAACGCTTTCGTCGCGGCGGCCAAGCGCCGGGTCTTCGGCAAGGTCGGCATAGACATGATCGCCGGGCCGTCGGAAATCCTCGTGATCGCCGACAGGGACAACGATCCGGACTGGCTGGCCATCGACCTGCTGAGCCAGGCCGAGCATGACGAGAGCGCGCAGTCGATCCTGATAACGGACGATGCCGAGTTTGGCCGCGCCGTCGCGGCAGCGGTCGACAAGCGGCTGGAAACGCTGGAGCGGCGCGCGATCGCAAGCGCCAGCTGGCGCGATTTCGGCGCCGTGATCACCGTGCGGGATCTGGACGAGGCGGCGAAGCTCTCCGACCGGGTTGCGCCCGAGCATCTTGAGCTTTGCGTGGACGATCCCGAAGCGCTGTCGCAGAAGATCCGCCATGCCGGCGCGATCTTCCTCGGCGCCTGGACGCCGGAAGCCATCGGCGACTATGTCGGCGGGCCGAACCACGTGCTGCCGACGGCGCGCTCGGCGCGGTTCTCGTCGGGTCTCTCGGTGATGGATTTCGTCAAGCGCACCACGCTGGCGCGGATGACGCCCGGCGCCCTGGCCGCGATCGGCCCGGCGGCGGAGGCGCTGGCGCAATCGGAAAGCCTCGAGGCGCACGGGCTGTCGGTCCGGGCGCGGCTGGACCATCTGAACGAGGGGGCATGATGACCGACAGGCTAGCGCATATCGAGCTGGATCTGGGCGAGGCGCCTCCACCCTCGCCGGAAATGCAGCAGGAGCAGCAGGTCGCGATCTTCGACCTGATCGAGGAAAACAGCTTCGCCCTGCCGGGCGCCCCGTCCGGTCCCTACATGCTGACGCTGGGCAGGTCCGGCTCGCGGCTCAGCTTCGACCTGTCCGCCTCCGGTTCTCCGGCGGCGCAGTTCGACCTGTCGCTCGGCCCGCTGCGGCAGATCGTCAAGGATTACGGCCAGATCTGCGCGAGCTACTACGAGGCCGTGAAGACCGCGCGGGCAAGCGAGATCGAGACGCTGGACGATGCCCGCCGCGGCATCCACCGGGAGGGCGCGCGCGAGCTGAAGGAACGGCTGGAAGGCAAGGCCGAGGTCGATCCCGAGACCGCGCGGCGGCTTTTCACCCTGGTCTGCGTGCTGCTCTCCGAGGACCGCCCATGATCGAGCTGCGGCCCCTGACCGGGGCGGAGCTGGACGGCGCATTGGACGGGCTGGCGGCGCTGAGGATCGAGGTGTTCCGCGCCTGGCCCTATCTCTATGACGGCGACCTGGCCTATGAGCGGCGCTATCTCGCAGGCTACGGCGGCACGCCGGACGCCATTCTGGTCGGGGCCTGGGACGGGGGCCGGCTGGTCGGCGCCGCGACCGGCATGCCGCTGGCCGCGCATCATGCGGCGGAGGAAGGCGGCAGCTGGCCCGAGGGCGCGCCGCCCGTGAAGGACATCTTCTACTGCGCCGAATCCGTGCTGCTGCCGGAATATCGCGGACAGGGGCTGGGCCACCGCTTCTTCGACTACCGCGAGGACCAGGCACGCGCCGCCGGTTTCGACTGGTCCTGTTTCGCGGGCGTGATCCGCCCGGCGGACCATCCGATGCGGCCTGCGGACTACCGGCCGCTCGATCCGTTCTGGCGCAAGCGCGGCTATGCCCCGCTGGAGGGCGCCACCGAACGGTTCCGATGGAAGGATCTCGGCGAGACGGAAGAGACGGAAAAGGAGCTGCAGGTATGGCTGAAAAAACTGTGATCCGCCTGGCCGCCGCGGCCTATCCGATCGAGGCGCTGAAAAGCACTGCGGCGCTGCACGAAAAGCTCGACACCTGGGTGCGCGAGGCAGTGGAGCGCGGTGCGGAAATCGCGGTGTTTCCCGAATATGCCGGAATGGAGCCCGCGCTGGTCGGCAGCCCCGAGCACGAGGACTGGCTGGAGGCTTCGGCCGATGCGGTGACCGGCTACCGCGACTATCTCGCCAAGCTTGCCCGTGCGCATGGCATCGCCATCGTCACCGGATCCGCGCCGGAACGGGTGGACGGCGAGCTGCGCAACCGCGCCTGGTTCTGCCTGCCCGACGGCCGCATGGAGCCGGTCGACAAGCGCAAGCTGACCCCGTGGGAGCGCAGGAACACGGCGATGGTGCCCGGCGACGGCCTGGCCGCCTTCGATACGCCCTGGGGCCGGATCGGCATCGTCATCTGCTATGACAGCGAATTTCCCCGCCTGGTGCGTGCGCTCGAGTGCGACGTGCTGCTGATTCCCTCGTGCACGGATGCGCCGACGGGGCAGGGGCGGCTGCGCATCGCTGCCCAGGCCCGCGCGCTCGAAGGCCAGTGCGTTGCCGTCCATGCGACGCTCCTGGGCAGGACCTACTGCCCGCTGGTCGACGTCAATACCGGCCAGGCCGGCATCTACACGCCGCCCGACCGCGGCCTGCCCGCCGACGGTGTCCTGGCGATCGGCGCGGTGGACCGGCCCGGCTGGGTGATTGCCGACGCCCCGCTCAAGCTGCTGAAGGACCGGCGCAGCGACGGCGAGGCGAATCTGCGCAACGACTGGGATGACGGGGCCTATGCGGTGCGCGCCTTGCCCGCGAGCCTCTAGGCCGCAGCTGGCATGGAAGATTTTCAGGGGGATTCCCGGTAACATTCGCCTCCGGCACGATTCGTGCCCTTGATTTGCCCGGTGTTTCGGCGCATCTACACCCACATTCCGGACTCAGGCCCGGAATGTGTTCGAAACCAATTTAGGAGTGACCATGGCCAAGGAAGAAATGCTCGAATTTCCTGGTGTCGTGAAGGAACTCCTGCCGAATGCGACGTTCAGGGTCGAGCTGGAAAACGGCCATGAAATCATCGCTCACACGGCAGGAAAGATGCGCAAGAACCGGATCCGCGTTCTTGCCGGCGACAAAGTCCAAGTGGAAATGACCCCTTACGATCTGACCAAGGGTCGGATCAACTACCGCTTCAAGTAAGGTCAGCCCTTGAGACTGATCCTGGGATCGGGCTCGCCCCGGCGGCGGGAGCTGCTGTCGCAGCTCGACATCGTCCCGGACGCGATCCTGCCCCCCGACATCGACGAGGACCCGCGCGCAGGTGAACTGCCGCGGGTCTATTGCCATAGAATCGCGACCGAGAAGGTTGCCGCGGTTGCAGCGGAGCCCGGCGATCTGGTGCTCTGCGCCGACACGACGGTGGCCGTGGGCCGCCGCATCCTCGGCAAGCCCGCCGATGCAGACGAGGCGCGGGCGTTCCTCAGGCTGCTGTCCGGGCGCCGCCACAAGGCGATCACCGCCGTGGCGCTGCGCCGTGACGGCGTGGTGCGCGACCGTGTCGTGGCCAGCCAGATCCGCATGAAGCGCCTGTCCGGGGCCGAAATCGAGGCCTATGTCGCCAGCGGCGAATGGCAGGGCAAGGCCGGAGGCTATGCCATCCAGGGCCGCGCCGCCGCCTTCGTCGCCTGGATCGAGGGATCCTTCACCGGCATCGTCGGCCTACCCCTTGCCGAGACCGCAGGCCTGCTGCGCAGTTTCGGCTACCCCGTGACGGGAGTTTCCGCATGAACGGATACCAGGTGCTGCTCGGAGAATGGCGCGGCCGCGAGACCGCCGTTCTCCTGAAGGACGGCGTGCTCGAGGACCTGCTGGTCGCCCCCGAGGACGACCGCCCGGCAATCGGCGCGATCTACCGTGCCAGGGTCGACCGCCCGCTGAAGGGCCAGGGTGGGGTGATCCTCGACCTCGGCCAGGGCCGGAGGGGATTCTGGCGCCAGGCCAAGGGGCTGGCCCCGGGCGACCGGATGCTGGTGCAGGTGACGGGCTATGCCGAGGCGGGCAAGGCCGTTCCGGTGACCCCGCGGCTCCTGTTCAAGAGCCGCTACGCCATCGTCACGCCCGATGCGCCGGGGGTGAACATCTCCCGCCGGATCCGCGACGAGGAGCTGCGCGAGAAGATTGCCGCCGTCGCCCATGCGATCGAACTGGAAGCCGGCCACGGCGCCATCCTGCGTTCGGTCTCGGGCGAGGCAGGGGCCGAGGAGCTGGCCGACGACCTGGCGGCCATGGCCGAGCTGGCGGCGCAGGTCTGTGCGGACGTAGAGGGCGAGCCCGAGCTTCTGGTCGACGGCCCGGCGCCCGCGGATCTGGCCTGGCGCGACTGGCCCGAGCCCGACGAGGTGCTCGAGGATCCGGCCGCCTTCGCCCATTTCGGGGTGGAGGAACTGATTGCCGGGGCTCTGGCGGCCCGTTGCGAGCTGGAGGGCGGGGCGTCGATGTATGTCGAGCCGACCCGCGCGTTGGTGGCGGTCGATGTCAATACCGGCGCGGATACGTCGCCCGCTGCCGGGCTGAAGGCAAACATCGCCGCTGCCCGCGCGCTGCCGCGCCTGCTGCGGCTGAAGGGCCTGTCGGGGCAGATCGTGCTGGATCTGGCGCCGATGCCCAAGAAGGACCGCACCCGCTGGGAGCAGATGCTGAAATCGGCGCTGCGGGAAGATCCGGTGGAGACGAGCTTTGTCGGCTGGACGCCGCTGGGCCATGCCGAGCTGCAGCGCAAGCGCGAGCGCCTGCCGCTTCACGAGGTCCCGGCATGAGCTGTCCAGTCTGCGGCAAGCCTGCGGAGGACCGCTACCGGCCGTTCTGCTCGCGGCGCTGCGCGGATGTCGACCTGGCGCGCTGGCTGAACGGATCCTACGCGATCCCGGCCGACGAGGAGCCGGATGACGACGGCGAAGACGGCTTGCCGTTGCGTCACTGAAATTTTTCGATTTTGGCTCTGGACACTCCGCGGGGCCTTGAATAGAAGGCCGGAACCCGAGCGGAGAACACACCGCTCAAGCCCGTGCCCGGGTAGCTCAGGGGTAGAGCAGTGGATTGAAAATCCTCGTGTCGGTGGTTCGATTCCGCCCCCGGGCACCACTTAAATCGAATAAAAGCATATACTTACGACAAGTTTCGCCTTTGACGCGGTGGTGAAGAATAGCCTTGGGTATCGGTCGGGTATCAATTCTTGACTGACAGGCTCCTAACTCAAGCGCTGGGATTACGCGCTCCTATTGTTGGGATACCAAACAGGCACCAAGCACCTCCGACAAGATCGATCTACTTGATAGGTCTAGCGGCTCTGTTGCGCAAATGCGGCTTGGGATTCACGGCGCGAATCCAGCATGATAGCTGGCGGCCATGAGCAGACCTCCGAAGACGACCTACAA
>NZ_JAATVU010000119.1 GCF_013184745.1 Mangrovicoccus sp. HB161399
TCTGGCGTGCTCCTTCGCGGGCAATCTCGGTCAGCGGGTCGAGGATGGTTCCGGGCTGGCGGAGCCGGGTGATCGTGGTATCTTCAGTCATAGGCGTATCGTTCCATTTGGAAGTTCTGGCAGGCTTCGACACCCGCCACGATACGCCGCCTTCTCAGGCCCCATCACCCATTTTCAGCCATAGCTCAGCATCGGATGCCGCACGCCCGAGCAGGCAAGGATCGACATGGCCGCCGCAATGGCCGCATAGTGAATATCGGACCAGTCCGGGATCCGGCGGCAAGCCCAACGGCCCAGCACTGCCACAATGTCGTTGCAAGTCGCACGCTACAGTGATTTTACTCAACCAATACAATATATCAAGGATGCCTTGCATGGTGATCTCTGTTACGTACATTCTAGGTTCCACGCGTTCGGGCACCTCAGCTCTTCGAAATGCGTTGGCCGAAACGAGGTACGTCGGCTTTGGTGAAGGTCACTTGGTGCCTATTCTGGAGGATATCTTCTCTGTTGTGAAACGGCATAGAGAAGAAGGCCTCGGCGCAAACGTGCCGGGAAACGGGCTCCATAACCTAAAGCAGAATGTTTTCTTGCGGTGCATCGTACATGGGTACGAACGATACCTTCAAACAGAGCTTCGCGGTACGTGGATAATGGACAAGACTCCAACAATTGATCCAATACGCCTATCTCCATCTCTAAATGAATTTCATGAAGATGCCAAGTTCATACATTGTGCGAGGCGCCATGTGGATAATGTCCAATCGAAGTTAAAGAAATTTCCTGATCGAAATCTCGAGCAACACTGCCAGGAGTGGGCGCAATGCAACCTAAAATGGCTTGAAGTGCGTCAGAAACTGAACGGTAACTTCTTTGACTTTGATTTCTTTGAGTTGTCGAATAGCCCTGACAAAATATCAGAAGGTATTGGGCAGTATTTGGAATTGGATGGCGTCGAGGTGGAAAAGATGGCGCAATACCTCCGTAGTCAGCGCCCACAATCTCACGCTAAGCGGGATTTGACCAAGTATCTCAAGTTGAGTGAGATGCCGTGGAGCGATAGAGAAAAGGAAGCGTTTGTTCGAATTTGCGGTCCTGTTGGAAAACGTCTAGGCTATGGGTTTGAAGACTATTGGGAGCAAAACGATGAGGCTGATGTCAATGTGGCTCGCCAAGGTTCGTGACCACTGAAAACTCCCGTGTATCATGGACGCCTTCTTCGTTAATTTTGAGGCAAGGAGGCGGCACGTTCTCAGCGCCGCCGACGGATCCGTCCCGAGATTCGGACTGCAAGCCCAGTGACGACGGTCTCGAAACCTTGGGGGCGTCCTTCCATGCACCACAGCGCCAAGTGGGTCCCGGCATAGGCGACCCCGCCTGTGGCAATCTTGGCCAGCGCGCTCGCGGCCACTTCCGTCAGCGGTGCCGCGGCATCGGGCGGGCCGCCCAGAAGTCGGCCAGCGGCCCAGACCGACGCGGCCATGGCCGCCACCGACAGGAAGGACCGCCGCGAGGCGGAGAGAACTTCCGCCGGATGGCCCATTCCGGCTTTCTGCGCCAGCAGCAAAGTGAGGAAGAGGTTCAGCAGCATCCCAGCTCCAGCCGCAGCCACAGCTCCCATCGTTCCGTAAAGGTTGATCCCTGCCAATGCGGTCACCACGACGAATGTCAGCACGACGAGGTTGCGCAGGCACAGCCCTTTGGTGTTGCCGTCGATGAAGACGACTGACTGGACTCCCACAGTCAGCGCCATCAGCGCCGTGATTGGGGCGAGGCACTGCACGATCGGCACCGCCTCCAGCCATTGCACGCCCAGCACCATTCGCACCGCCTCGGGGGCGATCAGCGCGATGCCCACCCCCATCGGCAGCAGCATCCCCAGCAGGATCTGCTGCACGGCTAGGTAGCCGCGCTTCATCCGAGCGGAATCGTCCTGCACGCTCGACAGCGCCGGGAGGATCGCATCGGCCAGCGGGGTGATCAGCTGCAGTGTCAGTGTGGTCGATAATTCTGCCCCGACATTGAACAGACCCGCTGGATGCGCTCCGCCGATCCGCCCGATCATCAGCACCGGCAGGCGCCGCTGCAGGAAGCTGAGCGCTGCGGCAAGGGTCAGCCAACCACCGAAGCCGAGGTATTCGCGTCCGTGCTTCAGCCCCCAGCGGGGACGTTTGGGTCGCCAGGCATAGGTGAGCAGGACATAGCACAGGCTCATGGAGACCGTGCCCGCGACGATCGCCCAGTAGCTGGGCGAGGCCAGCGCCCAACTCACCGAGACTACGGTCATTGCCAGCCGCGACAGGCTGTTGGCGGCCGCAGCCGGGACTAGGTTCAGCGCCATCTTGTGTTCGGAGAAATAGGGATTGCGCAGCCCGGTCAGCAGCGGCACCACGCAGAGCACGGCGAGAACTGGGAAGAGGGCGGGCTGCTGCAGGAAATGCGCCATCGGCCAGGCCAGGGCCAGGATGACCAGCACGGCGCCGCCGCAGACCAGGTTGGCGATGGTGAAGGCGGTGTTGAATTCGTCGCGGTGGCTTGCGCGGCGGCGGAGCAGGGCTATTTCGAACTGGTTGTTCAGCAGCCCGTCCATCAGCCCGATCACTATCATGGCGAGCGCCACCGTGCCGAAATCCGCCGGCGTCAGCAACCGGCCCAGAACCGCTAGATTGGCAATTCCGAGAACCCGCACCGCAATCATCGAGGCAAAGGAGATGGCGGCGCCGCCGATCATCTGGCTGGAGATGGAGGCAGACGAGCCTCCGGGCCGTTTCGCATCAGACAAAGCAGAGTCCCACGATATTGCGCCAGACGCCCGGCCAGAGGAAGCCGCCGCGGATCATCCGCACCCGGCGGCCGAGAAATCCCGCCGCGGGCACCGAGAGCAGCAGGGCGAGCCGCTGCCGCTCGGCTTCGGGCAGGATGGCGGCATAGCGGTCGCGGAACAGCCGCGCCTGCTCGATGCGCTGGCGGATCACCAGGCGCATGCGATGCGCCCGCTCGAGCTGGAACAGCGAGGCGAGCGGCGAGACCTTCCGCGGACGCGAGGCGTTGCGGCCATGGATGCGGTAGAGGATCTGCGGCTCGGGATCGGCGATCACCTCGCCGAAGGCCGCAGCCACGAGGGTGATCCACCAGTCATGCATCTTGCACTCGGCCGGGATGTCGCCCAGCCGATCGAGCAGCGGGCGGTTCATCGCCATGGCGCAGCCGGTGACGGTGGGATGCATGACCGAGCGGTTCAGCGCCTTCCCGGCCGACGGATCGATCGATTTGAAGGCCCAGTAGGAGGGGGCTCGGACTTCGCCTTTCGCGTTGATGACCATCAGGTCGCAGTGATAGAGCAGCGGCCGCTCTTGGCCTGTCCGTGCCTCTGCCGCCTGCAGCATGGCCAAGCCGCGCGCGATCTTGCCGGGCAGCCAGATGTCGTCATGATCGGCGGTGAAGACATAGTCGCCCTTTGCCTGTGCCAGCAGCGTGCGAAAATTTGCCTGGGCCGAGCCTGAGGGCGTGTCGCGGCGGATGATCTTCACCGGATTGCGGAATTCTGCGGCCCGGGCCTCGATCATCGCCACCGTCCCATCCTCTGACAGGTCGTCGCTGACGATCAAGTGAAAATCGTCATGCGTCTGGGCGAGCAGCCCATCGAGCATGTCTTCCAGGTAATCCGTGCTGTTGCGCGTGGCGAGCAGGATTTCGACGCGGCCGGTCATGGCCCCTCCTTCGGTTGCAGATCGGAAGTGCCCGGTGGCGGTGGCCGGGATTCCGCAATGCCGCCCCATCTAGGGCTGTCGCTCCGGCGGGGTCCAGTGGGTCCGTGCTGCAAGCTTTGCGGCTTCCAGCCCCGGCCCGGGATCACGGCGCGCTCCAGACGGCGGGCGGTCCTCCCCGGCTCAGCATCAGCCGGCCCATGAGTGCGCCTTCCGGCAGGCCGACTGCCAGATCCGCCAGCACCCGCTCGAGCCCGGGGGGCATGGTCCAGCTCAGCTCGGCGCGGAACACCCGTCCGGGCGGTAGCCCGTAGAGCGCCCCGGCATCGCGCTTGCGCGCGGTGACCCCCGGCGCCACGGTGACATCCCGGAGCACGCTGATCCTGTCCCAGTCCACGGCTAGGCTGAACCCGTCGAATTCGCGCAGCCGCGTCACGACGGAGGGAGCCGGGCCGTGGGGCGTGCCATAGTCGAAGCCCAGCGTCACCGGCCCCGGTGCGAGAAAGCCGGGCCAGGATCGGCTGTCGAGGCGCAGCCCGGACCCTGCCGGTGCGAGGAAGGCGGCCGGTCCGCCGCTCCCGAGCGGAGCCCAGCCGGGGCTGTTCCAGTAATCGGCGCGCGGATCGGCCGAGGGCAGCAAGTTCACCCGGGCTGCGGCATCGGCGGCGAAGCGCCAGGAGACGGGGGCGGGGATGCGGGTGCCGAAGATGGTGGTGAAGCCGCCCGCAGGCAGGCGCACTTCGTATTCGGTGCCGGGGACGAGCGGTGCCGCAAGCGGCAGCTGCAGTTCCGCCCCGGGGAAGCGCGCTTCGCCTTGCGGATCGAGCCGCCAGCTCTGCACCGGCGCGCCGGTACCGCTGCGGCGGAGCTCGGCGGTGCCGCTGCCGGGTGCGAGCGGCGCATCGAAGGCGATCGAGAGAGCGGGGAGCCGTTCCGGAACATGGCGGTCGCCATCGGCGGGCGAGAGCCGGGAGGTGCCACCCGTTCCGGCCCCAGCACGGCGCTGTCCCGCAGCGAAATCCCACCAGTCCAGCTCCGGCTCGGGGCCGAGCGCACCTTGGCTCTGGATGGCGAAGGTGCTGCCTGCAGTCGGACGGGCGAGGGCGATGGCCTCCTCGCGGCTGCGCGGCATCCAGATCAGGCTTGCGGGATCGCCTTCCCGGCCCAGCCGAGAGGCCGGGAAGGCGGCATGCAGGGCTGCCGGGTCGGACCAGTCGAGCCGCCCGTTGTTCCAGGCCGCCGGGACCTGGCCCGGCGCGCCCTCGGCGGTGACGACATTGCTGGCCAGGTTGGCCCAGATCCCGACCCGTCCGTCCCAAGCGGCCAGCGTGATGACATTGGAAAACAGCATCGTGCCGTCGCCGCGGGAATTGTACTGGCCATCGCCGTTCAGATCGCCCGGAAACGGTGTCGGCAGCGAGTTGTGATGGACATAGACCCCGTCCTGCGGCCGGTTGCGCGGCATGATCTGGTTGGGAGCCATTCCCCACAGGATATTGCCTTCGATCACTGTGTCGCTCAGGGGAACATCGTTGGAGTCGGCGAAGAAGCCTTGATAGGCGGGGGCCGTGCCGCGCACGGTCCAGCCTGCGGGGCTGCCGTCTCTCCCAGTTTGCGCGGTCAGGATCACAGCCTCCCAGGGCTGGCGGAGCACGAGCTCCGTCCTGTCTCCGCCGATCCGGTCGCCGCCAGCGGCGAGGATCCGAAGCGGCTGCTGCCCGGTTCCGGCCTTCTGCACCGCGACCTGCATGCCGCCGGCCAAGCCCTGCTTCATGCTGAAGCTCTCCGCCGCCGGGGGCAGCCGGACCGTCGCCGGGCCCTCCCGGGGCTCCACCCGCAGATAGGTGCCGTCCTCGCTGGGCTCGAGGCCCGCATCGCCCCGAGCCATGCGCACCTTGAAGAGCGGCGAGATCACCGGCGGGGCGCGCACGCCTTCTTCGCCGGGGAAGGAGACATTGCCGCGATAGCGCAGCCCGCTGATCGCAACCCGGTCGGGGGCCTTGCCCGCGCCGATCATCCACATGTGGATGGCATCCCCATGGATGCCGTAGCCGTCGCCGATATAGTCCGACTGGGTGTTGTTCTCGATGACGATGTCTTCCAGCCGGGTCGGGGCGGCGGAGGTCCCGGGGCGGAAGTAGATGTTCACCGGATCGCCGAGGATGTGGTGCAGCCGGTTGCCGCGCACCAGGCTGCGGCGGCCGCCGGTGGCCAGCCCGTAGGAGAGGAAGCCCAGATCGTTGTCCGTAACCCAGCTGTCCGCGGCACCGGTCAGGTCGATCCCGCGGATCAGTGTCTTGCTGGAATATCCCATGCGGGCGGGCATCACGTCGGAGCGGATGGTGACGCCCTTGATGGCGATGCTCTCGGCCCGGCCCGGTCCCTGTACCATGTCGAGCACGTTGACCTGCCGCACCCGGCCGCCTTGCGAGACCAGCGCTTCGGGCAAGTAGAAATCCAGGTTCTCGAAACGGACATGCCCGGCCACCTGGCCTCTGCGGGTGGTCTGCAGCGCGAAGCGGGAGATCAACGTGCCGAACTCCGGTTCGCGCGGCAGGACGGAAAGTGGCGCCCCGAGCCCCACCAAGGCGCCGCGGAACAGTTCGGGCTCGGCGGTCGTGTCGATCCATTCCGCGCCGATCAGCAGCCGCGCTCCCGAGAGCCGCGCCGGACCGAGGGTGAAGGCGCGGGCCAAATCTTTTGGCGTCTCGACGGCGAAGCTGTCTGCGGCGAGGGCGACTTCGACCGTGTGCCCGCCGGTGAATTCCAGCCTGGCGGGCAGACCGAGATTGCGGGCGTCGCGCAGCGGCACCAGGTAGTCGCGCCCACCAGGTCCCTCCTCGACCCGCCAGTTGCGGGCTTGATCCGCCGGACCCGCAAGCCGAGCGCCCTTGGGCAGCCGGATCCGGCCGGTCCCGGCCGGGTTGAGATCGCCCAGCACGGCATGCTCCGGGGAGGGCAGGGCGCGCGGGGTGACGAGCTTCGGCACGCCCGGGTCGCCCGGCCCGGAGCTGCTCTGAAGCCGCAGCTGTACCATGTAGCGGCGTCCGGGGACCAACCCGCGCAGGTCGAAGGCGGTGGGTTGTGCGGGAGTCCAGAGGCCCCAGTCCGGGGCCGGGTCGAGCAGGTCTCCGGCCGGTGCAATGCGGTATTCGGGGACTCCGGGCTCCGAGCCGTATGCGTAGGGCAGGTTGCGGATCTCCACCCTGGCGGCATCGTCGTAATCGCCGGGCCGCACCAGCCAGCTGTTGGGGGCGAAGGCCGCGGGCGCGCGCGGCGGGCCGGTCCAGGCGCCTTCGGCGGTCTTCGGTGGGCTCCAAGGGGCGGTTCCCCCGGCGGTGACCGCAGCCAGGTAGACTGGCACCGGAACGCCGGGATCGATCTGGACGGCATCGAGGGAGACGGAGAGCAGTGCGGCCGTTTCCGGCGGCAGGAGCAGGCCGACATCGTTGAAGCCGATCCGCACCCGGTAGCCCTGCAGCGGCGCGCCGCCGGTACGGGGCGGGTGCCGGACGGTGACCAGCAGCGTGTTCGAGCGTTCCGGATCGGTGGAGACGTCCCAGTCCTGCGCGCCGAGCGCTGCTGGACGGCGGGGCCGGGCGGATCCGGGCTCGGCCACGTCCTCCCAGGAGCTCCAAGGCCCGCGCGTTTCGCGCCCGTCGGCGATCCTGACTAGCCGTAGCCGCAACTGCCGGGGCGCGGCGCCGCTGACATCGAGCGCGTAGCCACGCGAGGTCTGGACATAGGGTGGCGGCAGCTCAGCGATGCCGGCGCCGGTATCGGCCTCCACGCGGAAGGCGGTGCCGGGTCCGGCTGGCAGGCTGTCGAGGCGCAGCATGAGCCTGCCTTCGCCGGGTCCGGCGAAGGCGGCGAATCCCGGGGCGTCCAGCGCGGTGGCCTGGCCGGGCAGGGCGGTAACGGCCAGGACCAGCAGAAGCAGACCCTGCCGCAGGAGGGGGGCCGCGCGGCTCAACACCGACCTTGCCCGGTCCGGCGGCTCGGCAGAGGCCTGTCCGGCTCCGTCGTGCTCTGGACTTCGGCCTTTGCGGTGGCCTGCTTGCGCGAATAGGCTTGGCCGGTTCGGCGGCTCGGCAGAGGCCTGTCCGGCTCCGTCGAACTCTGGACCGCGGCCTTTGCGGTGGCCTGCTTGCGCGAATAGGCTTGGCCGCGCCGGGCGGTCGGTGCCTGCGCGGCGGGGAGCGTCTCGCCGCCGTCTCCAGGCCCGTCCGCACGGTTCCGGTCCTTTTCGTCGAGCAGCCAGATGCCGGAGCCGAAGATGAAGAAGACCAGAGAATAGACTTTGCCCCAGACATGCACGGTGCACAGCGACAGGATCAGCGCGACCATGCTGAGCACCCAGGTGGCCCGCGCCCGCAGCAGCCGCGAATTGCTCCCGGAAATCTTCATCGCCATCGCCTGGTACAGCACCTTCAGGAAGGCGGTGGCCAGAAGCAGGAAAGCAGGTATTCCGTAGACCATCGCCACGAAAAGAAAGTAGTTGTCGAGGCTGCCGCTGTACATCCATGTCGGCCGTTCCCAGTCGTTCAGGCCTATGCCCAGGACCGGGTGCTGCCAAACGTTCTGCATCCCGTATTCGAAGATCAGAATCCGCCAATAGGCGTTGTAGGACGAGAAGGTGGCCATGGTGAGGATCACCTTGAAGGCCGAGCGGTCCGACAGCACCTCAATGGTGCCGTAGAAGGCCGCGAAGAGGATGCCGAAGATCAGCCAAGGGCGGCCAGTTCCGCGCATCATCCAGCGCCATCCCAGGAGGCCTGCCTGGATCAGGAAGACCAGGAAGCCGCCGCTGGAGAGCGACAGGAAGGATCCGAAGCCAATCAGCCCCGCCCGCAGGTACTGCCAGCCCCGGCTCATGTAGGGGCCGAGCAGAAGGAAAGAGCTGGTGAAGCCCATGGCGCAGAAGATGCCGTAATGGATCGGATGGCTGAAGTTCACTTGGGCACGGAAAAGGCCCAGCCGCTTCTCCGAGGTTCCGCCGCCGCCGCTGCTCACGCCCGGCAGCATGTCGAAGAGCCGCGACACCAGCCGGTCGCCGGTGATGGATTCGTAGAGCGCGAAGGGCACTGTGACCAGCACCATGAGGCCGTAGAAGCGCATCATCCGCTCGTAATCCGCGACCGAGCGGACATAGGCGCGCCCGACCAGGTAGCCGCCGATCATCTCGACGCCGACCGAGCCTACATATTGGATGGCTTGGCTGCCATGCCAGTGGAAGATCGAAATCCCCTGCCACATCCAGAAGCCCAGGAGCAGGAAATCCGGCGTGCGCAGCCGCCCAAAGCGGCCTGCGAAAAGCTGCGCCATCAGCAGCGGCACCAGAAACAGCAGCACCGTGCGGGTCGGTCCCAACTCGATCCCGGCGAAACCGAAGCTGATTGGTGGCATCGCGGCGATGAGGTAGAGCAGCAGCCCGGTCTTCAGTCCAGAGAACGACAGGTCCACCCCGGCGGGCTGAGCGGCCGGACCGGCGCGGCGGAGGGTGGCGGCTTCCCTATGCGTGACGGCCATCCGGCTACTCCTGGCTGCATCTCCAGCGGGCTTGGCACAGCGATGAGGCCAAGCCAAGACAATCCTCCGGCAGGGCAGCGCTCAGAGCGTTCCCAAATTGCGGATTTCCGCATCTGCTGGCAGATCGAGCAGGTCGGCAGTGGGGTTGTTGGCAATCACCCTGTCATAGCTGCGGGCCTCGGCCTCGGCCTTTCCGACCAGCAGCTGCTGGATCATCGGCAGCTGGCTGTAGGCATAGCCCAGGTTGGCGCCGACCAACTGCTCAGCCTCCACCGCGGGATCGAATATCTCGAGCTCGTAGCCGGCCGCCAGCAGCTTGCGGGCCAGGTCGACATTGGGGCTCTCGCGCAGGTCGTCGGTGCCGGCTTTGAAGGCGAGTCCCGCCATCAGGAGCCGCGCGCCCGGGGCGAGCCCGTCCACGGCGTATTCGAAGAGCCTGTGCTTGTGAGCTTCGTTGGAACGCAGGAGGCTGTCCATCAGTGGCATGTTGGTTCCGGAAACCGCGCCGATATGCTGCAGCGCCCGCACGTCCTTGGGCAGGCAGGAACCGCCGAAGGCGCCGCCGGGTCGGGTGTAGTAGGCGGAAATGTTCAGCTTGGTGTCGGACTTGAAGATTCCGTGCACCGTCGAGGCGTCGATCCCGAGATCGAGGCAGGTCCGGCCGATCTCGTTGGCAAAGGCCACCTTCACCGCATGCCAGGCGTTGTCGACGAACTTGGTGAATTCCGCTTCGCGGTAGCCGGTGACGAAGAGCGGCGCCTCAATGTTGCGGGTAAGTTCCTCCATGGCCGCGTTCGGGCGGCCGTCGCGGGTGCCAATGACGGTCTTGGGCGGATGGAAATAGTCCTTCACCGCCGAGCCCTCGCGCAGGAACTCGGGATTGTAGACCAGTTCGGCCCGGCTCTCCGTCTCTGCGCCCAGGACCGAGCGGAAGATCGGCTCAATCAGTTCCTCGATCGTGCCAGGCCGGACGGTCGAGCGGTAGGCAATGGTCAGCGGCTTGCCGTGGCGGCGGCTCTCCAGCGCCTTGGCTATCTGCCGCGAGACTCCGGCAATGTAGCCCATGTTGTGCGATCCATCCGGTGCCGAGGGAGTGCCGACGCAGACGATGGCGAGATCAGCTGCCTCGAGGCAGCTGCCGATTTCCGTGGCAGCGGAGATCCGCCCGGCCGCGAGGCCGTCCTTCAGCATCTCTTCGACGCCGGGCTCGACGATGGGCGCGCAGCCATCGAGAATGGCGGCCACCTTCGCGTCACTGACATCAATGCCAGTGACCGAATGCCCTTCGCTCGCGATGCAGCAGGCGGCCGTGAATCCGACATAACCCAAGCCGAAAATTACAACTCTCATTAACTTAATCCTCGTGGCGCTTCATCGGCTTAATTTCGGCCGCGGCAATGCTCGTCCGTATATTGGTGAAACCTTCCTGCTGTACAAGGGGCTCGGCCCGCGCTTCACCAACGTACTGGAGGATAGAGGTGAGGGTCTCCATGGACGGGCTGCGCGGCCGCTGGATGGACAATGTCATGATCGAGCGTCTATGGCGGTCGCTGAAATGCGAGTGAGCTTGCCCCGGCTCCCAGGGAGAAGGCCCCCACATGAACAGACAGCCTCGCCGCCTATTCACCGCCGAGTTCAGGGTGAGCTAATGGGATGAACGGCCTTCCCGCCAAACCGCGGCGATCCTCGCGGGCATGGGGTAGAGAGGAGCATCTGATGGACATCAGGGTTTTGGGGGATTGATCTGTGCTCAACCGTCTGCAGTCTTGCGGGACTGGACGAAGCCGGGGCGGTCATGTTCCGCAAACGTCTCAGCGGCATCGCCTGCTCCCCAAGTTCACAGACTACACGACTCCCTGTCTTGGACGCCTTGGCATGACAAGCTTGCGGAAGCTTGGCGGGGTTTCGGCGTGCGACCGGAGCAATCGCCTCG
>NZ_JAATVU010000012.1 GCF_013184745.1 Mangrovicoccus sp. HB161399
CACCGGCAGCGAAGGACATCATTGCGGCACAGGAAACGGATGCCGCGAAACGGCTGAATTTGGTCATGGTCTTCCTCCCTAGGCCCCGCCTCCGTGCAGGACCTTACGTGAACAGCTTGGTACCGCCGCAACGGAAATTTCGAAACCAGATTCTGAGCTGAAATTGAAGATTGTATCATACTGTTTCATTCATTATGATACAGATCAGTTGAGGGAGCGAGTGCATGACCAAACCGACAATCGCAGATCTGGCCAAGGCGGCAGACGTGTCCGTCTCTACGGTGAACCGCATCCTTGCGGGCAATGTCCCGGTGCGCGGCTCTACCATGCAAAGGGTTCAGAGCGCGGCGGAAAAGATCGGATTCTACGGGATCGGCACGATCGAGGAGCGGCTGCGCAAGTCCGTGCCGAGCTACCGGCTGGGCTTCCTGCTGCAGCAGTCGAACCGCGAGCTCTACCAGATCTTCGGCCGCCATATCGTGTCAGCCTGCCGCGAGCGGCGCGACGACGTCATCGAGCAGGAGATCCGCTTCGTCGACGTGCTGACGCCCGACAACATCGCCGCCCAGCTTCTCGACCTGGCCAAGAGCTGCGACGCGGTGGCGCTGATCGCGGCCGACCACCCGCTGATCGCCCAGGCCATCCGGACGCTCGGCGAGCAGGGCAAGCCGGTGGTGACCTACATCACCGACCAGTCCGCGCGCGAGCGCGCCGCCTATGTTGGCGCCGACAACTGGAAGCTCGGCCGCACCGCCGCCTGGCTGATCGCCAACACCACGCATGAACCGGGCCGCGTGGCGGTGTTCAACGGCAACCACCGCTACCAATGCCAGGACGTGGCCGATGCCAGCTTCCGCTCCTACATGCGCGAGCACGCGCCGCACCTGACCGTCGAGGACAGCCAGCCGACGCATGAGGAGGCCTCCGAGGCCTATGCGATGCTGAAGGAGCTGTTGGCGAAGACCGACGACCTGCGCGGCATCTTCATCGTCGGCGGCGGGATTTCGGGCGTCTTGGCGGCGCTGCGCGAGGAACCGCCCGAAACCCGCCACGGCATCCGCCTGATCTGCCGCGACATCGGCCCGATCGTGCGCAACGGCCTGTCCGAGGGCCTGGTGACAGCGGCGCTGTGCCACCCGCTGCCGCAGATGTCGGCCCAGCTGGTGCAGGCGATGGTGGACGCTCTCACCCAGGACGTCCCCGGCACCACGACGCAATACACCCTGCCCTTCGAGATCGTCACGCCGGAAAATTTGTAGGGCAACGGCTGGCCCGGCACTCCAATGCCGCCTTCGCACAGCCCCCCCTGTGAAAGCCGTCCATTTGATCGCCTTGTCCAGTCGCTACGAGGATGGGTGCGGCTAGACATGTTGCACGCCCTTCCCGGAACATGGGCTCGGAATATCCCAGATTTCCTTGCTTCCCGCCGCATCGTCGAGAACACAAAGTTGCCTTGCCCAAAAAGATCAGGCAGAGTGAAGGAATTCTAGAGACAAGAAATCCTCAGATATCATTTTCGGGATCAAGGGGTTATGCCTGAAGACTCCACAGCTGACGAAAACGCGGCGGCATCTGGAACTGGACCATCACTGACGCAGCAGGAGTATGCGCTCAGACGTTACGAAGCGCGGATCGGTCTCTGGAAAGTCATCTGGGGCACTGCCGCGGTAGGCATATTGAGCGTCCTCGTCCCCGGAGCCATCGAATTTTGGAAGACAACGCTCGAAGTTCGAAAGCTGGCGGCTCAACAAGAACTTGAACGAACCCAATTCGAGTATGAAACGCGGCGCGCATTCATCGACACCGCCTTGAACCAGGACATTGAACTTAGGCTTCGCTTTGCGACATATTTTTCCAAAACGCTGGGCAACGGCATGAACAGTCCTTGGTCGGCCTACGAAAAGGCGCTGAGAGACCTGCGCGATGAGAAGCGGAAGCAAATTCATGAGCTGGAACGGGATTTCCGCAGTCTGGCAGGAAAGGAGGAAGACAGCGCTTCGGACCAGGCCGAATTGGCGGAACTCGAACGCAAGCTCGAATGGGCCTACAAGGAAATCGGCTATGTCGAGCGCGGCCGCAGTGTCGTCAAGTCCCGCAACGAAACGCAGCAGAGCGTTCCGACAGAACCGCTCAACAATGCGGTTCTGCTTGAGATGTGTGCATCTCCGCAGGAGGACATGTCGCTGCGCTGGCTTTGCACGGGGGCAAAAGTTCTCGGGCTGCACGAAGGCAGGGACAATTCAAGACTGCGCGAATTTCTCAGCTCAGATGGCCGAACTTTGGGTGATCCGGAAAACCTGCCCTGGGAGGGCGACTTCGTCGAAACGGTTGTCGCACTCAACGACCCAGAGGCCGATATTCCGCAAAACCCTTATTTGTCCCGGAATTGGCTGCAATTCGGGGAACCCACCAAGTCTCCGCGGCCAGGAGACATTCTGGTTTTCTGGCGCGGCTCTGTTAACGGCACGGCCGGGCATGTGGGATTCTATGCCGGAGAAGACGAGACAAACTACCATGTACTCGGTGGCAACCAGTCAAATGCAGTAGACATTTCCCGCGTCGCCAAGGATCGACTGCTGGGCGCCAGAACCTCCCGAAAGCCGCTTCAGCCCGCAGTTCCGCAAGAATAGATTCAATTCCGCTCAGAGCGAGAGCCGGCAATCCATCGCGCCGCCGTTTCCAAGACGGATTTCCCTTGGCATTTGTCCGGATCCCATTGGCCGCCCTTGCAAATATGTGGAGGGCTCCGGACCAGACCCGTTTTCGAACTGGAAAGACCCGCGCAGATGCGCGGGTCCTGGCGTTTGGCAGCTCGGCCAGGCGTCACTGCGCCGGATTGGCCATCGGCTCCCGCGCGTCCAGCGAGGCGCGCATCTCCGCCACGCTCGATGCCGGAACCGCCGCCGCGGCGTTGCCCCAGCTGTTGCGGACATAGTCCAGCAGCTCCGCGATCCGCTCGTCCGACAGCTTCCAGGCGAAGGAGGGCATGCCCGCCGCCGTCTGCACCTCGTGCGTATGCGGCGCGCGCGCGCCTTTCAGCATGGCGTGGATCAGGTTCGTGGGATCGCCCAGCAGCCCCTTGTTCCCCGCGAAGGCCGGAACCATGCCGGTGATGCCCTCGCCCGACAGCCCGTGGCAGGCCGAGCAGTTCACCTCGTAATCCAGCGCCGCATGCGGCAGCGACGCCACGTCCGCCCCCTCGGGCGCCGGCGTGTCGGAGGCAGGCAGGGACACCAGGTAGGTGCCCACCGCCAGAGCATCCTCTTCGGTCAGGTACTGCAGCGAATGCTCCACCGCCTCGGCCATCGGTCCCGCCGCGACCGCCACCCCGTCGCTGCCCTTGCGCAGATAGGCGGCGATGTCTTCGGCCGTGCTGCCGCCGAGCCCGACATGCGGGTTCTGCGTCAGGTCGGGCGCCGACCAGTCGCCGAGGCTGCCGCCCTCGAGATAGGCCGCGGCAACCTCCGCCCCCAGAGCGTTCCGCGGGCTGTGGCAGGCCGAGCAATGGCCGCCGCCGTCGACGATGTACTTGCCGCGGTTCCAGGCCTCGCTTTCGCCCGCCTCCGGCTCGAAGCCGGAATTGGAGAAGAACAGCATGTCCCAGCCCGCCATGGCGAGGCGGATATTGTACGGGAAGGCCATGCCGCCGTTCTCGTCGATATCGTTCGACACCGGCGCCACCGTCGACATGTAAGCCCAGAGGTCGTGCATGTCTCCGTCGGTGAGCTTGGCATAGGCGGTATAGGGCATCGCCGGGTAGAGGAAGCCGTGCTGCCCGATCCCTTGGCGGAGCGCGTCGAAGAAGTCGCGCTCGGTCATGCCGCCGATGCCGGTGTCCCGGTCCGGGGTGATGTTCGAGCTGACCAGCGTGCCGAAGGGCGTCGGGATCTCGTAGCCTCCGGCGAAGTCGCCCTGACCGCGCGTGTGGCAGGCCGCGCAGTCGCCCATGCGCATGACATATTCGCCGCGCGCCACCGCCTCGGCATCGTCCGAGGTGAAATCCGCCAGCGCGACGCTGTCATCCGCCACGCCCGAGCGCGAGGTGTTCAGCGACGTCCAAGCCCAGCCCCCGGCGCCGATGGCCGCCAGGACAACTGCGCCGCCCGCGATCTTGATCCATTTTGCCATGGCTTATGCCTCCACCAGCGGGCCGGGATTGTTGACATAGGTCTCGTGGATAGCCCGCGCCGCGCGGACGGCCAGCGCGCCGACGGTCAGCGTCGGGTTGTAGCCGCCGTTGTTCGGGAAGGCCGAGGCGCCGACCGAGAACACGTTGTGGCAGTCCCAGCTCTGCAGGTACAGGTTCAGCGCCGAAGTGCTGGGGTCCGCGCCCATGACCAGCCCGCCGATCGTGTGCGAGCTGTGCTGCTTGTAGGGGTTCCAGGACGCTTCGGCCTGGTTGTCGACCATCAGGTCCTCGCCGCCCGCTTCCTTCATGATTGCGATCGCCTTCTCGGTGGCATGCGCGATCATCGACTTGTCGTTGCGGTTCCAGTCGAAGGTCAGGCGCAGCAGCGGCTGGCCATGCCGGTCCCTGTAGGTCGGATCGAGCGACAGGTAGGCGTCCCGCGTCGGCATCGAGGTGCCCTGGCAGAAGATGTTCGCCGCCTCCTGGTAGTCACGCGCATAGGCCTCCTTCCACTCGGACCCCCAGCGCTTGGTGCCCGGACGGATGCCGTTCATGTTGGCGATCGGGCGGCCGTTCGTCGAATAGCCCATGATCCCGGCGCCGCCGATGAAGTCCAGGTCGCTGTGGTCGAAGTTGTCGCCGTTGAAATCGTCGATCTGCACGCCGAGCGCGCCGCCGCCGATGAACGGGTTCATCTTCGCGCCCGGGAAGAATGCGGTGACCGAGGAACAGGTCTGGTAGCTGTAGTTCCGGCCGATCGTGCCCTTCATGGTCGCCGGATCGTACTGCTCGCCGATCTGGCTGAGCAGCATCAGGCGCACGTTGTCCATCTGGTAGGCCGTGAAGACAACGACATCGGCGGGCTGGAAGCCCTCCTGCCCGTCGCGGGTGACGTAGTTCACGCCGGTCACGGTCTTGCCGTCCTCGTGCTTCACCGCGTGCAGCACCTCGGTCTCGGTCAGCACGGTGAAGTTCGGCCGCCGCATCAGCGCGGGCAGGATGCAGGCCTGGGGCGAGGATTTCGAGAAGTTGCCGCAGCCGTGGAAATCGCAGAAGCCGCAATAGGTGCACGGGCCCATCGTGACGCCCAGCGGGTTCACATAGGCCTGGCTGATGTTGCCCGCGGGGATGGTGAAGGGGTTGTAGCCCATGCCCTCCGCCGTCTCGCGGTACATGCGCATCCAGTTGGTGTCCTTGAGCTCAGGCGTCGGGTAGTCCCGGTCGCGCGGCCCCTCGAAGACGTTGCCGCCCTTGATCTTCTCGCCGTTGAGGTTGCCGGCCTTGCCCGAGGTGCCCGCGATCCGCTCGAAACGGTCGTAGAAGGGCGCCATTTCCTCGTAGGTCACGCCCCAGTCCTGGAGCATCAGCCCCTCATCCGTGAGCCCGTCAAGCCGGTCCTGCCCGTAGCGCTCCGCGGTCTGTGTCGCGACCTGGAAGTCCCAGGGCAGGAAGCGCCAGGACATGCCGGCCCAGTGCGTGCCCGCGCCGCCGACGTTCCAGCCGAACTGGAAGGCGTTCCAGTTGCGGACCGGCGCGGCCTCCTGGCCGGTGCGGTTGCGGAAGGTGGTGGTCTCCACGCTCATCGGCTGCAGCATGTGCCGCCGCGTGTGCCAACGCAGCTCGTCGGGGTCGACCGCGGGCGGGAAATCGGTGGATGTGTCGCGCCAGGCGCCGCGCTCGATCGCGACGACATTCAGGCCCGCGCGGGTCAGTTCCTCGGCCATGACCGATCCGGCCCAGCCGAGCCCGACGATCACCACATCTGCCTTGGGGCGTTCATTCGCCATCTGGGTCGTCCTCTCAGTCCAGCGGGATCAGCGACACGGGGGCGAGGGCAAGATCCTCGCCGCGGCGGTCGACATAGGGGCGGTAGTCATAGCGCGCGCCGGGGAAGCCGATCATCTTCCAGCCCGCCATGCCGCGGTTGCCGCCGTAGAGCGGATCGGCAAGGTAACCCTCGCGCACGTTCTGCAGCATCAGCTCGAAGAAGGCCTGGCCGTTGACGCCCTCGCCCAAGTCGATCTCGCCCGCTTCGAGGCCCGCCAGGATCTCGTCGATCCGGTCCGGCGACAGGGCGTGGAACGCCGCGCCGTCATTCTCCTGCGCATAGGCTTCCAGCGCCTTCAGCCCGGCCTCGTAGCGCTCGCGCGGACTGGTCAGGAATTGCGGCGCCCCCATGATCGCCTCCTCGTTCTCGGGCTTCAGCGGCCCTTCGAGATACAGCGCCTTGCCCGCGCCGTACTCGCCCGCCAGCTGGTCGTCGAGGAATTCGAGGCAGCCCGCCTCGGAGGCGGAGGGCCCGTTGGCATCCGCCGGGATCAGCCGGTCGAACACCGCCTTCACGGTCTTCTGCTCCGTCTCCCCGGTCAGCACGCGGAACCCGCCGCCGGTCTTCGCGGGCACCGGCAGGTGATCTGCGGACATCGCGGTCTGGGCGGGAAATCCCTTCAGCTCGGCAGCGGCGGCGGCGGAGCCCAGGCTCCCCGCGGCGGCCATGGAGCCGAGCGAGAACAAGGCTTCTCTTCGGTTCATTCGGACCATCTCCTGGCTGTGCCGGCGCCCCGCCGAAGATGGCGCCGGGGCTGTCTCCGCCGGGAACGCGGCGGCGGCAGCCGCGGCGGCAGGACCGGATAGCGGCGGCAGGTACTGGCGAAACGGCCGCACGGGCGGCCCGGCCCCGGAAACAGGCGCCCGCTGCGCCGGGACCGGAACGCAGGGGGCGGTCCCCGCGCCGCCGCCCGGAACGGATGGCAGCCCCGCAGGGATAGCTGGCGGCCGGGTATTCGGCCCGCCGCACTGCCGCAAGCCAGCCGCATGCAATGGTGTGCAGAGAATGCAGCTTTCCCTCAGGGCGAGGGGAAATGAATGAGGGCCGCATTCAGGATGACGAGCAGCGCGAGGCTCGCCCAGGCGTTGCAAACCGCCGCAGGCAGGTCTATTGGCGCGGCAGGGAGGAAGACACTGACCCTGCGCCCGCGAGGATGCCTTGCCAACCCGTCCGACCATAGCCGACCTGGCCCGAGAGGCCCGCGTCAGCGTCTCCACCATCGACCGCATCCTCAGCGGCAGGGGCAAGGTGAAGCCCGCCACCGTCGAGCATGTCCTCGCCACTGCCGAACGCGTCGGCTTCCATGCCGTCGGCACGATCCGCAGCCGCCAGGGCAGCGAGGCGCCGCAGCGCAGCTTCGGATTCCTGCTCAACGACCGCTCGCGGATGTTCTACGACCAGCTCGGCCGGACCATCGCCCGCGAGGTCGCCGGCCTCGGCAGCGTGCAGGGCCGGGCCGTGATTTCGCATCTGGCCGACCCGGATCCGGACATCACCGCCGAGGCGCTGCTGGAGCTCGGCAGCAGGTGCGATGCCGTGGCCGCCGTCTGCATCGACCATCCGCGCGTCAATCTCGCAGTCGAGCAGCTGGCCGCCCGCGGCGTCCCGGTGCTGGCGATGCTGTCGGACATTTCCTCGGCCGCGCGGCGCGGCTTCGTCGGCGCCAATGACTGGCAGCTCGGCCGCACCGCGGGCTGGTTCGTGCGGCGGCTCTGTCCGCAGGGGGGCGAGGTGGCGATCGTCACCGGCGATCCGCGCTATCTCTGCCAGCAGGCGAATGCCGCGAGCTTCCGCACCTACATATCGGGGACGGGCGGCGCCGAGCTGCGCATCGTCGAGGCCCCCTCCACCGGCGAAAGCGATGCCCGCGCCGCCCAGATCGTCCGCGACCTCGCCTCCCGCCATCCCCGGCTGGCGGCGGTCATGATCGCCGGCGGCGGACTCGAAGGCGCGGCGGAGGGCCTTCGCGGCCATGCCTCCCCGCCCCTGCTGATGGGCACCGAACTGACCCCGCGCACCCGCGCCGCGCTGGTCGACGGCCGCATCGACATGATCCTGTCCCACCCGTCCGAGACCATCGCCCGCAGCGCCGTGCGCGCGCTGCTGCAGCTCGTCGACGGCAGCGCCCCGCGCAGCCCGCTGCAGAAGTCCCTGCCCTTCGAGGTTCTGGTCGCCGAGAACTGCTGACCGGACCGCGGAAGCACGGGAGGCCGCCGGGCCGCTTGCCGTCCTGGCCCCGGGCGCCGCCTGACCCGCTTCTCATCGGCGGACCGTGCCCTTGCCGGGAGGAGTCCGGCCAACCTGTCCGGCGAGCACAGGCGCCATCCGCACGGTCGATGCCGGCCCGCATCGCGCCCGTCCGGCAGCACCGCGCCAAGGCCCGCAGCACGTTCCGGCCGGCGCTTGCCGGATCGGTCCGCACGGTTCCATGCGCCGACCTGTCGTCGCCGCGGGATGGCGTCAGACCGTTGCGCCTGGCGGCTTCCCTGCCACGAGTTCCAGCAGCCGGTCCTCGGTCCAGCGCGGGGCGGTGGCGCTTCGCGGCCTCAGCGCCCGATCATATGCGGCCGGCTGCCGGTTTTGCGCCAGGGCTTCGGCGATCTGCCCATGCCGACCAGCTGGCATCTAAGCTTCATGAAATGAATCCCCCCGGATTTGCGCGGCAACGCCCCTGTCTGCTGCCCGGCGCCACAAGCAATCGCCCCGCACATGGTCCGCAGCCGCCGCAAATGACTGGCAGGGATGACCGCAAGGCAGCGCCCGCCATAGGTGGCGCAAGAACTTCGCCGACTTGAAGACCTACCAGATCAAGCGTCTCGGGAAACTTGACACACAGAAGGATCGGTGACGGAACACGTGTATGACGTGACGCCGGAGAAGCTGATCCCGGAAGAGGCGGAGCGGGAGCCGGGAGTGTCCCGGAAACGGTCCGGACTAGCGTTCCACAAACAGGCGGAGCCCCCGGCCGCACGCACAGACGTGCCGGCATCGATCATGTCCGAACGCAATTCAGCGCGCGCTGTCGGCACGGATGCCGGCCCGGCCGCGGCAGGGGCTGCCCGTCCGCCGGGCGGTTCCAGCACGGCACCGGGACGGAAAGCAGCGCGACGGAGCGAGTGGTGGGAGGCAGGCCCGCAGGAGGCCCCGCCTTTCCGTTGGCTCCGCAGCGGACGGAGAGGCACAGAACCGGACCGTCCCCCCACCCCCCGGCTGGACGTCCAGCCCCTGCCGCGGCGACCTTCAGGACCCGGCGGGTTGGACGCCGAAGAGCGCCGAACGCAGGCGCAGCGGTCAGGCGGCCCCATAGGCGGCGAACACCGCTGCCCGGCCGTCCGTGCCGACGAGATAGACGTTGTAGGCCTCCCGCTCCGCCTCGGGTCCCATTCCCGGCGAGCCCCACGGCATGTCCGGAACGGCGAGTCCCCGCCCGGACGGCCGCTCCGCCAGCAGGCGCCTTATCTCGCGCGGCGGCACGTGGCCCTCGAGGAAATAGCCGCCCGCATGCGCGGTGTGGCATGAGGCCATCTCCAGCGGCACGCCGCTCTGCACCTTGTGCTGCTGCAGCGCTGCCGCGCCCCGGTTCTCGGCCGTCACGGCAAAGCCCTCTGCCTCCAGGATGGCGATCCAGGCCGAGCAGCAGCCGCAGCCCGGATCCTTGACCACATGGATGGCCGACCCCGCGGCCAGCGCCGGGCGGGCGGAAAACAGGGCGAGGGCTCCGGCAAGGAAGCGGCGGCGGTCGGGCATCGGGGTCTCCTCCGGTCGGACAGCAGTCAAGATGTCACCCGGATAGCATGGATGCCACCGGAGCGCACTCCGGGCAGGCCCCGCCATGCCATGCACAGCGGCGCCCGCCTGGCGGATGCCGGCTGGCTGCTCCGCCGGTCCTGCGGCGCGGACCACCGGATGCCGCCGCCCGCTCAGCCCTTGAGAAGCGACTTCACGGCGGCATATTCCTCGGAGCCGATGTCGCCGCGGGCCAGGCGCATGTCGAGCTCGCCCAGGGGATCCGGCGCCCGGTGCTGCGGCGCATGGCCGTCAAGCCGTCGGACCAGCCAGATGACCCCGCCGACCACCAGTCCGAGGGCGATGAGCCAGAGGACCGGACCGAACATCATGCCGATCCCGTAGCCATAGCCCCAGTCCATCATGTGCCCGTAGTATTCGGGGTCGGCAAGCGCGGGCGACGCCATGACGGAAAGAGGAAGAACGAAGCGTTTCATGATTGCCTCCTGCCATGGAACTGCACATTCCTTCTGCACCCGATGCCGTCCGTCCGCCTTGACATGGGACAGGCAGCGGCCGGGCTTCACGCAAACGTGCTGCGGACCAGGTCTCCGCAGCCCGACTGCGGACGGGCCGCCTCGGGGCGGGAGCATCGCCGGCCCGGAGCCGGGGACCGGGCGAAGCTGGCCGCGAACCGGGTGGAAGTTATTGCGATCATTGTGACCCCGAGCGGAAGCGTGTCCCTGAAGGGCTGGCGGAGGACGGTGGGCTGCTGCCCGTCTCTCCGTCCGGCCATTCCCCCGGAGACCGCCTCCGCATGGCGGCATGTGCGGCCGGGGCCAGCTCTCCCGGTCTCTGCGTTGGGAACTGGGCACCGGAGGCCCGCCCGCGAACCGTGTCACTGCAGCTGCCGTTGCGGAAAGGTCCGGGATTTCGCCTGTCCCAGCGCACCCGGCGAAATTTTCGGTGCAAAGGTCTCCATCCGGAGCCAGCGGATGCGCCCAACTGGCCGCTGACGCCTGCCCCTTGCGACGCGCCCGAAAATGGCGGGGCGCAATCCATCGCCATCCGCTTCAAGCCCGCCGCCGGGAGAGGAACTTCGGGCGGCAGCGTCTCCAAGCGAGGGCCCCGGCCGGAGCATCGCAACTCAGCCCCCCCGGAAGCGGACGATGGCCTGTCAGGCCATCGTCCGTCGCGCTGTTCGGCCACGGTCTGGAACCAGATCTCGGCGAAGCGGGACTGGGCCGGTGTCCCCTTCTGCTTCAGTCTCCGTTCGAGTGCCGGGTCGTACGGCCCGGTGCCAACCCGGCAATGGGGAGAAACCGGATGCAGGATTGATTTTCCGTGGCGCTGTTGGAACTCTTCGCGCAAATGCGGCTGAAGATTCACGGCACGACACCAGCATGATAGCTGGCGGCCATGAGCAGACAGGCGAAGACCACCAACTGGCATAGCTAGCGAGGCGCTGAGGCAGCGTGGTTCTCTGACCCTCTGGTTCGATCCGTCGATGCAGCGGCACGCGGTGCCGTCCGGGCGTCGCGACCGCCAGCAGGCGTACAGCAGTGCGGCGATCCAGGCCTGCCTGACCCTCAAGGTCCTCCTCGGGCTGCCGCTCAGCCTGGTCGTGCCATTGTCCGCCATTGTCGGTCCGAGCACAATGGCGCGCGGCCTTATGGCAAGCCTGCTGGAACTGTCCGGGCTCGGCTGGTCCGTGCCGGACTTCAGCACCTTGCCGCGTCGGCAGAGCAAGACGGGACCGTGGCGCCGATGGCGCCGCGAAAGCCCGTCGAACGCTGGACGCAACCAACACGTACCGCGGTTCGAATGGAGCCTTGCACCTGCTCATGGACAATGAGGCATCGACCGCCACCGGTCCGGGGACGATGCCGAATGCCATCAAGGTCGAAGGCGAAAGCGAGCGGCACACGCGCAAGCATGGCGGCTCCAAGCTCGGGGTCTGGCGCAAGATCCATCTGGGGACCATCGAAGACTCGCCGGTGATCCGCGCCGAGGAGGTCACTTCCAGCAATGCCGGCGATGTCGAGCCGGAGAACGTCACTGGACCGAACGAACCGGAGGGGAATGCTGCCGCACCAGCTTGCCGAGATCCCGGCGGAGGAGAAGATCGCCGCCGTCATCGCCCACGGCGCCAATGACACTCGCGCCAGCCACAACTCCATTGCGATGCCCGGTGCGGCGGCAATCATTCCGCCCCGCCGCAACGCGAAGCCAGGAAAGCCGGACACCGCCGGAGCCCGGGCCCGGAACGAGATCCAGCAAGCATCGAAGCACTCGGGCCGGGCGCTCTCTGGCGGAACTGGAGCGGGTGCCACCGCCGCGGCAGGGGAGAGATATGAGCCGGGTCGGGACAAGGTCCGGGGGACCTTTTCCGCGGCGATTGGATGACCTGCGCGAAGCTGCCCGGCCAGCGGCTGATGTCCCGCGATTTCGACCGCCAAGTGGCGGAGGTCCAGATCCGTCTGGCGGTACTCAGCCGCTTGACGGCACTCGGCATCCCGATGACCGTGGCACTAGGATAAGTGTTTCGGGGAAAAGGGGGAATTGCGGTCGCCCGCCGATTTATCCCACAGCGCCGCGCCGAGGCCGGCATCTCCGCTTTTTCCGCGGAGCCGGCCTCGCGGCCAAGGCCTGCACCAGCCGCCGGCCGGGCCGGCCTCGCCCCCGCGGCCCTTGCACTCTTGCTGATCCTGGTGGAGACGGGCGACCGCGCAGGGACGGATCGGCGCGGCGCTCGGATGCCGGCGAAGCTGCACCGCGGGGAATTGGCCGCTGTCCGGGTTCCGGATGCCGCCCTTGCGGCGGCGCGGATCCCGAGCCAGCGGCGGGCGGGATCAGCCGGCTTCCCAGAGGCCTATGCCCGCGGTCTCGACCACCGGCGGCCCGGACAGCTTGAAGGCCTGGCGGTCCCATTCGGTACGGATTTTCTCCGCCGCCGCCATCGCATTGACCTTGGTCTCCCAGACCGCGACCACGGTCCAGCTGCCGTCCTCGTTCGGCACATGGGCCGTGCTGACCAGCCCCTCGATCGTCTCCGGCCTGATCTGCGCGCGCATCTCGCGCTCGAAGGCGGCCTGGTCATGCCCGTCTCCGAGCCGGTAGGTGGTGCGGCGGATGAACATCTCTGCGTCCTCCCTTTGGGTCGGGTGTCCCGGGGCCCGCGCGGCCCCGGACGGGGTCACTTGAGCACGCCGGCCTCGCGGTAGTAGCGCGCCGCGCCCGGATGCAGCGGCATGCCCGCAAGCGACTGCACCGCGTACCCGATCGAAAGGGCCTTGGCCCAGGGCGCCTCGCTCGAAATCGAGCCGACATTCTCCCAGAATGCCTTAGTGATCTTGTAGACGGTGTCTTCGCCGACATCCGCGCGGATGCCGATGCCGACCGCGGTGTCGGTCGACATGACCGGCCCGTCATTCACCTGGCTGCCGTACATGTCCGCGGGCACCTCGGAGAGATAGCGGTAGTCGCCGAGATAGTCGGTCACCGCCTGGCCCTCGTGGCTTTCCGGCCCGATGAAGCGCAGGCTCTCGGTCTCGGCGAACTGGATGAACTGCTGGCAGGGATCGATGCAGCCGTTCACGTACATGTCGATCTTGCCGTCCAGGAAGGACTGGAAGCCGGTCGCCCAGTTGGCGGTGATGGTCTCGTAATCCTCGCCCGCGACCAGCCCGGTGGTCGCCTCGATCCAGCCTGCCGCCGCGTTGTAGGCGCCGCCGCCCGCCGGGCCGAGGAAGACCGTGGCGCCCTCCAGGTCGTCGAGCAGCTCGATGTCGCTGTCGCCGCGCACGGCGTAATGGTACTGCCCGTAGGGAAACCACATGATCAGCGCGAGGTTCTTGGCTGCCTCGGCGGCATCGGGCTGGTTGGCATACATCGCCGTGCCCTTCGAGATGAAGTCGTAGATCGTGGGCGTGACCATGTACATGTCGAGATTGCCCCGCGCGGCCTCCAGCTGGTGCAGGGTCGCGGCGCCGCCGCCGGCTACCTCGATCTCGACATCGTCGTCATTGGCGTTCACCACGTTGGCGAAGGTCGCCATGGTGATGGCCTGGCCGAGGCTCGGCTCGATCGTGGCGAGCTTCAGCTTGGTTTCGGCGCGGGCGGCGGGGGCCAGGGCCAGGGCGGCCAGGGCGGCCGCCGCGAAAATGGGGCGCTTCATTCTTCTCTCCTCCGTGAAGTGCGCGTGCCGGATCAGGCCGGCAGGACCGCCGTGCGGCGGGCCTTGGTGACATTCAGGGCGATCAGCCCGAGCCCGGCGAGTGCGGCAGGCGCGGCAATCGCCATCTGCGGCATCAGCACCGCCGCGCCGACGGCAAGGCGCAGGACCCTCTGGACCGGGTCGAGCCTGTCGCGGTCGAAGCCTGCCAGCGCCGACTGGATCAGCCACATGGCCAGCGTGAAGGCCGCCACGATCCAGCCGAAATCCATCCAGCTGACGGTCGAGACGTCGATCATCGCCTTGGAACTGACCGGATCTTCGCCGAACCATTCGAACACCACCTGCAGCTTGTAGAGCACCGCCGGGTGGTAGACGAAGACGAAGGGGATCACGAAGCCCGCCAGCGCGATCTTGGCCGCGTTGAACCCGGTGCGGATCGGATCGGCGCCGGCGATCGGCGCGGCGGCGAAGGCGGCAAGCGCCACGGGCGGCGTGACCGTCGACATCATCGCGAAGATCACCACGAAGAGATGCAGGGTCAGCGGCGCGATCCCCACCGTGTCGATGCCGGAACTCAGCGCGATCACGATGATGAAGTAGGTCGCCCCCGGCGGCAGCCCCATGCCCAGCACGATGGCGCCGAGCGCGACGACCGCCAGCACGAGCGGCAGCGGTCCGCTGGCCACCTGCGCCAGCAGCAGCGACAGCCGCCCGGCAAAGCCCGAGGTCTGGATCAGCCCGACGATCAGGCCGATGGCGGTGACGATCACCACGATCGAGGCGGCCATCCGGCCCGCATCGACGAAGGCGCGGAAGATCTTGCGGCCCGAGCGGAATTCCCTGAACAGGATCGCCGCCGCGGCCAGCGCCACCACCAGGCCGTAGAAGCCCGCCTTCGGCACGGAAGGCTGCGCGAAGAGGAAGTAGCTGAGCGTGCCCAGCGGCGCGACGAAGACCAGGCACTGCACCCATTCGGCGCGGCTGAGCTTCGGACGCTCGCTGTCCGGCAGGGCGCCGATGCCGAGGCGGCGGGCCTCGAAATAGACCGCCAGGAAGGTGCCGAGGTAGTAGAAGATCGCAGGCAGGATCGCGGCGACCACGATGTAGCGGTATTCCAGCCCGATCTGCCCCGCCACGAAGAAGGCGACGACGCCCATCACCGGCGGCATGATCTGACCGCCGGTGGAGGCGGCAGCCTCGACCGCGCCGGCGAAGGCGGGCTTGAAGCCGGACTTGCGGATCACCGGGATCGTCATCACGCCGGTGGAGACCACATTGGAGATCGCCGCGCCGGAAAGCGTGCCGAAAAGCGCCGAGGAGGCCACCGCCGCATGGGCCGCGCCGCCCGTGAGCCCGCCGGTCAGGCGGTTGGCGATCTTCATCAGCAGGTCGCCTGCTCCGCTGGCCATCAGCACCGCGCCGAAGACGATGAAGATCAGCACGTTGCCGGTCACGACCTGGATCGGCTGGCCGAACATGCCTCCGGTCTGCGCCCAGAACTGCAGCACCATCTGGCGCAGGTTCTGGCCGACGGTCGCCTCCGAGCCCGCGAGGATCCCGGTCCAGGCCGGCAAGTCGCCCTTCACGAAGAAATAGACGATCCAGAACAGGCAGAAGGCGACGATGAACCCGCCGAAGAGCCGGTAGGTCAGGTAGAGCGTGATCGCCGTGGCCAGCAGGAACATGGCGAAATCCCAGGGCCCGGCCGAGGGCAGAACGCCCGCATCCGAGCCGAAGATCACCGCGATCCAGCTGGCGAAGGCCATCACCGACAGCCCGGCCAGCGTCCAGTTGATCCAGCGCAGGCCGCGCCCGCGGTGCAGCGTCAGCAGCGTGACGACGAAGCTCAGCACGATCGGCAGGCCGATGATCAGCCCGGTCGGCAGCAGAACCGACTGCTCGAAGGCGCGGTAGCCGGCGCCGAGCCAGTGCTCGCGCAGCAGCATCCGCTGATCGCGGCGGCTGAGTTCCTCGAAGGCCGGGGTCGTGGCCTCGATGAGCCAGCGCACGGCCTCGCTGATGGGGCCGGATGCGGCATAGAGCACGATGACGGCCGCGAAGAGCACCGCGATCGCATCTGCCAGATGCTTGTCCGGCAGCTGGGCGTCAGCCCTGGGTTCCTGTGTCATGGCGCTCCTCCTCGACCATGTTCGCGTTGACGTAAGTGTGGCGGGCGGGGCCGCGGTACCTCTCGGTGAATTCCGGCGGCACTTCGCTGCCGTCCACCAGGAAGGGCAGCACCCCCCGCCGCATCGACCGGCCGCGCGCGGCGGCGATGTCGCCATCCGACATCGTCACCCGCTGCGACATGCGCCGGCCCCACTGCGCAAGGCAGCCATAGAGCCGCGCGGCCTGGTCCCCGTGGGCCTCCTCCGCCCCCAGGTCGGTGTATTCGCCGGGATCGGTCTCCAGGTCGAAGAGCATCGGCCGGAAGCCGCCTTCGAAATGGATGAGCTTCCAGCGCCCGTCGAACACCATGAAGATCCGCGCGTCCCGCGGCGCGACACCGAGCGCGGCACAGCGGGGCGTGACGGAATAGTCGTATTCCGAGATGACATAGCCACGCCAATCCGGGGGCGTCTCGCCGCGCAGCCAGGGCATCAGCGAGCGGCCCTCGATGACATGCTCCGGCACCGTGCCGCCCGCTGCCTCGACGAAGGTGGCGGCAAGGTCGATCGCCTCGACCAGCGCATCGCAGGCCGTGCCCCGGGTGGCGTCGGCCTCCGCGCGCGGGTCGCAGATAATCATCGGGATCTTCACCGCCGCCTCGTGGAAGAAATCCTTCTCGCCCAGCCAGTGGTCGCCGAGATAGTCGCCATGGTCCGAGGTCAGCACGATCATCGTGTCGTCCATCCGGCCAGTGGCCTCGAGATGGTCGAGCAGTCGCCCGAGCTGGTCGTCGCACTGCTTGATCAGGCCCATATAGGCCGGGATCACCTTCTCGCGCACCTCGTCGCGGCGGAAGGCGTCGGCGACCTTGGTGTCATGGTATGCGCCCAGCACCGGATGCGGGTTTTCCAGCTCGCTCTTGCAGCGGACCGGCGGCAGCAGATGATCGGTGCCGTACATGCCGTGATAGGGCTCGGGCACGATATAGGGCCAGTGCGGCTTGATGAACGAGACATGCGCGCACCAGCGGCCTTCGGCCTGGTCGATGAAGCGGATCGCCTCCGAGGTCAGCCAGGGGGTCTCGCTGTCCTCCTCGCGGATGTTCGCCGGCTTGTCGGCATTCATGAACATCCAGCCCGAGGCCTTGCCGCCATTCTCGACGCCGGCATTGGCGTAATCGGCCCAGGGGTTGTCGCCGTCATAGCCCTGCGCGCGGAGATATTCGTTGTAGGGAGAACGCTTGGCGTCATAGGCCCCGTCCGGCCCCTCGGCCCAGAGACCGTCGTCGCGGGCCCAGGCGTCGAAGCCGCAATCGGCCTGCCGCGCGCCGATCACGCTGTCGGGCGCCAGCCCCAGCCGCGCCATGCCCTTGGCATCGGCCTTCATGTGGGTCTTGCCCAGCAGCCAGCAATCCATCCCGGCCTCGCGCAGGTGGTCGCCCAGCGTCAGCTCGCCCACGCGCAGCGGAAACCCGTTCCACTGCGCCCCGTGCGAGGACACGTAGCGCCCGGTGTAGAAGCTCATCCGCGACGCGCCGCAGATCGGCGACTGGACATAGGCATTGGTGAAGCGCACGCCGCGCGCCGCGACGCGGTCGAAATTCGGCGTGTGAAGATGCGGATGGCCCGCGCAGCTGAGATAGTCGAACCGCAGCTGGTCATACATGACGAAAAGGATGTTCATCGCGCGCCTCCCCCGCACCTGACCTCCGGATGGGTGCTGCCTACCCGCTGGCTGCCTCCAGCGGGAGAATGCGAAAGTTCATGGGTATTCCCTCAGGGCATACCCTGGCCGAACGCGTTCAATGCCGCCTGGGAGAGGCAGTCGCAGAAATACTGGAGCGCCGGGGTCGGCGGCCGCTCGGACGAGGTGACGATCGCGATCCGCGCGGGCGCCAGCGGCTCGGCCAGCGCGATCTGGCGGATGCGCCAATGCGCGAGCGTCTGTTCCAGCAGCAGCTGGGGAAAGGTGCAGAGGAAGTCGCTGTCCTGGACCATCGACAGGACGCTGGTGATCGAATCCGAGGTCACCATCGGTTCCGGCGGCTCCAGCCCCCGGCGGATGAAATGGCGCTGCAGGTAGGGCAGCCGCGCCCGCGTGCCGATCATGATCCAGTCGCCGGCGGCCAGGTCCGCCATCTGCGTGGCCCCGCTCCAGCGCGACCCGGCCCCGGTGATCACCACGATCGGCGTCTCGACCAGGAATTGCAGCGACAGTCCCGCGGCGTCCTTGCCCTGCGGCTCGGGGCCGACGACCAGATCGACGATGCCGTCGCGCACCGGGCCGAAGGCGATCGGCTCGTGCCCGCCGCTGATCTGGACATGCACGCCGGGGAAGCGGCGGCGGAACCGCTTGATCGCCCCGGCAATCAGGCGGCTGGCAGCCAATGGCGAGACGGTGATGTTCAGCCGTCCGGTGCCCTCGCCGCGCCGCTGGGCGATCTCGTCCTCCATCTTGCGCAGCTCGGACTGGATGATCCGGGCGCGGCGCAGGATCGGCTTGCCCTCCTCGGTGACGGCAACGCCGCTGGGCGCGCGCTTGAAGATCGCCGCCCCCAGCTCGGCCTCGGCCTGGCGCAGCGCCTTGGTCACTGCAGGCTGCGTCCGGCCCAGGAGCTTCGAGGCCGCGCGGATGCTGCCCGCCTGCTCGATCGCGAGAAGCATCTCGACATGCTGCAGCTTGATCATGGCGCCTCCCCGCGCACCTATTCCCGGAATTCATACCCGTGAATTTTTCCAGCCTAGCAGCCGCGGCCTCCTGCCGCTAGCCCGGCCCGCAGGGAATGGAGGAGCGGCAATGGCAGCAGTCGGCGGACAGGCACGCACCGGGCGGCGCAGCTGGCGCAGGCGGCTGGTGCCGGACTGGGCCGGGCGGGTGACGCCGGCCAGCTTCCGTGCGGATGTCATCGCCGGGCTGACCGGCGCGACGCTGGTCCTGCCGCAGGGCGTGGCATTCGCCGCCATCGCCGGCCTGCCGCCGGAATACGGCTTCTACACCGCCATGGTCACCACCATCGTCGCCGCGCTGGCCGGATCGAGCTGGCATGCCGTGTCGGGCCCCGCCACCGCGATCTCGGCGCTGGTCTTCGGGGCGCTGGCCGGGACGCTTGTTCCCGGATCGCCCGCCTTCATCGAGGCGGCAATCGCGCTGTCGCTGCTGGTCGGCATCCTGCAGCTGGCCATGGGGCTGGCGCGCATGGGGGTTCTGGTCGATTTCGTGTCGCACTCGGTGATGACCGGCTTCGTGGCCGGCGCCGCGATCCTGATCGCGCTCAGCCAGATCGACACCGCGCTCGGCGTGGAGCTGCCGCGGCCGGACCATCTGGGCGCCTTCTTCGGCGGGCTCGCCGGGGGGCTCCGCGACGCCGACTGGCACGCGGCCTGCATCGCGCTGACCGCCATCGCCGCGGGGCTGGCGATCCGGGCCGTCCGTCCCGCATGGCCGAACTACCTGATTGCGCTGGCGCTGGCCACGGCACTGGGGATCTGGTTCGGCGGGGCAGAGTCGGGGATCGAGACCCTGGGCGCCATCGACAGCGTCGTGCCCAGCTTCGGCCTGCCCGCGATCCGCCCCGACACGCTGCGCGATTTCGGTTCCGCCGCGATGGCAATCGCCATCGTCGGCCTGCTCGAGGCCATGTCGGTCGCCCGCGCGCTGGCGCTGAAATCCGGCCAGATGATCGACGGCAACCGCGAGTTCACCGGCCAGGGCCTGTCGAACATCGCGGGCAGCCTGTTCCACTGCTATCCCGGCTCCGCCTCCTTCACCCGCTCGGGCGTGAACTACGACAGCGGCGCCGTCACGCCGCTTGCCGCCATCCTGTCCGCGGTCTTCCTGTTCCTGATCCTGCTTCTCGTCGCGCCGTTCCTGACCTACGTGCCGCTCGCGGCCATGGCCGGGGTCATCCTGCTGGTGGCCGCGCGGCTGATCGACCTGCGCGAGATCCGCCACATCCTGACCACCTCGCGCGAGGAAAGCGCCGTGGCCGCGGTCACCTTCGCCGCCGCGCTGCTGATCGACCTGGAATTCTCCATCTATGCCGGGGTGCTGCTGTCGCTGGGCCTGTTCCTGCGCAAGACCTCGCAGCCCTTCGTCGGCGTCGGCGCGCCCGATCCCTCGACCCCGACCCGTGTGTTCAAGAACGCGGCGGCCAACAACCTGCGGCAATGCCCGCAGCTCCTGATCTCGCGGCTCGACGGGCCGCTCTATTTCGGTTCGGTGGAGCATGTCCGCCGCCAGTTCCGCCGCTTCGAGATCGAGCGCGCGGCGCAGAAACACATGATCTTCATCGTCAAGGGCGTGGGCGAGATCGACATGCCCGGGGCCGACCTCCTGATCGAGGAGGCGGCGCGCCGCCATGGCCGCGGCGGCTCGTTCCACCTTCAGACCAAGACGCCGCGCACGATCTCGAAGCTGGCGCGCTTCAAGGTGCTGAAGGCGCTCACCAAGGAATACATCCACCTGTCGAAGCGCGATGCGATCGCCGAAGTCCTGCCGCTGCTCGACGGCAGCGTCTGCGCCGGATGCACCGCCCGGATCTTCCGGGAATGCTCCGGCAGGCCCGCACCCGCGCCGCCCTGCGCCGCTGGCCGGGATTGAAGGGCGGACTGCAGGCCGGATGACAGCCTGCGGGGATGCGTCCGGGGCAAGCGGCCGCCAAGTCTGCCGGGCCCCTTGGATGAAGGGCCCGGAGCCTCCCGGCGGCACGCGGCGCGGGTCAGCTGCCGGGCAGGTCCCCGGCCGCGGCAAGCGCCAGCACCCGGCCGATTTCGGCCTCGTCCAGACCGTAGACGTCCCGCGCGGCCTCCGCCGAGATGTAGCCGAGCGCAAGGTCGCGCCGCACCGCCGCCGGGTCGCGCTCCGCCGCCGCTCCGTGGCCGGCACCGCCGGCGAAGGCCATCACCACGCGCACGCCTTCGGGGATCGGCTGCCGCCCCTTGCCGCGCAGCGTGCCGCCGTCTTCCAGCCCGATCTGCGTCGGCGCGCCGTCGCCGCCGCCCGCCCGGCCGGGCGCCGGGTGGTCGATCCGGTCGAGCATCACCGACATGTCGTAGACATGGCCGTCGCGGGCGCCGACGGTCATGTGCTGGCCCAGCCCCCCGCGCTGGCACCCCGGCCCGCCGCTGTCGGGGCGGAATTCCTTGCGCCAGATGATCACCGGCCCGGCCTGTTCGGAGGCCTCGACCGGCATGGTCATGACGCCCGAGGGGAAGGCCGTGGTGTTCATGCCGTCGAGCCCGGGCCGCGCGCCCGAGCCGCCGGAATTGAAGCAAAGCACCTCCGCCCGCCGCGCGCCGTCACGCCGCGCTGCCTCGCTGGCCGGGCGCAGGGAAAGCTGGAAGTTGCACAGCGCCCCCGATCCCGGCGCGGGCAGCCGCCCCGGCAGGAGCTTTTCCAGCGCGTCATAGACGGTATCGGGGATGGTGTGCCCGACGATATGGCGCATCGCGACCGGCGCCGGATGCAGCGCGTGGACGATGGAATTCTCCTCGGCGGCGATCCGGAACGGCGCAAGCGAGGCGGCATTGTTCGGAATGTCGGGCGCGATGGCGCATTTGATCGCGTAGCAGGCATAGGCCTTGGTGTAGATCAGCGGCACGTTGATGCCGTGGCTGTCGAGCCCGGACGTGCCCGCGAAGTCGCACAGCACGTCCTCTTCGCCCACCGTCAGCCTGACCTTCAGGTCGATCGGATGGTCGTAGCCGTCGAGCCGCATCGCGCCCTCGGCGCTACCCTTCGGCAGCTCGGCGATGCGCGCCAGCGTCGCGCGGCGGGAGTTGCCGAGGATGAAGTCCGAGAGCTGGCCGAGCCCGTCCATGCCGAACTCGTCCATCATGTCCATCAGCCGCCGGTGGCCGATGTCGTTGCAGGTGGCCAGCGCATGGACATCGCCGACAAGCTGGTCGGGCTCGCGCACATTCGCGCGCAGCAGATGCACGAAGGCCCGGTCGATCTCTCCGCGCTCGGCGAATTTCATGATCGGGATGAACAGGCCTTCCTCGTAGACCGAGTTCGCATCGGCGGTGAAGCCGCGCCCGCCGATATCCGTCACATGCGCGGTGCAGGCGAAGAAGCCCACCAGCCGGCCCGCGCGGAAGGAGGGCGTCACCACCGTTATGTCATGCAGGTGCCCGGTCCCCTTCCAGGGATCGTTGGTGATGTAGATGTCGCCCTCGAAGATGTTCTCCGGGCCGATATCAGTGACGAAATGCGCCACCGCCTCGGCCATGGCGTTCACGTGGCCGGGCGTGCCGGTGACGGCCTGGGCGAGCATCCGCGCCTCGGGATCGTAGACGCCCGCGGAGAGATCGCCCGCCTCGCGCACCGATGTCGAGAAGGCGGTGCGCACCAGTGCCTGCGCCTGTTCCTCCACCACCGAGATCAGGCGGTTCCAGCCGACCTGCAGCGCGACGGTGGACAGCTTTGCTTCGCTCATCGGATCAGGCCTCCGCTTTCAGGGTCAGTTCGATGCAGCCGTCGGCGCGGCAGGTCGCGCTGCGGCTCGAGGGCACGATGATGGTGGTTTCGTCCTCCCAGATCACCGCCGGCCCGTCGATGCGGCGCCCCGGGATCAGCTCCTCGCGGCGGGCCACGGCGGCCTCGACCATGCGCTCCAGCGCCGGATCGAAGACCGTCCGCGTGGCGCCGGGGCTCCAGCCGTCCGCCGCCGCCGGGGCGGCGACCGGGTCGGGGCGCGGCTTCGGCGTGGTGGCATTGACGGCCCAGACGGTGACCTCGATGTCGAGCCCCTCGACCCGGCGCGAGAACAGCCGTTCGTACTCCGCCTCGAACAGCGCGCGGAACCCGTCCGCATCGGGCGCCTCGGCCAGCGCAAGCGGCAGCTCAACCGGGATTTCCCAGCCCTGGCCGACATAGCGCAGATAGGCGCGGTACCCGGCCTCGACAGCCAGGCCCGGCGCGCAGTCCTCGACGAAGCCGGTCGCCTCGGCACGCAGCGCGGCCAGCAGGCCGCGCACCGCCGGGGGATCGAATTCCGACAGGCGCAGGGGCACGGTGCGGGTCGCCTCGAAGCTGAAGGGCGCGCGCAGGAAGCCGATGGCCGAGCCGACGCCCGCGCCCGGCGGCACCAGCAGCGTGCCGATCCCCAGCTTCTCGCAGAGCCGCCCGGCATGGAGCGGCGCCGCCCCGCCGAAGGCGATCATCGTGTAGCCCGACAGGTCCTCGCCGTTCTCGACGGCATGGACCCGGGCGGCATTGGCCATGTTCTCGTCGACCACCTCGGAGATGCCGAAGGCCGCGCCTGCGGTGTCGAGCCCCAGCGCGCCGCCGACCACGCCGTCCAGCGCCGCCGCCGAGGCGGAGGGGTCGAGCGCGAAGGCGCCGCCGGCGAAGTTCCCGGCATCGAGCCGCCCCAGCATCAGGTCGGCATCGGTGACCGCGGGACGGGTGCCGCCGCGGCCGTAGCAGGCCGGGCCCGGCTCCGATCCCGCGCTTTCCGGCCCCACCCGGATCTGGTTCATGCTGTCGACATGGGCCAGCGAGCCGCCGCCCGCGCCGATCTCCACCATGTCGATCACCGGGATCGAGATCGGCATGCCCGACCCCTTCTTGAAGCGGTAGGTGCGCGCCACCTCGAAGACCCGCGCGGTCTTCGGCGTCTGGCCCTTGATCAGGCAGATCTTGGCGGTCGTGCCGCCCATGTCGAAGGACAGCACCTTCTCCGCGCCGTGCGCCGCAGCGACATGCGCGGCGAAGATGGCACCGCCGGCGGGGCCGGACTCGACGAGCCTGACCGGGAATTCCGCTGCGCCCTCGAGGCTGATGATCCCGCCGCCGGAATGCATCAGATAGACCGGCGCGGCGCAGCCCGCCTCCGCCAGCCGCCGCTGCAGATTGGCCAGATAGCCCTTCATCATCGGCTTGACATAGGCATTGGCGATGGTGGTGTTGAACCGCTCGTATTCGCGCATCTGCGGCGAGACCTCGCAGGAGAGCGACACCACCAGCCCGGGCAGTTCCGCCAGCAGCGCGTCGCGCATCGCCTGCTCATGCGCGGGGTTCACGTAGGAATGCAGGAAGCCCACCGCGACGCTTTCATAGCCGCCCGCGCGGATCTGCGCGACGACCGCGGCGATCTCCTCCGCGGAGGGCGCGATGCGGACCTGTCCGGTGGCGTCGATCCGTTCGCGCAGCACATAGCGGCGGTTCCGCGGCAGCAGCGGCTCGGGCAGCACCAGGTTCAGGTCGTATTGCTCGAAACGGCTTTCGGTGCGCATCTCGATGACGTCGCGGAAGCCCTCGGTGGTGATCAGCGCGGTGCGCGCGCCGCGCCGCTCGATCAGCGCATTGGTGGCCAGCGTGGTGCCGTGGATCACCCGGCCGATCTGCTCGGGCGTCACGCCCGCGCGGGCGCAGACCGTGGCCATGCCTGCGAGGATGGCGCGCTCGGGCGCATCATAGGTGGTCAGGACCTTGGTGGAGACCAGCCCGTCGGCCGTTTCGAGCACGACATCGGTGAAGGTGCCGCCGATATCGGCGCTCAGTGTAGCAGTCGTCATGTCTTTCCCGGATCATCGGAGCACAGGCCGGGACCTGCATAGCGCGGGACCCGGCCTTTCGAGCCGATGGTGGCCCAGTCCGACGATTGCGTCGAATTATTTTCCTTTCTGGAATGGATAGAATTTCCTGATCCTAAGCGCCCCTAGCCTGCGCGGACCTGCCAGCGCGCGACCTCGCGGGCGGTTTCGGCGGCGGCCGTGACGACATGGCTGACCGGCCGGGCCAGATAGGAGGCGGTGAAATTCATCGGCGAGGGCAGCCAGTCGCAGTCGAGCAGCTCGAGCGCGCCCATCGCGATGTCCGGCCGCACGATCACATCCGGCACGAGTGCGGCGCCGAGCCCGTCGAGCGCCATCTGGTGGCAGGTCGCGAGGCTGCTTGAGGCGATGATCTGGGTTTCGGGCGCACCGGTCATTTCGATCACGCGCTGCAATTCGGTAAAGGAGCGCGTGCTGGCGCCGACTGCGAGAAGCGGCCAGGCGCCGAGCTGCGCGAAATCCAGATGCCGCTCCCGCGACGGCGAGGCGCCGGGCCTGCCGACCCAGACGAAGGGCACGCTGCCCAGCTCGTGGTTCCGGACGTCATAGGGCGACAGCGGTCCGTTCAGGAAGGCCAGGTCGATGGCGCGTTCCATCAGCAACGGGCGCAGCGCGCTGGTGAAGTCGATGCGCACCTCGATCAGCACTTTCGGCATTCGTTCGCGCATGATCCGCAGATAGTCGCGCAGCCAGGTCAGCGCCACCACCTCGGTCACGCCGAGCCGCAGCCGGGTGACCGACTGCTCGCCCGCGGCTGCGGCGCGGAACTGGTCGACCGAGGCGACCACCCGCTCGGCGAGCGGCAGCAGCGCCTGGCCCGACTGGGTGATCCTGACGGAACCTGCATCGCGCTCGAACAGCCGGGTCCCCACCATGGCCTCCAGGCTGTTCAGCCGGTTCGAGATGTTGGGCTGCGTCGTGTTCAGCTGCTCCGCCGCGCGGCGGAAGCTCTGCAGCGTGGCGACCCAGATGAAGGCCTCCAGATGCTTCAGCGTGATCTGCAAGGCCGTCCTTCCTGGCGGGCGCCGTCCCGGTTGCGCCCGTTTTCCGGGCATCCTGCCCCCGGTCTGCGCAGGCGTGCGGCGCGCTGCCGCGGCAAGGGCCTCCGATGCCGAGGATCATCAATCCTGATAGAATCGAGAAATAAATCGGATTTGCAACTATCGGATTTTTCGCCGGAAATGGCGGTGCCGCGGCGGGACCGGTTCCGCACGGGGCAGACAGCAGCCCGCAGCCATAGCGGGCGGAACAACAGGGAAAAAGAAAATGGGACTGATCAGCAAGCTCTCCGGAGCGACCTTGGCGCTTGGCCTCCTCGCCGGTGCGGCTTCCGCGGAAACCACCTGGACCATGGCGACGGGCTATCCCGAGACCAACTTCTTCACCAAGAACGTGCGCATGTTCATCGACGAGGTCCAGACCGCGACCGACGGCGCCCTGAAGATCGACCTGCGGCCCAATGACGAGCTGATCAAGCTCGACGCCGTCAAGCGCGCGGTGCAGTCCGGCCAGGTGGCCATCGGCGAGATCCGCCTGGGCATCTACGGCAACGAGGACCCGATGTACCTGCTCGACTCGGTCCCCGCGCTGGCCGGCGACTACGACCATGCCGCGAAGCTGATGGCGGCGCAGAAGCCCTACCTGGACAAGATCTTCGACGAGAAGGGCATGAAGCTGCTCGGCTTCACGCCCTGGCCCGGGCAGGGCTTCTACACCAAGTTCCCGGTGACCGACGGCAGCGAGTTCCAGGACGTCAAGATCCGCATCTATTCCAAGTCCACCCAGGACATGGCGCAGAAGCTCGGCTTCCAGGCGACCATCCTGCCCTTCGCCGAAGTGCCGCAGGCCTTCTCCACCGGGCTGATCGACGCGCTCTTCACCTCGGCGCAGACCGGCGTCGACATACAGGCCTGGGACTACGCGCAGTACTTCACCTATGCGGGCTCGATCTTCTCGAAGAACGCCATCGTCGTGAACAAGAAGGCCTTCGACAAGCTGGACCCGGCCGTTCAGGAGGCGCTGGTCGCCGCGGGCGAGGCCGCCACCGTGCGCGGCTACGAGATGAGCGCCGCCGCCAACGAGGAGACCATCGCGACGCTCAAGGAGCACGGCATGACCATCACCGAGGCCAGCCCCGAGCTGATGGCGAAGCTGGACGCGATCGGCGCCGAGATGGCCGAGGCCTGGGCGGCGGATGCCGATGAGGCGCAGAAGGCCGTCCTGGCCGCCTACATGGCCGCCGATTGATCCGGGCCCGCGGCAGCCGGGACGGCCCTCGGGCGGTTCCGGCTGCCGCGCCCGCAGCCCCCTGCCCGACGCTGCCCCACAAGGAGAGTCCGTTGATCCGTAGATACCTGCATCTGCTCTATACCGCCTGCGGCTATGCCGCCGCCGGGTTCCTGGCGATGATCGCCGTGCTGACCCTGGCGCAGGTGGTCGCGCGGCAGCTCGGCATTCCGCTGGAGAGCATCGAGCTGGCCGGCTTCTGCCTGGCCGCCTCCACCTTCCTCGGGCTGGCCCATACCTTCGTGAACGGCGGCCATGTGCGCGTCGCGATGCTGTCCAACGCGCTGCCCAAGGCGGGACGGCGCTGGCTGGAGGCCTGGTGCTGCCTGGTCGGGCTCGGCGCCTCCGGCTATGCCGCCTGGCACATGGCCGGCTTCACCTGGGAGACCTACATCTACGGCGATCTCAGCCCCGGGCTCGCGGCGATGCCGCTGTGGATCCCGCAGAGCGGCGTGGCCGCCGGGCTGGCGGTGCTGGCCGTCGGCTTCGCCGAGCAGCTGGCCGTGGTGCTGACCGGGGGCACGCCGGACTACGTGCTGCACGGCGGATCGGGGCACGAGTGACATGGACCCGGTGATCGGCGCCTCGCTCCTGCTGGCCGCAACCCTGACCCTCCTGCTCGTTACCGGCGTCTGGATCGGCATCGCGCTGATCGTAGGCGGCATCCTGGTCTTCGCCTTCTGCACTCCGGTCGATCCCGGCTCCATCATGCCCTCGACGCTCTGGGACGCAAGCTGGAACTGGGCGCTGACCGCGCTGCCGCTGTTCATCTGGATGGGCGAGATCCTGACCCGCGCGGGCCTGTCGGCCAGCCTGTTCTCGGGGCTTGCGCCCTGGCTGCGCCGCTGGCCCGGCGGGCTGATGCACGTCAATGTCGTCGGCTGCGGGGTTATGGCGGCAGTGGCGGGATCGTCCTCGGTGACCTGCGCCACGGTCGGGCGGATGAGCATCCCCGAGCTGACCAAGCGCGGCTACGACCGCCGGATGATGATCGGATCGCTGGCGGGCTCGGGCACGTTCGGGCTGATGATCCCGCCCTCGATCGTGATGATCGTCTACGGCGTGATCGCGCAGCAATCCGTGGCGCGGCTGTTCATCGCCGGCATCCTGCCCGGGCTGATGCTGGTCGCGCTGTTCTCCGGCTTCATCGCGCTCTGGTCGCTGCGCAATCCCGCGCTCGCAGGCCAGCCGGAGCCGCCGACCACGCTGGGCGAGAAGCTGCGCGCCTCGCGCGACCTGCTGCCGGTGGTCGGGCTGATCGTCGCGGTGATCTCGGCGATCTATGCGGGCATCGCCACGCCCACCGAGGCCGCGACACTGGGCATTGCCGGGGCGCTGGCGCTGGCCGCCTGGAACCGCCGCCTCGACCGCAGGATGTTCATGGAGTCGCTGCTGTCGGCGACGCGGATCTCCTGCATGATCTCCTTCATCATCGGCACGGCGGCGGTGCTGTCGATCTCGGTCGGCTTCGCGGACATCCCGCGGGCGCTGGCGGGCTGGGTCGACAGCCTGCAGCTGTCGAACTACGCGCTGCTGGCGGTGCTGACGGTCGTCTTCCTGGCTCTCGGCTGCTTCCTGGAGGGCAACTCGATCCTCGTGCTGACCTCGCCGGTCATCCTGCCGATGATCGCCACCGCCGGGATCGACCCGCTGTGGTTCGGCATCTACGCGGTGATCGTCATCGAATGCGCCCAGATCACGCCGCCGGTCGGCTTCAACCTGTTCATCCTGAAGTCGATCACCGGCGCCAGCATCTGGGAGGTCACGAAGGCGACCCTACCCTTCGTCGGGCTGCTGCTGCTTGCCGTGGTCCTGATCGTGCTCTTCCCCGCGATCGTCACCTTCCTGCCCGGCCTCATGATGCGGTGACCGGCCCGCGCGGCCCGGACCCTTTCGGGCGTCCGGGCCGCGAAAGAGCCTGCAACTGAGCCCCCGGCGGGCACAGCCGCGGCCAAGTGTATCAATTCCGCGGAAAAATCCATCCGCGGCGGAAACATTTGATAGGCACGATACGTGACCAGATCGACATTTTTCCGGAAGGGACAGCGTGCATTTGACGTCCTCCAGCAGACCATCCGCGCCCGGTGCCGCCGCAGGTCGGCTGGCAGCCGCGGCCCTCGCCGCCTGCCTTGCCACGGCGGCCGCAGCCGGGGAGACGGCCTGCGTCGCCGACCCGGCCGCCGTCATCACCAGGGCCCCGACAGCCGCCATGGCGGAAACGCCGCTGCCGGACGCGCTGGCCGCGGAGCTTGACGCCGCCGTCCGCAGCGTTCTGCCGCAGGTGGCCGCCCCCGGCGTCATCGCCGGCATCCGCACGCCCGAAGGCTACTGGAAGGCGGCCTACGGCCTGGCCGATCCCGACAGCGGCGCGCCGATGGAACCCGGCATGTTCACCCGCATCGGCTCGGTCACCAAGACCTATACCGGCACCATCCTGATGCAGCTCGCCGAGCGCGGCCTGCTGTCCCTCGACGACACGATCGGCACCTATGTCGCGGGCATCCCCAACGGCGGCCGGATCACGCTGCGGGAGCTGGCGAACATGACGAGCGGCGTCATCAGCTACACGGTGCTGGACAGCTTCCAGCACCAGCTGTTCGGCCATCCCGACACCGTGTTCACGACGGAGCAGCTGCTGGGCTATGCCATCCCCGAGTCGCCCCTGTTCGAGCCCGGCGACCGTTTCGACTATTCCAATTCCAACATCGTGCTGCTCGGCTTGGTCATCGAGAAGGTGGCCGGCGAACCGCTCGCCGAACTCTACCGGCAGGGGATCTTCGGCCCGCTGGGGATCTCCGACACCTTCTCTCCCGGCACCAGCCCGGACCTGCCCGATCCCCATCCGCAAGGGTTCACGCTGCAGGGGCTGGAGGACCATCCCGAGGCGGCCGCGAATGCGACCGGCTGGAACCCGTCCTGGAGCTGGGCGACCGGCGACCTCGTCTCCACCATCGACGACCTGCTGGTCTATGGCAGGGCGCTCGGCACCGGCCAGGGGCTGCTGGGCGCGGCGGCGCAGGAGGCACGGCTGACCGCCTTCCCCGAGCCGCTGGGCTACGGAATCGCGCTGGGATGCGTGGACGGGTGGATCGGCCATGGCGGCTCCGAGCCGGGTTTCACCACCACGCTCTTCTACGACACGGCCAGCGATACGACCGTCGCGGTACAGGCCAACAGCGACATCCTCTCCGGCGATTGCGGCGACGCGGATGTCCTGCCCGGCAACTCGGCGGACTACGCCTGCTACACGCCCGCCGTGCGGGTCTTCACCGCCCTCTCGGCCGCCCTCGGCCACGAATACACCGGCCATTGATGCGGACGGGCCGGGGGCCCGCCGGAAAGGAGACTTGCGATGCGTGCGTATATCCCCGCCCTGGCCCTCGCCTGCCTGATCGCCGCGGGGCCGTCCTCCGGCGGGGCGGACGGGCTGGCACCGGCAGAGCTTGAGACGCTCCGGAGCATCGCCCGGGACCAGATCGAGCGCCGCCATCTGGCCGCGCTGGTCCTCGAGGTCCGCATCGGCGGCACGGCGGTGCTGACCGAGGCCTTCGGCGAGGCGATGGCCGGGGTGCCCGCGACGCCGGAGGGCCGCTTCCGCAACGGGGCGGTCGGGCTGGCCTATGTCGCGGCGCTGGCCCTGCGCCTTGCCGAAGACGGGGCGATCGATCTGGACGCCCCCATCGCCCGCTGGCTGCCCGATCTTCCCGGCGGCGACCGCACCACCATCCGGATGCTGGCCAACATGACGGCCGGCTATCCCGACCATGTCGCCGACGAGGAGCGCTTCGTCCTGCCCTTCCTCGAAGATCCCTTCGCGCCATGGAGCCCGCAGGAGCTGATCGCCGTCAGCCTTTCCTCGCCGCGGCTCTTCGCGCCGGGGGCAAACTGGGACTATTCGCACAGCGGCTACGTCATCCTCGGCCAGGTCCTGGAGGCCGCTGCCGGGCGGCCGCTGCACGATCTGATGCAGGAGCGGATCCTCGGCCCTCTGGAACTGGCGGGAACCTACGGCTCCGACACCGCGGAAATCCCGGAGCCCGCGATCCACGCCTTCACCGCCGAGCGCGGCATCTGGGAGGACGCGACCTACTGGAACCCGTCCTGGACGCTGCCCAGCGGCGCCATCCAGGTCACCACCATCTCCGACATGGCCCGCAGCTTCGACGAGATCGTCGGCCATGATGGGTTCCTCTCGGCGGAGTCGCGCGCGCAGATGATCGCCCCCGACCTGATCGGCTTCGGTGCGCCGCTGCCGGGATGCCGCGGGTGCCACGAGCTGACCGGGGCCTTCAGCTACGGGCTCGGCACCATGCTGCAGGGCGACTGGGTGTTCCAGACGCCGCTGTTCGGCGGGTATGCCGCCTCGGTCGGCACCCTGCCCGAGGAGCGGTCGGAGACCGGCCGGATCACCGTTGCGGCAGCGGCCACCTACCGCCGGGACTCGGTCGCCGACTGGAGCGGGGCGATCCCGAACTGGGCCGACGAGACCGTCCGCCTGATCGCGGCGCAGCTGCACCCCGCCAGCCCGCCGCCGATGCGCTAGCGCCAGGCCGGACCGCGGCAATTCTCGGCCGGGGATGCCCCCGCCCCCCAATCCAGAACGGAGATTCCAGGGACATGGCACTTTCACGGCGGGCGAGGCTGCCCCTTGCATCACTGGCGGCCCTGCCGCTCCTCCTCGGCGCGCAGGCGGCCTCCGCCGGGCTGGCGGAGGACCTGCAGTCGGAGCTGGACAGCTACCTGGCGGAGCGCAGCGCGGCCGAGGGCAATTCCGGCGCCGCGCTGTTCGTCGGCCTCGGCAGCGCCGGGCCCGAGATCTCGGTCTATTCGGGCACCACGGAAAAGGGTGGCGACGTCCCGGTCACGGCGACCACACTCTACCAGATCGGCAGCAACACCAAGGGCTTCACCGGCGCGCTGATCCTCGCGCTCGAGGCCCGCGGCAAGCTCTCCATCAGCGACACGGTCGGGGACTGGCTGCCGCAGTATCCGGCCTGGAAGGATGTGACCATCGCCGAGCTCCTGCACATGATCAGCGGCATTCCGACCTATTCGGAAACCTCTCGGATGAACGGCTATTTCGTCGGCGCCCCGGACCGCCACTTCACGATGGACGAGCTGGTGGACTTCGCCTACCCGGACGGGCAGGACGACCTGCCGGTGCCCAGCGGCTATTTCTACTCCAACACCAACTACCTGCTTGCCGGGATGATCGCCGAGAAGGCTTCTGGCCTGTCCTACAGGGACGCGCTGCAATCGCTGCTGTTCCAGCCTGCCGGGCTGTCCGACACCTATTACGAAGAGAAGGCCTACACCGGCCCCGTGCTGGCGCGGATGGCCAGCGGCTATTTCCGCAATCCGGCCTGCACGCTCTACGATCCCGGCTGCGCGGAAAGCGAGCTGGCGCCGATGATCGGGCGAGACGTCAAGGCAGCGGATGTCAGCTGGGCGGGACCGGCCGGGGGAATCGTCGCGACGCCGCGCGAGCTGGCCATCTGGATCCGCGCGGTCTTCGCGGGCAAGGTCCTTCCCGAGGCGCAGCTGGCGGAATTCGTGCAGCCTGTCTCGATGGCAACCGGGCAGCCTATCGACGATGTCACCGAGGAGGACCCCCGGGGCTTCACGCTGGGCATCGTGCGGATCACCGGGCGGGGGCTGGAACCGCTCTACTACTACCTCGGCATGACCCTGGGCTACCGCGTGGCCTTCCTCTACTCCCCCGGGGACGACCTGATCGTCACCGGCGCCACCAACAGCCAGCCGCCGGAGGACGAGGACCAGTTCCTGCCGCTGATGATCTCGGCCTACAAGCGGGCGCTGGCGGAGAAGGCCGGAACACCGGCGCCCCGCTGACGGGCTCTCAGGAGAGGCCGCGCGGCCCGGCGTGCTTTCCCCGCCGCCAGCGGCGTGGACCCCTGTCCCTTGACCGGCCGGGCCTCCCGTCGGCGCCTCGCGGTGGGCCATTGCAGGGCCTCCCGTCCGGCGCCGCCGCCCGCCATGAAAGACCTGCCCGGCCGCCTCCCCGAACGCTGGCGCCGCGAGGGGCCAACGACAGGGCTTGGCGCCGAGACGGACCCGCAGCATGGCGAAACCATCCGGCACCGCTCTGCGGAGGACAATCCCCTTCGGCCCGCCCCCGGACTGCCGGTGGCCAGCCCGTGTCCGGATGAACCAAGGGCGGCACGGCCATGCCGGTGCGCGGAACACATGGCTTGGGCTGGACGGACCGGCCGGGTCGGAAATCTTCATTGTCCCGATGCCGGCCGCGCCGCGCTGGACGTGGGAGGCGGCGGCCTCGGCATCTCGATCGCCTGGCAGGCAATCTCTTGCGGCCCCTCCCGATGACCAGTCGCGCCCGCGTTCTGTACCGCTGCCCAATTTTCTCCTGACGTCCTGCGGACGCAGATCCGGGACAACATGCAAGGCCGGTCCCATCCCAGCCATTGCCGCGCAGGGCGCGGCCACGGCAATCGACTTGGTCCAGAGTCCTTCCGCGCCGACCGCCCCGATCGGACCTGTCGCCGCCGCATTCCCCGGTTCTCCGGCCGGCCCTGGGCGCAAGATGCGCCAACGCCGGCATTCCTCGCGGCGGCAAGCCGCCAGCGGTCTGTGCCCGCGCAAGAGCATGTTGGCCGGACAGCAATTGCCACGCTCGGTTCCGCTGGCCCGGACTTCCGCAGACCGCAGACTCCAGCGGCAGGCCCGCTCGAGCTCCCCGGCTCCCCTGCTCCTGCGGCTTGCCCTCCAGCGCACCGCTCAAGCGCCTGTCTCCGGACATTGTCCGGATCAGACGGCCCTGGCGATCCTGCGCCGCGCAGGGCCGCCCCGGCGGCAGCCCGCGAATGTGCCACCGTTCGAACCGGACTCGGCGGCCGGGGAACGGCAGCGCCGGAACGGATCTCCCATGCCGTGCCGGGTCATCACACCATGCTCTTCGGGCCGAAACCGCTCCTCCATGGGCGGGAGATCCTGCAGATCGACGGACACATGGCAAAGCTGGCGGCAAGGACCCATGCCGCCGCCAGGCCAACGGCCGGAACCGCTCCCGTCGGGGCGATCCGCAGACCGGACGGCAAGCGCGCGCTGCCCCAACGCGGCACTCCGGCTGGGACGGCCGGAGTGCCGTCCAGTCTCAGCCGAAGGCCTGCAGGCCGGTGATCGCGCGGCCGAGGATCAGCGCGTGGACGTCATGCGTGCCCTCGTAGGTGTTGACCGTTTCCAGGTTCTGGGCGTGGCGCATCACGTGGTAGCCGATCTGGATTCCGTTGCCGCCATGCATGTCCCGCGCTGCCCGCGCGATATCCAGCGCCTTGCCGCAGTTGTTGCGCTTGATCAGCGAGATCATCTCCGGGGCGAAGCGCCCCTCGTCGAAGAGCCGGCCGACCCGCAGGCAGGCCTGCAGCCCCAGAGCGATCTCGGTCTCCATGTCGGCGAGCTTCTTCTGGTAGAGCTGCGTCGCGGCCAGCGGTCGCTTGAACTGGTGCCGGTCGAGCCCATATTGCCGCGCCCGGTGGAAGCAATCCTCGGCCGCGCCCATCACGCCCCAGGCGATGCCGTAGCGCGCGCGGTTGAGGCAGCCGAAGGGTCCGCCCATGCCCTCGGTCCCGGGCAGCAGCGCCTCCTCGCCGACCTCGACATTGTCCATCACGATCTCGCCGGTGATCGAGGCCCGCAAGCTGAGCTTGCCGCCGATCTTGGGCGCCGTCAGCCCCTTCATGCCCTTCTCCAGCACGAAGCCGCGCACCTTGCCGCCATGCTCTTCGGATTTCGCCCAGACCACGAAGACATCGGCGATCGGCGCGTTGGAGATCCACATCTTCGACCCGGTCAGCCGGTAGCCGTCCGCAGTCCGGACCGCGCGGGTCTTCATCCCCGCCGGGTCCGACCCGGCATCCGGCTCTGTCAGGCCGAAACAGCCGATCCATTCGCCCGAGGCGAGCTTCGGCAGGTATTTCCGCTTCTGCGCCTCCGAGCCGTAGGCATGGATCGGGAACATGACCAGCGAGGACTGCACCGACATCATCGAGCGGTAGCCAGAGTCGACGCGCTCGACCTCGCGGGCAACCAGCCCGTAGGAGACATAGGAGGCGCCTGCCCCGCCGTATTCCTCGGGCACGGTGACGCCCAGGAGGCCGTTCTCGCCCATCTCGCGGAAAATCTCGGGATCCGTGCGTTCCTCCAGGAAGGCGTCCTCCACGCGCGGCAACAGCCGGTCGGCGGCAAAGGCCCGGGCGGCATCGGCGATCATCCGCTCTTCCTCGGCAAGCATCTCCTCCAGGAGAAACGGATCGGACCAGCTGAACGCGATCCCCTTGTGCGACGTCTTGGACATGGCTCCTCCTTCCGGCTGCCGGCGACATTCTGCGGCCGACCCTAGGCGGAACGCGCGGCAAAGGAAAACGGCTTTACGGACCCCCGTCCTGCCGGCCGGCCCTGTCGCGAAAATGCGGCGACAGCCGCAGTTTCCCTCCCCCGGGGCGCCCCATCCCGCGGCTGCGGCGACGCAGTCAGGGAACGGGCGGCAGGCACCGCCGGTCCGGCCGCCGCCGCGGATGTCCTTGGTCCGGACCTCGTGCACCTGGCGGTCAGAGACGCGCGGCACCACTCCTTGGCAGCGCCGCGCAGGTCCAGCCCTCCCGGCGCCGGGAAGTCGCCGGCCGAACCTCGTCCTCCGTCCGGCTCCAGCCTGCATTTCGGTCCGGCGGCCGCGGCTCCGGTCCCGCGAGTGGTCCCCCTGGAATGCCCTTGCGTTCCGCCACATCGGGTTGCAGGACCCGGCCCTGTCCGTTGTCGGCAAGCGGGAGCGGGGACATCACCCCCGCGCCTCGGCCGTGCCAGCCCGCCGCGGCGGAAAGCGATCCTATTTCCGACTCGGCTGCACACAGCTCCGACCGCGGTGACGTCCCTCTCCCCCAGGGGCGCGATGTCCGCGCGTCAACCCTGGGAATGAGGAGGTTCGGCAGACAATCCGGGAAACGCCCTGCCCGGGGACTGGCGCCTCGCCGGCCTTGCCTGAGTTTGCCCCGACCGCCCGGTCTCCGATGCATTGCTCTTGTCCCCGAACTGGGGGGGCATCGCGGGACTTGCCCGCCACCGGTCCCGGAGAGAACCTTGATGCCCATGTCCGTCCGGATCGCATTCGCCGGGGGAAACGTCTCCCGGACGATTTCACGGTCCCGCTCAGTCGCCAAATTCCCGCTGGACCACACGCTTGCCGGAAGGGGCTGCCCTCTGCGCCGCATCGGCAACGGACTGGACGAATGGAGAGCCGCACGCGGTCTGCGCCAGATGCCGGGAGTGCAGGCTCGCCGTCCTGCGTCCCGTCTCCGGAAACCCGCCCGCGCCATCCCTCCCGCATGCCGGAGCCGCGAGGCGCCTCCCAAGCATTGCGCAAGGATTTCGGGCTGCGGAAAATCCACAGCTTGCCATCATACCGCGGGTCCTCTCCGGCGGCCATGCCACGACGGCCCGGGGGCGGCTCCCTCCTCGCCGGCGTGCCGACCGGACCCGGGCTCAGGCCCCGGCGCTTCGGATGGCCGCGATTGCGCCGCCATCCCCAGTCCCGAGGATGAGCAGGCCGCCCTTGCAGGTTGCCGTGACCGTCTCCCCGATGTCGAGATTGCCGAGATAGGCGATGTCGCGCGTTGCGGGCGGGCCGGCCGAGGGAGCTGCCAATTCGGCAATCTTCGAGAAGGTAGGAAAATAGAGCAGTCCCGCCGCGTTGAAATCCAGTGCAGGGACCGGGGCATAGCGCAGGAGCGGCGCGGAGCTTTCGCCCCCGCCGCGGGCGGCGCGGGCCATGCCGCGGGCGCGGGCGTTCAGCGCCTGCAACTCCGGCGGGGCGGGCGGAACCTCCGCGAGGCCCGGAAGCGCGCTGCGCAGGAGGCGCCGGTTGGAGCCGGTCGCATCATGGCGCAGGAAGCAGCTGACCATGGCGATCCGCCCGATCCTGCCCGCGGGGCCGCGCAGGGAATGGACCGAGCCCAGCCGGTTCGGACCGAGGGAAAAAAGCCGGGAGCGGATCTGCGCCTCTTCCCCCAGAAGCCCCGGCGCCGGGACGAGCTGCAGGGAGGTGGCACAGAAGGCGGCATAGACCGGGCGCCCACCGGCATCGCGGAAGGCGGTGCCGTCCTGGCCGAGGCAGCCGGCGATCAGCGCCCAGTGCCGGTCGCCCGCCTCGCGCAGCAGCCATTGTTCGGACAGCCCCCAGGGCGAGAGCTGCGCCATGCCGAGCCGGATCAGGTCCCGGACCTCCGGCGCGTCCGCAGCCGAGGCAAGGCGCAGCGCGGCCGTCATGCCCCGACCTTCGCATCCGCGAGCTGCGCGGCGATCTGCGAGGCCAGGTGCGCGCTGTCCTCCTCGATGCCGAGGAAGCGGCCGGACCCCCAGGTATTGAGCCAGCCAAGCCCGATGAAATGCAGCCCCGGGTGCGCGGTGACGCCGCGATCGAAGACCGGCTTGCCGCGGGCGTCGAAGACATCCGCCTCGATCCAGCCGTAATCCGGGCGGAAGCCGATCGCCCACAGCACCGAGGTCACGCCCGCCTCCGCGAGATCCAGCGCCACCGGCTCTGCCTCCGGCTCCCAGAGCTTGGCGAAAGGCGGCTCTTCCGGCGCGTCGATGCCCTCGAGGGCGATCCAGGCGTCGATCACCTCGCGGATGCCGCAATAGCTGCGGTCGGCATCGTCGAGATTCTTCGCCAGATCCGGAAGGAAGCGGACCTGCGTGCCGTCCATGCCGGCAAGCGAGCCGTGCAGCGCGACGCCCTTCTCGACATGCCAGCGGCGCAGGTCGATCTCCTTGCCGCCGTCCCGGCCGGACATGTAGTGGTTGGTCTGGGTCAGGGCCTTCACCGGATCGGGATGCTCCGCGATGGTGACCGCGTAATGGCCCATGTCGTAGAGCCAGTCGGTGGCATCGCGGCCGCGGTATTTCCGCGGGCTGCGCGGGGCGGGACCGACGGCCAGATGCACCTTGCGGCCGGCGCGGGTGAAATCCTCCATCAGCTGCACGCCCGACTGGCCGGTGCCGACGATCAGCACGCCGCCCTCGGGGAACTGTTCCGGGTTGCGGTAGTCGACCGAATGCATCTGGAAGATCGCCGGGTCGAGATTCTTCGCGTAGTCCGGCTCGATCGGCGTGTCGTAGCCGCCGGTGGCGATGACCACCTGCTCCGCGCGCCAGCTGCCGATCGAGGTCTCCACGTCGAACCCGCCATCGGGCCGCGGCGCGACGCGGGTCACCTCGACGCCCTCGCGCAGGTCCGGCGCGGTCCTTTGGGCGAAGGCGTCGAGATAGCCGGTGATTTCGTCCTTCAGCATGAAGCCGTCGGGGTCGGTGCCGCCGTACTCCCCGTCATAGTGGAAGTCAGGCAGGCGGCACTGCCAGTTCGGGGTCACCAGGCAGAAGCTGTCCCAGCGGTTGGATCGCCAGGAATGGAACGCCTTGTGGCGCTCGAAGACGATGCTGTCGATGCCCTGCTTCTTCAGCTGGTACGCAACCGAAAGGCCGGCCTGGCCGCCGCCGATGATGGCGGCAGGGATGTGCGGGGCGGCGAGGTCCTTCATGGCGGGATCCTTCATTGGCTGATGGCGAGGCAGGCGATTTCCGCGCCCGGGGCCTCGCCGAGTGCGGCGACCCGGGCCTCGATGGCATCGAGCTGCGCCATCGCGGAGGTGCAGGCGAAGCCGTATTTGCGCTCCACCCGGTTCGAGGCGCGCTCCATCGCGATGCGGGCGCGGGCGAGGAAATCGGGGACAGGGTAGCTTTGCCCGGCGGTGAAGAGCTCGGCCACGACGGAGGAGGGCGAATAGAGCCGCTCCTCGGCGCCGTCGGGCCAGCGGACGGTCCAGTAGGTCTCAGGCATGGTTGCCTCCGAGGTCGAGATAGGGGGTGGCGGCATGGTCCCAGAACAGGGCCCGGTCCTGGCCGTCGGCCAGCGTGACGGCGGACCCTTCGGTGACGCGGCCGATGGCATTCGCGTCGATGCCGCGGGCGGCGAAGCGGGCGCAGACGGCATTGCTGTCCCGCGGGGCGACGGCGAGCAGGAAACCGAAGCTCGGAAAGGTCCTCAGCCAGCGCTCGGCGCCGATGCCCGGCGGCGGCGCGAGCGCGGCGAGGTCGATCTCGATGGAGACCCCAGAGCATTCCCCCAGCATCAGCGCTGTGCCGATGATCCCGCCCTGGCTGATGTCCTTGCCCGCCCGGACGAGCCCCGCTTCGGCAAGCTCGGGCAGCAGCGCCAGATCGCCCCGCAACCTTGCATGCGGCGCGTCGAGCGCAGCGCAGAAATTGTCGAAATTCACGTAGCGCCCGCGCGGGTCGGCGGCAGCAATGAGAAGGTCGCCGGGACGGGCGTCGAAGCTGGTGATCAAGGCATCGGCCTTGCCCAGGACAGAAACCGCCAGCCCGAGCGCGGGCGCGCCGAAATTCGTGTGGCCGCCGGCCAGCGGCACGCCATAGGCCTCCGCCGCGTCGCGCAGGCCTTGCATCAGCGGGCGGGCGGCCTCCGCCGAGGGCGCCCAGATCTGGTCGAGGATTGCCGTCGCCCGCCCGCCCATCGCGGCGATGTCGGAGAGATTGACCATCACGCCGCACCAGCCCGCAAACCATGGATCCGCAGCGACAAAGCCGGGGATGAAGCCCTCGCCCGCCAGCAGATCCCAGCCCGCGCCGTTGGGCAGTGCGGCAGCGTCATCGCCGGGACGGCCAGGCGACGCTGAAGTCAGACCCAGCCCCGCCGCCGCAAGGCCGATGCCGAGCTTCGAGCGGATCGAGGGATGCGCGCGCAGCCGCTCTGCAAGCGCCTCCAGCTCCGTGACGGCGGCGAGGCTCATGCCGCGACCCGCCGCGGCCGGTGATACCAGCCCGCCACCGGATCGGCGCAGGGCGGGTAGCGGTCCAGCCGCGCCTCCATCAGCGCATGGGGATGGCCGTGGATCGTCAGCTCGTCCTTCACGTCCCAGCGCAGACGGCGGAACAGCACGACGTTCTGCATCTGCACATGGGCGCGGAATGTGTGGCAGCCGCGGGCATTGGCGGTGGAGACCGCGAGCCGGATCAGCTCGGCCCCGAGACGCCCGACATTGCGGAAATCGCGGTCGACGGCGAGGCGCGAGCCCCACCAGAGGCCGGGATGCTCCTCGTGGATGCGCACCGTGCCGACCACCTGATCGGCCTCATGCGCATAGGTCGAGAGCGCCACAAGATGGGTGGCGATCAGGTCGGTCTCGTCGCGGTCATGGTCGGCGAAGATGCCCTGCTCCCCGACGAAGACGCGGTGGCGCAGATCGGCGGCGCCCCTAGCTTCCCAGCGGGTGGAGGCGGCGCGGATGTAGTAGCCGGGGACGTGGAAATCGCGCGGTTCGGGAAAGATCATGCCGGCACCTTGAGCTTTTCATAGGTGGAGAGCGCCGAGCAGGCCCCGCATTTGCCGCAGCCGGCCTTGATCTCGGAAGACCGCATGCCGGAGGCGACGACCATCTGGCCCAGCGGGCGCAGGATCGAGGCCATGAACTCCGACGTGGGCGCCGGGTGGCTTTCGAGCGGCGTGCCCGAGATCGGCACGAAGGGCACGACGAAAGGATAGACGCCCATCGTGCAGAGCTTTTCCGACATGGCGAGGATGTCCTCGGCGCTGTCGCCGAGACCGGCGAGGATATAGGTGGAGACTTGGCCGCGGCCGAAGACCTTCACGGCCGCCTCGAAGCTGGAGAAGTACTTTTCCAGCGGCACCGACGCCTTGCCGGGCATGATGCGTTCGCGCACCTCCTGCGTCACCGCCTCCAAATGCATGCCGAGCGCGTCGACTCCGGCCTCGCGCATCCGCTGGTGCCAGATGTCGTCCTCCGGCGGCTCGCATTGCGCCTGGATCGGCAGATCGACGGCGGCCTTGATCGCCCGCGCACTGTCGCAGAGCACCGCGGCACCGCGGTCGGAGCCCTTGGGCGTGCCGGTGGTCAGCACCATGTGGGTTACGCCGTCGAGCTCCACCGCGGCCTTCGCCACCTCGGCCAGCTGCTGCGGCGTCTTGTGCGCAACGGTGCGCCCCGCCGCCAGCGACTGGCCGATCGAGCAGAACTGGCAGGTCTTCTTTCGGCTCTCGTAGCGGATGCAGGTCTGCAGCACGGTAGTGGCCAGCACGTCCTTCGAATGCAGCACCGCGATCTTGTTCATCGCCACGCCGTCGCTGGTCGTCAGGTCGTAGAAATGCGGGCGCGCCGGAAAGCTGATCCGCGCGACCTCCGTGCCGTCGCGGGTGACGCGGGCCCGGCCGTCCGGACCGGGCGGCTCGACCAGATAGGGACTGTCGAAGGCGGGCGCGGTATGGACCGGGACCATCACGGTCACGTCGCCAAGCGTCACCGCCTTGTGGTCCGAAGGCCCTGCCCCGCCGCGGCGGCTCTCATGGCCCGCGCGCGGATCGGCGAGGCGCATGCCGCGGGTCTGCAGGTCGTTGATCAGGTCGGAGCGGTCTGTCTCAGGCATCTTCGGCGGTCTCCTCGGGCTCGGGCAGGACCTCGTGGCGGGTCTGGGCGGGGCGGGCGTCATGCAACAGGCTCAGGAGCTCGGGGCGTGCATAATGGCCGACCGAGTCCATCATCCGCTTGCGCTTGGCGATCAGCTTCATGTCCAGGTCGGCGATCACCATGCCCTCGCCTTCGGTCAGCGGCTCGGCCAGATGGCGGCCTTCGGGCGAGATGATGCAGGTCATGCAGCCCGAGCGCATCGCCTTCTGCAAGCTTGGATCGGGATGGATCTGCGCGATCTGTTCCTCGGTCAGCCAGCCGGTGGAATTGACCACGAAGCAGCCCGATTCCAGCGCATGGTGGCGCATCGTCACCTCGATCTGGTCGCGGAAGATGTCACCCACCAGCGAGCCGGGATAGTGCCCGGCATGGATCTCCTCGTGCTGGGCCATCAGCGCATAGCGGGCCAGCGGGTTGTAATGCTCCCAGCAGGCCAGCGCGCCGACACGGCCCGCAGCGGTCTCCACGACCTTCAGCCCGGCGCCGTCGCCCTGCCCCCAGACCATGCGTTCATGGTAGGTCGGCGTGATCTTGCGGCGCTTGAGCTTCAGCGTGCCGTCGGCATCGAAAATGAGCTGGGCGTTGTAGAGCGAGCCATGGTCGCGCTCGTTCACGCCGAGCACAACCACCGCCCCATGCTTTCGCGCAGCTTCGGCCACCGCTGCCATCTCCGGCGAGGGAATGGTGACGGCTTCCTTCATCAGCTCCAGATGCGGCGCGCCCTGCTGCACGGGCGGCAGCACGAAGGAGAAATACGGGTAGTAGGGCACGAAGGTCTCGGGGAAAACGATGAAGCGCGCGCCCTTGCCCGCAGCTTCGGCGATGGCGTTCAGCACGCGCTCGATCGTGCCTGCGCGCCCCGAGAGGTCGGGGGCGATCTGGACCGCAGCGGCGCGGATCGTGTCGGTTCTCATGGGCGGGGCCTCCTGACAGGGAGCAGCAGCGGTGCGGCGCGCACCAGAGGGGTCCGGGGAGACCGGGTGCGGTCTCCCCGGCTGCGGACGGGTCACACCGTCCAGGTGTCGAGGATCACGGCATTTGCCTTCTTGTGCAGCAGGATGCAGTCGAGAACGTCCTGCGGCGCGATCGGCACGATGCCGGGCAGCAGCGACGGCTCGCCATGGCCGTAGAGCGCCTGCAGCGCGAACCGGCAGGCATAGACCTTGCCGCCCTCGCCCATGAACTTCTTGAGGTTGACCGCGAAATTCTGGTGGCCCGGGAAGGCCTCGTCGCCGAGCGTCGGAAAGCCGCGCTGGATGCCCAGGGTCACGCCCGGGCCGTAGAGCAGGATCGAGGTCTCGTAGCCCTTGCGGTTCAGCCGGATGGCGTTCAGGATGTTGACGAGTCCGATGGAGCCTTCGAAGGCGACCGTGTGGAACGTGACCAGCGCCTTCTCGCCCTCGTCGGCCTTGACGTCCTCGAAGACCTTTTCCTCGTAATTGACGAAGAAATCCCCGTCCTTGTGCGCTTCCTTGGTAACTTCGGGCATCGCGATCTCCTTGGCTTGATGTCCTGGCACCGTGATGGACCGCCAAATGTCTGCAGTCAAATAGCGGTTCAATATCCATACAATTATTCCAGCAATGATTCGTCGACCGCTTATGCGATGGGCACTTTTCGCGCTTCCATGCCGACTATCCGAGCATGTCCGCCAGTCGATGGGTCCGCTTGGCGGAAAACATTCCGGAATTGATCTGAATCAATCTTCCATACATACAATCCGCTTCAATCGGGTCCAGTCCTGCGCTAGGAGACCCCATGACCGACTGGACCCCCCGCATCGCCGGCAGCGGCAAGCCGCGCTACCTGGCCATCGCCGAGGCGATCGCCGCTGACATCCGAGCAGGCACCCTGTCCCCGGGCGACCGGCTGCCGCCGCAGCGGCGACTGGCCGAGCGGCTGGGCATCGACTTCACAACCGTCAGCCGCGCCTATGCCGAGGCGCAGTCGCGCGGGCTGATCGACAGCCATGTCGGCCGGGGCACCTTCGTCGCGGTGCCCGCCCCCGCCGCCTTGCCGACCCTGCCCGACGAGGCGCGCGCAGGCGAGACCGATCTCAGCATGAACATGCCGCCCGAACCCGCCGATCCGGAGCTGCTGGCGCGGATGCAGGCGGGGCTGGCCTATGTCGGCGCGAACCTGGTGCCGCTCCTGCGCTACCAGTCGGCCGTGGGCAGCGAGAAGGACCGGGTCGCGGCCTCCACGTGGCTCAGCCTGCGCGGCATGGTTCCGCGGCTGGAACGCATCGCGGTGACGCCGGGGGCGCATGCCACAATGACCGCGATCCTGACGCTGCTGGCGCGGCCGGGCGACCGGGTGCTCTGCGAGCGGATCACCTATCCGGGGCTGCGCAACATCGCCGGGCGGCTGGGGATCGAGCTGGTCGGCGTGCCGATGGATCTCGACGGCATGCTGCCAGATGCGCTGGATGCGGCCATCCGCGAGAAGGCGCCGCGCGCGGTCTACATGAACCCGACGCTGCAGAACCCGACGACGCTGACGGTGCCCGTCGAGCGGCGGCTGGAACTTTCCGAGGCGATCAACCGCCACGGCATCCCGCTGATCGAGGACGACGCCTACGGCTTCATCCCGCCCAAGGCGCCCGCGCCGCTGGCGGTCAGCGCGCCGGAACTGACCTGGCATATCGGCGGGCTGGCGAAATGCATCGGCGCGGGGCTGAGGCTGGCCTACACCGTCGCGCCCTCGGGCCGCGACGCCCATGCGCTGGCGCAAGCCCTGCGCGCGACCTCCGTCATGCCCTCGCCGATCAACATGGCCCTGGCGACGCAATGGATCGAGGACGGCACTGCCGACAGCATCCGCCGCTTCATCCGCGCCGAAAGCGCGGCACGCCAGCAGATCGCCGCCGAGGCGCTGGACGGCCACCGCTACTGCTCGGAGGAGAACGCCTTCAACATCTGGCTCGCCCTGCCCGAAGGCATCGGCCGAGCCGACATCGTCGCGCGCATGGCCGGCCGGCCGCTCGGACTGATGCCCGCCGATGCCTTCACCGTGGCAGGCCCGGTCAGCGACAAGCTGCGGGTCTGCCTCGGCGGCGCCATCTCGCGCGACGCGCTGCGCGAGCAGCTCTTCTTCCTCGCCAATGTGATGGCCCCGAACGCCTTCATGGGATGACGCGAAAGGCCGCGCAGGAGGCCATGCCCCCTGCGCGGTGCGGGCTCAGCCCCTGGCCAGCTTCGCCAGCCGCGGCGCGGCCAGGGCCAGCACGATGACGGCGGCCTGCACCAGATACTGGACCGGCGTGCCCGCCCCCATGGCCAGGACCATCTGGCCGAGCTGGGTCATGAAGACCGCCGCGACGGCCGAGGCGACGACGCTGCCCTTGCCGCCGGTGAAGGGCGTGCCGCCCACCACCACCGCCGCGATCGAAGGCAGCAGGTAGTCATTCCCCGCCGTGATCGTCGCCGAGTTGATGAAGCCCGTGAAGAGGATGCCGCCGAGCGCGAAATAGAGCGCGCCGACCGCGTAGGTCCCGACCAGATAGGGCATCGACGGAAAGCCTGCCGCCGTCGCCGCTGCCGGGCTCGCGCCCACCGCGGTGAAGCGGCGCCCGAGCGGGGTGAAGCGGATCACCGCGGCCATCAGCGCCACCACGAGGGCCGAGAGGATCAGGATGGCCGGCAGGCCCGCGATCTTCAGGTGGACGAACTCCGCCAGCGCGGCGGGCGCGCTGATCGAGTTGCCGTTCGAGACATGCCGCGCCACGCCGGCATAGACCGCGCCGGTGGCCAGCGTCGCCACGATCGGGGTGATCCGGAAGACCGAGACCGCGATGCCGTTGACCAGCCCCATGGCCGCCGCTGCCGCGAAGGTGGCAAGCAGCGCCAGCGGCAGGGAACCGGTCTCCAGCGCCACGCGCGCCACAACCAGCCCCGAGACGGTCATGATCGCGCCCGAGGACATGTCGAGCCCGCGCTGCTGGATGATGACGGTCTGCCCGGCCGAGACGATGGCCAGCATTGCCGCAAAGGGCAGCATCGACAGGAGCGCCCCGGGCCGAACCGTTCCCGGCGCCAGAACCGCGGAGGCAGCGAAGACCAGCACCAGCGCGATCCAGACCCAGCCGAATTCCGACATCGACCCGAATTTGAGCCCGGGCAGGCGCCGCGGCTTGCCGTTGATCGTGTCCGTGGTCATGCCGATACCGCCTTGGATCTGGAGTAGGAATAGAAGGCCACCGCGAGGATGATCAGCCCGCCGAGCAGGTAGTTCTGCCAGGCCGGATCGAGCTGCAGGAAGGTGGCGGCCGAGTTGATGAGCGAGATGAAGAGCGCCCCCAGCAGCGAGCCGACGAAGAGCCCGCGGCCCCCGCGCAGCGCCGTGCCGCCGATCACCACCGCGGCGATCGAGGTCAGGGTATAGCCCATGCCCGCCCGCGGATCGCCGATCGCGACCTGCTCGATCATCATGATCGCGGCCAGCGCGGTCAGCACCGAGCAGCCGATATAGGCCGCGGCCTGCATCGCCATCGGACGGATGCCCGCGACCCGTGCGGCCTCGCCGTTGGAGCCGAAGGCGCGCCAGCGGATGCCCGCGCCCGAGCGCATCAGCGCGAGGTCGAGCAGGATGCCCGCGACCACCGCCACTGCGAAGCTCGCCGGGACCGGGCCGAAGCGGTGGCCGAGGATGTCGAGAATGTCGAAATCCGTCATCCCCGCCGGGACCGGGCGCAGGAGCAGCGAAACCGCCTGCACCGCCATGTAGGTCGCCAGCGTCGCCACCATCGGATGCAGCTTCAGCGGTCCGGCAAGCACGAAGTTCACCGCGCCGACCATGGCGGCGACAACGAGGATCGAGGCCCAGCCGAGGCTCGGAACCAGCCAGGGATCGCCGGAGAGGAAGAACGACCCGGTCACGGCGCAGAGCCCCATCAGCGGGCCGACCGACAGGTCGATGCCGCCGGTGAGCATCAGGAGGTGCTGGCCATAGGCCACCATGGCCAGCGTCGCGGTCATCGCCATCAGGTTGGTGAGAGAGCGTTCCGTGAGGAAATACGGGTTCACCGATCCTGCGACAGCGCCGAGGATCAGGATCGCCGCCGCGAGCATCAGGAAAGGCGCCCAGTCCGAAGAGCCGAGCCGCGCCAGCCGCCCGCCCCATTCGGCCGCTGCCGCGCGGGTGTTGGTGGCAGTCATCATCGCCTGGGCGATGGCGTCGTCATTGACCCGGTCGCCCGAAAGCTCGGCGACGATCTGGCCGCGCGAGAACACGTAGACCCGATCGCAGAGCCCGACGAGCTCGCCGCGGTCGGAGGAGACGACGATCTGGCTCATGCCCTCGCGGGCGGCCTGGCGCATCACCGAATAGATCTCGGCCCGCGCGCCCACGTCGACGCCCTGGGTCGGCTCGTCGAGCAGCAGCACCTCGGGATCGCCCGCCATGACGCTGGTCAGGATCACCTTCTGCGCGTTGCCGCCCGACAGCGAGGTGATCGGCGCCTCGATCCCGGCCATCTTCACGTCGAGCCGTCCCAGCGCTTCGCGGGCGCGGCGCTTCTCGGCCCCCATGGAGATCACGCCGCCTTTGGTGTCCTTCTCGATCGAGCGGACCGAGAAATTCTCGCGCACCGACAGGCCCGGCAGCAGGCCCTCGCGGTGGCGGTCGCCGGGGACGAAGCGGATGCCCGCCCTGCGCGCGTCGCGCGGCGAGGCGATCTTCACCAGCCGCCCGGCGACATTGATGCGGCCCTCGACCGGCTTCTGCCCGGCCAGGGCCCGCATCAGCTCGCGCTGGCCATGGCCGTCGATCCCGGCGAGGCCGACGATCTCGCCGCGGTCGACCCGCATGACGATGTCGCGGAAGCCGGGGCCGGAAACGCCGTGCAGCTCGAAGATGCGCTCGCCGGTCTCGCCCGGCCCGGCCTTCGGCGGGAAGGGACGCTCCACCCGGCGGCCTACGATCAGCGCGATGATGTCGTCCTCGTCGAGGTGATGCGCGTCGCGGGTGCCCACCTGCCGGCCGGAGCGCAGAACGGAGATGCGTTCGGCGATCTCGCGCACTTCGCGGATGCGGTGGGAGATGTAGACCACCGCGCAGCCCTTCGCCGCCAGCTCACGCACGACCTCGAAGAGCCGCGTGACGTCGCGGCCCGACAAGTGCTCGGTCGGCTCGTCGAGGATCAGGAGCCGCGGCTCGGAGGCGATGGCCTTGACGATCTCGACGATGAAGCGCTTTTCGGGCAGAAGGCTTTCGATCCGTGCGCCGGGGTCGATGCCGTGATCCTCGCGCCAGAAGGCGAGGCGCTCGCGCACGAAGGCGCTCAGCTCGCCCACCCCGGGGCGCAGCCGCGCGGGCAGGCCGACATGGATGTTCTCGGCCACGGTCAGGTCGGGCATCAGCGAAGGCTCCTGGCGGACGATGGCCAGGCCCTTCTCGCGCGTCTCGCCCGGATGGCCGGTCAGCGCCTCGCCGAAGAACCGCACGGTTCCTTCCTCGGGCACCAGCGCGCCCGAGGCCACGGCCATCAGTGTCGATTTCCCGGCACCGTTCTCTCCGACAAGCGCATGGATCTCGCCCTGCCGGATGGCGAGGGAAACATCGTCGAGCGCCGTGACGGGCCCGAAGCGCTTGGTGATGCCCTCCAGGAGGAGGGCATCTGTAGTCGTTGCGGACCCGGTCATGCGATCAGTTCCAGCCGAAGACTTTTTTCATGTCTTCCTCGGAGAGGAGCGACGACAGATCGGCATCCGGCGGCAGGTCGGCATTGCAGGGCAGCCCGACATTCTCGAAGGAGTCCACCGAGTTGTAGGGGATCAGTTCCAGGCTCTCGGGATCCTCGGTGCCCTCGAACTCGGCCAGCGCGCGGCGCAGCGCGAAGCGCACGATGGTGGTCGTGCCGTCGAGCGCGTAGAAGTCCCAGGGGTTGCCCGCTTCCTTGTCGGCTTCCCACTTGCAGTTCAGCTCGTTGCCCGAGGCGATGGTCAGCATCGCCGGGACCGGCTCGCCGGCCTGCTGGAAGGCGTTGACCGCGGCCAGCGCGCCCGGGCCGTGATCGGCGATGATCGCGTCGATCTTCGGATAGGTGGCGATCAGCCCCGCGGTGGCGCGCTGCGCGTCGGCCATGTTCCAGTTGGTGGTGACATAGGTGTCCTGCAGGAGCTCGATATCGGGATGCTTCTCCATCCCTTCCTTCAAGCCGTTGAAGAAGTTCGTCGAGGAGGCCGCGCCGGGCATGCCGCCCAGCATGACGATCTTGGCATTCTCGAAATGATCGCCGATCCAGTCGGCCCAGAGATGGCCTGCGACGGTCTGGTCCTGGTAGACATTGACGGTGTAGTCGCGGCCGGGCTGGCCCGTCAGCTTCGAGAAATAGGGCACCATGGTCACGCCCGCGCGGGTGGCGGCGCGGTAGGCCGGGATCGAGGCGTCGCCGAAATCGGCGAAGGCGATGATGATGTCGAAGCCCTGCGCAACGAAGCTGTTGATGTCGCTGTTGTATTTCTGCTGGTCGCCGCCCGCGTCGGAATAGCGGATCTCGGTGATGTTGGGGCATTTGGCGGCTTCGGCGCGCAGCTCCTGCTGCGTGGTGCGCCGCCAGGTGTCGCCGCCGATTCCGTCGATCAGCGCGATGCGCGCGGGCTTCGTGCCGCACATCGCGGCGATGTCGGCGCCTTCGCCCATTTTGGTGGGCTCTTCGGCCATGGCGGCCCCTGCGAGGGCCAGCGCGCCCGCGAGGGCCGAGGAAGCGAGGAGGAATTTCGTCATGGGAGGTCTCCGCTGTTGGTCTTGATTGTTTGGGTCATCTGGGCCCGCGGCGCCGAGGGGAGCTGCGCCGCGGGCATTCCGCACGGGGATGCGGAAGCTCAGGGCAGTCCGGCCAGCGCCGCCTCGATGCGAAGCGCGAGGCCCAGAAGCAGCCGGTCGGTGCCGATCGGGCCTTCCAGCATCATCCCGACAGGCAGCCCGTCGGCATCGAGCCCGGCCGGCAGGCTCAGCGAGGGCTGGCCGGTGATGGTGGCGATCTGGGTGTTCTGGGTGACGACCGGCAGGGTCGGGCGCGTCTCGCCCCCTGCCGGGATGGCCGCGTATTCCGCAATCCGCGGCGGCTGCACCGGCGAGGTCGGCGCCACCACGAGGTCGATGCCGTGGCGCGGGAAGAGCGCGCCGGTGGCGGCCTGCAGCTTTGCGCGTCCGTGCCGGACGATCGCGCGGTAGCTTGCCGCCTGGGCGGCGGCTGCGGCGGGCATGGCGTCGAAGATCGCGAGCACGTCCGGGCTGCCGAGCTTGGCGGCGAAGTCCGCGAAGCTGCAGCCGAGCCGTTCCGCGCAGAACTCCGTCCAGAAGGCATGGGCCTCGGCCATGGCCGTCGGGAAATCGGCCTCTTCCGCCACGGCGCGGTAGCCCATCGGCGGCAGCGGCACGATCTCGGCCGTTCCTGTCGCGACGAGATGGTCGAGAGCTGCGCGGAAGCGGGCCTCCAGCGGCGCGGAGTAGCCGGGCAGCGCATCTTCCGGCAGGCCGAGCCGCAGCTTTCGGTCCGGCAGCGCGGTCGCGGCCGCATCGTCCGGCGCGATCACCGCGTCGATCTCGGCGATGTCGGCCAGGGAGTTGGCCAGCACGCCGATCGTGTCGCGCATCCAGGAGATCGCCAGCACGCCCTCGCCGGAATAGCGACCGGTCGAGGGCCGGAAGCCCGCGACGCCGCAGAAGGCTGCCGGGATGCGGACCGAGGCGCCGGTATCGGTGCCGAGCGCGGCCGGAACGATCCCCGCCGCCACGGCCGCGCCCGAGCCGCCGGAAGAGCCGCCCGCCGTCCGCTCCGGATCGTAGGGGTTCATCACCCGGCCGAATTCGGCATTGTCCGAGGTGATGCCGAAGGCCAGCTCGTGCAGGTTCAGCTTGGCCGGCACCCAGGCCCCGGCCGCCTTCAGCGCCGCCACGGCCGGCGCATCGGCCAGGGGCATGTTGCCCCGGAGCGCGGGCGAGCCGCCGGTGGTGGCGAAGGGCAGCACGTCGGTATTGTCCTTGACCGCGATTGGCAGCCCGGCCAGCGGGCCCGAAAGCCCCTCGGGCGGCGCGTAGTCCTGCGCGATCACCGCATTCAGCGGGTTTTCCGCGGCGAGCGCGCCCAGCCGGGCCGCCAATGCAGGCAGCCCGTCGCGGGCGATCTCGGCACGGGCGGCATCGAGCGTGAGGCGCAGGGAGGAAAGGTCCTTCATCGGGCGGGTCCGTCAGGCAAGGGGAGGCCGGTCCGGTCCCAAGCGGGACCGGGCGGGCCGTCACGTTTCGTCGTGGATCAGGTCAGGCGGTGGCGGTGCTCACGGCGACGGGCTCCGCCGGCTTGCCGTGGCCATGGTGATGGTGATGGTGCGGATGCGCGTCCTCCATCGCGGGCAGGTCGCGGCGGAAACGGATCGGCTTGCCGTGCTCCGTGGCGATGTAGGACCGGCGCCAGTGCTCGGCCGCCTCCTCGATCTCGGTCCCTTCCGCCGCGCCGGTGGCGGCAAGGATCGTGGCCAGCGCCGCCGCCCATTGGCGGTAGTAGGCCTCTTCCGAGGTCTCGTCCGAGGCCTGCGGATTGGCCCGGATCTCGGCGGAGAAGGTCGCCACCCAGTCGCCCCAGCTGAACAGCCCCGCCTGCGCCGCCGCCATGGCGATGCCGAAGACCTGCGCGTGCCAGGGCTCGCCGAAGCCCGGCGCGCCGATCTCGGCCTGCCCCAGCGCGGCCAGGTCGCTGCGGCAGGGATCGAGCGCGGCGATGATGCTGCGAGTGTCCATCACAGATCCTCCAGGTAGCTTTCGTAGAGATCGATATAGACGGCGTCCTTCGGACCGGCATCCCGTCCCCAGAGGTCGGCCCCTTCGAAGCGCACCGTGTAGGTATGGTCCACCGCGCCGTAATCGCCGAGCGAGCGGGCATCGGCATAGAGGCAGGCGCCGCGGTAGGCGACGATGGTGCAGGGCTTGCCGCGGGTGTAGCGCGGCAGGCGGGTATGGGTCCTGGGATTCATGTTGATCGACCGCACCCTGTCGCCTTCCCTGTATTTCGGCGCGGCCGCGGCCTCGCCAGTCACCGGATGGTTGGTAGTGATCATCCTGCCCACCGTCTCGGGTTCCAGCGCGGACAGCTCCGCCGCCCAGGCCGGAAGCGGCTCGGTCGCGTGGCCGGTCGCCAGCTCCTCGGCCGTGGCGATGCCCTTCTCCTTGAGGTAGGTCTCGGTACCGTCGAGCCAGTGCTCGTAATAGGGCGAGGCCAGCCAGTGCAGCGCCTCGATCCGCTCCATCGAATGGCGCGCCTCGTCGGCGACCGCCAGCCCGGTCATCAGCGTCAGCAGATGCGTGCCGAGCGTGCGGCGTTCCCAGTCCTCGTGGAAGAACGGCTCGTTCTCCTCGAAGGGCAGCGGACCCATGCCATGCATGCCGCCGAGATCGTGGATCGAGTTCATGCCGGCTCTCCCTTGGCCGGAACCGCTGCCACGCCGGTGCCGATCATGGAGTCGCGGGTGACGAGCTCTGCCAGCTGTTCCTCGCTCCAGCCTTCGGTGCCTTCGGGGCGCATCGGCAGCACGAGATAGCGCAGCTCGTTGTTGCTGTCCCAGACCCGGACCTCGACATCATCCGGGATGGAGAGCCCGAATTCCTCCAGCACGGCGCGCGGCTCGATCACCACGCGCGAGCGGTAGGGCGCGGTCTTGTACCAGGTCGGCGGTAGGCCCAGCACCGGCCACGGGTAGCAGGAGCACAGCGTGCAGACGACGACGTTATGGACCTCCGGCGTGTTCTCGCAGACCACCATGTATTCGCCCTGGAAGCCGGCGAAGCCGAATTCCTCGATCGCGGCGGAGGCGTCCGTCATTAGCCGGGCCTTGTATGCCGGATCGGCCCAGGCACGGGCGACGACCTTCGCGCCGTTCCGCGGCCCCAGCTGATGCTCGAAGATGTCAATGATCGTGTCGACCGCGCCTTCCTTGATCAGCCCCTTCTCGATCAGGAGCTGCTCCATCGCCCGGACGCGGAGCGCCCTGTCGGAGGGCGGCGTGGTGCCGTGATGATGGTCGGACATGTCCATTCCCTGCTTTTCTCTGTCGTTCGTCCCCGCGGCTTCCCCGCAGTATCCAAGCCTATCATAGCCGGGGCAGTCCGGCGCGCTTTGCCGCGCGGGCCATTCGGATTGACCGGGCGGGCCGCCCCGGACTGCCTCAGAAGGTCTTCCAGTCGCCCGACTGCTCGAAGGCATGGGCCGCGCGGTAGATGGTTTCCTCGCCGAAGTGCTTTCCGACCAGCATCATCCCCACCGGCAGCCCGTCCGAGAGCCCGCAGGGCACCGACATGGCCGGGTGATGGGTGATGTCGAAGGGACAGGTGATCCCCACCATTTCCAGCGCGCGGTCCAGCGTTTCCCGCGACGGCCGGTCCGGCTCGGCCGGGAACGCCCTGGCCGTGACAGCCGTGGTCGGCATCAAGAGCAGATCGACCTCGGCCAGCTGCGCGTCATAGGCCGCGCGCAGGCGGCGGGCGATGTTCCAGGCCTTGCCGTAGAAGCGCGTGCCGTAGGTGTCGGTGAAATAGCGCCCCGCCATCAGCGCGATCTTGGCCGTGGGCGACAGGTCGTCCGCCTGCCGCCGCCAGCCGCGATAGGCATCCATCATGCCGACCGCGTAGAGGTCGTTGCGCGAGGCGCCGTAGCCGTCGCCCTCGAACATGGTGACATAGGCGCCCTCGGTGCAGATCGGCTCGAAGATCGCGCCCGCCTGCAGATGCATCGGAACCGAGACCTCAACCAGCTCTGCACCAAGCGTCTCCAGCCGGCTTGCCGCCGCGCGGACCTTCGCGTTCACCGCCGGATCGGCATGGCGGTCCATGAAGCCCTCGGCCAGGACGCCGATCTTCATGCCCCGGATATCGCCGGTCAGCGCCTTCGTGTACTCCTTGACCTCGGGCGCCTTGATCCGCGGATCGTAGCCGTCATCGCCGGCGATCACCTCGAGGAGCAGCGCGTTGTCCTCGACCGTGCGGGTCATCGGCCCGGCATGGTCGATCATGATCTCGATCGGCATGATGCCGGTATAGGGCACCAGGCCGTGGGTCGGCTTCATCCCGTAGATACCGCAGAAGGACGACGGCATGCGGATCGAGCCGCCCTGGTCGCAGCCGATCGACATGTCGACCTCGCCGGTCGCCACGGTCACCGCCGAGCCCGAGGAGGACCCGCCCGCGGAATAGCCGTGCTTCCACGGGTTGTGGACCGGGCCGGCCGCATTGGTGAAGGAGCTGCCGGTCATGCAGAGAAGCTCGCAATGCGCCTTGCCCGCGATCTCGCCGCCGGCATCGAGGATGCGCGTCACCACGGTGGCGTCGAAATCGGGGATGTACTTCTCCAGCGCCATCAGCCCGTTCATCATCGGCACGCCGGCCAGCATGATGTTGTCCTTGAGCGAGACCTTCTTGCCCTTCAGCTTGCCTGTCTCGGCGCCCCTGATCGCGGTCTTCACGAACCAGGCATTGTGCGGGTTCCCTTCCGGCGCGGGGCGGTAGCCGGGCGTGCGCGGATAGGCGACCTGCGGGATCTCGTCGGGCATCTCGGCGACGGCGCGGTAGGACGCGGCCCGCGCGCCGATCGCGGCGCGGTACTCCTCCAGCTGCTCCTCGGGCAGCGAGAGCCCGCATTTCCGCGCGGTCTCGCGCAGCTGGTCGAGGGTCGGCACTTGCACAGCCATGTCGTCGTCAATCCGTTCCGTTTCATCCGATGATCCCGGAATACAGGCGCTCCGGCCGCCCGGCTTTGCTGGCCCGGCCAATCGCCTTGGCCCGCCGGGCCAGAGCCGCTTTCGCCGTTGATCGCACGGGCCGCGCCGTTCCAGGACAGGGGCATCAGAGACGCGCCAGGCCCCGCCAAGACGGCCGGCGCCCGACAGGAGCCCCCCAGACATGACCAAGCTTTCCCGCCTCGCCCTGCCCGCCGCCCTGCTGTCCTGCGGCCCCGCGCTCGCGCATCATGCGATGGGCGGCGTCCAGCCCTCGACCGCGCTGCAATCCGTGATCAGCGGCCTCGCCCATCCGGTGATCGGCATCGACCACCTTGCCTTCGTCGTGCTGGCCGGGCTCGCCTCGCTGCGCCAGGGCCGCATCCTCGCCGGTCCCGCGGCCTTTGCCCTGGCCTGCGTGGCAGGCTGCGCGCTGATGCTCGCGGGCGTCGCCCTGCCCTTTGCCGAGCTGGCCATCACCGGCTCCGTCCTGCTCCTCGGCGTCATGCTGGCGGGCGGCACGGCGCTGGCGCGGCTGCCGCTCCTGCCGGTGCTCGGGTTCTTCGGCCTGTTCCACGGCTGGGCCTATGGCGCGTCCATGATCGGCGCACAGACCGGCAACATCGCCGCCTACATGGCCGGCTTCGCCATCATCCAGACCGCGATCGGCGCGGGCACCGCGCTGCTGGCGCGCCGCCTGCGCAGCGACGCCGCCGCCATCGCGGCGCGCGAACGGCTGGCCGCCGCGCTCTGCGCCGGCGTCGGTGCCGCGCTGCTGATCGAGACCGCCGAAGCGATGATCTTCGCCTGATCCCCCGGGGCCGCGCCTGCCGGGCGCGGCCGCTTGCGTTCAAGGACCCTCCCCGATGGATATTTCCCGCCTCAGCCTCTGCGATCTCGCAGAGCACCTGCGGAGCCGCACGCTCCGCTCCGCCGATGTCACGCAGCTGATGCTCGACCGCATCGCCGCCTCCGGTCTCGGCGCCTTCATCGCCGTGCTTCCGGAAACGGCCATGGACGCCGCCCGGGCCGCCGACCGGGCGCTCGACGCCGCTGCGGAGAGCGGCACCGCCCTGCCCCGGCTGACCGGCGTGCCGGTCGCGCTGAAGGACATCTACGACCTCGAAGGGGTCGCCACGACCGGCGGCATGGGCTTCCGCCACGACGCCATCGCCACCCGGGACGCCACCGCCACCGCGCGGCTGAAGGCGGCGGGCGCGGTGATCCTCGGCAAGACCGCCCTGACCGAGGGCGTCCATGCCGAGCACACCCATTTCCCGGCCCCGGCCAACCCCTGGAACGCGGCGCGCTGGTGCGGCGCCTCCTCCTCGGGCAGCGGCGTCGCGGTGGCGGCGGGGCTGTGCTACATGGGGCTGGCCTCCGAGACCGGCGGATCGATCCGCATCCCCGCGGCGATGAACGGCGTCACCGGACTGAAGCCGACATGGGGACGGGTCAGCCGCGCCGGCGCCTTCGAGCTGGCGGCCACACTCGACCATGTCGGACCGCTGGCACGCAGCGCCGCGGACGCCGCCGAGACGCTCTGGACCCTGGCCGGGCCGGATCCGCGCGACCCGACCGCGACGCACCGGAGGCTGCCGCCGCTGGCCGAGATCCCCGGCGACGTGAAGGGCCTGCGCATCGGCGTCGATCTGGCGGCGAATTCAGCCGGGACCGATCCCGAGCATGTCGCGGCGCATGAGGCCATGCTGGAGGTGCTGGCCGCCGCGGGGGCGGAAATCGTCGCGGTCAGGACGCCGGATCCGTCGGAGATGATCTGGGACTGGTTCGCGATCTGCGCCACCCAGACGGCGCTGGCCCACAGGGACACCTATCCGGCGCGCCGGGACGAATACGGCCCCGCGCTGGCCGAGCTGATCGAGAAGGGCCGCAGCCTGGCGGGCATGGAGCTTCAGGACGTGATCCGCCGCCGCCGCGAATTCCGCGGCGCCTTCGAGGCGCTGTTCGGGTCTGTCGATCTGGTGGCAACGCCCGCCATGGCCTTCTCGGCGCCGCGCACCGAGGACATGGCGCGCGCCTCCGACGAGATCATCACCGGGCTGCACCGCTTCACCTGCCCCTACACGATGTCGGGCCACCCGGCTCTGTCGATGCCCGCGGGCATCCACGGCGACGGCATGCCGATCAATGCCCAGCTGCTGGGCCCGCTGATGGGAGAGGCCGCGCTGGTCCGCGCGGGCATGGCCTTCCAGGCGGCGACGGCGCATCACCTGCGCCATCCGTGACCCGCCGGGACGGCCGTCAGCCGCGGCCGTCCAGCATCGCCTTGGCGGTCAGGCCGTATTCCGACTTGAAGGCCCGGGAGAAATGCGACACGTCGCTGAAGCCGCAGGCCAGCGCCACCTCGGTCACCCGCCTGGCGCCGCCGCCTTCCAGCATCTCGCGGCTGCGCTCCAGCCGCTGCTTCCACATCCAGCGCACGGCCGTCGTCTCCTCGCGGGCGAAGACCCGCGACAACGTCCGGCGCGACACGCCCAGATCCTGCACCATCCGGTCGCAATCCAGCGTGCCATCCTCGAGATTGGCCAGGATGTAGGATTTCGCCTTGTCCAGAAGGTTCACGTGCCGGTCCACGCCCTCGGGCGCGACGCCGCCATGGGTCTCGAAGGCGGCGGCGATCAGGTCGACCAGCGAGGACGCCACGCGCCGCGCCGCCGGGCTGTCGGCACAGAGATCGAGCCCGTGCGCCTCCTGCACCAGGCCGCCCACCAGCCGGCCCATCGCGCTGGTCACCGACACGGTGCGCGCGGTCATCGTCCCGGCATTGGGCAGGCGGTTGGTCAGGAGCGTGCGGGGCAGCCGCATCCAGAAGCCGGTGTAGTTGCAGTCCCAGTCATAGACGAAGGGCGCCGCAGAGTCGTAGATCAGGAAATCGCCGGACTTCTGCACGGTCTCGCGGCCGGCCTGGCTCAGCCGTCCGTGGCCGCTGGTCAGGAAGGAGAAGAAGAAGCAGTCCAGCGGATCGCGGCGCAGCGACTGGCGGTCGCGGTGGCTGGTCATCGGCGTCGAGCGGATGTGGCTCAGCCCGATCGGACCCAACGTCCGGCGCGACAGGCTGGCGCTGAAATCTGCCGGCTTGCCCTCGAGCCCGTTTTGGGAGGGCGAGAAATTCTTGCAGATCACCTCGCTCCAGAACGCGAAGCGGTCGCGCTGCGCGAGGCTGGCCGTGTCGATCTTCGATAGTCCGTTGACGTCTGAGACGAGTGGAATCATGGGGAGGAACCTCGGACGGGTTTCGGCCATCCTGCCCCAGCGGGAAGGCGGGCGCAGGGGGCGGCGGCCCCTGCCAGGCCGCCGGATGCTTTTCTGCCCAAAATCTGTTCGGAAATCGCGAAGCGTGATGCGCAATCGGGCAGGAGATCCTCCCGCCCCCTGCGCGGCTGCGCGCCCTTGCCCGTGCCCCGGAAGCCCCGCTAAACCTGCAGAGACCGCAAGTTCCGGGACCCGATGCAACAGCAAAGCTCTTCTCCGCGCCAGCGTGGCGTCCAGTCGATCGACACCGCCGCCCGGCTGATGCGGATCCTCGCGGAGGCGGACGAGCCGATGATGCTGCGCGACATCGCCGCCCGCGCCGGGATCAAGTCGGCCCAGGCCCATGCCTACCTGATCTCGCTGCGCAAGCACGGCATGGTGCAGCAGCTCGGCACTGCCGGGCGCTATACACTGGCCGAGGAGACGCTGCGGCTGGCGCATGCCGCCCTGGCCGAGATGCCGGGCCATGACGCGCTGAAGCGGGCGGCGGACCGGCTGTCGGCGGAAACCGGGCTGACCGTGGCGATCGACCTGTGGATCCGCGGCGCCGCCACCGCCGTCTTCGTCGCCGAGGGCCATTTGCTTCAGGCCTTCAGCCTGCATGCGGGCACGCGCAGCGACCGCAGCAACAGCGCATCGGCCTGGCTCTTCGCTGCGTGGGGCTGCGGGCCGCCCGCCGGCCCGGCAGCCGCGACGCAGGCCGCCGCCATGCGCGCAGAGGGCCTGGCCCGGTGCGAAGGCCTGCCGCTGCCGCATCTGTCGACCCTTGCGGTCCCGGTCTTGGCGGCGGACGGATTGCTTGCCGCCGCGCTGTCGCTGATCGGCCCGGCCGCGCAGATCGCGGCGTCGCGCGCGCCCCTGGCAGACGCGCTCCTTGCCGCGGCGGAGACCGCCCATGGCTGACGGCGCCGAACTGCCCGGAAGCGGCCGCGAGCGCGAGCCGCGCGGCGTGCAGACGGTGGAGACCGGCCTGTCGCTGCTGTCGCTGCTGACCGAGGGCGAGCCGCTGACCGCGGCGGAACTGTCGCGCCGCGCGGGGCTGAGCAAGGGCCAGACCCATGCCTATCTGGTCAGCTTCCAGACGGCCGGGCTGATCGCGCGCAACCCGGAAAGCGGCCGCTACGGCATCGGCCGGTTCGGGCTGGAGCTGGGCGCGGCGCACCTGGCCGGGTTCGACCCGCAGCAGGTCGCCTCCGAAGAGGCGCAGAAGCTGGCCGACAGCCTCGGCCAGAGGGTCAGCCTTTCGGTCTGGGGCAGCTACGGCCCGACCGTGACCGCCGTGCACGAGGGCAGCGAGCGGATCCGCATCAACGCCCGGCCGGGCACCGTCTATTCGGTGACGGGGACGGCGACGGGGCGGCTGTTCGCCGCCCTGCTGCCTGCCGGACAGGTCGGGCCCGTGGCGCGCGCGCAGGCGCAGGAGCCCCCGCCCGGACGCTATGTCGGCCAGTGCCCCGGCTGGGACGAGGTGCAGGACGGGCTCACGGCGATCCGGCAGAGCGGGATCAGCGTCACCTATTCCTGGCCCCAGCCCGGCATTTCGGCGATCGCGGCGCCGGTGCGCAACTTCTCGGGGCGGCTGGACATGGCCGTGACCCTGATCGGCGCAGCCGAGGAGATCGACATCGCCATCGAGGGACGCCACGTGCAGGAGCTGGTCTGGGCGGCCGCGCGGATTTCCCACCGGCTGGGCTGCTGCCCGCCGCCTCCGTGACAGCTCAGCCGACCGGTGCGCGCGCGCCGCTGCGGGCCGAGGCGAAGATCGCGTCGGTCACCGCCAGCGTGGCGATGGCATCCTCGGGCGGATAGGGCATCTCCCGGCCCGTCCGCAGCGCCTCCGCAAAGGCCTGCACCATCAGCCGGTACTGGCCGGGGGCATCTACCCGGATCTCCTGGCGCGCGGTGGTCCGCCCGTCGGTAAGGATGATCAGCGGCTCGTCCAGCACCTCGCCCCAGCCGGGCAGGAAGCCGCGCGGCACCTCGATCGTCCCGGAGCTGCCGACCAGCCGGTAGGAGCTGATCCCGCCCGCCCGGTGCGAGGCGCTGGCCATGCCGACCCGGCCGTCGCCGAATTCCAGGATCGCCGCGGTGGTCACGTCGACGCCATGCACCGGGTCGATCTCCTGGGAGGCCAGCACCGAGACCGGCTCGCAACCGAACATCATCCGGCAGAGATTGACCGGGTAGCAGCCGGCATCGAGCAGCACGCCGCCGCCGAGCGCCTTCTGCTGGGCGATGTGGGCCTGGCCGGTCCGGTCGGTGGAGATATGCGCCTCGACCAGCCGCAGCGCGCCGATGGCGCCCTCCGCCACCAGCTCCCGCACCCGGTCATGCAACGGGTGGAAGCGGTACATGAAGGCCTCCATCAGGGGCACGCCGCGGGCGCGGAATCTCTCGACGATCCGCCGGGCCGAGGCCGCATCGGTCGAGAGCGGCTTCTCGCAGAGCACCGGAATGCCGCGCTCCGCCGCCCGGAGCGCCCAGTCCTCGTGCAGCGCGTTCGGCAGCGGTATGTAGAGCACGTCGATTGCGCCGCTCTCCGCCAGCGCCGCATAATCGGGGAAGACGCGCGCGATGCCGAATTCCGCCGCCACCTCCGCGCCCCGCGCCGCATCGCGCGAGGCAATGGCCGCCACCCGGCAGCCGGGCACCGCATTGATCGCCGGGATCACCTGTGCCCGCGCGATGCCGGACGTGCCCAGCACGCCCCATCTGAGTTCCGTTTCCATGGTCCTGTCCTGCCTCCTGCCGGTGCCGCGGATACAGGGCAGCGAGGCACCCGCGGGGTCAACGGCCGGAGGGCAGGCTGGCGCGCAGGGTCAGCGGAAGCGGCGCGCAGGGCCGGATCAGCGCGCCAGCAGGCGGCTCGGCGGGATGCCGAATTCCTTCTTGAAGGCGCGGGTGAAATGCGAGCTGTCCTTGAAGCCGAACATGAAGGCAGCCTCGGTCACCTGCCGCACGCTGCCCTCGGACATGGCGCGGTAGGCGCCCGACAGGCGCTGCTGCCAGATCCAGCGCATGACGGTGGTGCCCTCGGCGGCGAAGAGCCGGTTGAGCGTGCGCGGCGAGATGCCCTGCGCCCGCGCGATGCTCTCGACGCAGAGCGAGCAGTCCTCGAGCTGGCCCGCGAGGTCGCGCTTGATCCGCGCCAGCATGTGCTCCTGCCCGGGGCTGGCGCGCATGTCCTCGCCCGCGATCTCCTTCACCGCTAGGCAGAGCACGTCGAGGATCGGCGCCTCGGCCTCGCGGCAATGCTGCGGATCGGGCAGGGTTTCGAGGGCGGAAGCGCTTTTCAGCAGGCTCGCGGCCAGCTGCGCCAGCGGCCGGGTTCCGTCGAGGCGCAGCGCGAACTGCCGGTCGGCCCGGGGCAGCCGGGCGACGACCTGCGGCCTCGGGATGCGCAGCGAGATCGTGTGCGACGGCCGCGGGAAGCGGATCGCATAGGGCTGGTCGGTGTCGTAGACGACCATGTCGCCCGCGCCGAAGCCGAAGCTGCCGGCATTGTGCTCGAAGGTGCCGCCCCCGCCCAGGTTGAGCACGCACAGGAAATCGTCCCGGCCGCAGCTCCTCATCTCGCGCGGGCCGCGCCGGTAGGCGACCGCGGAGAAGGCCGTGTCCGACAGCTGCAGCCCGCCCCAGTCGTCGATCTTCATGCGGCCCTCGAATTCCGGGTCCGGCTCGCCGTCGGGCGCGACCGCGACATGGTGGCGGCTGACCATCGACTGCCAGTAGTCCAGCCGCTCGGCTGTGGCGAGATCGCGGGTCTGGAAAACGAGGCTCATGGGCGGTCCCCTTCGGACGTGTGACTGGCGCCGCGGGGACTGGCCGGATCTCCGGCAGCCATGGCCGGAGCCGGAACGCGATGGACGCCGCCCTGGCGGCAGCGCCCCGGCCCGGACTGTGTCCGGACCCTGCCCCGATGGGCCATGGTCGCCTTTCCGCAGCGCGGACGGAAGCCGCTCAGCCTGCCAGGGCGGGCAAAACCGTCCGTATCGGCGAACCGTCCAGCCAGGCAGCGATGCATTCCGCCATCTGCCCGTAAAACAGCCGGTACGTGTCTTCGGTGACGAATCCGACATGCGGGGTCGCGACAACGTTCGGCAGGGTGCGGAACGGATGGTCCGCCGGGAGCGGCTCGCGATCGAAGGTATCGAGCGCCGCGCCCGCGATCCGTTCCGCGCGCAGAGCCGCGATCAGCGCCGCCTCGTCGATCAAGGGCCCGCGCGAGGCGTTGACGATCCAGGCCGTGGGCTTCATCAGGCCAAGTTCCGTCGCGCCGATCATGCCCCAGCTGCGCGGCGAGAGCTTCATGTGGACGCTGACGATGTCGGAGGTGGCGAACAGCTCCTCCTTCGGCACCGCCTCGACGCCGTGTTCCGCCGCATGGGCCGGGTCGAGATTTGCGCTCCAGGCGACGACCTCCATGCCGAAGGCCTGGCCGACCTTCGCCACCGCCTTGCCGAAATTGCCCAGGCCCACGATGCCGAGGCGGCGGCCGAAGATGTCCTGGCCGACATGACCCTGCCAGCCGCCCGCGCGGAAGCTCGCCATCTCCTGCGGCAGGCGGCGGATGGCCGAGAGGATCAGCCCCCAGGTCAGCTCGGTGGTGCCGTAGAGCAGGTAGTCGGTATGCGACACCGCGATGCCCAGCTCGCTCGCCGCCTGCATGTCGATCGCGGCATTCGCCACCGAGTTCGAGGCGACCATCTTGAGCCGCGGCAGGCGCTGCATCAGCTCGCGGGTAATCGCCGTGCGCTCGCGCATCGGGCAGAGGATGTCGGTGTCCTTGAGCCGTTCAGCCAGGATGTCGGGATCGGGCTGGTGGTCGGTCCAGACCTCGATCTCGCAGCGCGCGCGCAGCCCGCTCCAGTCGGCCATGGAGAGCGCTGCGTTCTGGTAGTCGTCGAGAATGGAAATCTTCATGCGCCATGTCACCTTGCGTCTGCATTGGCTTTGAGGAAGCGGGGCAGCGGCAGTTCGCGCCCGCGGGTGATGCCGTCGGAACGGTAGACCAGCACCAGCACCATGAAGATGCCCAGGGTGATCTCCTGCAGTCCGAGCGGCAGGGCGAGCCTGGTGCCGCCGATCTGGACCCCCTGCTCGGCCAGGCGCAGGATTTGTGCGACGGTGGACACGGCGATGACCCCGGCGACGACGCCGGTCAGGCTTTCCGCGCCGCCGACGACCAGCATGACGAGCATCAGGAAGGTGAGCCCCATGTAGAACACGTCGACGGTCAGGATGCCGAGGAAGTAGGTATAGACCGCCCCGCCTGCCCCCATCACCGCCGCCGAGAGCACGAAGGCCGCCAACCGCATGCGGTAGACCGAGATGCCGGTGGCCAGGGCGGCCACGTCGTCGTCCCGGCTGGCCTTCAGCATCAGCCCCCAGCGCGAGCGCTGGAACAGGTAGGCAGTCAGGAGCGCCAGCGCGGCGAAGAGGAAGGTCGGCCAGATCGAGCCGAATTGCGGGATGTTGGTCAGCGGCGCGACGCCGCCTGTCACCGAGTCCCAGTTGGAATAGATGCGGTTGACCACCACGAGGAAGGCGAAGGTGGCGATCGAGGCGGCGATGTCCGACAGCCGCACGATCGCGGCGCCGACGACCAGCGCCACGAGCGCGGCCATGACTGCCGCCGCGGCCACGCCGGCCCAGGGCGACAGCTGCAGGGTCTGGACCCAGTGCGGCAGCCCGGTCAGCATGATCTGCTTGAACATCGGGTTCATCGACAGCCAGGCCGCCGCATAGCCGCCGACGCAGGCAAAGGCGACATGGCCGAAGGCGAAGACGCCGGAATTGCCGATGAAGATGTAGAAGCCGGTGACCAAAATGATGCGGACGAGAATCTCGGTCCAGAAGGTCTCCACCCCCGGCGGGGCGAAGAGCGACACCGGCAGCGTGACGAGGCCGAGACCGGCGATCAAGAGCGCAGGCAGGCCCGCCGCGCGCAGCGGGAGGTTTGCGGGGACGGCCATGGATCAGACCCTTTTCATGACATGCTTGACCGGGAAGAGCCCGTTCGGCCGGACCACGAGGATGACGATCACCAGCCCGAAGGCGAAGGCGTCGCGAAAGGGCTTCAGCTCGGGCGGCAGGTAGACCTGCAGCATGGTGATGGCGATGCCGATGGAGAAGCCGCCCAGCACCGCGCCGGGCAGCGAGCCCATGCCGCCGACCACCACCGCGACGAAGCCGTAGAGCGCCAAGGGCGAGCCCCAGGCATAGTTGATCGTCCCGCTCTGCGGCAGGTAGAGGAGCGCCACCGCCGCGGCCAGCACGCCCGAGATCGCGAAGGCGATGCCGATCACCCGGTTGGCCTTGACGCCGAGATAGCGCGCCATGCGGAAATCCTCGGCTGCGGCGCGGACCTCGATGCCGAAGCGGCTGTATTTCAGGAACAGCGACAGCGAGACCATCAGCACCGCCGTCACCGCTATGGTGACGATCTGGATCAGCGGGATGCGCAAACCCTGCCACTGGATCTGCTGGGTCAGCCCGTACCACAGGTTCACGCCGCGCGCCTGGCTGCCATAGACCATGAGCACGGTGTTCTGCAGGATGTAGCTGACGGTGAAGGACGCCATCATCAGCACCGGCGCGGAGGCCGAGCGCAGGGGCCGGAAGACGAAGCGTTCGGTGGCCAGCGCCAGCACCACGACGATGGCGCAGACCGTCGGGATCACCGCCGCCCAGTGCCATTTTCCGATGAACAGCTCGGAGGCCGCCGCGACCGAGGTGAAGGGCACGATCAGCGAATAGGCCGCCGTGGAAATGAACTCGCCATGGGCCACGTTCGCGAGGCGCAGGATGCCGAAGAGCAGCCCGATGCCGAGCGCGGAGAGCGCGAAGATCGAGCCCAGGCTGGCCGCGTCGAGGCAGGTTTGCAGGAACTGGGTCATGTCAGGCGCTTTCCCTGTCGAAGCCGAAATAGGCGCGCTTGATCGCCTCGCCGTCTGCGAGCTCCTCCGCCCGGCCCTCCAGCTGGATCTGGCCGCCGCGCAGCACGTAGATGCGGTCGGCATGTTTCAGGATGCGGGTGGAACTCTGCTCGTTGATCAGCAATGTCACGCCGCGCCGCGCCTTGATCTCGGCGAGGATGGCATAGACCTGGTCTACGATCTTCGGCGCGAGGCCCAGCGAGGGCTCGTCGATCAGGATCAGCTCGGGCCCGGTCATGATCGCCCGCGCGATGGCCAGCATCTGCTGCTCGCCGCCCGAGAGCCGGCCGGCCGGGTAGCTCGCCCGCGCCTTCAGCGACGGGAAGACATCCATCAGGTCGTTCAGAAGCCAGCGCGCGGTGCCCGGATTGGAATGCAGGAAGCCGCCGAGCCTGAGGTTCTCGGTCACGGTGAGCGTTGAGAAGATCTGCCGCCCCTCGGGCACCAGCGAAACGCCGCGCCGCGCGATGGCCTCGGGGGCCAGCCCGGCCACCGGATCGCCGCCCAGCAGCACCGCTCCCTGCCCCGCGGCGACGCCGCCGGCGATGGCAGCAAGCAGCGTGGATTTCCCGGCGCCGTTCGGGCCGACGATGCAGACGGTCTCGCCGCGTTCGACATGCAGGCTGACGCCGCGCAACGCCGCGATCTGCCCGTAGCTGACATGGAGGTCGCGGACCTCGAGATGGGGCTTTCTCATTCGACTCCCTCCGCGCCGAGATAGGCGGTCAGGAAGGCGCGGTCGGCCTGCACCTCGGCGGGGGTGCCGGTGACGATGGTGCGCCCGCCGTCAAGGACGTGCAGCCGGTCGGAGAGCGACATGACGACATGCATGTTGTGCTCGATCAAGAGGACGCCGCAGCCGAAGCTTCCAGGCAGGCCGCGGATGATGCGCATCAGATCCTCGCATTCGGAATCGGACATGCCGGCGGCCGGCTCGTCGAGAAGGACGTATTTCGGCCGCGAGGCCAGCGCGCGGGCGATGTCGAGCCGCCGCTGGTCGGTATAGGGAAGGCTGCCGGCGATCTGGCCCAGCTGTCCGCCGAGTCCGGTCCGGTCCAGCACCTCCGCCGCCCGCGCACGGGCATCGCGCAGCGACAGCCCCGCGGCGATGGCGGCGACCTGGGCGTTTTCCAGCACCGAAAGCTTGCCGAAGAGCCGCCCTGCCTGGAAGCTGCGGGCGACGCCCGCGCGGCGCACCTTGGCGGGCGACCAGCCGAGCGCGCTGCGCCCGTCGATTTCCAGCCCGCCCTCCGTCGGTTTCTGGAACCCGGTCAGCACGTTGACCAGCGTGGTCTTGCCCGCGCCGTTCGGGCCGATCAGCCCGACGATCTCGCCGGGCGCGAGGCGCAGCGTCACGCCGCTGATCGCGGCGAGCCCGTCGAAGCGGACCGTCACCCCGGCGACCGAAAGCGCCTCCCCGGCGGCGGCCGCGGCGGCCCCCTCTATCTTGGCATCCATGCGCACGCTTGCGTTTCCTTGCGATGGGTGAACGGGAAGGGCCGGGCATGCGTGCCCGGCCCCGGCGAAGCTCAGCCGCCGATGCGGTAGAGCACCTGCTGCGGGATCGGCTCGTCGATCTTCCATTCCTCGACCAGCACCTGGCGGCCATCGGTGAATTCCGAAATCTGCATCGGCATCGAGGTCTGGATATGCAGCTCGGGCGAGAAGCTGCGCGGGCCCAGCGTGGTCGGCTCGTCGGTGTAGGTGTTCATCTCCGCGACCACTTCGGCGCTGTCGGTGGTGCCGGTGGCCGCGACCGCCTTCGCCCAGAGCTCCAGCCAGGCATAGATCGGATAGGCGAACATCGAGGAGGGCTTGTCGCCGTATTTCGCCTCGAACGCATCGGTCAGCGCCTGCACGTCCGGACGTGCATCGCCTTCGATCACCACCGCGGTCGGGATGTAGAAATCCGTCAGCCCCGGCACCGCCGAGGTCCAGGCGACGCCGTCGAACATCGACGGTCCCAGCAGCGGCACATCGATCCCGGCCGCGCGGATCTGGCGGACCGCGCCGCCGGCGCCCAGATGCGAGCAGAGCATCACCGTCTCGACGCCGTCATTGGCGATGGCATTGGCGATCTCGCTGACCTGGCTGGCGATCGAGGCATCGTCGAAGCGGAACTGCTCCCAGCCGGCGATCTCGCCGCCCTCGCGCTCGTAGTTCCACTTGAAGCCGGCGCAGGCGGATTTCTGCGCCTCGCCCGCGACATCCTCCAGCACGAAGGCCTTCTTCAGGTCCTTCCGCTTCAGCGCCCAGTCAGCGATCACCGCGCCGTCGAGCTGCGAGGCGATGCCCGCCGAGAAGGAGTAGGGACCGACGCCGACCACGCCTGCCTTGGGGTCGACCGCGCATTGGAACACCGAGAGCTTGCCCGCCTTCTGCACCTGCACCGCGGCGGGCGCGCCGAAATCGTAGTCGCAGCTGACCGCGACCAGATCCGGGTCCTCGCGCAGCACCTGCTGGCCGGCCTTCACCGACTCGGCGAGGTCGGTCTTGTTGTCCGCCGTGACGAATTCGATCTGCCGGCCGAGAAGGCCACCGGCGGCGTTCTGCTTCTCGATCCACATCTGCGCGAAGCGGTAGCCGTCCGTGTCGGTCACCGACTGGCGTCCCGACAGCGAGATGGCGAAGCCGATCTTGATCGGGTCCGCGGCAAGCGCGCCGGTGGCCGCAACGGCGGCGAGCGCGCCGGCGAGAAGCCCGGAGGCAAGGGTCCTGGTCGTCATGTTCCACTCCTGCTGGTCTTGATTTGATCTGTTGCCGTTCGGCCGGACGGGTTTTCCCGCCTTCTTCCGATGATGGCGCGGGACGCTGCCCCGCGCCTTTCCCTGCGCGCCGGAACGCCTGACCCTGACGGTCAGGCGCCGCGCAGCCTTTCGGTCTCCTCCGCGTCGATGCCGGTGGCGAAACCCTCGGCATCGGCGATCACCGCCACGCCGTAGATGCCGCGGGCGCGCTCCGCCGTCTCGTAGCCTTCGGCCACGTCGGCCAGCACGGCCGCCGGATCGCGGGTCCTCGGATCGCCGTAGCCGCCGCCGCCGGAATCGAGGCCGACGATGGTCTCGCCGGGCTTCAGCACTGTGTGCAGGTATCCGGGCAGGACCTCTTCGGTTCCGTCGGCATGGATCTTGATGTTGGCGCCGGGAAAGGCGTCATGCCCGCCCTGCACGCCGCGCGGGCCGGTGGCGACGCCGTTCGTCACCTGCATCACAACCATGTCGCTGCCGCGCGGGCCGAACTCGGTCCTTGTCGCCACGCCGCCGCGCTGCCGCCCTGCCCCGGCGGTGCCCGCCTGCAGCTTCATCGACTTCACCAGGATCGGCAGGCGCTGCTCGGTGATCTCAATGCTGTCGCGGTAGCAGAGCCCGGCGCCCGCGATTACCGTGAAGGTGTCGAGCCCGTCGGCCTCCGGCGAGGCCGGACCGCCGCCGCCCATCAGGAAGAGCTGGTTGACGTAGTCGCCTCCGCCGCGCTCGTCATGTCCCGAGATCACCCCGGTCGAGACGCCGAGGAACATGTTCGATTCCGACAGGCCGAAGCCCTCGCCGATTTCGGAAATCGCGCTCTGCGCGGTGTTGCAGATCACGTCCGCCAGCAGCGTCGTCGCGGTGGAGGCGCTGTGCGGGAATTCCGGGATGCCGACCACGCAGTTTTCGCGCAGCAGCACCTCGATCCGCCGGAAGGTTCCGGAGTTCAGCGGCAGGTCATGTTCGAGGCAGTTGACGATGCCCGAGATCGCCATGCCGGTCGCCGTCGCCTGGCAGGTATTCACCCCGGCATCGACGCAGTCGATATTGTCGCGCAGATCGACGATCGCCCGGCCGTTTTCCGGGTCGATGGTGATCTTCACGAAGACATCCACGCCGTCGGGAAGGAAGTCGCCGAGCGCATCGAGCCGCCCGTGGCGCTCCAGCGTTGCCGCGGGCATCCGCGAAATCGCGGCAGCGGTGCGCCGCTCGGAATAGTCGAGCCAGGCGGCGATGAAGGCCTTCACCCGCGCCGCGCCGTATTTCTCCGCGAAGCGGATCAGCGCCCGTTCGCCGGTGCGCGCCGCCGCCAGGGCGGATTGCAGGTCGCCATACCACTGGTCCGGCACGCGGATCCGCGCCCGGCACATCCGCACGATATCCTCGTTGTCGGTGAAGTCCTTCTGGATCTGCACCATCGGGAAGACCAGCGCACCCTCGTTGTAGACATCCGTGGCAGCGGCAAAATACGTCGTCGGGACCGAGTTGCCGCAATCCGCCTGATGGCATTTCACCACCGAGGTGAAGAGATGCTCGCCCTCGAAGAAGACCGGGACCAGGATCGTGTGGTCGGCGGCATGGGTGTTGCCGTTATACGGGTCGTTGTTGAGGAAGGCGTCGCCCGCGCGGAAGCCCGGATGGAACTGCGCCATCGCCTGGCCCTGCAGGTTGGAGCCGAAGGCGTGGACGGGCAGCGCCTCGGCCACGCCGATGATGTCGTGATCCGCCGAAAGGATGGAGCAGGAAAAGTCCCGCGCCATGCCGATCACCGAGGAATTGGCGGTCAGGATGACGGTCGAGGTCATCTCGCGCACGATCGCGTCCAGCCGGTTGCCCATGATGGCAAGCTCTACCGGATCGAAGCCGGTCATCGGGGAGCCGTCAGCCATGATTGCCTCCAAATTCGAAGATGTAGTTGCCGCTCCGGGAAAGCCGCCCGGTCATGCCGGGATCGACGACGATGGTCGTGGTCGGTTCCTCGATGATCGCGGGTCCGGCGATCTCGAAGCCGAGCGGAAGCGTCGTGCCATCGAGCACGCGGGTCGGCAGGTGTCCGCCCTCGGCGAAATAGGCGCGGCTCCCGCGCTCGCCGGGAACGGACTCCGCCGGGCCCTCCCAGGAGACCTGCGGCGAGGGCAGAACCGCCGCGACGCGCAGGCGCCAGTTGATCGCCTCGACCACAGTGCCCTTGCGGTTCACGTGGTAGAGCCGCTGGTACTGCCCGGCGAAGAGCGTCTCCAGGAGGTCGATGTCGGAAGCGTCACGCGCCCAGTCCACGGGCAGCTCGACCTCCAGCTCCCATTGCTGCCGGGCATAGCGCGCCTCGACGAAAAGCTGGTGGCGGAAGGTGTCGACCCCCTTCGCGCGCAGGGCGGTCTCGAACCCGGCGCTCTGCGCGACGAGTCCGCCGAGCGCCTCGCGGACGGCGCCTGAGTCGAAGGCATCCGAAGCCCCGTAGCAGGAGGCGGAGAAATCGATGGCGATGTCGGAGAACTGCCCGCCCGCCGCCGAGATCGCCCCGGCCGTCTTCGGGATCACCACGTTCTTCGCCTTCATCGCGCGGGCGATGGAAAGCACGTTCAGCCCGGCCGCGCCGCCCCCGGCGACGATGGTGCTGTCGGAGGGGCTGACCCCGTCATTGGTGGTGATGTCCTCGATTGCCTTGATCATCGTCTCCGACGAGATGCGGATGATCGCAGACGCCGTTTCCCAGATCGTCTTGCCGAGCTGCGCGGCGACGCCCTGCATCGCGGTCTCAGCCGCAGCGCGGTCGAGCTTCATGCGGCCGCCGAGGAAGCGGTCGGGATCGATATAGCCCAGGACCACCGCCGCGTCGGTCACGGTCGGACGCGTGCCGCCCTTGCCGTAGCAGGCCGGACCCGGCACCGAGCCGGCGCTGTGCGGACCGACGCGCAGCATGCCGCCGTCATCGACCCAGGCGATGGAGCCGCCGCCCGCGCCGACCGAGCGGATGTCGACCGTCGCCATGCCGAGCATGGTCGAGGCCATCGGCGTGCCGAGCCAGGTCTCGCGGGTGTACTTGATCGCCCCGTCGCGGATCAGCGACACGTCGAAGGTCGTGCCGCCGGTATCGACGATGATCACGTCATTGCCGAATGCCTCGGCGCGGGTATAGGCGATGCCTGCGAGCGGCGCCATCGCGGGGCCCGATTTCGCCATGTAGACCGGCTTCTGCACCACGTCATCGATATGCATCACCCCGCCGGAGGAGGCCGAGATCAGCAGCTCGCCGCCGAAGCCCGCTGCCGCGAGATCGGTCTTCAGGTCGCGCAGATGCGCCTGCATCAGGGGCTTCAGCGAGGCGTCGATCGCCGCCGAGGAACTGCGCGGGTATTCCCGGATCGTCGGGTTCAGCGCCGAGGACAGGGTGTAGGGCACGCCCGGCAGGATCTCCTCGATCAGCTCGCCCAGCCGTTCCTCATGCGCCGGGTTGGCAATGGACCACAGCAGGCTGACCGCGACTGCCTCGATGCCGACCCGTCCGAGCTTTTCGATCACGGCGCGGGCGGCGGCTTCGTCGAGCACGGTTTCCACCCCGCCTTCGGCATTCATCCGCTCGGGGATCTCGAAGGTCAGCGCGCGCGGGATATAGGGCGGCTCGACCGGGGCGTTGATCTCCAGCGCATTGAGCTTGCCGCCCTTGCGGAAGACCAGCACGTCCGGGAATCCCTCTGTCACCAGCAGCGCGGTCTTCGCCGTCTTGCGCTCGACGATGGCGTTGGTCGCCCGCGTCGTCCCGTAGACCATGACCCGCGTCTCCGCCAGGAGCTGTGCCAGCGGGATGCCGATCTGGTCGGCCGCGTTGGAGATCGAGTTCGACAGGCCGGTGAAGCTTCGTTCGGGCGTGGTCAGCGCCTTGCCGACGGTCAGCCGCCCCATCTCGTCGGTGACCACGACATCTGTGAAGGTCCCGCCGGTATCGACCGAAATTCTGTACATTGCGCCTCCGCGTGTTGTCCCTTCCGGGGGTGTTGCCTCAGGTCTACCGGGATCGCCGCCCCCCGGCCTTGCCCGGAGCGCCACAAGGTCTGTCCCGGAGGGTCAGCGGTCGGCCATCATGGTCAGGTTGATGCGGCGGCCCTCGAAGGACTGCGAGAAGCGCGCGGCATCGGTGCGGTGCAGGTATTTCGACGGGAAAAGCACGGCGCGGTTGCCGCGATAGGGCACCCGGTGCGCCGCCGCAGCAGCGGCTTCGATCCGGCTGCGGTTGAGGTCGGGCCGGGCATTGTACTGCGCGAAAGGAATGTCGCGGCCGATCCGCAGGTCCCAGAGCGTCATGCCGCCGGTTCCGCCCGGCTCGAGATGGCGCTCATGGACGGGCCAGAGATTCAGGTTCCAGTCGCCCTGGTCGGCATGGATGTCGATGCCCTGCGAGTCCCGCAGGTAGCGGAAGGCCCAGAGCTGCGCGATCCTGAGCGGCCCCGCCAGATCGGCCATGACCTGCCGCATCGCCTTGGCAACCGCCAGCATGAAGGGCGTCGCCAGCCCGTCATGCAGATGCGCACCGAGATAATGCCGTTCGGCACGGGCGTCGAACCAGAAGGTGGAGCCCAGAAGCTGCTCCATCAGACCGTCGAGCGCCTCCGGGGACAGCAGGCTGTCGATCACGTAGATCGCGTCGCCCGGCCCGCCGGACAGCGCGATCCGCTCGACCGACATTGCGCCCGACAGGACCTGCGCAGGGATCGCGGGCACGCTGCGATGGACGCAGATCTCCAGGAGATCGGTCGGGCTTTCGGCAGGAAGCTGCCCGATCCGGCCGGTGCGCTCAAGCCAGGCAAGCTGCTCCGACAGATGCGCCAGCTGCACCGGGTTGGCCGCCCCCCCGGGCGCGGCCGCCCTGCCCTGCCGCTTCAGCGCGAAGGCGCGGTCGAAATGGGCGAAGGCCGCATCGAGGTCGCCGCGCCGCTTGTGGCACTGGGCGGCGTTCACATGCATCGGCCAGGATTCTAACCCCATGCCGAAGACCTTGCCGTAGCGTTCCAGCGCCAGATCGTAGAGCTGGCCGGACAGCGCCCGGTCGGCCGAGGCGAGAAGCTGGTGCGCGCGAATGTGCCTGTCCTGCATGGTGACCTTCCCGAGACTGGAGAACCGCGCGTCCCAGGATACGGCCAGCGCGCCGGCGCGGCCTGACCAGCCGTGCCAGAGTGCTTGACCCTGCGGGCCAGAGGTCAGGCTACGGTGATCGCAATCTTGCCCGCCACGCCGCCCTTCTCCAGCGCCGCCTGCGCCGCCGCGAGCTCCTCCAGCGGAAAGCGGGCATGGATCAGCGGGCGGAGCCGGTCCCCGGCGACGAGCCCGGCGATCCGCGCCAGATCCCCGCCATCGGACTCGGCGATGAAGAAGCACGAGCCAAGGGCCGCTTTCGCCGCGACCTGTGCCGGATCTGGCTCGGCGACAGCCGAAACCAGCCGCCCGCCCGGACGAAGCACCGCCCAGGACCGGGCCTGCACGTCGCCGCCGGCCAGGTCGAGCACCAAATCGACCCCGCCTGCCGCCGCCTCGAAGCGCTCGGTGTCATGGGCGATGGCGCGGTCGGCCCCGAGCCGTTCCAGAAGGCCGCGGTTGCGCGCCGAGGCAGTGGCCAGGACCTCGGCCCCGGCAAGCTTCGCCATCTGCACCGCGAAATGCCCGACGCCGCCCGAACCGCCATGGATCAGCACGCGCTGCCCCGCCGCGATCCCGCCATGGCGGTGCAGCCCTTGCCAGGCCGTCAGCGCGGCAAGCGGCACGGCGGCGGCATCTGCCAGCGGCAGGCCGGCAGGCGCGGCGCTGGCCTCGGAGAGCTTCAGCACGATATGCTGGGCGAAGGTGCCGCGGGCGAAATCCGGCGATCCCCAGACCGCCCTGCCCATCCAGCCGGGATCGACGCCTGCGCCGGTCTCCGCGACATGGCCCGCCACGTCGCGCCCGCCGATATAGGGCAGCCGCTCCGGCCCCACCCGCGGATAGCCGCCGCGGCGGATCATCAGGTCGACCGGGTTGACGCTGGTCCCCGCGATCCGGACCAGCACCTCGCCCGGTCCGGGCGCAGGCCGCACCACCTGCTCCACCCGCAGCCCGTCCGTCCCGCCGAACCGGTGGAGCACCACCGCCGTCATCTTCTGCATCTGCCTGCCTCGTTCCGGTCGGCCGCAGACCCGGTCTCCCCGGCGCGGCCGAATCTGTGATTGCTAACTGGTTCGCCATTACCATGCGGCCAGAGAATGGCCAGCACCCGCGGACGGAAATTCCCGGCTCAGGTCCCGCGCAGGTTGACGCCGAACTCCCGCGCCGGGCTCCCGCTTCCGCTGCGTAGCGGCCTGCGGCGGAATGCTCTGCCAGCAGCGCCGCGAGCCATGCGGACAAGGCGTGACCCCGCTGGACGAAGAACATGTCGCCCGTCCGTCCTGCGCAGCCGGGCGCCAGGACCGCGGTCCGCTGTGCCGCCTCCCGCCCTCCGGCAGCCAGCAGGGTTTCGGCAGGACGCCCGTGCCAGTTGGCAAGCTGCACCCTGGCGGCGGTTCCAGGGAACGTGACCATGCCGATGGCGTTGGCGTTGTTGCGCAAATGGGGGGGATTTATATCGCCAATCCAGGGTGGTAGCTCGTCATCATGGGCGGACCTCCGAAGACGATCTGCAAGACCGCCAACCGGGGCAGCTGGCGAACCGTTGCGCGCCACCGGTCCGAGCGCGACAGCGAGCGACGCGCTGAGGCGGCGCGGATCTCTGACCGTCTGGTTCGATCCCTCGATGCCATGGGAGGCCATTCCGTCGGGGCGGCGCGGCTGTCAGCAAGCCCATGGCGACGCTGCAATGCAGACCTGTCTTGCTCTGAAGGTCCTCCCTGGCCTGCCGCGCCGCCAGGGTGAGCCAGCGAAGCGCCACCGGATCAAGCCAGCGGGCGAACGGTTTCGTGGCAAGCGCGCTGGAACTGTCCGGGCTCGGCTGCTCCGTGCCCGACTTCGGCACCCTGTCATGGCGGCTGAGGCGCCGCGAAAGCCCGACGGCAATGGACGCGACCATTCCGTTCCGCGGTTCGAAAGGCGCCTTGCACCTGCTCGTCCCCTCCAGCGTCGCCTCGATCAGTCACAACCGTTAGCGCTGGCCGGATCCATCCAAGGAAAGCGGTGCCCGGGCGACGTTGGACCTCCATTGGGCAGGCACCGATTGGAGGACGAGCCCTTGCCCGGACCGTAAACAGGCTGGCCCGGAGGTCCGGGACGCGCACGCCGTGCGATCCATACGGCTTCCCCGCTCCGGCACTTCGCCGATGGCCTTGTGCCGGCGGAAAGGCGGCGACCTTTGCCTGTTCCGAAAGATCGGGAAGAGCACGGATGCGCTCGGTCCCGGAGCGGGCAGGTCCCGGGCCCCAGGCAGGCCGTGCCGTCGGGGACGCGTCCGCAAGGCCGCCTGGGCGCCGCTCCGGGGCAAGGCCCCGCTCGCGCAGATGGCCCCGGGCACAGGCGTGTGGCCCGCAGCGCCCCCCACGGGAGGGCATTCCGAGAGGCGCGGAGGGGGCCGGTCAGCACTCCGGCAGGTTGACCGCGATGCCGCCCTGCGAGGTTTCCTTGTATTTCTCGCTCATGTCGCGCCCGGTCTCGAGCATCACGCGGACGCAGTTGTCGAGCGGCATGAAATGCTCGCCGTCGCCCCTGAGCGCCAGCGACGCCGCCGAGACGGCCTTGATCGCGCCGAGGGCGTTGCGCTCGATGCAGGGGACCTGGACGAGGCCGGCAGCCGGGTCGCAGGTCATGCCGAGATGGTGCTCCAGCGCGATCTCGGCCGCGTTCTCCACTTGCTCGTTGCTGCCGCCGAGCGCGGCGCAGAGACCCGCCGCCGCCATGGCCGAGGCCGAACCGACCTCGCCCTGGCAGCCGACCTCGGCACCGGAGATCGAGGCATTGTGCTTGATCAGCCCGCCGATTGCCGCCGCCACGAGAATGTAGTCGCGCAAGCCTTCGCGGGTCGCGCCGACGCAATGGTCGAGATAGTAGCGCCCGACCGCCGGGACCACGCCCGCCGCGCCGTTCGTCGGCGCCGTGACGACCTTGCCGCCGGCCGCGTTCTCCTCGTTCACCGCCATCGCATAGACCGACATCCAGTCATTCGCCTGATGCGGCTGGGCGAGGTTCAGCCCGCGCTCGGCCATCAGCTTCCCGTGGATGCCCTTGGCCCGGCGGCGGACCTTCAGCCCGCCCGGCAGGATGCCTTCCTGCACCAGCCCGCGCTCGATGCAGCCGTTCATGGCATTCCAGATGCCGTCGAGGGCAGCGTCGAGCCCCCGCCCCGACAGGACGGTCTCGTTGGCGCGCTTCATCTCGGCGACGGACTTGCCGGAGCAGCGCCCCATCTCCAGCATCTCGGCGGCCGAACCGAAGGGAAACGGGAAAGCGTGCGCCGCCTTCTCTTCGTGCAGATCCTGCGGACCGGCCTGCTGCGCCTCCAACTCGGCTGCGGTCAGCACGAAGCCGCCGCCGACCGAATAGTAGACCTGCCGGTGCCAGGGATTGCCGAGCCGGTCGAAGGCCTCCAGCACCATGCCGTTGGCGTGGCCCGGCAGCGCCGGACCGTAGTCGAAGACCAGGTCGCTTTCAGGGTCGAAGGCCAGCGCAGGCAGGCCCTCGGCAATGATCTCGCGCGCGGCGCGGATGTCCGCCTCGATCTTCTCCGCGTCGTCGGGGTCCAGCGTTTCGGGGCGGCAGCCCGCGAGACCGAGGATGACCGCGCGGTCGGTGGCATGGCCCTTGCCGGTGAAGGCAAGCGACCCGTGCAGAGTGGCTTTCAGCGCATGGAGATCGCCCGAACCGGGGATTTTCTCCACGCCGCCGCGCAGGTCGTCGAGGAACCGCGCCGCGGCCACCATCGGCCCCATCGTATGCGACGAAGAGGGGCCGATGCCGATCTTGAAGATGTCGAAGACCGAGAGGAACAAGGGATCAGCCGCCGTAGATCGGGAAGGCGGCGCAGAGCGCCTCGACCTCGGAGCGCACCGATGCCTCGACTTCCGCATCCCCCTCGGGGTTGTCGGCCAGCGCATCGATGACCTTCAGGATCAGCGAGCCGATCTGCTCGAACTCGGCCTCGCCGAAGCCGCGGGTGGTGCCTGCCGAGGTGCCCAGGCGGATGCCCGAGGTCACGAAGGGCTTTTCCGGGTCGTTCGGGATCGCATTCTTGTTGCAGGTCAGGCCTGCCCGCTCCAGCGCGATCTCGGCCGCCTTGCCGGTGACGCTCTTCGGCTGCAGGTCGACCAGCACCATGTGGCAGTCGGTGCCGCCCGAGACGATGCCGAGCCCGCCCACGCGCAGCACGTCGGCCAGCGCCTTGGCGTTCTCGATCACCTGGCCTGCATAGTCGGCGAAGGAGGGCTGCAGCGCCTCGCCGAAGGCCACGGCCTTGGCGGCGATCACATGCATCAGCGGCCCGCCCTGGTTGCCCGGGAAGACGGCGGAGTTGATCTTCTTCGCCAGCGCCTCGTCATTGGTGAGGATCACGCCGCCGCGCGGACCGCGCAGGGTCTTGTGCGTGGTGGAGGTGGTGACATGGGCATGGGGCACCGGGTTCGGGTATTTCCCGCCCGCGATCAGCCCCGCGTAATGCGCCATATCGACCATCAGATACGCGCCGACCTCGTCCGCGATCTTGCGGAAGCCTTCGAAGTCGATGACGCGCGGATAGGCCGAGGCGCCCGCCACGATCAGCTTCGGCTTGGTTTCCAGAGCCAGTTCGCGGACCTTCTCCATGTCGATCAGGTGGGTGACCGGGTCGACCTCGTAGGAGACCACGTCGAACCACTTGCCGGACATGGTCACCGGCGAGCCATGGGTCAGGTGCCCGCCATGGGCCAGCGACATGCCCATGATGCGGTCGCCGGGCTGCAGGAGCCCGAGGAACACGGCCTGGTTGGCCTGTGCGCCGGAATGAGGCTGCACGTTGGCGTATTCGGCGCCGAAAAGCTGCTTGAGCCGGTCGATCGCCACGGCCTCGACCTTGTCGACGAATTCGCAGCCGCCGTAATAGCGCTTGCCGACATAGCCTTCGGCGTACTTGTTGGTCAGCACGGAGCCCTGCGCCGCCATCACGTCCGGGGACACGATGTTTTCCGAGGCAATCAGCTCGATCTGGGTCTTCTGGCGCTGGAGCTCTTCGGCCACAGCTTCTGCGATCGCGGAATCGGAGATCCCGGCGGGAAGTTGGTCGTACATGTGGACTCCGTAAGGGTCAGAGGGTCTCGGCGGCCAGTTCCCGGCAACCGGTTTGCAGAAGGCCCAGCATGTGCGGGGCGAAGCTGTGCCAGACATCGAGACGGAACTTCGTCTCGGCGTCGCGCCACAGGACGACCGTCTGGCCGTCGAAGAAGGTCCGCCGCCCGGCACCGACCGCGATCGTGGCCGGGTCGCGGGCCAGGCCCAGCGTCATCAGGTCGACCGCGCGCGGGCCGTCGATGGCGACGGTGGTCTCGCGGCCCGAGATGTCGACCAGGCTGTGGGGATGCGCGTCATAGACCGACGCCCCCGCCGCCGCGACGGCGGCGACGTTTTCCGGCGCGGTCAGCAGCACCCATTCGTCCGGGCCGAGGCAGAGCGCCTCGATCCCGTTCTCTTGCGTGCGCCCGCCGATCTTGCCCGGCAGGGCGATCCCCAGCGCCGTTTCCAGCGCCGAAAGGTCGCCGCGGGCGCGGAGCGACAGGCGCCCCGGAGCCGCGGTGACGGTGACCCGGGCGGCGGCGGTATCCGCCAGCGTGCCGGGGGTCAGGAGAGTGGCATGTTGGGTCATGGGTCCGTGCCTCCGGCTCAGATCTTCAGCTTCGTGTTTTCGGGATCGAAGAACACGGTCCCGGTGATCTTGGCGGCGATGGTGCGGTCGGGCATCGGGATATGGACGGTCTCGCCCATCTTGGCATGCCCGCCCTCGACCAGCGCCAGCGCGATCGGACGCCCCGTGGTGCCCGTCGAATAGGACGAGGTCACGTGGCCGCGCATGGTCATCGGCACCGGCTGCGCCGGGTCGAAGACGATCTGCGCGCCTTCCTCCAGCTTCGAGCCGTCCTCGGTCAGCAGGCCGACCAGCTGCTTGCGCCCCTCGGCGACGAGGTCCGGACGCATCAGGCCGCGCTTGCCGACGAAGTCGGGCTTGGCCTTGCCGATCGCCCAGCCCATGCCGCAGTCTTGGGGCGTGACCGTGCCGTCGGTGTCCTGGCCGACGATGATGTAGCCCTTCTCGGCGCGCAGCACGTGCATGGTCTCGGTGCCGTAGGCGGTGATGCCGTATTGCTGGCCCGCCTTCCAGATCGTCTCCCACAGGCGGCGGCCCATCGGCGCGGGCACGTTGACCTCGAAGCCGATCTCGCCGGTGAAGCTGACGCGGAAGAGGCGCGCGGGCATGCCCGCCACGGTGCATTCCACGCAGGACATGTGCGGGAAGGCCTCCTCGGTCAGCTCGACGCCCTCCACGAGCGGCGCCAGCAGCTTGGCCGCGTCCGGGCCGTTCAGCGCGATGGTGGACCACTGCTCGGTCGTCGAGGTCAGCCACACGTTCAGGTCCGGCCATTCGGTCTGGAGGTAGTCCTCCATCATGTTCATGACCCGTGCCGCGCCGCCGGTGGTGGTGGTGACGTGGAACTTGTCCTGGCCGAGGCGGCCGATCACGCCGTCGTCGCGGATGTAGCCGTCATCGCCCAGCAGCAGGCCGTAGCGGCAGCGTCCGACCCCGAGCTTGGTCCAGGGGTTGGTGTACATGCGGTTCATGAACTCGACCGCATCGGGGCCCACAACCTCGATCTTGCCCAGCGTCGAGGCGTCGAAGATGCCGACCGACGCGCGGACAGCGGCGCATTCGCGCGCGACTGCCTGGTCCATGTCCTCGCCCGCCTTCGGGAAGTACCAGGCGCGGCGCCACTGGCTGACCGGCTCGAACACCGCGCCGTTTTCCGCGGCCCAGCTGTCGATATGGGTCTTGCGGGTCACCTCGAAATGGTGGCCGCGATGGTAGCCCGCGAAGGCGCCGAAGGTGGTCGGCGTGTAGGGCGGGCGGAAGGTGGTCAGGCCAACCTGCGGCTGTTTCCGGCCAAGCGCGTCGGCGGCGATGTTCAGGCCGTTGATGTTCGACATCTTGCCCTGGTCGGTCGCCATGCCGTTGGTGGTGTAGCGCTTGACGTGCTCGATCGACTTCATGCCTTCGCGCACGGCAAGGCGCAGGTCCTTGGCGGTCACGTCGTTCTGGTAGTCGACGAAGGCCTTCGCCTTGCCCGGAGACAGGTCGGTCGGCAGCTCCTTGTGGGTCGCGCCGGTGCCGGCGCGGTCGTTCTTGACCGCCGGCACGCCTGCCACGGCCGACTGGCCGAGCGCGGCGGCAACCTCCTGGCCCTTCTCGGCCCCGTCCGCCAGAGCGGCGGCGACGCCCCAGAGACCGCGGCCCGCGCCTGCGATGACGCAATCCTCCGGCGTATAGGCCGGCAGGAAGGTGGTGCGGTCGTCGTCCCAGGCGAGCTTGCCCTGGGTGTGCGAGAACAGGTGCAGCGACGGCGTCCAGCCGCCCGACATCAAGAGCGCGTCGCAGGCGATCTCCTCGGCCGCGCCGACCTGGCCCGACTGCATCGGGTTGACGCGCACCGATTTCACCCGCAGGCGGCCCTTGGTGCCGGTGGCGGTGTAGCCCTTGAGCACGCGGATGCCGCGCGACTTGGCACCCTCCAGCAGGTCCTCGCGGACGTCGCTGCGGGTGTCGATGATAGCCTGCACCTTCGCGCCGCTGTCGGCGAGGTCGAAGGCGGAGTACCAGGCGCTGTCATGCGAGGTTACGATGGCGGGGCGGCGGCCGACCAGGACGCCGTAGCGGTTCAGGTAGGTCTGGGCCGAGCCCGCCAGCATCACGCCGGGACGGTCGTTGCCGTGGAAAACCAGCGGCTTTTCCAGCGCGCCCTGGGCCAGAACAACCTGCTTGGCGCGCATCCGCCACAGCCGTTCGCGCGGAACGTCCTTCGGCAGCGTCTCCAGATGGTCGGTCAGCTTCTCGACGAGGCCGATCAGGTTCTGGTGGTAGTACGCGATCGCCGTGGTGCGGGTCATGATCTTGACGCCGGCTGCCTTCAGCGCGGCCAGCTCGGAGGCCAGCCAGTCCCATGCCGGCTTGCCGTCGATCACGGCCTGCGGCTCGGAAAGCAGCGTGCCGCCCGCTTCGGGGTTCTCGTCGACGAGGACGACCTTCAGCCCTTCGACCGCGGCCGCACGGGCAGCGGCGAGACCGGCCGGACCGGCGCCGACGACCAGCACGTCGCAATGCGCGTTGCGCGAGGCATAGGTGTCCGGATCCGCCTCGGTCGGGCTGACGCCCAGGCCTGCGGCGGCACGGATGAAGGGCTCGTAGACCTTGTCCCAGAAGCTGCGGGGCCACATGAAGGTCTTGTAGTAGAAGCCGGCCGAGAACAGCATGTAGGCGGCGTCATTGACGGCGCCGATGTCGAATTTCAGGCTCGGATACTTGTTCTGGGAGTTGGTCTTCAGCCCTTCCCAGATCTCCTGCACGGTGGCGCGGGTGTTCGGTTCGAACCGGCCGTCGCCGCGGCGGGTGCCGATCAGCGCGTTGGGCTCTTCCGAGCCGGCCGCGACCGGGCCGCGCGGGCGGTGGTACTTGAACGACCGGCCCATCAGGTGCACGCCGTTGGCGAGCAGCGCGGAGGCCACGGTGTCGCCCTTGGCGCCCTTGAAGCGCTTGCCGTCGAAGGTGAAGCTGACCGCGCGCGAGGTGTCGACGCGGCCTTTGCCGGGAACGCGGTACTGGCTCATTTGCCCTTCTCCGTCAGCGACTCGATGGAGGGACGCGGCGCGCCCGCCTCGTAGGTGGTCAGGAACTTGTCGGTGATCGTGTTGCGCACCGCGTTGAAATAACGGCCGCAGCCATGGAAGTGGCGCCAGCGCTCGTAGTGGTTGCCCTTCACGTTGTCGCGCAGGAAGAGGAAGGATTCCCATTCCTCGTCGGTCACCGCCGAGGGGTTTTCCGGGCGGACGATATGCGCCTCGCCGGCATAGGTGAACTCGACCTCGGGCAGGGTCTCGTCGCAATAGGGGCAATGGATCAGCAGCATGGGTCTTTCCTCAGTGCGCGACGGCGGCGGCGGCGGCTTCGTCGATCAGCCTGCCGGTGCGGAAGCGGTCGAGCGAGAACGGGGCGTTGATCGGGTGCGGCTCGTCCTTGGCGATGGTATGCGCGAAGACATGGGCCGAGCCGGGCGTGGCCTTGAACCCGCCGGTGCCCCAGCCGCAGTTGACATAGAGGTTCTTGACCGGGGTCTTGCCGATGATCGGCGAGCGGTCCGGGGTGTTGTCGGTGATCCCGCCCCATTTGCGCAGCATGCGCATGCGGTTGAAGATCGGGAAGACCTCGGAGATCGCCGCGATGGTATGCTCGATCAGCGGCAGGCCGCCGCGCTGCGAATAGGAGACGTACTGGTCGGTGCCGGAGCCGATCACCAGCTCGCCCTTGTCGGACTGCGAGCAGTAGGCGTGGACCGCGTTCGACATCACGACGCAGGGGAAGATCGGCTTGACCGGCTCGGAGACGAGCGCCTGCAGCGGCATGGATTCCAGCGGCAGGCGGACGCCCGCGGTCGCCATGACCATGCTGTTGTGGCCCGAGGCCGAAACCCCGATCTTCTTGCACTTGATGAAGCCCTTGTCGGTATCGACGCCGATCACCGCCCCGTCGGGGCCGCGGCGGATCGCCTGGACCGCGCAGTTCTGGATGATGTCGACGCCGCGGGCCGCAGCGCCGCGGGCATAGCCCCAGGCCACTGCGTCGTGGCGCGCGGTGCCGGCACGTTCCTGCAGCGCGCCGCCCATCACCGGATAGCGGGCATCCTTGGCGATGTTGATCGGCGGGCAGTATTCCTTGCACTCCTCCGGCGTCAGCCAGCGGTTGTCGACGCCGTTCAGCCGGTTGGCGTGGATGTGCCGCTTGAAGCTCTGCACGTCATGCACGTTGTGCGCCAGCATCAGGCAGCCGCGGTTCGAATACATGACGTTGTAGTTCAGCTCCTGCGACAGGGTCTGCCACAGGTCGACCGAGTGGTCGAAGAGCCGCGCGCTCTCGTCGTAGAGGTAGTTCGAGCGGATGATGGTGGTGTTCCGGCCGGTGTTGCCGCCGCCGAGCCAGCCCTTGTCGATCACCGCGATGTTGGTGATGCCGTGCTCCTTCGCCAGGTAGTAGGCCGCGCCCAGGCCATGGCCGCCGGCGCCGACGATCACCACGTCGTACTCGGCCTTGGGCTGCGATTCAGGCCATTGCTCGGTCCAGGCCTTGTGGCCGCCGAGGGCGTTCTTCACCAGGTTGAATGCGTTGAAGCGCGTCATGTCGGGGTAGCCTTCTACGGAGGAGTAGACGTGACCATAGAACCCGGTGCAGAGTCGCGATTGGAGGAAAACGACAGCCGGAAAGCAGAATCGCGTCATGACCACGCCGCAAGCCCAGCCCCGCAAGCGCCTGCGCGTCGCCTTTCTCCTGGCGGACCGCTTCACGCTGTCCGCCTTCGCCAATTTCGTCGACGTGCTGCGGCTGGCGGCGGACGAGGCCGACCAGTCGCGGCCGATCCTCTGCGACTGGAGCGTGCTGTCGGACACGATGGAGAACGTCCGGTCCAGCTGCGGCGTGCGGGTGGAGCCGGACCGGCGGCTGCGCGATGCGGGCGAATTCGACTACATCGTCGTGGTCGGCGGCATCATGGGCGACCGCGCGGCACTGTCCGCGCCGATGCTGGCCTTCCTCAAGGCGCGCGCCGCGGCCGGCGTGCCGATCGCCGGGCTCTGCACCGGGGTGTTCATCCTGCAGGAGGCCGGGCTGCTCGCCGGATACCGCTGCTGCGTCAGCTGGTTCCACCACCAGGACTTCCTCGAGCGCTTCGAATCCGAACGTCCCGTCTCGGACCAGATCTTCGTCGTCGACCGCGACCGGCTGACCTGCTCGGGCGGACATGGCGCGGCGCATCTGGCCGCCTTCCTGGTGCAGCGCCATGTCGGCCAGTCCGCGGCGATCAAGAGCCTGAACATCATGATGATCGACGAGGCGCTGGAGGGCGAGCGGCCGCAGCCCGGACAGCTGCTGTCGAAGCGCGCCACCGATCCGCTGGTGCGGCGCGCGGTGCTGAGGATGCAGCAGCATATCGAGCTGCCCCTGCCGGTGGGCGAGATCGCCGCAGCGCTCGGCGTGGCGCGGCGCACGCTGGAGCGGCGCTTCCTGGCAGATTTGCGCCAGACGCCGCTCAAGGTCTATCTCGACCTGCGGCTGGAGCGCGCGCTGGTGCGGCTGCGCGAGACCGAGGCCACCGTGGCCGACATCGCGCTGTCCTGCGGCTTCTGCGACGCCTCGCACCTGACCCGCACGCTGCGTGCCGAGCGCGGCATCACCCCGGCCGAATACCGCCGCGCCCGCGCCGCGCCCTCCGAGGACACGATGGCGGTCGGCGTGTTCCTTCCGCCGAAGGCGTGAGGCCCGTCCCGACCCGCACCGGAAGGCGAGCCGCACCAGCAGAAACCCGTGCCGGCAGCGCCGCGAAATGTTGGAGGAACCGCAGGTGAACCGGCCTTCCGGTTCCGCACCACCCAATTGACTTGAAACCCTTTTGTTCCTTTCCGGAGCGCCTTCTCCTTCGGCTCCCCTGGCGGCCGCTCTCATCGCATGGCGCCTCCCCGGCACGGCCCGTTCGGAAGCACCTGCTGCGCGGGGACACCCGCTCCGCCCACGGGACAATGGCCGTCGATGGCGGCAACGGCGATGTCCACGATCTGGCAACGGCCGCAAGCGCGCCCGCCGGCAGAGACCAGTCGCCTCAATTTCTTTCCGGCAACCGGAGCGGCCCCCGACCTTTCCTCCGCTCCTCCGCGGTCCTGCCGCAGCGACATCCCTTTCGGCCCGCGCAGTGCAATGCTCCGGCCGCATGCCTGCGGCCGTTCGAATGGCCTCCATGCCTGCCCCGGATCGCCGTTTTGCCGCCTGTAGGGCATGCTCAGCGCCAGGGAAGCAAACGCGCGCCGCGCCATCGTTGCCGTACCCGTCGGCACGGACATGACCTGAAAGGCCGGCGAGGTCACCATCCGCCTCCGCCATGCCGCGGAATTCATAGCGCAGCCCCGCGGCGGGACCAGGGCCTCCTCGGCAACCGCGCTGCCGCGATCCGGCTACGGAGGCCCCCGACGGCGCCGGAATGCTTCCGAGGCGGATCGGCCACATGCCGACCCTCCGCGAAAAGACCGCCGCCACCGGATTGCAGCTCGGCACAAAGATTCCGATGAAATGCGGCCTGTCAGGCGAGCAGCCGCCGCTGTCGTTCATCATCAAGGGCGGGTCTCGCGCGACTTCCTGCTGCGGACCGCTCTCGATAGCTGCACGCAGCTCGCCGCTTGCGCCGGTTCCGGCCGCCTTGGCACCGGGCAGATCGCGAATGCGCCGGGCTCAAACCCCGAACAGGCCGCGGCGCCGGATGCGCCGCTGCGGGACTGGCCGTCTGCGACCGTGCCCCTGCCCGCCGGTTGGGCCGGTCTTGGCCTGCCAGCCGCCGCGCCGGACGGTTCCGGGTTGCAAGCACTTGATCCCCAAGTAGAATGATCACTGCAACCGGCGGCGCGGAAGGATGGCGGCATGGCGGATTTCAGAGATGTTCTGGCGCTCGCGGCGCTGCCCGCGGGCAAGGTCGTCACGGTCACGCTGGACGGCCATGTCATCGGGCTGGCGCTGCTGGACGGCATGCCGCGCGCGTTCCAGAGCCTCTGCCCGCATGACAAGGCCTCGCTGAAGGACGGGCGGGTCGAGGGCTGCGAAGTCCATTGCCCCCGGCATTTCGCGCGGTTCGACCTGGGCACGGGCCGGGTCTCGGCGGGCTGGCGGGTGAACGACCTGAAGCTCTATCCGGCACGGATCGCCGGAGACCGGGTGGAGGTCGACGCCGAGGCCGTCCGGCAGAACCCGCCGGACGGTGCGAAGAAGGTCTGGGACTTCACCTGAGCCGGACGGCTCAGGCGAGGACCGGCGGCGGGATCAGCGGCGAGTCCGCGTCGAACTTCTCGCCGTCCTTGAAGCACATCACCGGGCGGACCAGCTTGTCGGTCACCACCTCGACGCCGGAATTGTCGAACAGCTTGAAGCGGCCTTCCTGGATTTCCAGCACCGAGATGTCGGCGATGCGCCCGACCTGCAGCGAGCCCAGCTCGTCCGACTTGCCCAGCACCGTCGCGGGGTTCTCGGTCACCGTCGCCACAACATCGTTCAGCGACATGCCCAGCGTCATCAGCTCGGTCATCGCCACGGTCAGGTTGAAGGGCGCCGCGCCGAAGAACGGGTTCGACTCGCGCACGTCCTTCTCCAGCCCCTCGGGCGGCACGGTGACGTTGAAGCCGTGCATGTCCGCGCCCAGGGTGAAGGGCTTGATGCCGGAATCCAGCACCTTCTTGGCCACTTCGAAGCTGAAATGCGAGCCGTGGCCGACATCGACGCGCACGCCGCGCGCGATCGCCTCGAACACGATCGGATGGACCTCGCCCTCTTCCGAGACGAAGCCGCCGGGATGGCGGGTGAAGGGATGGGCGAGCATGTCGCCCTCCTCCATGATCGGCACCAGCTCGCGGATCAGCTCGTCCGGATCCGGCACCGGACCTTCCTCCAGCGACGGCCAGAGCTGGCCGAGATGGATGTAGAGCGGCAGGCCGAGCTCCTTCGAGATCTGCTTGCCGATCTTGATGACCTCCATGCCCCAGCGCGACTGGCCACCGATCTCGGCATGGGCCTTCACGCCGCGCACGATGTCGAGATTCTCCTTGCCGATCCGGATCGTGTGCTCGGCATTGACGCCGTGCGGACCGTAGAGGTCCGGATACATGTGGCCTTCGAGCCCGCCCACCAGATAGGCCGAGATGAAGCAGTAGAGCTTGGTTTTGGAGCTGGTGTCGAGATAGTGCTTGAACCCGCCCAGCGTCATGCAGGACGGCCCGCCCTGGTCGATGATCGTGGTCACGCCCGAGCGCACGCCGACCATGTCGGGATTGAGCCCGAAGCTGCCGGTGACATGCTGGTAGACATGGCCGTGGGTGTCGATCATGCCTGCGGTGACAACCTTGCCCTCGAGGTCGATCACCTCGGCGCCGGCGGCGTCCAAGGACGGCTCGATGGCCGCGATCCGGCCGCCCGAGACGGCGATGTCGAACAGCCCGTCGCGGCCCGTCACGGTGTCGATGACCCGGCCGCCCTTGAGGACGGCGTCGTATCCCTGTTTCATCTATGTACCTCTTGTCACTCGAAAACCTGGGGAAATCAGACCGGAAGACAGGCAGCAAACACCTGACCGGAATATGAATTCATGCGTTTCCGTGGCATCTTCTTGAATTCATCAGTAGACTGACTAATCTGCGGTTTCAAGACAGGAAAGCTTATCGCTCCGCCAAGGTTGCCTTATGGAAGGAAAGTCATGAGTCCCGCCCGCCGTTCCCCCCGTCCCCGTCCGGTCCTGCCGCATCGCAAGGCATCTGCGGGGGGCCGTCGATGAGTTTCTGGGCGGGAATTTCCCCGCGCCTGGCCGGCTGCCTTCCCCTGGCCCGCGCGCTGCCCGGCCTGCCGGCCAAGGTGCTGCTGCATGCGGGACCGGCCTTCTCCGCACCGGCCGCCTGTCCGCGCCCGGTTCTGAACGCGGCCGTCGCCGCGGTGCTGGCCGAGGGCTGGGCCGGGACGCCGGAAACCGCGGAAGCCGCGGTCCTGTCCGGCGCCCTGCCGCTAGTTCCGGCGCAGGATCACGGGCTGGTCACCCCGCTGGCCTGCGTCGTGACGCCCTCGATGCCGGTGCTCGCGGCCGAGGCGGGAACGGCCCGCGCTCTGTCCCCGGTCAATGACGGCCCGCCCGCCGGCGCGCTGCGCTTCGGGGCGGCCGATCCGGCGGCTCAAGTGGCCCGGATCGGGGAGATGGCAGCGCTGGCGGATCCGCTGGCCGCAGCCATCGGCGGCGGCGTTCCGCTGCTGCCGCTGATGGCGGAGGCTCTGGCCCAGGGCGACGACCTGCACGGCTCGGTCGCGGCGATGACCGGCTTGCTCGCGGAGCAGCTCGGGCTGGACGGCGCGGCCGGAGCCTACGCGCGCACGCCGCTTTTCGCGCTGAACGCGGTGATGGCGGCGGCGGCGGCGATGCTGCAGGCCGCGGCGGAGGCCAATCCGGTGCCGATGGTGATTGCCGCAGGCGGCAACGGCGTGGCGTTCGGCTGGAAGACTTCGGAGGACCCGCACAGTTGGCACATCCGCCCTGCCCTGCCCCCCGTGGGTCCGCGGATGGATGGCGGCGCGGCCGTGGTCCTGCCCGCGATCGGCGACAGCGCGGTGATCGACGCACTCGGACTGGGCGGTCCGGCGCTGCGCCAAGCCCCGGCCTTGATGGAAGCGCTCGCGCCCTACCATCCAGCGGATACCTTCGCGCCGAGCGACATCTTCCTCGCCCCGCATCCGGAACTGCCGGGCGACATTCTGCTGGGCCTGCCCGGCATCGCCGTGGCGGAGCATCCGGGCGTCATGCTGGCCATGCTGGGGGCCGGCGGAGAGGGCCTTGTCGGGCGCGGCCTCGCGCCCTGGCCCGGCTGATGCGCTCCGGATCGAAGCTGCATCGCCTCTCGCGGCCCGACATCCCGGAGGTCAGCGCGGAGGGCGATGCATGATTCTTCGGATCGAAGCCGGAAAGCGCCCGGGCCTCCGGGGTCCCGGGGCTTCCGAGTTTCTGCAGTGAAGCGTTAACCTTCCCTTGGTCGGGAGATTTGCGGCGCGCAACTTGGGGCACCCCTGCCATAGGACCGGATCGTCGGCGAAAGGCGCGGCAGCAGCGGGCGCGGCGACAGGATGTCCGCCGGAGCCGGAAGGGCGTTTGGCCGCGTATTTTCGAAGCTGTGCCTGCTGACCCGGACCCAGAGCGTCTGGTTGTCACTGCCGCCAGAACGATCATCCGCGCCGGCCAGCACGCTTCCGGTGCAAGAAAAGCGGCCGGAAGCCAGTCCATCCTCCCCTGCCGCGGCCCCGGCAGAAAGTGGCACATGGCGGGGCGGGGCCACCGCCGACCGTTTGCGCTTCGCCTCATCCGACTGCCGGAAGGGAGATGCACCTCAGGCCCCGGGATTGATTTCCGGCGAGCCTTCCGCGGTTGCAACGGCCGGCACGGCCCATGACGGCGGCGCGACGCGCCGGACAATTGCCGACAAGGGCGCTGCAGCGGTCATCCCGGGCAGTCCATTGTGGGCCAGGGCGCAGCCGCTTGACCGCGCCCGCAATGCACCGAGCCGCTTGATCGACGCGGCGGACCACCGCGGGAGGGCCGCGGTCCTGCGCCGGATCGGAGAATTGCCCAAGGACCCTAGGACGCGCGCAGCCGTTCCGGCTCGAAATGCGGGATCGCCGAGACGAGCTTCTGGGTGTAGGCGTCCTTCGGGGCGTGCAGGACCTCCTCGGCCGTGCCGGTTTCGACGATCCGGCCGCGGTTCATCACGATCACCCGCTCGCAGAGCAGACGCACCACGTTCAGGTCGTGGCTGACGAAGATGTAGCTCATCCCCAGCTCGCGCCGCAGCCGGTCGAGCAGTTGCAGAACCACCGCCTGCACCGAAACGTCGAGCGCCGAGGTCGGCTCGTCGAGGATCAGGAGCAGCGGGTCGGTGGCGATGGCCCGTGCGATGCCGACCCGCGCCTTCTGCCCGCCGGAAAGCTGGTGCGGATAGCGGCTCAGCAGGTTGGCGGGCAGGCCGACCATCTCGGCCAGCTCGGCGACCTTGCGCGCGATCTCGCCGCCGTCGCGCATCCCCGAGATCCGGCGCAGCGGCTGGGCGATCGCCTCGGCGGCCGACCAGCGCGGATCGAGGCTGTCATGCGCGTCCTGGAACACCATCTGGATGCGCCCGCGTTCCGGCATGCGGGCGAAGCGCGCGGCGGGGTGCTGGACGATGTCCTGGCCGTCGAAGACGACGGAACCCGAGGTCGCGTCCTGCAGCCGGGCGATGATCGAGGAGGTCGTGGACTTGCCGCAGCCTGACTCGCCCACCAGCCCGAGGCTTTCGCCGCGCATCATCTGGAAGCCGATGCCGTCGACGGCGCGGAAGGGCGCGGGCTTCCTCCCGAAGAAGCTGCCGCCGCGCTTGGGGAATTCCTTGACCAGATCGACGACTTCCAGCAGGCGCTCCGGTCCCGGCTCCCGCTTGCGCGGCGGCGCGATCGAGGGCGGCGCCTCGGGCAGGCCGCCGGTCAGGTCGGCCAATTCCGAGCGCGGCCCCGGCGAAGCGGCGATCAGCTTCTGGGTATAGGGGTGCTGCGGGCTGGTGAAGAGCTGGACCACCGGCGCGGTTTCCACCACATGGCCCTTCTCCATCACCACGATCCGGTCGCAATATTCCGCGGCCATACCCAGATCATGGGTGATCAGCACCACGGACATGCCGCGCGCCTTGGTCAGATCCCGCACCAGATCCATCGTCGCCTTCTGGGTCGTGACATCAAGCCCGGTGGTCGGCTCGTCGGCGATCAGCAGCTTCGGCGAACAGGCCAGAGCGAGGGCGATCATCACCCGCTGGCACATGCCGCCCGACAGCTCGAACGGATAGCTGTCGACGCGCTCCTCGGGGTCGTTGATCTTCACCTGCTTGAGAAGCTCGATGGCCTTGGCCCGGGCATCCGTGCGCCCGGCAAGCGCATGGCGTTTCAGCACGTCGCCGATCTGCTGGCCCACCGGCATGATCGGGTTCAGCGCCGCCCGCGGGTTCTGGAAAATCATCGAGATCTCGCGGCCCCTCAGCTCCCGCTGCCGCCCCTCGACCGGCTTGCCGTCATATTCGACGCCGCCATGGGTGATCCGCCCCGCCTGATCCAGGAGCCCGATCACGGTATAGGCGCTGACTGACTTGCCAGAGCCGCTTTCGCCGACCACCCCGACGACCTCTCCGGGCGCGACCTCGAAACTGACCTCGTGCAGCGCCTGGACGTCGCCCTTGCGGGTCTTGAAGGCGATCGACAGGGTCTCGACTTTCAGCAGCGGTGCCATGGCGGGCCTCATGTCCGGCGGGTGGGGTCGACCATGTCGCGCAGGCCGTCCCCCATCAGGTTGAAGCAAAAGACGGCGAGCATCAGGGCGGCGCCCGGGAAGAGCGCGAGCCACCATTCGCCCGAGACGATGTAGCTGGCGCCCTCGGCGACCATGATGCCCCATTCGGCAGCGGGCGGACGGACGCCGAGCCCGATGAAGCTGAGCCCGGCGGCGTTCAGGATCGCCCAGCCGAGGTTCAGCGAGATCTGCACCATCATCGGCGGCAGCACGTTGGGGAAAAGCTGGGTGGCGAGAATGCGCAGGTCGGAACTGCCCGAAAGCCGCGCCGCCTGCACGTAGCCTGCGTTGCGGCGCACGGCGACCTCGGCACGGGCGACGCGGATGTAGAAGGGCAGGTTGATGACGGCGGTGGCGTAGATGACGTTCTCGACCGTGTTGCCCATGGTCGCGACCACGCCCATGGCGAGCACGAAGAGCGGGAAGGCCATGATCGTGTCGGAGAGCCTCCCGACGATCCGGTCGGTCCATCCGCCGCGGAAGCCCGCGAGGCAGCCAAGCGCCGAGCCGATCACGAAAGACAGCGCCACCGCCGAGAAGGCGATGCCGAGATCCAGCCGCGCGGCGACGATCACGCGGGAAAGCACGTCACGGCCCAGATGGTCGGTGCCGAATGGATGCGCCCAGCTGGGCGGCTGCAGCGCGTTGACCGCGCGGGTGGCCAGCGGGTCATAGGGCGCGATCAGCGGACCGAACACTGCCATCGCCGCAAGCAGCGCGAACAGCGCGAAGCCGATGACGGTCAGCGGGTTCTCCGACATCGTGTAGCGCAGGCGGGCGATTGCGGCCATCTCAGCTCTCCAGCCCGACGCGCGGGTCGATCAGGGTGAGGACGACGTCGATGACGAGGTTCACGACGACGAACAGGAGCGCCATGCACAGGACGAAGCCTTGCACCGCGGCATAGTCCGAAGCCACCAGCGCACCGATGGCGTAGCTGCCGATGCCGGGCCAGGAGAAGACCTTCTCCACAAGAACGTTGGCGCCGAGGAGGAAAGAGAAGACCATGCCCAGCGTGGTCAGGACGGGCAGCGCGGCGTTGCGGAAGGCGTAGATCCACAGCACCCTTGCCCCGCCCAGCCCGTTGGCCCGCGCCGTGCGGACATAGTCGCCCGACAGCGCCGAGAGCATCGCGGCCCGGGTCATCCGCGCAATCGGGGCCAGCGCAAAGAGGCCGAGCGTCACCGCGGGCAGAACCATCTGGCGAAGCGCGGCCCAGAACACCTCCCAGTCGCCGGCAAGCAGGGCATCGATCGTGTAGAAGCCGGTCACCGGCGGCGGCGAGAGATAGAGGAAGTCGAGCCGTCCCAGCGGCGAGGGCGCCCAGCCGAGCAGGTAGTAGAAGACATAGATCAGGAAGAGCCCGGTGAAGAAGGTCGGCAGCGACACGCCCGCCGTCACCAGCACCCGGCAGAGATGGTCGATCCAGCTGCCCGGACGGGTCGCGGCCAGCACGCCCAGCGGAATCGCCACCGCCATGGCGAAGAAGAGGCCGGCGAAGGTCAGCTCCAGCGAGGCCGGCAGCCGCGCGGCAAGCTCGTTGAGCACCGGCTGGCCGGTGGTCAGCGAATTTCCGAGATCCCCCTGCAGGAGATCTCCGAGATAGTAGACGAACTGGACCGGAAGCGGCTGGTCCAGCCCCAGCTCTGCCCGCACCTGCGCGATGGTCCCGTCATCCGCCATCAGCCCGGCGAAGAACACCGCCGGATCCCCCGGCAGGGCACGCGTGAGCAGGAAGGTGATGACGATCACGCCGAAAACCGGGGGGATCGCCTGCAGGATCCGTCCGCCGATGCGGGAGAGCTTTTCCATGGCTCAGCCCTTGGCCATGTTGGACAGCGCCAGCTGGCGGTGGAACCAGGAGACGTAGCCGGTGACCTCGGGCTTCATCGCCGCGTCCAGATAGGGCTGGTAGAGCGGGATGCGCGGCACGTCCTCGAAGGCGATCTCGATCATCCGCTTGACGTTCGGCGCATAGGCCGGATCGTCGGTCTCCATGGTGAGGGTCTCGTCGACGAGCTTGTCCATCTCGGGGTTGGAGTAGTTCGACGAGTTGAACAGGTGCCCCTCGATATAGGCCCAGTAGAAGTAGTAGTCGGGATAGTTCAGCCAGCCGCCGAAGTTCTCCAGGTGCATCGGCAGGCGCTTCTCGACCAGCGCCGCGGTGCGCCACTGGGCACCCGGGATCTTGTCGAGCGTGGCGGTGATGCCGATCTTGGCCAGCGACTCCTGGATCAGCAGCGCGGTGGGCTCCATCCAGTCGGCAAGGCCCAGATTGTAGGACAGCGTGGTCTCGAACCCGTCGGCCATCCCGGCTTCCGCCATCAGCGCCTTGGCCTTCTCGATGTCGGTCGCATAGGGGAAGGGCTGCGGCCATTCGATGGTCGAGGGGCTCATCTCGTCCCCGCCCCACATCTGCTTGCCGCGGCCATAGGCGCCCGCCGCCAGGATGTCCTCGTAGGGCAGTGCATAGGCGATCGCCTGGCGCACCAGCTTGTTGTCGAAGGGCTCGAAATTCAGGTTCAGCCCCAGCACGTGCAGGCAGTTGTCGACCGGCGCGCCCTCGACCTTGGCCTTGCCGCTCTCGCCCAGCTCCTTGGCGTCCTTGGCAGGCACGTCCATGTAGAAATCGACATCGCCGCGCTCCAGCAGCGCACGGCGCGTCGCGGCCGACGGCACTTCGCGGACGATCACGCGCTTCAGCGCCGGCAGCTCGCCCAGTTCCCAGTCATCGTTGCGCTCGTAGACGAATTGCTGGCCCGGGTCCCAGCGGGTGATCTTGAACGGGCCGGAGCCGGCCGGGTTCTCGTGCAGGTACTCGGTCGCCCAGGGGTCGTCCGCGGTTGCATGTTCCTTGGCAACCTTCGAGTTGATCACCAGCGGCACTGGCACGGCGAGGTCGGGCAGCGCCAGCTTCGAGGACGCGGGCAGATCGACCCGGAAGGTCATCTCGTCCACGACGACGAACTGGTCGGGCTCGGACATGGAGCCTGCCTTCATCTGCACCAGCGGGAAGCCGCCCAGCGTCACCGCGCGGTCGAAGGACCATTTCACGTCCTCGGCGGTCACCTGGCTGCCGTCCCAGAACTTCGCCTTCGGGCTGATCTTGAAGGTGATCGACTTGCCGTCCCCGGACACCTCCCAGCTTTCGGCGATCTCGGGCTCGATCACGGTCGAGTCGTAGGACAGCGTGCCGTCCTCCAGCGTCTTGGTGCCGAAGCGGACCAGCCGGTCATAGACGTTCACCGCCACCTGGTAGGAGGGCCGGTTGGTGCCAGAGCGGTGCAGGTCGAGGCTGTTGATCGTGTCGCCGATCACCACGACCAGCGTGTCGCTGCCCGCTGCCGCCGAGGCCGGCAGAGCGCGCAGGAAGGGAAGCAGCGCGGCGCCGCCGAGCGCGGCGGAGCCGGTCCTGAGGAAGTCGCGTCGTTTCATCTTGATCTCCATGTCGGTCATCAGCTGGCCGCTTTCGCGGTCTGGTTTTCGAGGAAGGCCCGCCAGCCGCCGAACTGCGAGATCTCGGTGGCGTCGGGGACGGCCGCGGACTCGCAGAGGAAGCCCAGGACCTTGCGGCCATCGGAAATCGTCAGCGTACCGATGGTCAAGGGCGAGGGGACGCCTTTCATGAAACTGCCCATCTGCGATTCAGGTATTGCCCATAGCTCGACCGCGATGGAGTGTCCCTGCCCGTTCTGGTCGCAGCGCACGAGGCCCGGCCGCTTCGGCGGCCCGCCTGCCAGAGCATAGAAGCGGTAGTCGGGCGCGGTCTCTGCCGCCTCCAGGAAACGCCCGCCGCGCGAGGTCAGCTCGTGGTTCAGCGGCAGTCCGGACATGTGCGCGCCGACCGCGGCGACGACGATCTCGTCCTCGGCGGCCTCCGGCGCGGCTTCGGCCAGCGGCGGCATCTCCCAGCCCATGGCGCCCGGCGCCCCTGCCAGCTGGGCCTGCAGCACCCGGCCCAGCGAGGCCAGCAGCGCATCCTTCCCGGCCGGCGCGATCAGCGTCACGTTCCCGGGATGCCCGTCCGGGCGCGGCATCACCGGCACCGCCAGCGCCGCCATGTCGAGCAAGTTGACGAAATTGGTGTAGGTTCCCAGCCGCGAATTGGCGGCGACCGGCTCTGCTTCGATATCGGCCAGCGTGCAGAGCCCGGGAATGGTCGGAACGCAGAGCATGTCGAGCCCTTCGGTCATCTCCTCGGCCATCCGCTTCAGGTCGCGGAACCGGTACTGCGCGCGGAATGCATCCGTGGCCGAGAATTGCAGCGCCTTGCCGACGATTTCGTGGATCACCGGCAGAACCTCGTCCGGCCGGTCGCGCATGATCTCCTCGATAACCGCGTGTCGCTCGGCCACCCAGGGACCTTCGTAGAGCATGATGGCGATGTCGTAGAGCGGGGTGAAATCGAGCTCGGCGATGCGGTGGCCCTGCGCCGCGAGATAGGCCAGGGCGGCGTCGAAATTCTCTTCCTGCGCGGTATCGCCGAAGAATTTCCGCGTCGCCTTGTCCGGCACGCCGATGGCAAGCTGCGGCACCGGGCCGGGCACCGGCGCGGCGATCCTGCGGGAATAGGAGTCGCCGGCGTCATAGCTGGCGGCGGCGCGGAACACGGCATGGGCGTCATCCACCGTCAGCGCGAAGACCGAGATGGTCTCGCAGCTGCGGCAGGCCGGGACCACGCCCGTGGCCGAGAAACTGCCCAGCGTGGGCTTCAGCCCGACAATGCCGTTCATGGCGGCAGGCACCCGGCCGGATCCGGCGGTGTCGGTGCCCAGCGAGAATGTCACCAGCCCCTTGCCGACCGCGACGCCCGACCCGCCCGAGGATCCGCCCGGCACCAGTTCCGGGTTGATCGCATTGATCGGCGCCGGCCCGGTGGTGCGGGTGCCGTTCAAACCGGTGGCGAACTGGTCGAGGCTGGCCTTGCCGACCGGAATCGCCCCGGCCTCGCGCAGCTTCGCCACGACGAAGGCATCTTCGCCAGGGACATAGGCGAAGGCCGGGCAGCCTGCCGTGGTCGGCCAGCCCCCGACATCTATGTTGTCCTTCACCGCGAAGGGCAGCCCGTAGAGCGGCTTGGCCGCCGGATCGAAGGGCCCCAGCGCCTCGGCCATGGCAACCAGCTCGGCCTCGTCTGCTAGATGCAGGAAGATGCCCGGATCCTCCGCCGCGACAATGCGGCGGCGGCATTCGCGCATCGCCTCCATCGGCGTGAGACCGTCCGCATAGGCGCGGTGCAGCGAGGCGAGGAAGAAGGGGAGGTCCTGGATCATGCGCTCGGTTCCGTTCTGAAGTCGCTTTCAGGGAACCACTCGCGCGCGCTGCAGGATACTGCTATTTTTGCGCCATCGCGATGCAGGATTTGCACCACGAAAGGAGGCCCGATGCGGTTCCAGACGACGCTGAGATATATCGACATGGTGGCCCGCACCGGCTCGATCCGGAAGGCGGCAGAGTCGCTGTCGATCACTTCCACCGCGCTCAACCGCCGGATCCTCGCCTTCGAGGAGGAGCTGGGCGCCGACTTGTTCGAACGGATGTCGACCGGCGTGCGGCTGTCGGCGGCGGGCGAGCTGCTGCTTTTGTCGGCACGCAACCAGATCGGAGAGATGGAGCGGCTGAGGGCGCAGATCGCCGACCTCAAGGGCGAGCGCCGCGGCCATGTGTCGATCGCCTGCAGCCAGGCGCTGCTGCCGTATTTCTTCCCCGAGCAGATCGCCGCCTACCGCGCCGCGCATCCTCTGGTGACCTTCAACGTGATGCAGCGCGACCGCGCCGCCGCCGAAGAGGCGCTGGCCGACCGCAGCGCGGATCTGGCCGCGGTGTTCGAGCCCGCGCAGCTGACCGATTTCCACGTGCTGCTAGCCGTCGACCAGCCGGTCCACGCGGTGATGGCCGAGGACCACCCGCTGGCCGCGGAACCGGAACTTCGCTTGCGCGACTGCCTGCGCTATCCGCTGGTGCTGCCGACCGGGGCGATCTCGGTGCGCAGCCTCGTCGATGCCGCCGCCCGGCGGATTTCCTCGCCGATGAAGGTGACCGTGACCTCGGACAATTTCGAGTTCATGCGCAACCTGACGCTGTCCGAGCCGGTCATCGCCTTCCAGATCCCGATCGGCCTGCCCGATCCCTCGCGCGCAGACGGCACGGTCAGCCGCCCTGTCGACCGCCGCGACCTTGCTGCCGGGCGCATCTATCTGGGGCATCTGCGCGGGCGGGTCCTGCCGGTTGCCGTCGCTGGTTTCGCCCGGCAGATCCAGCAGGTCCTGGCCGACCGCTTCGGCTGATCGCGCCGGAAATCTCGCCATGGCGGGTTGCGCGGGAAAATATGCACTGTAGACTGATAATCAGTATGCTTGCAGTATCGGCGGCACCGCCGCCCGCGTGAAGGAACATTGCAGTGGAAAGCTCGGGAAGCGGTGTCGGCGCCTCGGTCAGGCGTCTCGAGGACGACCGGTATCTGGAGGGGCGCGGCCGCTACGTGGGCGATATCCGGATGCCGGGAATGCTGGAGGTCGCCTTCCTGCGCAGCCCCGTCGCCCATGCCGAGCTGCGCGGCGTCACGAAGCCCGCTGGCGCCGGGCACCAGGTGTTTGCCGCCGCAGATCTGGCGGGCGTTCAGGGCATCCGCGCCGATAGCGGCCTGCCCGGCTTCCGCAGCTCGATCCAGCCGGTGCTGGCCTGCGACCGCATCCGCCACGTCAACGAACCCATCGCCGCCTGCGTCGCCCAGACCCGCGCCCAGGCGGAGGATCTGGCCGACGCGACGCAGATTGCCTATGACGCGCTGCCTGCCGTCCACGACATGCTGAAGGCGCGCGACGCCGATGCCCCGCTGCTGCATGCCGGCTGGGAGGAGAACGTCTTTCTCGAAAGCGGCTTCGAGGCCGGCTTCGACGCCGCCACCGAAGGTGCCCCGGTGAAGATCCGCCGCCAGTACCGCACCGCGCGGCAGTGCATGTCGCCGATGGAGGGCCGCGGCGTCGTCGCCTACATGGACGAGCAGGCCGACCAGCTCGTCGTCGTCACCTCCACGCAGATGCCGCATATCGTCCGCAACGGGCTCGCCGAATGCCTCGGGCTCGACCAGGGACGGATCCGCGTCATCGCCCCCGATGTCGGCGGCGGCTTCGGCTACAAGGGGATCCTGCTGGCCGAGGAGGTCGTGCTGGGCTGGCTTGCGCTGAACCTGCGCCGCCCGGTGCGCTGGATCGAGGACCGGCGCGAGCAGCTCGCCGGGAACGCCAATTGCCGCGAACACTGGTACGACATCACCGGCTATGCCTCGCCCGACGGCCGCCTGCTGGCGGTCGATTGCGAGGCCGTGGTCGATAGCGGCGCCTATTCCGCCTATCCCTTCTCCGCCTGCCTCGAGGCCGCGCAGGTCGCCTCGATCCTGCCCGGGCCATACAAGATGGACGGCTTCCGCTGCCGCACCTGGTCGGTGGCGACGAACAAGCCCGCGATCCTGCCGTACCGCGGCGTGGCGCGCACCGGCGTCTGCTTCGCGATGGAGCTGGTCATGGACGAGCTGGCGCGCGAGATCGGCATGGAGCCCGCCGAGTTCCGCCGCCGCAACCTGGTGACCGGCTCCGAGATGCCCTTCGTCAACATCACCAACAAGATCTTCGACTCCGGCGACTATGTCGAAGCGCTGGACCGCACGCTGGCCGATCTCGACCTGCCCGCCCTGCGCGCGCGCCAGGCTGCGGGCGAGCCGGACGGGCGGCTGATGGGCGTCGGCCTGTCGATCTTCTGCGAACAGGGCGCGCATGGCACCTCGGTCTATTCCGGCTGGGGCATCCCGATGGTCCCGGGCTTCGAGCAGGCCACCGCGCGGATGACGCCGGATGGCGGGCTGGAGCTGCGCGTCGGCGTCCAGAGCCATGGCCAGAGCCTGGAAACCACGCTGGCGCAGATCGCCAACGAGGTGCTGGGGGTGGAGCCGCGCAAGGTTAAGCTGGTCCATGGCGACACCGCGCTGACGCCATATTCCACCGGCACTTGGGGCTCGCGCTGCATCGTCATGGCCGGGGGCGCGGTCGCCACCGCCTGCGAGGAGCTGGCGGAGCGCGTGAAGAAGATCGCCGGGACGCTGCTTCAGGCCGATCCGTCGGAGATCCTGCTTGGCGACGGCGAGGCGCGCGGACCCGGCGGGTCGGTGCCGCTCTCCGAGATCGGCAAGGTCTGGTACCACCGGCCGCAGGATCTGCCCGAGGGCGTCGATCCGGCCGGGCTGGAGGCGACGAAAGGCTACAAGACCGTGCGCGACACCGGCACCTTCTCCTATGCCTGCCATGCCGCGGTGGTGCTGGTCGACCCGGGCACGGGCGAAGTCGAAATCGAGAATTACCGCATCACCGAGGATGGCGGCGTCCTGGTGAACCCGATGGTCGTGGACGGCCAGGTCTGGGGCGGCGCAGTGCAGGGGATCGGCACGGCGCTCTACGAGGAAATGCCCTATGACGGCGAGGGCCAGCCGCTTGCCACGACGCTGGCGGACTACCTGCTGCCCGGCGCGGCGGAGGCGCCCTCCATCGCCATCGGCCATATGGAGACCCCCTCGCCGATCAGCCGCTTCGGCCAGAAGGGCATCGGCGAAAGCGGCGCCATCGGCCCGCCGGCAGCCATCGGCAACGCGGTGAACGATGCGCTGCGTCCCTTCGGCGCCGCCATCGCCCAGGTGCCGATCACGCCCGAACGGGTGCTCGCTGCCCTTGCCATGGGAGCGCGCGCATGAAGCCCGCCCCGTTCGACCTGATCCCCGCAAGGACGGCGGCCGAGGCCCTGCCGCACCTGACAGGCCCGCGCGACGCCAAGCCGGTTGCCGGCAGCCAGTCGCTCGGCCCGATGCTGAACCTGCGCCTCGCCCGGCCGGAGCTTCTGGTCGATCTCTCCGCCTGCGCCGAACTGCGCGCCGTGACGCAGGAACCGGATGCGATCCTGTATGGCGCGGCCGTGACCCATGCCGAGTTCGAGGATGGCGCGGTGCCGGATGCGACGCCCGGCTGGCTCGCGCCGATTGCCCGGCGCATCGCCTATCGTGCGGTGCGGAACCGCGGCACCATCGGCGGCTCGATCGCCCATGCCGATCCGGCGGCCGACTGGGTGGCGACGATGACCGGGATGGGCGCCTCCGTCCGCATCCTCGGGCCAAGGGGCGCACGCGAGCTGCCAATGGCGGCGTTCGTCACCGGCGCGCTCTCCACCGCGCTGGAGCCGGGCGAGATCGTCACCGCGATCCGCGTGCCGCGGCGCGGGCCGGACGCGCGCTGGTCCTACTGGAAGTTCTGCCGGAAGACCGGGGAATTCGCCAAGGCCTCCGCCTGCGTCCTCGCCGACCCCGAAAGGGGCGAGTACCGCGTGCTGGCTGCCGCCATCGAACGCGCGCCTGTCGAGCTGCCCGATCCGGAAGGATTGATCGAGGGCCGCACCGATCCGCGCGCGGCGGTCGAGGCCGCCCTCCCCTTCCTCTCCCCCGAGCGCCGCGCGCTGCAGGCCACCGCCACGATCCGCGCGCTCGCCGCCCTCAAGACCGGAGTCCCCGCATGACCGCCTTCACCGTCAACGGCCGGGAGGTCCGCTTCGAGGGCGAGGCGCGCACCCATCTGGCGGATTTCCTGCGCGAGGACATGGGGCTGACCGCCACGCATCTGGGCTGCGAGCACGGCGTCTGCGGCGCCTGCACGCTAGTCAAGGACGGCAAGCCGGTGCGCAGCTGCATCACCTACGCAGCCGCCTGCGAGGGCGCCGAAATCCGGACGCTGGAGGATTTCCGCGACGACCCGCTGATGGCGCGGCTGCGCGCGGCCTTCAAGGAACATCACGGGCTGCAATGCGGCTTCTGCACGCCGGGCATGCTGGCCACCGGCTATGACATCGTCACCCGCCTGCCCGATGCCGACGAGGCGCGGATCCGCGAGGAGCTGTCGGGCAATCTGTGCCGCTGCACCGGGTACATGGGCATCGTCGCGGCGATCAGCGCGGTGCTGGCCGAAGGACCGCACGAGCGCCCCGGATTGCCCGCCCGCGCGCCGCAGATCGGCGCCGCCGATTTCGGCCGCCCGGCCGCAGTGCCCCCCGTGGCCGCCTCCGCAAGCGCGCCCGCTGCGTCCCGGCCCGCCCCGCTGACGGATGGCGTCACCATTGCACGCGCAGCGCGGATCGGCCTGCCCGCCACCGATGTGTGGGCGGTGCTGTCGGATTTGAGGCAAGTCGCGGCCTGCCTGCCCGGCGCCTCGGTGGAACGGATCGAGGGCGAAGCCGTCGAGGGCGCCTTCGCCGCGCGCATCGGCCCGATGACCGCGAAATTCCGCGGAACGGCCTTCGTCAGCTACGACGCGGCGGCAATGAGCGGTTCCGTCGCGGGCGCGGGCGGCGACCAGGGCTCGCGCTCCGCCGCGCAGGGCGAGATCGGCTTCTCCCTGGCACCGCAGGGCGAGGCGGCCTGCGAGCTGCGCTGCCGGATCGCCTACCGCCTGACCGGCCCGCTGGCCCAGGTCGGCCGCCCCGCCATCGTCGAGGGCATCGTCGACCGGATGCTGCAGGACTTCACGGCCAATGTCGGAGCCGCCGCCCGCGGCGAGGCCCCCGCGGAAACGGCGGCCCCCGGAATCGCGGGTTTGATCCTGGCGGCGCTGCGGAATATCTTCGCACGCAACGGAAAGCGCGGAGACCCCTCTTGACCGAAGACATGCACGGACTGCCCGAGGCGCCCGACGACGGCGGCGAGACCCCCGCCCTGATGCGCGCGGCCTGCGACAATGACTGGGCGGGCACCGGGCTGCGCGACCGCCCCGGCTTCCTGATCCGGCGGCTGCACCAGATCCATACCGCGCTGTTCATGCAGGAATGCGCCAGCGAAGGCCTGACCCCGGTGCAGTATTCCGTGCTGACCGCGCTCGGCCAGATGGGACCGTCCGAACAGATCGCGATTTCCCGCGCGGTCGGGCTCGACCGGACCAGCACGGCGGATGTCATGCAGCGGCTGGAAAAGCGCAAGATGATCCGGCGGCGGACCTCGCCCAAGGACCGCCGCTCCAAGATCGCGACGCTGACGGAGGTGGGCGAGAGCCTGCTGCAGCGGATCGACGAGGCGGCTTCGACGGCGCATACTAGGACGCTGGAACCGCTGGGTCCGGACGAGCGGCGCGAGCTCATGCAGGCGATGCGCAAGATCGTCGACGCCTTCCCCGACCTGGAGCGCAAGGCCTTCTGACACGGCCGGGCGCAGGCCCGGCCGCAAGGGTTACAGCCCCATATAGGCCTCGCGGATGCGGGCATCTCCCGCCAGCACGGCGGAGGGACCGGTCATGGTCACCCGCCCGGTCTCGATGACGAAGCCGTGGCTGGCCAGGTCCAGCGCGGTCAGCACGTCCTGCTCCACCAGCAGGATGCTCAGCCCGGTGCCGTTCACCTCCTTCAGCGCCTCTCCCAGCGTTTCGACCAGCCGCGGCGCCAGCCCGAGGCTGAGCTCGTCGATCATCAGGAGCCGCGGTGCCGACATGATGCCGCGGCCGATGGCGCACATCTGCTGCTCGCCGCCCGACATGGTGGTGGCGTCCTGTCCCGCGCGCTCGCGCAGGATCGGGAAGGTCTCCATGACGAAGTCGAGGTCCCGCGCGACCTGCGCCTTGTCCTGCCGCAGATAGGCGCCGAGCAGGAGGTTGTCCTTCACCGACAGCCCCTTGAAAAGCCGCCGCCCCTCCGGCACATGCGCCACGCCCGCGCCGAGGATCGTGTCGGGGGCCGTGCCGCCTATCTCGTGCCCCTCGAGCCGGATCGAGCCGGATCTCGGCGCGATCAGCCCCGAAATGGTGCGCAGGAGCGTCGTCTTCCCCGCGCCGTTCGAGCCGACGATGCAGGTGATGGCGCCCGCCTCGACCCGCAGCGACACGTCCCAGAGCACCTGCACGTCGCCATAGCCTGCCTCCAGCCCGTCGATTTCGAGGATCGTCTCAGGCACCGGCCATCTCCTTCTGGAATCTCTCGGCGAATTTCGGCCCCAGATAGGCCTCGATCACCTTGCGGTCATGGACCATCTCCTGCGGCGGGCCCTCGGCGATCAGCTCGCCATGATGCAGGACCAGCACGCGCGAGGACAGGCTGAGCACCACCTTCATCAGATGCTCGATGATCAGGATCGACACGCCGCGCGCCGCGATCCGGCGGATCAGGTCGAGCGCGCCGTCGATCTCGGTGGCGTTGAGCCCGGCATTCACCTCGTCGAGCAGGAGCACCTTGGGCGACATGGCGAGGCTCTTCGCCAGCTCCAGCCGCTTGCGGTTCGGCAGGGTCAGCGAGGCGGCAGGCGATTGCGCGACATGGCCGAGCCCGACGAAGTCGAGTTCCCGAGCGGCATGCTCATGGGCTTCGGCGAGGCTTTCGGGATGGCCGCCGAACAGCGCCGAGGCCGCGACGTTCTCCAGCACCGTCATCTTCGGGAAGGGCTGCACGATCTGGAAGGTCCGCGCCAGCCCGCGCCGCGCCGCCTGGAAGGGCTTCTGCTTCGTGACGTCCCCGCCTTCGAACAGGACCTTCCCGGCGGTCGGCGTGTGGACCCCGGTGATGGCATTGACCAGCGTCGTCTTGCCCGCGCCGTTCGGCCCGATCAGGGCAACGATCTCGCCCTTCTCCAGCTTGAAGGACACGTCGTTCACCGCCTTGATGCCGCCGAAGGCGCGCGAGACGTTCTGCAATTCGAGGATCGCGGTCATCCTGCCTTCCTTTCGGCAGCGTTGCGGCGCGGCCGGCGGTACAGGATCGCGCGCCAGTCGAGTTTCAGGATGCCGCCGGGCAGGAAGAAGATCAGCGCGACGACGATGGCGCCCATGATCGCGCGGTTCCATTCCAGGAAGTTGGCCCAGAACACCTCTTCGAGCAGGGTGAAAGCCACGGCGCCGACGACCGGGCCCAGCAGCGTGCCCGCCCCGCCCAGCATCGCCATCACCGGCACCTGCACCGTCATCACGATGTCGAAGCTGTCGGTCGGGTCGATATAGCCGACCCAGGAGGCATAGACCGCGCCGACCGCGCCCGGAAACACCGCAGACAGCACATAGGCCGCGATTTTGTAACGGGTGGTGTCGATGCCCACCATGTCGGCGGCATCCTCGTTCTGCTCGATGCAGCGCAGGCCGAAGCCCAGGCGGGACCGGTCGGTGATCACGTTGGCCAGGAAGGCCGCCGCGACGATGCCGAGCATGACATAGAGCACCAGCGCCGAGACTTCCGGCGGGCGGCCCTGCAGCAGCGGAACGTTCAGCCCGTTTCCGCCGCCCGTGACCTCGCCCCAGGACGAGACGACCAGCCGCGAGATGTCGACGAGCGCGATCGAGCCGATGGCGAAGTAGTGGCCCTTGAGCCTCAGCACGATGGCGCCGAGAACGAAGGACACGCCGCCGACGAAAGCCGCCGCGGCAAGCCAGGCCAGCGCGGCCGGAACGCCCGAGCGCTGCGCCAGCGCGCCGACATAGCAGCCGATGCCGTAGAAGGCGGCGGTCGAGAAGGACGGGTAGCCGGTGAAGCCGCCAATGATGTTCCAGCTCAGCGCCAGCGCGGTGAACATGGCGATGGAGATGGCGATGCGCACCTCGTAATTGCCCAGCAGCACCGGCGTCAGCGCCAGCGCCGCCAGCCACAGCGCCATGGCGATGAGCGGCCAGGGAGATTTCTTGGCCATCACTCGTATCCTTTCACGCCGACCAGGCCCTGCGGCCGCACGATCAGCAGCACCAGCATCAGCACGAAGCCGACGGTGATCGCGTTCTGCGGGCCGATCAGCACGCCGGCGAAGCTCTCGATGATGCCGAGCGCGAGCCCGCCCACCAGCGCGCCCGAGACGCCGCCGAGCCCGCCGATCACGCAGATCACGAAGGCCTTGCCGAGGAACACGCCCGAGAGGTTGGTGGTGACCGGGAAGACCATGGCGAAAACCGATCCGGCGGCGCCCGCCATCAGCGCGGCGATGCCGAAGGTGACCGCATAGATGTGGTTGACCTTGATCCCCATCAGCGCCGCCGCCTCGCGGTCCATGCGCACCGCGACGATGGCGCGGCCGATGCGGGAGGTGCGGAGCACGACGAAAAGCAGCGCGGTCAGCAGCAGAGCCAGCCCCATGCCGATCAGCCGGTCCACGGGCATGGCGATGCCCCAGAAATCGAGCCGCCCGAAATCCATCGACACCCGGCGCGGCGTGGCGGTGAACCAGACCGTCATCAGGTTGTAGAGGATCATGTCCAGCCCGAAGGTCAGGGTCAGCGTGGTCAGCACCGGCGCCGAGACGACCTTGTTGATGAAGAGGTACTGAAGCCCGTAGCCCAGCCCGAACAGGATCGCCGCCACGAAGGGCAGGATCAGCACCGGGCTGACGCCGGTATAGGCCCAGGCGAAATAGGTCAGGTAGCCGCCGAGCACGATGAAGGAGCCGTGCAGCATGTTGATGACGTTCAGTACGCCCCAGACCAGCGAGAAGCCGATGGCGATGCAGGCATAGAGCGTGCCGAGCACCACTCCGTTCGCCAGTATCTGTGCGAGACCCATGAGGTTCTTTCCTTGCAGGAGCCCCGGCCGGTGGGAGCCGGCCGGGGTGCGTCAGGTGCCGGTCGAGCTCACTTGAGGAAGGTCATCCCGGCATTGGCGATGTTCTCGGGGTAGAGGATCTTGATCTCCCCGCCCTGCACCTGGATGATCGGCATCTCGCGGCCCTGGTTCATGCCGTTGCCGCCGAACTTGATCGGGCCGTAGAAGGTCTCCATGTCGGTCGCCGCCAGCGCGTCGCGCATCGCGACGGGCTCGATCGTGCCCGCGCGGGACGCAGCATCCGCCACCACGTCGAGCGCGGCGGCGCAGGAGCCGTGGACATAGTCGGGATCCTCGCCGCCCGAGGCCTCCAGGAAGTCCTGGTAGAAGGCGTCGGTCGACGGCCAGGCGCCGGCAACGTCGGTATAGCCGGTCGCATGGTGCCACCAGGTGGAGCTGGTCACGCCGTCTGCCAGCTCGCCCAGGCCGTCGGTGAACTCCTTGTAGGCCGGGCCGGTCACCATGGTGATGATCGGCGCCTCGATGCCAAGGTCCTGCATCTGCTTGCGGCCGAGGATCAGGTCCTGGGTATAGCCGGTCATGTAGATCCAGTCGGGCTCCAGCGACTTGATGGTCGACAGCGCCGCGGAATGGTCGATGGCGCCGACCGGATAGAGCTCGTCATAGACGACCTCGAGACCGGCGGCCTTGGCCGAGTCGGAGGTGGCCGTCGCCATGGATTTCGGGAAGACGTCGTCGCGGCCATAGATCGCCACGGTGCCGAGATCGGGCATCTTGGCCTTGAATTCGGCGACCATCGCCTCGGTCATGCCGGTATTCGGCGCCAGCGTGCCGAAGAGGAACTTGAAGCCCTGGTCATAGACCGAGGTCGAGGAGGCCACGCAGGCGACCAGCGGGATCTGGTAGCGCTCGGCCACCGCGGCGACGATCTTGGTGTGACCCGAACCGAAGGGCGCCATCAGCACGTCGACCTCGTCGTCGTTGATCAGCTTCTCGGCCAGCTGGCCGGCGCGCTGGCCGTCGGTCTGGTAGTCGTATTCGACGATTTCGACCTTCATCTTGGTGCCGCCGACATCGATTCCGCCCGCCGCGTTCACCTTGTCGGTCCACATCTTCCAGACCAGTTCCTGCTTGTGGCCCTCGTCGGCGAGACCGCCGGTCAGCGCCAGCGGCGCGCCGATCTTCAGCACGTCCTCGGCGCTTGCGGCCGTGCCGAGCGCCAGCGCGGCCAGGGCCGCCGAGATTGCCTGGATGCGTTTGGTCGGGGTCATCTTCGCGTCTCCTCGTTGGCTGCGCCGGTGCCGGATGTCTCTCCGCGTCCGGCGGCGGTATCCGCGCCTCCGACCATATCGTCAGTATACGGCGCATTAACGAAACATTTCTCGCAGATGCAAAATTCACGGCCCCGTGAGCAATCTTTCAGCGGCAGGGCACACGGCTGGTCAATTCGTCAGCATGCCGCGAAAAGACGTCCGCAAGGGACAGGCGCGGCAGGGGAAGGCCGCCGCCCGGTTTCCCGGACGGCGGCCTGGCTGCACTGAATGCACGGCAATCAGAAGGAGAATTCGCGCTTGCCCATCTGGATGGTGACCCATTTCACCTCGGTCAGCTCTTCCATCGAATAGCGCCCGCCCTCGCGGCCGAAGCCGGAATTCTTGGTGCCGCCGAAGGGCACATGCGGCTCGTCGGAGATGGTGCAGTCGTTGATATGGACCATCCCCGCCTCCATCCGCATCGAGAAATCCATCGCCTTCTGCATGTCGTTGGTGATCACTGCCGCCGACAGCCCGTAGGTGGTGTCATTGGCGATCCGCAGCGCGTCCTCGCTGTCCTCGGCGACGATCAGCGAGACGACGGGACCGAAGGTTTCCTCGTGATAGATCCGCATTTCGGGGGTGACGCCATCCAGAACGGTCGGCTGGTAGGTGCGCCCGTCATGGGTGGCGCCGGTCAGGATGGTGGCGCCCTTTTCCGTCGCGTCCGAGATATGGCCGTCGATGAACTCGCACTGCCTTGCGCGGATCAGCGGGCCGATGACGGTCTCCGGATCGCGCGGATCGCCGACCTTGATGCCCTTGGTCTTGGCGACGAACTTGTCGCGGAAGGTCTCGAAGATCTCCTTCTCGACGATGACCTTCGAGTTCGCCATGCAGACCTGGCCCTGATGCAGGAAGACGCCCCAGGCGGCGGCATCGACGGCATAGTCGATATCGGCATCCTTCAGCACCACGAGCGGACTTTTCCCGCCCATCTCCAGCGTGAATTTCTTCAGGTTCTTCGCGGCTTCGACGGCGAGGTGCCGCCCGGTCCTGGTCGAGCCGGTGAAGGTGATCATCTTCACCCGCGGATCGGCCATCAGCCGGTCGCCGACCTCGGCCGGCACGCCGGGAATGACGTTGAGCAGACCGGCAGGCAGGCCTGCCTCGGCACAGAGATCGGCCATCACTGCGCCCGAGACGGGGGTTTCCTCCGAGGGTTTCAGGATGAAGCTGTTCCCCGCCGCCAGCGCATAGACGATCTTCTTCATCGACAGAAGGAAGGGCGAGTTGAAGGGCGCGATCCCGGCAATGACGCCCAGCGGGCGGCGCACCGACATGCCGATCTGCCCCGGCATGGTCATCGGCATGGTCTCGCCCATCACATGGCGCACGTCTCCGGCGGCCGAGCGGATGCAGTCGAGCACATACTCGATTTCCCACAGCGCCTTGCCATAGACCGAGCCGCATTCCTCGATCAGCAGCGCCTGGATTTCCGGCGTGCGGTCGCGGATCACCTCGGCGATGCGGCCCAGCATGATCTCGCGGTCGGCCACCATCGTGGCCCCCCAGGCTTTTGCGGCCCGCTCGGAGGACGCGATCGCCTCGTCGATCTCGGCGGTCCCGGCCTGATAGCAGCGGGCGAAGACCTCGCCATTGGCCGGGTTGATGCAGTCAAGCAGCGCATTGCGCGACGACGCGCGCCACTGGCCGTCGATGAAGAGCTTGTAGTGCTTCAGCCCGTCGATCTCGTCATAGCTTTGCGGGTTCATCAGTCTTTCCTCGTGTCAGTCGCGGCCCAGAGCCGATTTCGGCAGGACGCAGTGAATGCCCTTGTTGCCGTCGACGAGCTGCGTGACGCGCATGTCGGCGGCGAGCGAGCAGAGCGTGTAGGCGTCGCCCCGGTGCATCTCGTGACCGTCTTCCAGCCAGTCGATCATCAGGCGCAGCGCGGTCTTCGCCGCGTCGTCGAGATCGGGGTCGAAGGCCATGGTCATCAGCCAGTCGTCGCTCTCGGCCCTGGGCAGGCCGAGCGTCATGTCCTTGCGGAGGTGGAATTCGAAGCGGCCGGTCATGCAGGTTTCGAGCGCGGTCAGGCAGACCTCGCCATCGCCCTGCACCCCGTGCCCGTCGCCCACGGAAAAGAGCGCGCCCGCGTTCCAGACCGGCAGGTAGAGCGTGACGCCGACCTTCAGCTCCTTGTTGTCCATGTTGCCGCCATGCTCGCGCGGCTCGGCGGTGCTGATCCGCCCGTAGGAGGCCGGGGGCGCCACGCCGAGAATGCCGAAGAACGGGTCCAGCGGCAGGGTCTTGCCCCAGCTGGTCTTCACCGTCTTCGCGGCGAGGTCGATTGGCATGTGGAGGAGCCGGCGTTCCGGGAAATCCTCGGGCAGCGTGCCGAGGAGCGGCTCGACCACGTTCCAGCCCCAGCTTGCGCGCAGATCGCAGGCGAGGATGCGGACCTCCAGCACGTCGCCGGGCTCGGCGCCGTTCACCCAGACCGGGCCGGTCAGGAAATGCGGGCCGCGGCCGCGCGGGCACTGGGCGTGGACCTCCGCGTGCCCCGGCAGGATCTCGTAGCCCGCGCCCTCGGGTGGCATGTCCTCGGGCTCGCCCGAGAGCGTCTCGAACGTGACGGTATCGCCGCTGTCGATGGTCAGCACGGCCGGGCGGGCGGCGTCGAAGCTGCCCCAGGCGACAGTTGCGGGAGTGGCGGGAAGGAAATGGGTCGCCATCGGCTCAGCCTTTCACCGCGCCCATGGTCAGGCCGCGGACGATATGTTTCTGCAGGAAGAAGACCACCACCATCACCGGCAGAGTGCCGACCATGCCGATGATCGCCATCTCGCCCCAGCGCACGCCCTGCGTGGTTATGAGCGAGGGAATGCCGACGGGCAGCGTCTTGACGTTCTGGCCGCCGAGCAGGAACGCATACATGAACTCGTTCCAGGCGAAGATGAAGCACAGGACAGCCGTCGCCGTGATCCCCGGCCGCAGGAGCGGCAGCAGCACCTTCACGAAGGCCTGGGCACGGGAATAGCCCTCGACCCGCGCGGCCTCTTCCAGCTCCAGCGGCAGATCGCGGCAGAAGCTCGACAGCACCCAGACATAGAAGCTGAGATTGAAGGTCAGATAGGCGATGACGAGGCCCAGATAGGTGTCGAGCAGGTCGAATTTCGCGTAGATCAGGTAGTAGGGGATCACCAGGCAGACCGGCGGCGCCATCCGTGTGGCCAGCACGAAGAGAAAGAGGTCGTCCCTCAGCGTCATGTCCCGGTAGCGGGCGAAAGCATAGGCGGCGGGCGTGCCGATCAGCACGACAAGCGCGGTCGAGGCGCCGGAGACGATCAGCGAATTGACCAGATAGTGGTGATAGCCGTTCTCGATCATGTAGCCGAAATGCTCGAAGGTGGGGTTGAACAGCCAGACCGTCGGGCGGGCGAACATCTCGGCCTCGGATTTGAAGGCATAGCTCCACATCCAGAAGACCGGGAACAGGATCAGCGCCGCATAGGCGACGGAAAGCGTGGTGAAGATCAGGCTGTTGGCGCGGGACTTGTGCATGGGGAGCCTCTCAGAACACGTTCAACCGCCGCTTCGCGATCTGGTAGAACACGTTGCAGAAGACGAAGAAGATCAGCCAGATCACCACGGCCAGCGCCGAGGCGGTGCCGATCTCCCAGAAATCGAAGGTGTATTTGTAGCCCAGCACCGAAGGGCTTTCGGTGGTGATGCCGGGGCCGCCATTCGTCAGAATGTAGATCGTGTCATAGACCTTGAAGGCGTCGATGGTGCGGATCAGCCCGATCACGACCAGGAGGGGCGCCAGCATCGGCAGGGTCAGGCGGAAGAAGATCTGCACCGGGTTCGCGCCATCGACCTGCGCCGCCCAGAACGGGTTGGCGGGCAGCGCCTGCATGCCGGCGAAGAAGGTCAGCACCATGAAGGGCGTCCATTCCCAGATATCGACGAAAATGAGCCCGTAAAGCGCCAGATCCGGCGAGGCAAAGACCGAGGTGCCCGAGAGGATCCCGAAGTGTTCCAGCAGGTTGTAGCTGAAGAAGCCCCAGGAGCCGGCCAGCATGGTCTTCCACACCAGCCCGACGATGATCGGCGCCATCATCGAGGGAATGAAGAGGAACGGGATCAGGACCGAGCGGAACCTGATCTTCTGCGACAGGACCAGCGCGCCGATCAGGCCCAGCATGAATTCGATGGGCACGGCGATGGCGACGAAAAGCCCGGCCACCGACATGGAGTTCCAGAAGCGCGCATCGGCGAGCAGCTTCTTGTAGTTGGCAAGCCCGGCAAAGGCGCCGACCTGGCCGTAGCGCGCCTCGTGCAGGCTGATCCAGCCCATGTAGAGGAACGGCACCAGCGCCACGACCGCCAGCGTCAGCATGGTCGGCGCGATCAGCGCATAGGGGTACCAGCGGCTTTCGCGGTGATGGGTCTCCCCGGCGGCCGGTCGGTCGGCAGAGGCGGGTGCTGCGGAAATTTCGGTCATGGCTCCCTGCCCGGCATGGGATGGAAAGGGACGGCGCCGCGCGGGCGCCGCCCAGCGTTCAGCGGATCACTGCAGGATGCAGGGGTCGCAGATGGCGGTGACTTCGGCCTGAAGCTGCGCGGCAGCTTCCTCGGCGGTGAGCTGGCCGAGCCCGACCTGCTGGAACAGGCGGTTCATCACATCCGAGATCTGGAACCAGCGCGGCGCCTTCGGCGTCGCCTCGACGCCCGCGAGGCTGGCCTTCATCGCGTCATAGAGACCGTTGAGCTGGTTGCCCTCGGTCATCAGCTCCGCCCAGGAACTGTCGCGCACCGGCACGCCGACGCCGGAGGACAGCAGATCCGCCTGGGTCTTCTTCTCCGCCGCCCATTGCAGGAAGAGGTAGGTCGCCTCGGGGTTCTTCGAGTGCTTCGAGATGAAATAGCCCGAGGGCTCGCCCGCCGCGTGGTACTCGGCGCCTTCCCCGTAGACCGGGGTCGGACCGTAGACGAACTGGCCGTGCAGCGCCGAGGCCCCCTCGCGGTCGATGCCGAGCACGAAGTCGGAATAGGCGATGGACTGCGCCGCGATGCCGTTGCCCATGACGGTCGGCACGTCGATCAGCGAATATTCGGCCTGGCCGGGCGGCGAGAACTGCCAGAGGTCGCCCCAGGTCTGCAGCCCCTTGATCACCGCCGGGCTGTCGAAGGTCGGATGGCCCTCGGCGTCGAAGATGTCGCCGCCCGCATTCTTGATGAAGACCTGCCAGACCGGCACATAGGTGCCGCCACCATTCATGCCTTCCATGACGATGCCGTAGAAATCGCTGTCGAGCGTCTCGCCCGCCAGCGTCTCGCCGGCCTTGCGGGTGAAGAACTCGGCAATGTCATGGAGCTGGTCGAAGGTCGTCGCGGGAGCCAGCGGATAGCCGTATTTGGCCTCGAACGCTTTCATCTCGCCGGGATCGGCCAGCAAGTCGTTCCGCGCCCAGTAGACCATGTTGTAGTTCCAGTTCAGGAACGAATACTGGCTGTCCCCGAGGAAGGCGAGGCTGGCGAAGGCCGGATCGATCAGGTCGTCCTGCGCGAAATCCGGATCGGTCAGCGCGGCATCGTCGAGATAGGCGTCGATCGGCAGCAGCACGCCGGCATCCATCAGCAGGCCGACCTGCAGGCTGTGCGCCATCACCGCGTCATACTCGCCGCGCCCCGACAGCATGTCCGCCTGGCCGCGGTTGATCACCTCGAAATGGTTGAGGAGCTGGTAGTTGACCTTGATGCCGGTGAGCTTCTCGAATTCCGGCACGATGTCGGCGAACTGCTCCTGCAGCGGCGTCACCTCGTCGAGGATGCTGATCTCGGTGCCCTTGTAGGGCGCGGCGGCCTCCTCGTAGCTCCAGGCCGAGGCCTGTCCAGCGGCGGCAAGGGCAAGGGCACTCAGCCCAGCAGCAGATAGGGTCTTCCGTCGAAGCAGCATCGCAGCCATGATTTGCGTTTCCCTGTTCCTGTTGGATTTATTTGTGTTTTTCAGTTTTCTTGCGGGGGCGTCTCACAGCGCCCTCCGGGTCGTTCCGTCAAACAGCACCAGCCCCGCGGGGTCGATGCTGACGCCGATCTCCTGGTTGGCCTCGAACCGGTCCAGCCGCGGCGTCTTCAGCCGCAGCATCGTGTCCTCCAGCATCGCGGTGATGATCGCGTGCTTGCCGAAGGGCTCCCAGGCATAGACGGTCAGCGAGGCATCCGCGCCGCCGACCCGCATCGCCGCCGGGCGCAGACCCAGCACGACGTCGCGGGCGCCGCCGGGAAGCCGCGCCGCCAATTCGGGCGGCAGCGCCAGGTCGATGCCCTTGCCGCGGAAGCCTGCCGCGCCGCCGTCGCGGGCCTCCAGCCGGCCTTCGATCAGGTTCATCGCCGGGTCGCCGACCAGGCGCGCGACCTCGGTCGTGGCCGGGCCGAAGTAGATTTCCTCGGGCGTGGCGAACTGCACGATGCGGCCGCCGATCATCACCGCCACCCGGTCGGCGACCGACAGCGCCTCCATCGCGTCCGGAGTCGACCAGAGCGTCGGCACGGACAGCCCGGTCTGGCGGCGGCGGATCCAGCCGCGCAGCTCGTTCCGCAGCTTGGCATCGAGATGCGAGATCGGCTCGTCGAGCAGGAAGACCGAGGCGTCCTGCACCAGGCAGCGGCAGAGCGCGACCCGCTGCTTCTGCCCGCCCGACAGCGCGCCGGGCTTGCGGTCCTTCAGATGTCCGATCTGCGCGACGTCCAGCAGGGCCTGCACCTTTGCGGCCAGCTCGTCGCGGCCGAGCTTCGGCTTGCCAGGGGCGAGCAGCGGGAAGGCGACGTTCTGGGCGACGCTGAGATGCGAATAGAGCGCGTAGGATTCGAACATGTGCGCCACGCCGCGGGCCTGCACCGGCCGGGCCGACAAGTTGCGCCCGCCGAGCAGGACTTGCCCGGCATCGGGGCGTTCGAGCCCGCTGACCATCCGGCAAGCGCTGCTTTTCCCGGTGCCCGACGGCCCGGTCAGCGCCACGATCTCGCCCGGGCGGATATCCAGGTCCAGCGGCCCGACCACCGCCTCGCCCGAGAACCGCCGCGCCAGGCCCGACAGGATCAGTCCGTCATGGGTCATGCCGCCGCCTCCTGCGCGGGAGCCGCCTGGAGTTCCAGGTTCCGCCCGGTCTCCGGGTCGAAGAGGCTCAGCCGCGAGCCGTCGAAGCCCAGCCGCACCCGGTCGCCCTCGCGCAGCGGGCTCGGCCCGGGAACGTCGGCAGAGACATGCACCTCCGTCCCGTCCGGCGCCTTCGCGTCAAGCGACACCAGCAGCACATCCGTGTCGCCGCGATGTTCGCGGAAGCGCACCTCGCCCGCCATCGCCGCCCAGCCATCGGCCGGACCGTCGCCCAGAAGATGCAGCGCCTCGGGCCGCAGCCCGGCCGTCACCGCACCGGCAGGCAATCCGGCATGGTCCGGCGGCAAGGACAGGTACCAGTCCGGCCCCGACAGCACCGGCCCGGCGGGCCCCTGCTCCAGCCGCGCGGGCAGGAGGTTCATCGGCGGCTCGCCGATGAACTGCGCCACGAAGGTGTTGGCGGGGCGGTCGTAAAGCTCCTGCGGGCTGCCGACCTGCATCAGTTCGCCCGCATTCATCACCGCGATCACGTCGCACATCGCGATCGCCTCGGTCTGGTCATGGGTGACGAGGATCGAGGTCAGCCCCTGCAGCTGCTGCAGCCGCTTGATCTCGGTCCTCAGCTCGACCTTCTGGTCTGCATCGAGATGGCTCAGCGGCTCGTCGAAGACGATCACCTCGGGATTCCTGACCAGCGCGCGGCCGATGGAGACCCGCTGCTGCGCCCCGCCGGAAAGCTTGCGCACCTTCTCGCCCGCGATGCCGTCGAGCCGCAGGAGCTTCAGGATCGCGCCGACCTTCTCGGCCACCTCCGCCTTCGGCGCGCCGCGGACCCGCAGCGGGAAGGCCACGTTCTCGAAGACCGAGAGATGCGCGTAGAGCGCGTAATCCTCGAACACCATGGCGATGTTGCGCGCGCCGGGCGGCAGGGACTGCACCTCGCGGCCCGAGAACAGGATGCGCCCCGCGGTAACTTCCTCGATCCCCGCGATCATCTTCAGCGTCGTCGACTTGCCGCAGCCCGAGGGGCCGAGCAGTCCCAGCATCTGGCCGGTCGGGCAATGCAGGTCGATGCCGCGCACCGCAACGAAGCTGCCGTAATCCTTCTCGAGACTCTCCAGCGAGATGCTCATCGCGCGGCCTGCCGGTCGTCGCCCGCACGGGCAAGGGGATGGCTCGACATGCGTGTCACTCGTTCCCTGTTAACCTTCGTGAAAGGCTAGCAGCGGGAACTGCACCTGTACATATAATCAGCATACCAATTAAATGGCGCGGCCCGGGAAAAATCGCGGATTTTTGATGCATGTTGAGAACTTCGGCATTGCGGGGCGGCCGCGATGGCGGAAATCCGGCTAATCCGTACACTGTTGAATGGGCAGGTCGGGGCATCCGGACCAGGCAGGACGGCGCAGGGACGTGCCCCGCAGGATTTCCGGGATGCGGAAAGCCGCGGGCGCTTTGCCGCTCGACAGCTCGGACGTGCACTGATTACTTGCGCCGGCAGAGGACAGGCAGACAGGCAGGAGACACCCATGCTGAATTCCGCGCTCGGGCTGAAAGGCGCCTTCACCGCCCCGCACCAGGCCGCAACCCAGGCCGGGCTCGGCGTCCTGGCCGAGGGCGGCTCGGCGATCGAGGCCATGGTCGCCGCGGCGGCCGCCGTGGCCGTCGCCTATCCGCACATGAACGGCATCGGCGGCGACGGGTTCTGGCTGATCAAGCGCCCGGGCGAGGCCCCCGTGGGCATTTTCGCCGGCGGCCAGGCGGCCGGGCTGGCAACGCCGGAGTGGTACCGCGGCCAGGGCCATGCCGCTGCCATCCCCGCCCGCGGCCCGCTGGCCGCGCTGACCGTACCGGGCAGCGTCGGCGGCTGGGGCGCGGCGCTCGGGCTCTGCGAGCGGCCGATGCCGCTGTCGCGCCTCCTTGCCCCGGCGATCGAGCTGGCCCGCCAGGGCATCGCCGTCACCGGCAACCAGTCGGACTGCACCGCCGAAAAGGCGCCGGGCCTGCAGGACGTGCCCGGCTTCGCCGACATCTACATGCCGGGCGGCACGGCCCCGGCGCGCGGCAGCCGCCTGCGCCAGTCCGCGCTCGGCGCCACGCTGGAGCAGATCGCGCGCTCGGGAACAGCGGACTACTACCGCGGCGACATCGCGGCGACCCATGGCGCCTTCCTCGAGGCCGCGGGCAGCCCGCTGCGCCGCGCCGACCTCGCCGCATACCGCCCCCAGCACGTGACGCCGCTGACCGTCGAGACCTCGCAGGGACGGCTGTGGAACATGACCCCGCCGACCCAGGGCATCGCCTCGCTGACGATCCTCGCGCTGTTCGACCGGCTTGGCGTCACCGAAGCGGAGGGCTTCGCGCATCTCCACGGGCTGATCGAGTCGACCAAGCAGGCCTTCATCCGCCGCAACGCCGAACTCGGCGACGGAACCGCCGCGCAGGACTGGCTGGCCCCGGCGGCGCTCGATGCGATGGCGGCGCAGATCGACCCGGCGCGCGCACTGGCATGGCCCTACGAGCCGAAAGAGGGCGACACGATCTGGATGGGCGCGGCGGACGCCGAGGGGACGGTGGTCAGCTTCATCCAGAGCGTCTTCTGGGAGTTCGGCTCGGGCCTGACCTGCCCAGAAACCGGCGTCGTGTTCCAGAACCGCGGCGCGGCCTTCTCGCTGGCGGGCGGGCCGAACGGGCTGGCCCCGGGCAAGCGGCCCTTCCACACGCTGAACCCGGCCATGGCCGAGCTGAAGGACGGGCGGATCCTGTCCTACGGCACGATGGGCGGCGAGGGCCAGCCGCAGACCCAGGCTGCCGTCTTCTCGCGCTACGCCATGTTCGGCCAGGGGCTGCAGGCCGCCGTCACGGCGCCGCGCTGGCTGCTGGGCAAGACCTGGGGCGACGACACCACGACTCTGAAGCTGGAGGACCGGTTCGATCCGTCGCTGGTCGATGCGCTGAAGGCGTCGGGCCACCAGGTCGAGATGATCCCCGGCTTCTCCGACCTCGCGGGCCATGCCGGCGCGGTGGTGCTGCATCCCGGCGGGCTGCGCGAATCCGCCTCCGACCCGCGCGCCGACGGCGCGGCGCTGGCGCTGTAGGGCGATGGAGCCGCACGCCTTCTGGCAATCGGTCGAGGACGGCCCCGCCCCGCCGCCGCCCTATGACGCGCGGTTTCCGGCGGAACTGCCCGACGGGCGGATCCTCTGGCTGCCGACGCGGCCGCTGGCGGGGACTCCGAATGCGCTGGCTTCGCTGATCCTCAACCAGGCGAGCTTTGCCGTGGAGGAGACGCTGGCCGCGCATCTGGCGGGCCTGCTGCGGCCGCATGCGCCCGATCTCCTGGTCGGGCTGCCGACGCTGGGGCTGGGGCTGGCCTCGGCCGTCGCCCGGAAACTCGGGCACGCCCGCTATGTCCCGCTCGGGACCTCGCGCAAGTTCTGGTATGACGAGACCCTGTCGGTGCCCCTGAAATCCGTGACCAGCCCGGGCGGCGGCAAGCGGCTCTACCTCGACCCGCGGATGCTGCCGCTGCTCGACGGCGCCCGCATCGCGGTGATCGACGACGCGCTGTCCACGGGAAGCTCGATGAAGGCGGCGCTCGGCCTGCTGGGCCTGCAGCGGCTGCGCCCGGTGGCGATCGGCGCCGCCATGCTGCAAACCGCGCGCTGGCGCGCCGCGCTGGACCCGGGCATCCCGGTCTGCGGCGTCTTCCGCTCGCCCCTGCTGGAGCGGCGCGCAGACGGGCTCTGGCCGGTGGCAGAGCCGGATTGACGCCCGCGCGCGACAGCCTATGATTGCTCCCGACGTCAGGGGAGTCCCGCCGCAAGGGACTGAGAGGCCGATATCGGGATGCGCGCATTCCGGGCGAGGCGACCCTTCGAACCTGACCCGGTTGATGCCGGCGTAGGAAGACCGGAGGATTTCCCCGCAGATCACGTGCGGCGGTCCTTTCGGGCCGCTCCCGGCCCCGCGCCCGCCGCGCAGGTCCGGCGCCGCCCGCTTCCCCGTCCGCCCCGTCCGGGTCCCGCCTAGGGAGGAAACCGGATGGCGCGCGACAATGGAACCGGTGGGCCGATCTCCGTTCTGGGGGCCGGGGTGGCCGCGCTCTGCACCGCGACCGAGCTGGCCGCGCGCGGGCTGGATGTGGAGCTGATCGCCCCCGAGGACGCGCCCGTCCCCGCCTCGCGCTTCGCCGGCGGCATGCTCGCCCCGTTCTGCGAGGGCGAGGCCGCGCCCGAGGCCGTCGTCACGGCGGGCCAGACGGCGGTCGACTGGTGGGCGGCGCATGTGCCGGTGACGCGAAACGGCACGCTGGTCGTCGCCCCGCCGCGCGATGCTGCCGAACTGGACCGTTTCGCCCGCGCCACGCGTGGCCATGCCCCTGCCGATCCGGGCGCGCTGGAGCCCGATCTCGCGGGCCGCTTCGCCCGCGGGCTCTTTTACAGCACCGAGGCGCATCTCGACCCGCGCGGCGCGCTCCGCCGCCTGCGCGACGGGCTTGCGGCGCAGGGCGCGGCGATCCATGGCGGCCCGCCGCGGGGACGCATCGTCGATTGCCGCGGGCTGGGGGCGGATGTCTCCGGACTGCGCGCCGTGCGCGGCGAGATGCTGCTGGTCGAGGCGCCGGACGTGGCGCTGTCGCGCCCGGTGCGGCTGCTGCATCCGCGCTTCCCCTGCTACATCGTTCCGCGCGCGCAGAACGTCTTCATGATCGGCGCCACGATGGTAGAGCGCGACGACCCCGGCCCGGTGACGGCCCGCGCCGCAATGGAACTTCTGTCCGCCGCCTACACGCTGCATCCGGGCTTTGCCGAGGCGCGGATCCTGGAACTTGGCGCGGGCCTGCGCCCGGCCTTTGCCGACAACATGCCTGCCGTGGTCCGGCAGGGCCGCAACCTGCATGTCAACGGCATGTACCGCCACGGCTTCCTGATGGCGCCGGTGCTGGCGCGGCAGGCGGCCGATCTCATCTTGACCGACATAGGGGAGGACACCCATGCGCATTGACCTCAACGGAGAACGCGTGACGACCGCGGCTGCGACGCTGGCCGCGCTGGTCGAGGAACGGGGGCATGACGCCGCCTCGGTGGCGACCGCGCTGGACGGCGCCTTCGTTCCGCGCGGGCTGCGCGGCGCAGCGCTGCTGGAAGACGGTGCGCGGGTGGAAATCCTGTCGCCGATGCAGGGGGGCTGAGCCATGTTCTACGGCACCGAGCTTCAGAGCCGCCTGATGCTGGGCACGGCGCAATATCCGTCGCCGCAGATCCTGTCGGAGGCCATCGCCGCCTCCGGCACGGAGGTCATCACCGTCTCGCTGCGCCGCGAGGGGCGCGAGGGCGGCGCCTTCCGCGAGATCCTGAAGGGCGCCGGCCGCCGCATCCTGCCCAACACCGCGGGCTGCCACACGGTGAAGGAGGCGGTCACCACCGCCCACATGGCGCGCGAGCTCTTCGGCACGCCCTGGATCAAGCTGGAGGTCATCGGCCATGCCGACACGCTGCAGCCCGATCCGTTCGCGCTGGTCGAGGCGGCGCGCATCCTGTGCATGGAGGGGTTCGAGGTCTTCCCCTACACGACCGAGGACCTGATCCTCGGAGAGAAGCTGATCGAGGCGGGCTGCCGGGTGCTGATGCCCTGGGGCGCGCCCATCGGCTCGGGCCAGGGGCTGCGCAACATCGAGGGGCTGCGCACGATGCGGGCGCACTTCCCCGGAATGCCGCTGGTGATCGATGCCGGGATCGGCGCACCGAGCCAGGCCGCGCAGGCGATGGAGATGGGCTTCGACGCGGTGCTGCTGAACACCGCCGTCGCCAAGGCGCTCGACCCGGTGGCGATGGCGCGGGCCTTCTCCGGCGCGGTGGCGGCCGGCCTGGAGGCGCATCGCGCGGGGCTGATGCCCAGGCGCGACATGGCCGCGGCTTCGACGCCGCTCTTCGGCATGGCGAGCCTGGCATGACGCGGCTCGATCCCTTCTACCTGATCACCGGCGACGCGGCGGAGCTGGAGCGGATGGTCCCGCTCGGCGTCAGGCTGGTGCAGCTGCGCGCCAAGGACATGGCGGCGCCCGAGCTGCGCCGCCAGATCGCCCGCGCCCGGGACGTCTGCGCGCGGCACGGCGCGCAGCTTGTCGTCAACGACTACTGGGAACTGGCGCTGGAGCTGGATTGCAACTTCGTCCATCTCGGCCAGGAAGACATGGACGCGGCCGATTTCGATGCGCTGCGCCGCGCGGGCATCCGCTTCGGCCTGTCGACCCATGACGAAGCGGAGCTCGAGCGAGCGCTGTCGCACGGCCCGGACTATGTGGCCCTCGGGCCGGTCTATCCGACGCTGCTGAAGAAGATGAAATGGGGACCGCAGGGGCTGGAGCGGGTGACCCGCTGGAAGGCGATGGCCGGGGACACGCCGCTCGTGGGCATCGGCGGGCTGACGGTGGACCGGCTGCCCGGGCTCTTCGCAGCCGGCGCCGACAGCGCCGCGGTGGTCACCGACATCCAGCGCGCCGAGGACCCGGTGGCGCGCTGCCGCGACTGGATCGCCGCGACGCGCGAGATGGCCGCATGAGCCGCTATGACCGCCAGACCCGCTTGCCGGGCATCGGCGCCGAGGGACAGGCGCGGCTGGCCGCGGCGCGGGTTCTGGTCGTCGGCGCGGGCGGGCTCGGCTCGGCGCTGCTTCCGCTCCTGGCCGGGGCAGGCGTCGGGCAGCTGCGCATCGTCGACCCGGACGTGGTGGAGGACACGAACCTGCACCGCCAGACGCTCTACCGCATGGCCGATCTCGGGCGGCCCAAGGCCGCCGCGGCGGCGGAAGCGCTGGCGGCGCTGAACCCGGACTGCCGGGCGGACCCGCTGGCGGCCCGGCTGGACCCGGCGCTTGCGCGGGGGGAGGCCGACGGGGTCGACCTGGTGATCGACGCCGCCGACAGTTTCGCCGTGACCTATGCGCTGTCGGATATCTGCCTGGCCGCCGGGCTGCCCCTGGTCTCGGCCTCGGTCACCGGCTGGCGCGGCTATGCGGGCGGGTTCTGCGGCGGCGCGCCGAGCATCCGCGCGGTCTTTCCCGACCTGCCGCCGCGGGCGGGCAGCTGCGCCGAGACCGGCGTCATGGGACCCGCCGTCGCCATGCTCGGCAGCCTGCAGGCGCAGATGGCGATTTCCGTCCTGCTCGGCCGCCGCCCCTCGCCGCTGGGCCAGCTGATGACGCTGGACCTGGAGAACTGGCAGGTCTCGGGCTTCCGCTTCGACGGGGCGCCGGAACCCGAAGCGCCCGGACCGGAGGTCGTCGCGGCCGCGGATCTCGCGCCGGAAGACCTGGTGGTGGAACTGCGCGGGACGCTCGAGGCGCCGGAACTGCCGGTGCCGCAGGCCCTGCGCTGCGATCCGGCCGGGGTACCGCAGCTGCGGCCCGGCAACGGGCAGCGCGTCGTCTTCGCCTGCGCGACCGGGCTGCGGGCCTGGCGCGCGGCGCGGGCGCTGGAAGCTGCCGGGCATACGAGAACCGCGATTCTGGCCTGACCGAACTGGAGGCCAGCTTTCGCCTCTCTGCATGGCCGCCATGCAGATGTGGTATTTTCCGGAACAACTGTGCGCGAAATGCGTACGGTGATATTTTGCCCGCTTCCCGCGCCCCGCGCAGCGCCCGGTCGGCGCGCAGCGCACCTATAACCATATGTTTCATAACCATCTTTCCAAATCGCCCATCGAACATGCAAATTTCACCTGCCGATGCGCCCGCTTTCCAGGCAGGATGGAAACCGCGATTTTCCGGTTCCAAAACCCGTTCAGCGTCCGCATATTGAGGCCAGCGAGTAGAAGCGGTCTGGAGCCAGCTCCTGGGCATTGCTCGACGGAACCCGAGTGGAAAACCTGTCGAACGGAGCTGCCATGACCCATCTGCCCGCCCCTCCGGCCCCCGCCATTCCCGGCGGCCATCCCTGTCTCGGCTGCCTTGCCGCAGAGGATGCCGCGAAACGGGACTGTGCCCGCGCGCGCCTTCTGGCCGGGGGCCACCTGCCGGACGCGATCGAGACGGCCCGCCGCTAGACCCCACCAGACCCCGAAAGGTCCATTTCCATGTACGAACGACTGCTGGGCGCCTGCGCCCTCGGCGGCCTGATGGCTGCATCCTCCGCAATGGCCGCCGACAAGGTCGCCTACCAGCTCGACTGGCTGCCGGGCGGCGACAAGGCGCCGATCTATGTCTGCATCGAGCAGGGTTTCTGCGAGGCCGAAGGGCTCGAGGTGACCATCGTGCCGGGCCGCGGCTCGACCGACGCGATCTCCCGCCTCGCGGCAGGCTCCTCGGACATCGGCATGGCCGATATCGGCGCGCTGCTGGCCGCCAAGGCGCAGGAAGGCGTCGGCGTCACCGCCGTCATGTCGGTCTTCAACACCGGGCCGCACGCCTTCTACACGCTCGCGGGATCGGGCTTCGACAGCGTGGCCGGCGCCAGGGGCCGCACCATCGCCACCTCGCCCTTCACCTCCTCGAACGTCTACCTGCCGCTGGTGCTGGAGGAGGTCGGCATCGCCGAGGACGACATCACGCTGATCAAGGCCGATCCCGGCGCGCTCGGTCCGATGCTGATGACCGGCCGGGCCGACGGCATCATCGCCTGGATGACCGACCTGACGCGCTACGGCAACCAGGCCGCCGAGGCAGGCAAGAAGATCGTCGCCCTGCCCTGGTCCGAAGCCGGGCTGGAGCTCTACTCCGCCTCGCTGATCGCCTCCGACGGCTTCCTCGCCGAGCGCCCGGATGTCGCTGCCCGTTTCGTCAGGGCGTTCCGCGCCTCGGTCGCGTTCTGCCGCGAAAATCCCGAAGAGGCCGCCGCCTCGGTCGCTGCCCTGGTGCCGGAACTCGGCGCCGAGGATGTCACCGGCTCGCTGAAGGACGCGCTGCCGCTGATCTTCAACGAGGTCACCGACGCCAACGGCCTGGGCACCTTCGACGCGGACCGCCTTGCCGCCACCTGGGCGCGGGTTGCCCAGGCGCAGGGGCTGGATGCGGCTGCGTTCGATCCGGAAACCGCGGTGGCACGCAGCTACCTGCCGGAGAGCTGAGCCATGGCCCCTCCTCCCGCCATCCGCTTCGACCGGACAGGCCAGGTCTTCTCCGCCCGCTCCGGGCGGGTGGAGGCCCTGCGCGACGTCGGCTTCGAGGTCAGGCAGCATGAATTCCTCGCCATCCTCGGCCCATCGGGCTGCGGAAAATCCACGCTCCTGCGGATGATCGCGGGACTGCTGAAGCCCACGAGCGGCTCCGTCGAGGTCTACGGCAAGACGGTCACCGGCCCGCGCGAGGATATCGGCATCGTCTTCCAGAAGCCGACGCTGCTGCCCTGGGCAACGGTTGAGGAGAACGTGACCTTCCCGCGCCGCCACAAGACCGGCCGGGTCAGCCGTGCAGACCGTGCCCGGGCGCAGGAACTCCTGGACATGGTCGGGCTGGAGGGGTTCGGCAAGCGCCTGCCCGACGAGCTGTCGGGCGGCATGCAGCAGCGGGTGGGCATCGCCCGCGCCCTGCTGATGGACCCGGAAATCCTGCTGATGGACGAGCCCTTCTCGGCGCTCGACGCGCTGACCCGCGAGGTGATGGGCCTCGACCTGCTGAAGATGTTCGCCGACAAGCCGAAAACCGTGGTTTTCATCACCCATTCGGTTACCGAGGCCGCGCTGCTGGCCGACCGGGTGCTGGTAATGACCGGCCGTCCCGGCACCGTCCTGACCGAGATCCCCGTGCCATTGGATCGCCATCGCGGTCCCGAAACCCTCAAGGAGCCTGCCGTCAATGACCTCGCCTCGCATCTGCGCGACCTCCTCATCGGCAAGCGGGCAGCCTGACATGGCGCAGGAAAGCTGGCCCGCCCCCGCCGTCACCCCGTACCGCGACGCGATTGCCGCCGCGCTCCGCCGCGCCGGGCAGATGCCCGGACTGGCGACGCTGCTGACCCTCGCGGGCACCGTCGCGTTCTGGGAAATCTCGGTACGGCTCTTCGCCGTGCCGTCCTACCTGCTGCCCGCGCCCTCGGCGATCCTCGGGACTTTCGGCGTGATCGGGTGGGACCGCTGGGCGACCCATGTCATTGCCACGCTCCGCGTCGCGCTGATGGGCTTCGGCCTGTCGATCCTGATCGCGATCCCGCTGGCCGTGCTGATGATGCGGGTGCAGATCCTCAGCCGCACGCTCTATCCGCTGCTGGTGGTGATCCAGTCGACACCGGTCGTCGCCATCGCGCCGATCATCATCGTGGTGCTGGGGGCAGGCGACGCGCCGCGGATCGTGATCACGACTCTGATCACCTTCTTCCCGCTGGTGGTCGCCACCGCCACCGGATTGGCCGCGACGCCGCCCGAGCTGATCGAACTCAGCCGTTCGCTCCGCGCCCCCGGCTTCCGCGAGATGACCCAGATCCGCCTGCCCTTCGCGGTGCCCTACATCTTCTCGGCGCTCAAGATCTCGATCACGCTGGCCGTCATCGGCGCGGTGGTGGCGGAGTTCTGCGCGGCCGAGGCCGGGGTGGGCTATTTCATCCAGGTCTCGACCTCGCTCTTCAAGCTGCCGCAGGCCTGGGGCGGACTGCTCGTGCTCGCCGCCATGTCGCTCGCGCTCTTCCAGGCCGTGATCCTGGTGCAGCGGCTCCTCTTCCCCTGGAGCCTGCCGAAATCCCGCTGACCCCTCCCGGGCCCTGAACGGCCCGGGCCACCCGAACCCGGAGCAGAAGCGGAAGGGGCACGCGCCCCGGTCATTGCTCCATTCCCCCGCCGGGACTTCCGGCACATGAAATGGAGACCGACATGACCCCCAATGACTACGCCCTCTCGGAACTTGCCAAGGAATCCACGATCGGCGGCGCCGGCACCACGGTGGAGCGCGCCGTGCCGGTGATCGACCTGTCGGATTTCGACGCCCGCAAGGCGGAGATTGCCGGCCAGCTGTGGCAGGCCGCGACCGAGGTCGGCTTTTTCCAGGTGACCGGCCACGGCATTGCCGAAGAGGATATCGACCTGGCCTTCGACACCGCCTGGGAGTTCTTCGAGCTGCCCGAGGAGGTGAAGGCGCAGTATCCGATGCCGAAGGGCACCAATGCCGGCTGGGAGTTCAAGGCGCAGGTGCGGCCCTCGACCGGCACGCCGGACAACAAGGAAAGCTACCAGATCACCCGGCCGGACATGGACGGGCTCTGGCCCGCCGAGGCGGAACTGCCGGGCTTCCGCGCGAAGATGCTGCGCTTCGAACGGCAGAACTGGGAGCTGGGCATGCGCATCCTCAGCTGCTTCGCGCTGAAGATGGGCTTTGCCGAGGACTTCTTCGCCGAGGTGCATGACCAGGGCTCGGACCAGTACCAGTCGACGCTGCGCCTGATCCACTACATGTCCATGGAGAATGCCAAGCCCGGGGATTTCAGGGCCTGGCGCGCGGGCGCGCATTCGGATTTCGACTGCCTGACCATCCTGCACCAGAAGGAGGGCGAAGGCGGGCTGCAGGTCTGCCCGGGCAAGGACGCGGCCACCGGCCAGTGGACCGACGTGGCCCCGAAGCGCGGGCACATCACCTGCAACATCGGCGACATGCTCATGCGCTGGTCCGACGACCAGCTGCAATCGACGCTGCACCGGGTGCGGATGCCGGAGCCGGGCGAATACATGGGCCGCCGCCTGTCCCTGCCGTTCTTCTGCCAGGCCAACCGCGATGCGGTCATGCAGGGGCCGCTGGGCAAATACGCGCCGATGACCGCGGGCGACTACCTGACCATGCGGATCAACGCGAATTTCGCCGCCGGGAAGTAAGCCGTTGAACCCGATGGCCGCCCCCGGCAGGATCGGGGGCGGCTTTCCCGCGAAGGACTGGACATGCTGCACGGACGCGCGCTGCGCTACATCGACGAGGTTGCCCGCCAGGGCTCGATCCGCCGCGCCGCCAAGGAGCTGAACGTCGCGGCCTCGGCGATCAACCGGCACATCCTCGAGCTGGAGGAGGAAATGGGCGCGCCGCTCTTCGAGCGCATGCCGCGCGGACTGAAGCTGACCTCGCCGGGCGAGATCCTCGTCGCGCATATCCGCGACACGCTGCGCGCCCACGAGAAGATGAAGGCCGAGATTGCCGGGCTGCGCGGCCTCAGCCATGGCCGCGTCACCGTCGCCACCATGTCGACCCTGGCCTCGGGGCGGCTCGCCGGGGTCGTGGCAGCGTTCCGAGAGGCGCATCCGCATGTCGAGCTGGAGCTGACCGTCTCGGACCGCGGCGGCGTGATGGACCTGGTGGCGGGCGGCGGGGCGGAAATCGCGCTGGCCTACAACCTGCCTCAGGATCCGCGCCTGGCCCGCGTCGCCGAATACCAGCACCGGCTCGGCGCCGTGGTCGCGCCCGACCACCCTCTGACCGCCAAGGCCAGCGTCCGGGTCTCCGACTGCCTGATCTACCCGATGGTGCTGGCGCCGCGGGGCATCTCGCTGCGCGAGGCCGTCGAGGCGCTGGCCCCCGCCCATGCCGCCATCGAACCGATGGTGGAAACCAATTCGATGGAGCTGATGAAGCGCCTGACCCGCCGCGCGCCGCATGTCGCCTTCCTCAACCGCGTGGACATCGACCAGGAGCTGCGCGACGGCGACCTCGCCTTCCTGCCCCTGCAGGGCGCGGCCGGGCGGCAGCGGCTGACGCTCGTCCACCGCGCGCGCGGCACGCTGTCTCCGGCCGCAAGCCGCTTCATCCAGGTCATCGAAACCCATTTCGGGCGTCCGGAAACGGTGCCCGTCCGCGAAGACATCTCCGGCGCCGTGCCGGACCAGAAGAACGGAAAGAACGAATGAAGGACGATTTCCGCCGGGCAGTTCCGGCAGACATGCTCACCGGCAAGGGCCGGGTGCTGCTCTCGGGCGCCGCCGTGCCCGCCTGCCTGCTCGACGGCGGCGCGCCGCAAGGCGCCGCGATGCAGCCCGACGGGTCCGCCGCGGTCGACCTGATGCTGGAGGACGGCCGGATCGCCGCCGTTGCCGCCTCCGGATCGCTGGCGGCTGAGGCGGCGCTGGACCTCGGCGGGCGGCAGGTCTGGCCGATGCTCGTCGACATGCACACCCATCTCGACAAGGGCCACACGATGGGCCGCGCGCCGGATTCGGGCGGCACCCACCCCGGCGCGCGCGACGCGACCTCCGCCGACCGCAAGGCGCACTGGACCCATGACGACCTGCGCCGAAGGATGGAATTCGGCCTGGCCTGCGCCGAGGGGCACGGCGTGACGGCGATCCGCACCCATCTGGACAGCCACGAGGGCCAGGCGGAAACCACCTGGGGCGCCTTCGCCGAGACCCGCGCCGCCTGGGCGGAGCGCGTCGCGCTGCAGGCGGTGGCGCTGGTGCCGCTCGACAGCTACCGCGGCGGATATGGCGAGCGGCTGGCCGATCTGGTCGCCGCCCATGGCGGGCTGATGGGCGGCGTGACCCGGGCGGCGGGCGGCGCGCATGGCGACGGGCTCGACGATATCGACGAGCTGCTCGACCGGCTCTTCGGGCTCGCAAAGGCGCGGGATCTCGACATCGATCTGCATGTCGACGAGGCGATGAAGGCCGGCGCCCTGCCGCATGTCGCCCGCGCCGCGCTCCGCCATGGCTACGAGGGCCGGGTAACCTGCGGGCATTGCTGCTCGCTGGCGCTGCTGCCCGAGGCGGAGATGGCGGAGACCATCGCGCTGGTCGCGCAGGCGGGGATCTCGATGGTGACGCTGCCCACGGTGAACATGTACCTGCAGGACCGCCAGCCCGGCCGCACGCCCCGCTGGCGCGGCGTGATGCCGGTGGCGGAACTGTGCGCGGCGGGCGTGCCGGTGGCCGTGGCGGGCGACAATTGCCGCGATCCGTTCTACGCATATGGCGATCACGACATGCTGGACACCTGGCGGCAGTCGCTGCGCATCCTGCATCTCGACCACCCCTATGGAGATGCGCCCGCGCTGGCCGGGCCGGTGCCCGCAAAGGCGATGGGGATCGCAGCGGGGCTGATCGGCCCGGGCCGCGATGCCGATCTGGCGGTGTTCGAGGCCTGGAGCCTCGACCAGGTGATCGCCCGGCCGCAATCCGACCGGCTGCTGGTCAAGCGCGGCAGGCGCAGCACTGCCCGGCCGCCCTCCTATGCGACGCTCGGCGGCTGATCCCGGGCGGCCATCCGAACCGGGTCCGTCGCGGGCCCCGCTGCGGCAATTGCCCCGCACCCGAACGCGTGACGCGTCGGCCCGCCCGGCGCCGCCGCTGGTGGCCGTAGAGCAAGACCGCGGCCAAGCTCCAGCCGACGGCGTCCCCCCGCGCCGGCAAGGGCACCCACAATGAATGCGGAGTTCATGCTTTGCCCGGCAGCGCATCCGGGCTAGCCTCGGTTCCGAAGACCATGACGACCCGTCAGTCCGCAGCCGGAGCCGCCCGGCCAGAACGGAGGCCGGACCGATGCGCTTGCCCGCCCTTCTTGCCGCAGCCCTGCTCGCGGCTGCCCCGCTTGCCGCCGCCGATGTCAGCCAGGATGCGATCGACCGCTGCATCGGCGAGCTGCGCGCCACCGGCTTTCCAGACGCCCAGGGCGGCACGGTGGAGGCCGCCGAATATTCCGAGGCCAATTCGCTGGTGACGCTGAGGGACCGCGGCAACTCCACCTGGCGCTGCCTCGTCTCAAATGACGGAAGCTGGGCCGAACTGGCGCCGCTTTCGATGCGCGAGGGCTTCGGCGCAGGCTGCCTCGACAGCCTCCGGCCCGTCGACCGGCAGCGCGGCGGGGATCTCGGCCATCCGGCGGTCGCCGCCGGGAACGCGCTCCGGCTTCTGCCTCATTGGGCGCGGACCCGCGGGAAGGTCCCGGTCGCGGAGCGGGCGTTCGCCGTCGCCAATGCTGCCCGAACCATTGGCGCACTCATTGGCAACTCTCGAACGCATGGCGACCTGGTGTCTCACTGCGCCGGGCTTTCGGGCCGGCACGGGAATGTAGCGGAGCGGGCCGCAGACGGCATGGCCGCGGCCGAGGGCCCGCTCGCGGCGCCCGGCCACCTTGTTCGCCATCGGCCTAGAACGCATGGCGGCGCGATGGCTCGCTCCAGCCAGAACGCGACATGCGCGGCACAGGCGTTCGCCACGGGGCCCGGACCGGTGGCGACCACATGACCCACTCTCCGCCGGCTTGCCGACCGCGCGGGCATCGGCGGAATGCCGGTTGCGGTCGAAGCGGACGAGGCAGGTCTTCGAGAGCGGGGCCTTGTCCGCCATCGGTCCGGGGAATTGCCGGTGCGGCGCCGCCGGTCCGAGCCGGCCGGCGACGGTCGAGCGGCAGGCACGGCATGGAAGCCGCCGAACGGCCCGGCACAGGGCACGAGATGCGGGCGCATTCGCCATTGCGCTCGAACCAATGGCGCACAATGGCTCATTCTCGAACACCTCCCGGACGGTCCTGTCGCGAAGCTCCGGAAGGCGGCCGGTCTTGGCCCGGGCGGCGCGCCGGAGGCACGCCTTCTGCGTGACGCAACGGTCCTCGAGCCAGGCGTTCGGTTCGGCATGGCTCCGGAACTTCGGCGCCGGCACGAAGAACCGCTTCCGGACCGTTCCGGACGGGTTCTCCGCCTGTCCACTTGCCGTCGCCCACCGGGCTCGGACCGGTGGCGCCGCGATGGGCAACTCGCTCGGACCATTGGCGCTCATTGGCCCGTTCCCAGCCAGAAGCCGGTGTGCAGGGCCGTTCATCGTGGCGCCATTGGTTCGAGCCCGATGGACGGCGGACCAACAAGATAGTGGCCGCACATCTGCTGGGCTGAGCCATCGGGACGCCACCGGTTCAAGTCCGATGGCGAAGCCGGTCATAGGCCCGCTCCCTGCCGGTGAAGATCGTGCCTGCCGCAGTCTTCGCGTCCGTCGCCGGCGGGCTCGGACCGATGGCGCTTCGCCGGCAACTCCCCGGACCGATGGCGGATCAACGAACGCTGTCGCAGATGCCGCGCGCGCAGGCCCCGCCGAAGAGCGAGGGGGCGATCCGCCACCGGTCCGAGGCCGCCCCCGAACGGAGGCCCGGTCATGAGCGTCAAGGAGCATCTCCGTTCGCCATGGGTCTCGAACCATGGCGACCACATGGCTCACTCTCCCGCGGATAGGCGCGGACATGGACCATCCTGCTGCGGCAAAGCCGGGCATGGGCCGCCTTGATCTTGGCCGTGGCGCCGCCGGTCGCCGCGATCTGTCCGTCCGGGAAACGCGCCGCTGGCGCCTTTCCTGATCCTCCCCGCCTCCAGTCGAACTGGCAGGCTTCGCCGGGATCGAAGCTCGGCGGAACATGCGCCCCGGCCGAAGCAGCGACCTCCGCCTCCGGCCAGGTCGCGGCGCAGCGCCTGGCGGCATCGCAGCCGCCTTCACAGCCTTGGGCCCGAAGCTCCTCGAAAATGCGGTCCGGGTCAGCCGCTCGCGCTTCGGGCGGCGGGAGGTCTCCTCGAGCATCCGGCCGAGGGCGTCGCGGAACGGGTCGAGCCTGGGCCTGTGCCGGACGCTGCGCTGGCAGGCGAATTCGGTGGCACCGGTGCGGATGGCCTTGCGGACCGTCCGGCGCGGCCTTGGCACCGATGGCGGCTCGCGCCTCGTTCATCGATCCCCTGAGAGCCCGGCAGATCTCCCGGACCGGCTTGTTCGGCATGGGCCTCGGACCGCGGCGGCCCATCCCTCACTCCTGAAGAACGCCCGACGGATCTTCGCAATCGTTTCCGCCACCAGCAGGCTGCTGAAATAGTCAGACCTCTACGCCGGTTTCAGAACATGATTCACCCGCTGCGGATCAACAGTGGAGACAGGCATGCGCGGTGCAGACGAGACGGGCGGGTCCCCTTTCGGCTCTGACTCAATTTTGATGCAGGCCTTTGCCTATGGCATCGCGGTGATCCTCGCCTTCAGCGTTGCGACACCAGCCCGGCCGTACATTTGC
>NZ_JAATVU010000120.1:0-3975 GCF_013184745.1 Mangrovicoccus sp. HB161399
GGCGACTATACCTTCTGCGTTGACATGCGGGATGATGCGCCGCTGGACAGCGAGTATGGCCTCATCGGCGTCGGCTTCACCGACTTCGGGTTCACGAACCAGACCGGCAGCTACAACTTCGCCAGCGAGGCGGTCGCGGCAGCAGGGTTCGTGGCGGTGGGCGTTATGCCGCTCGGGTCCGGCATGGTCCGCTTCTGGGTCCACATCACCGTGTCCGGAACCGGAGACAGCCGGGTCATCCTGGACCTCGGCCATCTCTCGTCTGTCCAGAGCACCAGCTACCGCAACCCGGCTCTGTTCAACGGCCACGCTACCGAGGCGGAGCTTGCGTCTCTCGGCGGGGTAGTGGAACCGGCACCTGCCATCCTCTCGACCTACCCGGCCAGCGGACAGACCAGCGTTGCGGTCGATGCGGCGATCACCGTCACCTACGATCAGGACGTGGTCCTGGTCGGCACTCCCACCCTGACCGAGAGCGGCAGCCCGGTGGCGTTCACCGCCAGCGTCAGCGGTGCGGTGCTGACCATCACCCCGGATGCCGATCTGGTGACGGACGGGACCTTCGTGGTCACCCTTCCGGCAGGCGTTGTCGAAACGGTCCTCGGCACCCCGAGCGACGCAGCGAACTTCTCCTTCGCAACCGTTGCGTCCACCCTGTCCTGGGCCAGCAGCCTCGTCTCGCCAGACTTCTCCGATGCGGTTTGGGACGGCGGGCAGACGCTCACGGCTGGCTGGCTCGCCCTGGCGGATACGCAGCTCATACGGGCGGACAGCCTTGACGGGCTCGGAATGCCCCAGCTCGGAGCGGGGGACTACACCGTGGTCTGCGACATGCGTGACGATGCCCCGCTGGATGCCGGCAACGGCTACTTCACGCTGCGCCAAATCAACGGTGACATCAACTCGCTGACGACCCTGGCATTCGCGACCGATGGGGTGTCGTCCGCTGGCATCGCCCATGGGGCCATCGACATGGGCGGCTACTTCCGGGTCTGGACGCACTACACGTCCGCGGCAGCCGCCGACCGGACCTACCTCGAGGTTGGCCGGACAACTGGCGTGCAAGGCAACAGCTACGGCAAGACCGGCATCTTCACCGGCCACCTGACCGAGGCCGAGATCGGCAACCTTGCCGGAACCGCATGAACCAACCCAAGGCCCCGGCGCTTGTCCGGGGCCTGCCTGATCTTTCTCCATGAGGAGGCCGACCCATGGCAGATGAATTTGCGGCCCACGCCGCCTGGCCGGACAATCAGCTGGCCAGGATCAGCCTGTCCGCCTCCGGCTCGACGACCGGCATGAACGGCCTGTTCCATGCGGCGGCGGTGCTGGACAGCGGTGCCACGCATGCCGAGCGGGAATTCTCGGACGCATGGCTCGCCTCGAAATGCGGGAAGGCCATCGCCTGAGCTATGGGTCTGGTTTCACGCCCCGGCCTTTTTCTTGGCCATTGGTGGTGCTCGCCGTGCAATGCGGCGGGATGGATGGCGTGACCCCACCCCCTGGAAAGGCGGCCATGATTTCTCTCAATGAAAAAGTGCCGCCATGAAAACATGGCGACACAGATGTTGATTGAAAGAAACTTGTACGGGGAACAAAAGTTTCCACAATTATCAAGATATTACACGTCAACTATGCACCCATGAGTCCACAACCTTAGATGGACTTCAAGACTTGCAATGTTAATTCTTTTTTAATTTTTATCATTTTGCGATTCTCTTGGTGGCAGGTCACTCTCAGCCGACTTGCCGTGAGGGGTGCTATCGCTCTGAGGCGGGGTGTTCTGCAAAATCAGCTTTCGCGTTGGAGCTTTTTCATGGCCATCGAAATGATCGGCATGCGCCGCTCGAATGAGGCCGGAGAACCGGATCCTCTTGGGCCGCTGGAAGTCCTGTTCTTCGACGGAGAAATGCGCGTTGTGGCGTCGGTGGTGATCTCTGGCGACGGGGCCGCCGTTGCGCATGCTCTCGATGGCAACGAGATCACCGCGCTCTGCAAGATCCGGGTGGGCGAAGCAGATGGTGCATGAGGATTGTGGCTCTTTTCTCGGACACATCCCTTTTGAAGGATTGGTTAACACTTTCTTAATAATTGTTAACGTATGTTGAGGCGTGTCGTGCACTCTCCCCAAGAGCTTTTGGTCTGGATGATTGCTTTTATTGTTCAGACCCATGCATGGCCTGCGGTGTGCCAAGCCACCTCCTAGAGTGGCTTGGCCCCGCCACCTGGAAATCACCGTGTCTGCGGCTATTAGTGCCGGTGCCTGACCTGTCGGTGGGTGGTCGGCCCTCGCTGCTGCACAGCAATTCTGGCATGCTCGGGTTCCGGGGGAACGTGACGCGGCCTCGCGCAGTGATGGCCGAACGCGATTCCAGACGCGGTCGAACTTCCTATCCCTCGGCATCTATCGTTCAGCAGGCCAAACTGAAAAAGGAAAGCGCAGCGTCCATACCCGATTTGCCGCGCGCCGCCTTCCGGGGCGCGCGGGTCCGCCGGTCAGGATGCCTTCCGGCGGGCAGCGAAGGCGCCGCCGCCCAGCAGCGCGGTGCCGAGCAGGATGCCGGCCATTGGGACCGGAACGGCCTGCGGCGTGAAGCTGAAGGTGATGCCCGCATTGGCAGGCGCGCCGGTCATCGAGAATTCCACGGTGAAATCGCTCGAAATCACGAAATCCGAGATCGCCGAATATGCCAAGGCAGCCGAAGGGCTTGTCGGTGACAGGTCGATCACCGTTGAAAACGGAGTCGTTGCAGAGTCGAGGCCGTAGAGCACCAGCGACAGGGAGTCGCCGTCATGGGCATCGGTGCCCGCGACCGAGATGCCCGAAAGCTTGAAACTCTGTCCTCCGGTCTCGTATGAAAACGAAGCCGTGTCATCCGGCGCGGACAGCACGAACGCCTCGGTGACCTCGACACCATCCAGCAGAGTGGATGAATGCGCAAAGACAGGCGCCGCGACCATCGCCGCAGCACATATAATTTTCCTCATATTTTCCTCTCCCCTAAAGAAACGCCGGAATTCGAAGAATATTTCCGTTCGTTACCTCATCAGGGATACATGGAAGGAGGTCTGCTGTCGAGAAGTGCTTATCATGTTGTGCAATTTTTTACGTGCATTGGGTTGCGTCGAATGAAGGACTTGCACAGTGCCGTGCCGTTGCGTCTGACCGGCGTCGGTTGCGCGGCTGCGGTGCTCGGCGTGCCACGCGGCGGGGCAGGTGGTGGAGGCGCGGCTCGGGTGGGATGCCGGGGCGAACCATCGTCATGGATCAGAGATCTAGCGCTAAGCCGGTTGCGCCGAATTGACGCGAAGTGCGTTATTTTTGCTTTCATGGGTTTCGTATTTTGATTAATTTATATTAATAATAAACTTCGCATCTCCTTGTTGGGAATAGCTACAAGGCCTTGAAATAAAAAATCTTTGCGTCATCGTGCGCAAGGTCTGCGACTGGAATTCAGATGATTTTCGACACCGACATTGCCGCTCCGACCCTTCAGTCTCTCACGATCCCGACTAATCTTCCTGCAGCCACGTCCGGTCAAGTTAGCTTCTCGATCAGCGCACGGGCGCGAGATGACTATTCCGGTATCGGTTCTGTCAGTCTCTCATTCGGCGGCATCGTGTCGGGCGCAGTTTCCAGTTCCTCTCGCTCGTCCAGTTCGTCCAGCGGAGGTTGGACCTATGGGGAGGTGACAACGAATTATGGCGTAGGCCTGTCTTCCCGGACCGGAATTTTGACGATCAGGAGTGCGACCGTTGAAGACCTTGCCGGGAATAGCAGGACCTATGCCGCTAGCGAACTGCAGTCCCTCGGTGTGAATACTGAAATACAGATCGGGTCTGTAGTTTCCGAAGAAGAGCAATCCGCCGCGGACACCACACCTCCAACGCTCCTGACTCTCAACATCCCCTCGACCATCGATCTCGGGGATGGCGAGGCGGTGCTGGAGATCTCCGCCACGGCGGTGGATGACC
>NZ_JAATVU010000120.1:4072-11085 GCF_013184745.1 Mangrovicoccus sp. HB161399
CACCTCCAACGCTCCTGACTCTCAACATCCCCTCGACCATCGATCTCGGGGATGGCGAGGCGGTGCTGGAGATCTCCGCCACGGCGGTGGATGACCTGATCGGCATCTACTACCTGGCCGTTCGTTTTGACGACGACCTGGTTTACAGCTCCAGTCCTGGCTTCGGAATCTATGCGAGCTACCCATTTGTCACCATGGGCAGCGCCAGGGACTGGGAAGATGGAAGCCACAGTGAGGACTGGGGCGTCTCGACGGCCAACACGCCTGGCATCTTGAACGTCTCTTCCGTCTATATCGTCGACATGGCCGGCAACGAACGGACCTATTCCGCTTCCGAACTCCAAGGCATGGGGATCAACACACAGATCGACGTCATCGGCTCCGCCGCGGACACCACGCCTCCAACGCTCCTGACTCTCAACATCCCCTCGACCATCGATCTCGGGGATGGCGAGGCGGTGCTGGAGATCTCCGCCACGGCGGTGGATGACCTGATCGGCATCTACTACCTGGCCGTTCGTTTTGACGACGACCTAGTTTACAGCTCCAGTCCTGGCTTCGGAATCTATGCGAGCTACCCTTTTGTCACCATGGGCAGCGCCAGGGACTGGGAAGATGGAAGCCACAGTGAAGACTGGGGCGTCTCGACAGCCAACACGCCTGGCATCTTGAACGTCTCTTCCGTCTATATCGTCGACATGGCCGGAAACGAACGGACCTATTCCACTTCCGAACTCCAAGGCATGGGGATCAACACGCAGATTGAGCTCCGTGAGTTCTCCGACCTCAGCCTCACGGGCGACAGCGGGGCCAACACCCTTGAAGGCGGGGCAGGCAACGACCTCCTCAGCGGTTTAGCTGGTCCAGATGTCCTGAATGGTGGCGAAGGTTCGGACACGCTTAGGGGAGGTCTCGGCAGGGACAGCCTCGACGGAGGTGCTGGTGCCGATCTGCTCCAAGGCGGGTACGGTAATGACCGCTACTACGTCGACAATACTGGTGATCGGATCATCGAGCGACCGGACAATGGCTACGACCGGGTCTTCTCGTCGGTCTCGTATCATCTCAACGAGCAGAGCAACAATGTGGAAGAGCTTGCCCTCACTGGAAGTGCAGACGTCGACGGCTCGGGAAATTTCCTGTCGAACAGGGTGTACGGCAACGACGGCAGGAACAGTCTTTCCGGAGGTATCGGAGACGACTCTCTCTTCGGGGGCATGAAGGCCGATGCGCTCTCCGGTGGCCGGGGCAATGATCTCTTGGCGGGCGGCATGGGCTCGGATCTGTTGATGGGCGGGCAGGGCGAGGACGTTCTGCGCGGATCGCGAGGAAACGACACGCTGCGCGGCGGCGGCGGAGATGACGAGCTTACTGGCGGACAAGGCGTCGATATCTTCGTCCTGGAGGTGGGCTCGGGCCACGATGTTGTTACCGACTTTACGCTCAGCGGAGACTTCGTCGCCGTGGACGGTGCCACAGGTATGGAGGAGGTTGTCATCTCCGAGGCCGGCGAGGGCGCGGTTGCTTCCTGGGCCGACAGCAGCCTGACTTTGCTTGGCGTGGACGCGGGGCTGCTGACATCGGACCATTTCCAGTTCTTCTGAAAATATGTCTGGCGCAGCTCGCGCGGGATGCCGGGGCGAACCGGATGGATGGGGCGCGGACGGCGCAGGGCGACGGGTGAAAAAGCGCCGCGGGGCGGGCGGCCGTGTCCGGTAGCTTCGACCCCGCATCAGTGTGCGGCAGCGGCGATCCTGTCGACCACGACCGATGCCTCAACCTCGTCCACCACCAGAGGAGAAAGCGGGCTCGATCTAAGAAGTGCCTGCATTTTTCCATACTGTGGCAAGAGCTCAGAGCGTTGCGGCTTTCCCGTGACGAAATATGGCCTCATTGTTCCTTCGAAGCCTGCGATGCTATGCATCTTCCCTGCGAGCCTCTGAGCTTTCTCGAGCATGCGGTCGCGGTTAGCAGAGTCAAAAGATACTCCTTGGACGCAGTGCCAAACTCCGTTCTTCAAAGCATGCTCGAAGGGAACGTCACCAAATTCGGAACGAACGACATGGCGCTCGAAGCGCTTGTAGAGCTGCGCAGCCTCAAGCTTCACCTTAACCGTTTCGAATACCTGCTCATCGGATCGTGTGTCGCGGGGAGCATCATCATCGTAGCGTCCGACGAAGCGCTCATACAGCATGTCGACCGTCTCAGCGGATGAACTCGTGATGCCACCTCCGTCCAATGCCCACTGGAGGCTGCTTGCGTCAGCGCGAAGAACGCCTCGCCCAATATCTCCGGCCTTTGCCGCGGAGGATAGCATGTCCCACGAGGATTCAATCTTCGAGAAGCGGTGCTCAAGTGCCTTAAGTGTGCCGGTGAGCGCGGGGGCATCGATGCCGGGATAGGCCTGTGCGATGCGCCCACGTCCGCGACGGCTCCTGAGTTTGAGAACACGCTCGCCAGGACAGCAGACAAGAACGCCGAGGTTCAAAGCTTCGCCGATCCAAACGTCATGGCGATACTGCAGGACGACATACGAATAGGCATGCCCCTTCATCGTTGAAGCTCCTCTTCGATGTTCGCCAGGACGGCGGCCAAGTACTCGACACCCTCACATAGGTAGTCGGTGATGCGATTCACAGTTGTCCTGTCCCAGCAGCTGGGAATCTCCGCGGCGATACCTGCAAACATGTCGCCTGGCAATCTACTCCAATCTGACGCGGCCCGGGTAAACTCTGGCATGTCTCGGTGTCGCAAGCGTGGCCAGAAGATGTGCTGATCGAAACCAGCGGTGTTCTGGAGCTGGGCGGGCAACCATGGCTTCCCTTGGAGGTCTTCGTATCCGCCTGTTCCAGATGCGTTTTGAAATGCTTCCCCATGGTCAATCATTAGGAAGTCATCTCCATGCAGGAGTAAGTTGGGGCTGTGCTCAGAGCGATCAAAGTTGTCTATCAGCGTGTCGAACAGATAGATGCTGGCCATGGTCGGCAGGGCGGCTCGCCGTGCAGGAGTTGCTGATGTCCAAACATTCCATTGCGGACCGGCGCTGATCGAGCCGAAGAGGACCTCCGGGCCTAATTCCAACTGATGGCGCAAGACTTGGTCGCCGACGGTTGCGATAAGCTCTGGCAAAACGACAACTTGGCAGCCTCTGGCACATGGCAAACCCAGCTCTGATGCGAGGCGTCCGGCCATCCACTCTCGTTCTAAGATGTTATCGAATGTCTTGGAGCTCGAGAAGTGGGGTCCCTTGAGGAAAACCTCGACCAGTTGCTGCCCATCTTGGCTCTGCGCCATTACCATGGGAGGAAGAGCGCGGCCACTACTAGCGCGTTGTCCGACATTTACCGCTTCGTAGAGCACAACTCTAGCCCTCCAGCATCAGCGCAGCGAATCCTTTGCGCGCTCTTGGTATTTGGGCGGCGGTCACCTAGCCTAGCAATCGTCCGATCCGGAGCGCCTCGACAAGGGCGCAACCAGTGTTGCTAGAGAATGACAACTCTATCGGCTGCCTCTCGCTCATGGGCGACGATCATATGGCCCAAATGCCTTGCGGTTAGAGCGCGGTGTTCCTTGAACAGCAGAGGGCGTCGTCGTCGTCTGGGAACTGCTGGTCGCAGATGTGAAGCGGGATGTATTCCGGCTGATCCTTGGCGAGCACGCGGGTCGCGTTGGAGATGGGGAGAGGCTTCATGCGGCCGATCCACCATGCGGCAGCTTGGCGCCATCGGCCCGAGGAGCTGGAACGTCTGCACCGGTGCGACGGGCCTCCACCACGACGGCGCGATCTCCGATCTTCTCGATGCGCTCGATGTCGAACCAGTGACCGTCCTTGATCTCGTTCTCCTTATCTGACTTCGGAAGGACGTACAGCTGGTTGCATCCGGTCATGTGCTCGGCGCGGGCGATCGCCACCCCGGTGAAGCCGGTAGGGGTGTCCTTCACCTTGTCCCCCATGACGACCCCGCAGAACGGGTCATTGTCGGTGCTCTTGCCGCTGAAGATGCGAAGCATGTTGGCTTTCCTTTCGGTGGTTTCGTCAAAGCGGTGATCTTGGCGTTTCTGTGGCGCGCCACAGGTACAGGTCAGAATTGATGATCTAGGCAGTGAACAAATGCGGGGATTTTGCGGAACGCTGCCGGAACATGGCGTCTCGCGCTGCCCTCCGAAGGCAGAGGTCTGAGTTCGGAATCTTGCCGGTTCAACCGCGTCCTAGTTTCACGGTTCGTTCCCGTTCTGTCTCTGGGACCAATTTCGGCCAAGTGCATGGTTTCGCGTCCATGTGTGTGTCGACGCGCTCCCGCTTCCGCCACTTGGCCACGGTCTTGACGTTCATGCCAAGCTCCCGGCTTAGCGCCGCGTTCGAAGCTTTCGATCGCTGTATGAGAGCTCGGATGGCGTGCGTAGTCGTGGCGCTGCCGTGAAGAACCTGTCCCATAGGGCATCCCTCTGATGGTTGCAGAGTAGTAGACCACCACACCCCGGGACTAAACATCTAGCGGCATACGCTGTAGATTTCGCTTATAACTATGTCTTTCGGAATTTTGACTGTATGTAGTTCTAAAATTCCCTCCTTAGCCATGCGCGTGAGATCTACGAGAGACATGCAATCTTTTAGTTGTTCTTCCAAAGCGTGAGGCCCGTCAGAATTTCTAATTTTCAAGAGTATTGCAATAATTTCTAGTTCGTCTTCGGCGAGCACCCTAAGGGGTTCGGAAATCCCTTTGTGAAAATATACTCCGTACGAACTGTTAAGGGTAGTCATCAGTCTAGCAGCTTCAAGATTCTGGTAGTCGAAAATGACCTGTACCCGTGCCCCCATGTCGTTGCCGCCACCTAGTGCATGAGGAATTCTGGGATAGATGTTTTTCGCCCAAAGAAGTGCAAGTGGAACGAATAATGCAGCAACGAGAAATGCCATTAGTGACATCATTGTGTAGTTTTCTGACTGAGTATTTGAATTATTTTTGTCATGCAAGAGAAAAAGAAATTCCGAGGGCACATTCATTTTTCTTTCGACGCAATTATGCACTCGGTCACAAAGGCAGGCGCGCAATGCTCGAATAAATTCCCTCCGATGGTGAAGAAGTACTATCCCAGCGATTAGGAAGACCACGTATACCATAACATAAAGAAAAATGAGAAACGGATGATAGTGAGAGGTGCTGGAAATTGAATTTATTATTTCTTGCAATATTTCTGATACTTGGATGCCAGTTTGTGGGATGAGAAATATAGAGATCGCAATTGAAATTAGGAGGAACCCGGCGATAATATAAAGAATTATCCTTGCCCACTTCTCACCTCTAATGTATCGGAATCGTAGAGTTTCATGTGATATGTATATATTCCTTTGAAAAACTTTGTTGTCTTTTAAGCTTGAGAGATCTTTCGTTTTTGCCGCATTGATTATCTTCTCGTACGGAAAGAGCTTTAGGCCTATAGATGCCCATAGTAGTGAGAGTGTCAGGAGGGCAGGAAGCGATGGCAATAAAAAGCTTAATCCGGAAACTAGGTACGTAGGCAACGACAAAGAAAAGGATCTAACGCCAAATTCACCATAGAAGCTGTTTACTATTACGAATCCGAAACCATAGAAGACTGCTCCAATGCCAAGGATCGCAGCGATAAATTTCTGAGCTTGATCAAGTCTCTCAACTAGATCGTTAGTCACATTTTGGTAGGGGGGAGGCTGATCGGGCTCTTTGGTGTCGGATTCCTTTTGTGTTTGGAGTGCTTTTCGCCAAACTTTTGCTGTCGCAATGGCGAGTCTTCGATCGGCGGACGTTTTCACCGATTAATCCTTTCATATGTCGAAAATATATGCCGTAAAACCCTGTCGGCGGTGTGTCCTATTCGCGTGGTCCGGTGTCAATGTTAGTGCATGACCGGCTGTGGCGCTACGGCTTATATGGGCTGCGGCGCTGAGCCGGTTGACACGTCGATCGTGACGGCCAGTGTGGAGGGCTAATAGATCAGAGAGGACTGCGTACGGATTTTTATATTGTCTCTGTCTTTCTCCGTATTTCCGTCATTTTCCACGTCCTAGTTTCCTCAAACGTTCTTGCTCCGTTTCTAGGACATTTTTCATCTAGATGGCTGTTTTCATATTGGTTCGTCCGGTTTCAAAATCCCCCGACTTCGGTCATGTCGGTTCGAATCCGACCTCGGGTACCAGCCCAATATCAATGACTTGTGCGATGTTCGCAATTTGGTCCAGCTGGCATTTCCAGTGTGACTCAGACACGCGACTCACAGTGTCTTGTTTCGTTTTTGTTCTGTTCTTCAGTCTTTTTCTCGCCGGAGCTGGGTATTTCGGCTCATGACCTTCCGGCTTGCGCGCGCCCTGTAATAGGCGATGGTTTCCGGCGTCTGGTTCGTGATGGCCTGGATCTCGGCGTCGCTGCATCCGGCGTCAGCCAACTGCACGATCGCGAGCTTCCTCAGGCCGTGAAGGCTGTAGGCTGCGGCGCGATCGCCGAGCGTCTCCCGCCAGCTGCGCAACTGCTTCTCGACGGCGTCGTAGCCCAGCGGCTCGCGCAGGTTCTTGTCCAGCACAAATGCGCCGTCTCGCGGCGTCGTCTCGAGGTATGCGGAGAGAGACGGCGGACAAAAGACGTCGATCTCGGTGTCGGTCTTCTCGTCGCGGACAACCATCCAGTCGCCGCGGAAATCGTGCCACCTGGTTGCAATAGCTTCGCCTGGCCTTTCTCCCTTGCCGGGAATGAGTTTCGCCGTCGTACGGACAGCCGGGGGCGCCTCGTCCAGTTTCGCGACCATCCATTCCGGCCACGGCTCCATCGGGTTCTGCGGACCATAGAAGTCCCATGCCTAGTGTCAGGACCCATTGATCCCAGCGGAACGGCATGATTCTCCGCGCGAAAACTGAGCGGTGACATGTCTGATCTCTTCTGGCTCAACGATGCGCAAATGGCGCGGCTGGAGCCCTGCTTCCCGAAGTCCCACGGCAAACCGCGTGTCGACGACCGGCGCGTCCTGAGCGGGATTATCTTCGC
>NZ_JAATVU010000121.1 GCF_013184745.1 Mangrovicoccus sp. HB161399
CGTCCTCGTCCGGGATGGCCGAGAAATACAGCGTGTCGGCGGAGGCACCGGTGGCGAGGAGGGCAGCCAGGACGGGCAGCAGGCGGAACTTGGGCATCGGTGGACATCCTTTCTGGGTGCCGGAAGGGAAACGGGATATGCCCGGGACCGCGGTTGCATCCGGCTGCGATCCCGGCACAATTGGATCGGTTGGAGCTAGGGAAAAAAGCGGTCGGCAGCCTGCCGGATCGCGGCGATCTTCTCCGCGGCGCCGCTGCCGCAGCATATCGGGCTGTCGGCGAAGGTGGCGAAGCCGCAATCGGGATGGAGAAGCAAGCGATCCCGGCCGAACAGGCCTATGGCCCGGCCGATGCGGTCGGCGATCTCCTCTTCCGTCTCTGTCCGCCCGAGTTTCTGGTTGACGACTCCGACGCCAATCCGCGCGGTGTCGGGAAGACCCTGGAGCACCTCAATCCCGCCCGCCCGCGGCGTTGCCGCTTCCAGCAGGTAGGCCCCGACATGCACCTGCGACAGCATCCCCAGGAGCGGCGCATAGCCGCCTGAAAGGGCCAGGCTCTCGTCCGGGGTCCAGTTGCCGCGGCAGACATGAAGCGCCGTGCGCTCCTGCGGGAAACCTTCGAGAACCGCATTCAGCAGGTCCCGCGCGAAGCCCAGCTCGTGTTCCGGCGACAAGGTTTCGGAAAGCGCCCCGCACATGAAGGAGCGCCGGGCCTTGGGGCCGGAGAAAACGACCTCCGAAAGCACCGGTTCGTCGAATTGCACCAGCGCAGCACCGGCTTCGAGGCATTCGGCCAGCTCGGCCCGAAGAACCGTCACGATATCGGCGGCGATATCCTCGCGATCTGCATAGGCCTGGTCGGAGATGCACTCCATCCACATCGTCCGGGCCAGGAGATAGGGTCCGGGCAGCGCGACCTTCACGGGTGCGTCGGTCAGGCTGCGCGCGAAATCGACCTCGTGCGCGGCGAGCGGGCGTCTGCGTTCGAGCCGGCCGAAGACCGCCGGATGGCGCACCTCGCCCGCCGGGATGTCGAGCGCGCGCAGCTCTGCCGCGAACTCTTCGGGGTGGTCGACGAGTGGCAGGAGATCGGTGAGCGGTATCAGTTGGCAGTTCTCCAGCCGGGTCGCGACGAAGCTGGCATAGCTGTCCCGGCGCTGTTCGCCGTCGGTGATGACATCGGTTCCGGCCGCGGACTGCGCCTGCATAGCCAGCCGGACCGCATCGTCGGCCGTCTCGTGGAACTCCGCCTCGCCGAGCCGTCCCTCGACATGCGCATGAACGGCTTCGGCCATCCAGCGCGGCCGCGGCCAGGAGCCCATGCTCATGACGGCAAGCGCAGGAACCGGCGGGACAGGCGCGCTGCTGCGCGCTGTCCTGCGCGCGGCGCGCGCGGGCACAGGATCACGGCGCGGCTGCTGCGCGTCGCGCTCCGCAAGTCCGCCCTTGCAGACCAGGTAGCGGCGGTGGCTGCCTTCCCGCGCCATCGAGAGAAACTCGTTGCCGGTCAGCCGACACCAGGCCGGAAGGTCTTCCTCCACTGAAATCTCGGTGGACAGGATCTGCAGGATGCCGCCGCGCGGCAACGGGTCGATATGGCGCCGGATCAGCAGCAGGAGACCGTTTCCGCAATCGAGGTCGCCGCCGTCGAAGGAGACGTCGGGCGTGGGGAGCAGGGCCGCGGCAGTCATGCTCCGACGTCTCCGCCCCGGCGGCGGCCCAGCTCGAAGCCGAGCCCGCATGCAGCAGCCGCACCGATGCCGAGTGCCAGCAATAGCGCCGGGGATGTTCCGGAACCGGCGGAAACCCCGGCGGCTACCGCTGCAGGACGGGGCATGGCCGTCGGGGCCGGAGCGCCTTCGGGCAGTGCGGCGATCTGCGCGGCGACGGCTGTGCCGTAGGTCCTGGCGAGAAGGTCACGCCCGACATCCTTCAGGATCGCCTGGCCCGCCACCCGGCCCTGCCCCAGCACCAGGTCGACGTTGTGCACCTGCGGCCCGCCGAGATCGAGCGACCGGTTGCCCGAGCGGTCCTCGACACGCCAGCTTGTGACCGCATCGCCGGACACGCCGTCGACGACGATCCGGAAATAGCCCTCCGGCCCGTCATAGGTGTCGCCGGGGGAGAGCCGGATTTCCTCGCGGTTGGTCAGCATGAAGCCGAAATTGTGGCCGGTCGGGCAGCCCGCGGGCCAGACGGCGAAGCGGTCGTCCCCAGCATAGGCGTCGCCGTAGCGGAGCGAAAAGGCGCCGCCATAGACCTTGATCTGCGCCCTTTCGCCCTCGAAGGGGGTCGGCCAGGGCGAGAGGAAGGCCACGATGTCGCCATCCTCGAAGACCAGCTGCTTGCGCGCGGCAGTATCTTCGATCAGCCGGTCCGGATCGACCGGACCCAGAACCTTCGATGCTGTGACTTTTCCGTCCTGCGACAGCTCCACCGTCACCGTGCCCTCCGCCAAATCGACGGATGCGACGCGCAGCTTGCGGCTGCCGATATCCCAGCTGTCCCCAGCCGCGGCAAGGCCCTTGAAGACCGTCTCGTCCGCTAGCAGCAGCCGGTCCATCCGCACCCCGGAAAGCCAGTCGAACTCGATCGCCTGCCGGGTGACGCTTGCTGCCTGTCCCTGGTTGTAAAGTTCCGCGAAACGCGTGCCGTACCAGCCCGGCTCGGTCTCGGAGAGAACCGGCGCGCCGAAGGCCCATTCCCAGTCGGTCCCCGCGATGGTCCGGGTATGGATCGTGTGGTTGGCCATGGTCTCGTGGCCGACGCTTGCGGCGTAGGTATAGACCGTGCCGCCGACGACGGCGCTGCCGCCTGCCGGCAGGGTGACGTCATGCTGCACCACCACCGACATGTCGTAGTCCACATAGACCGGACGGCGCCCGAGCAGCGGCAGTTCCTCGCCGCGCAGCGCGACCTCGCCACCCCAGGTGTCCTCCAGATAGGCCAGCCCGCCGGGAGGGATCACCACCTCGCCATTCTCGATCCGGCTTTGCCGGATCAGCACGCCATCGTATTTCAGCGGCTTGCGGCCGAAGTCGTCGCTTACCGCATAGCCCTGCGGCAGGCCGGGCAAGCCGGGGACATAGGCTGGGTTCACCCCGCGCAGGTCGGGCGTCGAGAAGGGCGGCGGCGCAATCTCTGCCTCTGTCACCGGATGGGCGATCGGCAGGCCAGGACGCGCGGGGACCAGCAGGGCCGCCGGGTCGGCGGCGAGAGCCGGAAGGGCAAGGCTTGCAGCGCAGGCGGCAAGCGGCAAAACACGGATCATGTCAATCTCCGGAGAACGTGGTCAGGCCCGTTGCCGGGCCGGAAGGGGGCAGGATGCACCGGCGGACCGGCGCGACAGGAACATCACGCCCCAAACCGTCAGAAGCAGTGCGTTGAAGAACAGGAGCGCCTTCGGAACTCCGGCCAGCAGCGATCCAGCCAGGCCGAGGCCGACGGCAGACAGCACCGGCGCCAGGCAGGAAATGCACAGGGCGCCAACCGCCAGCATGCCGCTTCCGGCGGCGATCCCCGCCGATGCGCCGACACCGCCGCGGCGGCCGGAGGACAGGGCAAAACCGAGGAAGGCCACCGCCAGCCCGATGGTCGCGGCAGTGAAGTACTCCTCCTTGCGCAGGAAGCTGACGGCGAAGGCGTGATTGCGGGCATAGGTCAGGGTGCCGGCCGAGACGAACTCGCCCGGCAGGAAGCCGCACTCCTCGGCTGCTGCCTGGGTCTGCGGCATCTCGAAGAGCGCGAAGGACAGGGCGACATAGCCCGCGAAGGCGGCCGCGAAGATGGCCGACAGGAGGCGCCAGGGGATCATGGCGGCGGCCTCAGTAGCAAACCGAGGGCGCATCCCCGGACATGAACTCCACCAGCTTGGCGCCGCCGACGATCTTCGCGCCGGCAACCAGTCCGTCCGCGTCGAGGCCGCGCTTCTTGAAGCAGGGCGAGCAGACATAGATTTCCCCGCCGGCCTCGGCGAAGCTCGACATCAGCTCTGCGAGCGGCGCAAAGCCCTCCTCGTGAATGGCTTCGGCATATCCGGCCTGCGACAGGCGGGTTCCCTCGATCGACAGGAAGACGACGGCTTCCTTGTCCGACGCCACGGCGGCATTGGCGATGACGAAACCGACGGTCGCCTTGTCGGCATTGTCGGCCGCGCAGCTGATCGAAACGACGAATTTTCCCGGCATGGGATCTCCTCCAGGGATTGGCGGTATCAGGTCCAGTCCTCGCGGGACCTGATCCAGAAGCTCTTGGTTGCAGGGTCATGGCAGAGCAGGGAATTGCGCGTCATCCGGCACCAGGCGGGAATGTCGTCAAGGGCGCCGGGATCGGTCGCGACAAGACGGAGGACCTGTCCCGGCATCCGTTTCAGCCGCAGGCGAAGGAGCACGGCAAGTTCGCCGCATCCCAGCGGCCCGGCATCCCATGTCTCTTCGGCTCCGATCTCGCTCATTCCCGGCCCTCCTACTGCGGCCCTGCGGCAACAATAGCGCCCCTGCGGCCAAAATGAGGTCTACTTTTGTGATGTATGATTGGAAAGTTATGATGTCGGGGCTCGGGTATGGATTCCTTGTAGGTTAAAGATGTCAAGTCACAAACTTGATTATAAATAGATTATCAAGATTACAGCACCTTCCGGGGCCTGAGATCCCAAGGGGGTACGCTCTCCATATATGTGATGACAATATCCATTTTGGGGTTTCCGGCGCGGCGCAGGAATGACAGGGTCCGGACATCCGAAGCACCGGGAGGACCCAGCCATGCTCGATGTCACCGCCGTCCGGAAGGACTTTCCAATTCTCTCCCGCGAGGTGAACGGCCATCCGCTGGCCTATCTCGACACCGCCTCCTCGGCGCAAAAGCCGGGGGCCGTGATCGACGCGGTCACCCGTGCCTATTCCGAGGAATACGCGAACGTGCATCGCGGGCTTCACACACTGTCGTCCATCGCGACCGAACGCTACGAAACGGTGCGCGGGGTGATTGCGCGCTTCATCGGGGCTGCTTCGGAGGAAGAGATCGTCTTCACCGGCGGCGCGACCGAAGGCATCAATCTCGTCGCCCAGTCATGGGCGGCGCCGCGGCTCCGGCTCGGCGACGAGATCATCCTGTCCACGATGGAACATCACGCGAATATCGTGCCGTGGCATTTCTTGCGCGAACGCCAGGGAGCCGTCCTGAAATGGGTGCCCTGCGATGCGGAAGGCTGGCTCGATCCGCAGGCGGTGCTGGACGCGGTGACGCCGCGGACGCGGCTAATCGCGGTGACCCACATGTCGAATGTCGTCGGCACGCTGACCGATGTCGCGGCCATCTGCCGGGGCGCGCGCGAACGCGGCGTGCCGGTACTGGTCGACGGCGCCCAAGGCGCGGTCCACGCTTCGGTCGACGTCGAGGCAATGGGCTGCGATTTCTATGCCCTGACCGGGCACAAACTCTATGGCCCCTCCGCCTCGGGTGCCCTCTACATCCGGTCGGACCGGGCCCGCGAGATGCGCCCCTGGAAAGGCGGAGGCGACATGATCCGCGACGTCACGCTGGATGAGGCCAGCTATGCGGCCCCGCCGCTGCGCTTCGAAGCCGGCACGCCTGCCATCGTGCCCCAGATCGGCTTCGGCGCCGCACTCGGCTATCTGATGGATATCGGGATGGAGACAATCCGCGGGCACGAGACCCGGCTTCGCGACCATGCGGCGGACCGGCTAGGTCGGCTGGAAGGGCTCCGCATCATCGGCGGGCTGCGCGGGCGCGGACCGCTCTTCGCGTTCACGCTCGAGCGCGGCCCCGCGCCCGCGGCGCTTGCCCTTGCCCTCGACGCAGCGGGCATCGCGGTGCGCTCGGGCAGTTTCTGCTCGCGCCCGGTCAACCGCCAGTTCGGCATCGAGGCAAGCTGCCGGGCGAGCTTCGGTCTCTATACTGCGACTTCCGAGATCGACCGCCTCGCCGAGGTGATTGCCGAATGCTGTGAAGACTTCCGGAAAGGCAGGGCCGCCATTGTCGGCGGCCCGAAGTAAAGTTTGGCACGCCGTCGCATTTTGTGCAGCTTCATTGCATCTGGGTGATGAAGCATGTCGGCGGCGCGCAATGCGCACCAGATTGTGCACAAGATCATGCACAGGAAGGAATACCGACATGGCTATGGGCGATATCGATCTCGGCAAGGAAATCCGCCAGTACAACCGCGAGCGGGCGGAAATGGTGGTCCAGAATCTGAAGGCCAAATACATGGACGGCCATTTCGTGGAGACCAAGGAGGATGCCTTGGCGCTGCTCCTCGACCTGATCCCGGCCGGCGCGAAGCTTGGCCGGGGCGATTCTGTCACCCTGAACCAGCTCGGCGTGTTCGAGGCGCTGACCGAGCGCGGCACCAACGAGTTCATCAACCCGGTCCGCACGAATGCGCAGGGACACAACCCGCCGCGCGAAGAGCGCCGCGCGATGCAGCGCCAGACCCTGCTGTCGGATGTCTACTTGGCCGGCACCAATGCGATCACGCTGGAAGGCACGATCGTCAATTGCGACGGCTCCGGCAACCGCGTGGCTGCCATGTGCTTTGGGCCCAAGAAGGTCATCCTGGTTGTTGGCTGCAACAAGATCGTCCGCAATGTCGAGGCCGCGCTGGACAGAATCCGCGATTTCGCTTGCCCGGTGAATGCCATGCGGCACCGGATGAAGCACAGCAAGGATGACGGGCTGGGCTGGGGGGTGATGCGCTACACCACGATCATCGACGGCAACCAGCCGGTCGAGCAGGGAAAGATCACCGTCATCTTGGTGAACGAGGATCTGGGCATGTAGGAATGGGAGCGCAGGCAGGGCAGGCGGCAGTGCGCGCCGAGCAGATCGCCGCCGCATTGCGCAGGGGCATCCGCGCATCGGAATTCGTGCCCGGCCAGCGGCTGCCCGAGATCGACTTGGCGGAACGGTTCGGCGCCAGCCGCCGAGCCGTGCGGGATGCGCTAGCGCAACTGACGCATGAAGGGCTCGTGGAGCGACGATCCAACATCGGCGCAAGGGTCCGGGCCATCAGCATTCCCGAAGCCATCGAGAATGCCGAAATCCGGCTGCTGGTGGAAACGCTCTGCGTGACCCTCGCCGCCGAGCGGATCGATGCCCGAGGCGCATTCGAGCTGAGGGGCATCGGCCGCGCGCTGCAGGCGGCGGCAGACCTTTCCGACGTGACGGCCTTCGCGGAGGCGACGAGTGCTTTGGCAAGGGCCTGTGCCAGGATCTCCAGCCATGGAGTGGCGCAGGACACGCTCGAACGGCTTCGGATGCTCAACGCGCGGCACAATTTCCGCGTGACGAGTTCACCGGGCTGGCTCGCTGCGGCGCTGTCCAGGCGGATGGTGCAGATCGATGCGATCTGCCGGGGTGATCCGGCAGCGGCCGCGGAAGCGTTGCGGGAGCACAGTCTTGCCGTGATGGCCGGGCTGCGCGCTCTGGATGCGGGGGAAGAGGACGCCTGAGACCTCTTGCTGTCAGGCCGCCACGCATGACGCCATCCGCTCCCCCAGCCACGCCTGTGCAGGATCGCCGTGACGTCGTTCGTGCCAGGCCAGTATATTGCGGCAACCCTCGATCGGCAGCAGCGGCTGCAGGACTCTGCTGCGCCGACTTTTGCGGCCACTAGGGTCTGTTGACGTTCACCGCAGGCGAATGACGGTTGCCGCTATGGCGATGAACGCTGAGAAGCTCGTGTCGGTCTTGAAGCAGCGAGTGGCAATGCCTCTGCATTCCTTGAGCTTTCCGAAGAAATTCTCGATCAGGTGGCGCCATTTGTACGTGTCGCGGTCGAACTCTGCCGGAAAGCGCCGGTTGGATTTGGGCGGTATCACCGCCTCGACCTCGGCTTTGGCGAGGGCTTCGCGCAGCCAATTGGCGTCAAACGCACGATCCGCCAGAAGCTTTCCACCCGCAAGCCGCGCGATCAGCGCCACGGTGCCGCGCAGGTCATGTGCCTGACCGGGGATCAGACGGAAGCCGATCAGGTTGCCGAGCGCATCTGTCAGCGCCATGACCTTCGTCGTCACACCGCCGCGAGAGCGCCCGATGGCCTGGCCCGCAGTCCCCCTTTTGCGCCTTGTCCATGCCGGTGGACCTTGACGACGGTGCCATCCACCATCACGCATTCAAAATCCCCATCTCCGGATAACGCTTTGAACATCATGTGGAATGCGTCAGCCTTGACCCAGCGGCGGAAGCGTTTGAACACGGTGTTCACCTTCCCGAATTCGGGCGGCAGGTCGCGCCACGGGCAGCCGGTGCGCGCGATCCATGGCACCGCTTCGACGAACATACGTGGCTGCGGGCCAGTGCGCCCCGGATCGCACTCCCTGCCAAGACAATGGGGCGCAATGGCGGCCCACTGGGCGTCGGTGAGAACGGTACGGATCAAGCTTGCCTCCCCTGTTGGAAAGCTTGAATCAGACAGAACCGAATTTGGGAATTCTCAAACGTCAACAGACCCTAGTCACCTGGAACTAAAGTTTGCATCACTGTTCTGCCTGATGCGGGAGGATGTGATGGGTGGCCGTGTTGCTGTTCCAATTGATCTCAGCGACGAGGAACGCTCATTCCTCGAAGCCCAGCTTCGCAGGCACAAGGCGGCCCGATCACTGTCGGACCGCTGCCGCATCGTCCTGCGATGCGCCGAAGGGATGTCCAACAAGGAGATCGCCGCCTCACTCGGCCACAGCCAGCACACGGTGGGCAAATGGCGCCGCCGCTTTGCGGAGCAGAGGCTCGAGGGGCTTTCCGATGAATACCGTGAAGGCCGTCCACGCACGGTTTCGGACGAACAGGTGGCGGAGGTCATCAAAAGGACGCTGGAAAGCACGCCCCGGGACGCGACACACTGGTCGATCCGGTCGATGGCTGCGAGGACCGGGCTGTCGCACACCACGGTCCGCCGGATCTGGAACGCGTTCGGCCTGCAGCCGCATCGCTGCGAGACCTTCAAGCTCTCCACCGATCCGCTGTTCGTCGACAAGGTCCATGACGTCGTCGCGCTCTACATGTCGCCGCCAACCCGGGCCATCGTGTTGTGCGTAGACGAGAAATCCCAGATCCAGGCGCTGGATCGCGAACAGCCGGTGCTGCCCATGGCGCCGGGCGTGGCGGAGCGGCGGACCCATACCTACGCCCGCAACGGCACGACATCCCTGTTCGCCGCGCTGGACGTGGCCACTGGTGCCGTGATCGGCAAATGCTACAAGCGCCATCGTGCGAGCGAATTCCTGGATTTCCTCAAGGAGCTCGACCGGCGGATGCCCGAAGGGCAGGACGTGCATCTGGTCATGGATAACTACGCCACGCACAAGACGCCGAGGGTCAAGGCGTGGCTGGCCCGCCGTCCGCATTGGCACGTGCATTTCACCCCGACCTCGGCCAGCTGGCTGAACCAGGTGGAAAGGTGGTTTGCCGAGCTGACCCGCAAGCAGATCCAGCGTGGCGTACATCGCTCGGTCGCCGAACTCGAGGCCGATATCATCGCCTTCATCGAAGCCCACAACGAGGAACCCAAGCCCTATCGCTGGCACAAGTCCGCAGACGAAATTCTCGCCTCAGTGAAGCGCTTCTGCCAAAAGACCGTATGTCAGGGACTTTAGATTCAGGTGACTAGCTGCCACGCGCAAGCGCCTCGCAGCTCGGACGGGGAAGGCCTAGCCGTCACGCGACATGATCGTGTGCGTGGAGCTGCAGAATGCGCCGAGAGTCTGCAACTCAGCAAGTGGACTTGCCGACCGGGCTAGGTCTCGCTGCGGTCATGAGAACTAGACATTTTCCGGCGTGATGATCTCGAAGGGCATGATGCGCATCACCGGTGCGGCTGGCGACCTGTTGCTGAGCACTTCCACCATGGTTCTCACCAGAACTTCCGATGTCCCGTCGAGCGGATGGCACAGCGCCGCGGTGATCAGCCCCTCTGTCAGGCCCTTGCGGGTCTCGGGGCCGATGTCGCGGCAGACCACGCGAATCCGGTGCCGTGCCTCTGCCGGTGCCTTCCGTAAGGCGCGCAGCACCCCGGAGATCCCGCCGCCGAGGATCAGGATGCCGCTGAGGTCGTCAGTCCGCTCCAGTAGTTCGCATACCATTTCGTGGGCACGCGCCGCATCCTCATTGGTCGGCCGACTGTCCTCGATGGCCAGCTCGGGTGCATTTTCCCGCATGTACGACCGGAATGCGGCATCCGAGATGTCCTGGCACTGGTAGCGGTGGTTGCCGTTGAACACGGCGACACGGCCGGGGCCCTGCGTCATCCCGGCAATCAGGAAGGCGGCGGTGCGGCCGAGCTTCCAGTTATCGGTGCCGACAAAGGCGGCGCGCTCCGGCGCGGACTGGTCTGTGATGTAGGTCACCACCGGCTTTCCCTGCTCGCTCAATTCGCGGATTGCCTGGCCGACCACGGGATGGTCCGCTGCGATGATGGCCACTGCATCGCATTCCTTGCCGAGCGCGGTCAGCCGGGATGCTATGTTCTCGGGTGTCAGGAGATCGACAAAGTCGACCAGGGGCTCGATGACTTCCTCGCGCCGGTCCCGGCAGGCGGCGACGACCTTGCGGCCGAAGAGTTGGTAGAGGTCGCGGCTGGATTGCTGCAGCAGGAAGCCCAGCCGGTAATGCGGAACTTTCTTGCGCATCCTGTCCTCGATGGCGCCGAGGCCGTGGAAGCCGATCTCTTCCGCGGCGCCCTGAACCCTTTGCACAGTCGTCGCCTTGACGGCCCCCTTGCCGGAAAGAATCCGGTTGACCGTCGAGACCGAGACCCCTGCGGCTTCGGCGAGATCGGCGATTGTCGGTCGGTCCATGATGGTGCTCCGAACAGGAAATTTCACTGTGAATGACATGAAGTGATACAAACTGAATATCAACTGGAAAATTCGATTTCTAAAACTGCACACTTGGATTAAACGTTCTGACATGAATTGTCCTGCTCGGGAGGCGGGGCCTAGGGAGGAAGACCATGACCAAATTCAGCCGTTTCGCGGCATCCGTTTCCTGTGCCGCAATGATGTCCTTCGCTGCCGGTG
>NZ_JAATVU010000122.1 GCF_013184745.1 Mangrovicoccus sp. HB161399
ATCTCCGGCATGGCCGCCTCCCAATTCGGATTGTTGCGATCCCACCTTGGCACAGCGATGCCGTCGGGGGGCGGTTGCAGCATCAAGGCCGATAGGATGGATGGTGTCACCAGCGCCTCCCGCGCATGCCCGTCGAGGATGTTGAGCGTCCGGCAGGCCCGGTCGCCGCTGGTTCGGTCCTGCACGAAGCTGCAGGGCCGGACATGGTCGGGGTGCCCGGGCTTCAGCCGCACGCAGGAGCCGTCGTTCAGCCGGAGCCGGCCACGCTTCCTTTGCCTGTGCGGGACTTTGAGACCCTCGCGCCGCCAGATGCGTGCCACCCGCTTGTGGTTGACCTGCCAGCCCGCCCGGCGCAGCAGCGCGGCGATCCGGCGGCAGCCGTAGCGGCCACATTCCCGGTCCAGCCCGATGACGCCGACGGTCAGCCGCGCCTCATCTTCCCGGCCCTGTGGCGGCTTGCGCTGCGTGGAGCGAGGCTGGCCGGGCACCCGACAGGCCCTGCGCTCGGAGGTGCCGATCGTCTCGCGCACATGCTCCGCGCACTCGCGGCGGCGCGGAGGACCCAGAAGTTTCCCCGGGCAGCCTCGGCCAGGATCAGCTTCCCGAGCGTCAGGTCGGACACCGCCCGCCGCAGCCTCGGGTTCTCCTTCTCGAGTTCCTTCAGCCGCGGCAGCCGCGCCCGGTTCATCCCGCCATGCCGCTTCCGCCACCGGCAGAACGCATGCTGCGATATCCCGATCCGGGCACCGCACCGGCCATCGACGCGCCCTGGCCATGCAGCACCCGGACTTGCCGAAGCTTGGTGGCGATGTCTTCTGCTTTCTCTCGCTTTCCATACATTCCGCAGTCCTCCTGTCCACCGGAATCCTGCCGGACTTCGCGCATTGTGGGTGGACCACTTCAGATGCGCGGGCTCAGCCGCAAAATGCGCCATTTCCGCTACCATGGCACATCAGGGACGCGGCCATGCCCTGGGTCGGCAACGGCGCTGCGTCTCCGCCCCGCGCGACGGGAACGGCCGCGCGGGGCGATTCCCTTAAAGCGCGTACTGTGCCCGCTGTCCGCGCGATGGCATGAGGCAGGCAATCTCGATGCGATAATGGCGGCCGTTGGAGGCCAGCCGGACGAGCTCGGCCGCGATGGGCAAGTCGCTGCCATAGGTCGAGGCCAGCCAGGACGTGGCGACGCTGTCGAGGCGGCCGAGGCTGTAATGGCTGGCCCGGTTGCCGGAGATCACGGTGGCACCGACGGAGATGATGCCGCCGTGCAGGCCGTCCGGTTCCCGCTGGAGCTCGATCTCCATCAGGCCGTGCAAGGAGTCGAACGGCTTCTCGAGTGCCCGAATGAACGCGTCTATCTCCCCGGAGTGCTGCTGGGTGCCCTTCACGCTGGCTTTGCCGCCGCGGAATCTCCAGGCGACCCAGTTCCCCTCGGGACGGTTCAGCGGAATGGCGGACTCGATCCACTCCGCAGGAGCCGGTCTGCGGAGTCCGGCGCTGTCACGGCCAACCCAGAGCAACCCGGGAGGATCCAGACCCTCCTTCGCGACGATGGCCTGGTTTGCTGCCATTTGCAGCGTCTCGACGGGGCATTCCCTCATCTTGGCCTGCTTTGTCCGTTCCAGAGAGGACGAAATCGACGGCGCCGCGACTGCGGCCATCACCAATACACACATGAACAGGGCTTGGATGAGGGGATCATGCATGAGGCGCGACTCCAAATTCGTTACCAAATGGTTAACGCATACCCGAAACTGCGCATCCAATCGACAACTTTAGAAGTAAAAATCAAATTAAAGGCCGCAGAAGGGGTGTGCGCCCGTGAAGAGCCCGCGAGGGAGCGCTGCGGCGTCATGGACAAGCCGCAGTGCGGTTTGGCGCGGAGACTTTGGAGGCAAGCTCGCCAGGCGTCCGGATCAGCCAAAATGCACAGGATTGACCTTGCCCGCGGATCCCGGGCTGGGAGTTGCATTCTTCCCAGAAAGAGGGACCCCACTTGAGCAGACAGCCCCGCCGCCGGGTTCAGGGAGCAGGCCGTCGCTTGCCTGTCCGGGCCGGGCGCCACCCAGGCCGGCGTCGCGCGCGAGCTCGGCGTGACGCCGCCGCAGCTGAAGGGCTGGCGGCCCGAACTCGCCGCCGCGGGCTCGGCCGGGGCGATCCGGCTGCAGCAGGCCGGGGCTGCCGAGCTGTCCGAACTCCGCCGCCCGAAGGAAGAGGCAGAGGTCATGCGGACGGCATCGGCGCAGGCCAGGTCCCTCGGAGCTGCCCATCGCGGCGCCATCGGTCCGAACCCGATGGGCGGCGGCGCGACCTGACCGGCGCCGCGCCGTGGCACACGCCGCCATCGCGCGGCTTGCCCGCCCGGACGGGTCGCGCTCGGGGGGGGGCGCTGTGCCGGGTGCTCTCGGCCAGCACGAGCTGGTTCCAGTCGTGGCGCGCCAGGCAGCGCGGGACGGCCTTCTTCCCGGGATGCGGGCGATCTTCGAGGCCAGCCATCGGCGTAATGGCGCGCCGCGCAGCCGCCAGCGGTTCGAGCCCGATGGGCAACGGCGCATCCGTCGGCAACTTGCCGGTGACGGTGCCGATCTCCTCGCCCTGCGGGATCTGGTCGAGAAGTTCGGCAAGCACAGGGCTGTCACCTTCGCGGCAGGAGGTGAATTCCACCGCCCGGATGCCGCCTGCCGCCTTGGCCATCGCCAGATGGACCTTGCGGCTCTGGGGGCGGCGATGGGGGCGTGCTTCCTGGCAAGCCACTCATTCATCGGGCTTCGGCGGCGCCACCGGGGCCACGGTCCCGTCTCGCTTCGGCGTCGGCTGATCGTGGAGAAGTCGGGCACCGGCCAGTCCGACCCTGCCATCCGGAGGATGTTGGACACTGGGCCGCCTCGCCATGGTCGCTCGGGCCAGCGGCGTTCAATGGCCCGATCTGCCGGAGCGGCAGGCTGGAGAGCACTTTCGCCATGGGGCAGAACTGGATGGCAGTCGCGGGGCAGGGTTCCGCCCGTCCGGCCCTCAAATCCTCGCCTTGAGGAATTGCCCCTGGCGCGGACCGGTCCGGACTCCCCCGGACCGTCTGCCGATCCTCCCCATTCGGAAGACTCAGGCGGACGCGCGGGCTTGCCTGCCCTCGGGGGCGCCTGTCCATGTCCTTGACCGGCGCGACCTGCGCGCGCAGGTCCGGGAGCCGGAGCAAGGTCAGGAGCGGCGGGGCCGATTTCACCGGTTGCGCCGGGGGCGATGCTGAGTCACCCTTTCTCCGGTTGCCCCGTTGCCGTGGCTGGCGCGCCGCGGTCCGGTTCGGGGCTGAGGGCGAAGGTCAGCGATGACTCTCGATAACCTGCAGAGAAGCCTTGCCGCGATGACCGATGCCGCAGAGCTCTGGCCTGCGCTTTTCGGCCATTTCCGCGAGCACGGGGCGGTCTGGCTGCAATACAGCATGTCCGAGCTGCTGCACGCCGGCGACGAAGAGCCCGCAGCGCCGATGGTCTGGTCGGCGGCCCCGGCCTGGGAGGGTGTCATGCTCGCCCGCCTCCGCGGCGATCCGCTGGCCGAAATGGCTCTTGCCCGAGGCACCCCGTCCGGATGGGGCGGGGCCGGCGCGCCCGGGGTCGCGCGCCAGCCCGAGTCCTATCGCCGCCTGCCGGGACCGGGCCTGGTCTTCGGCGTCTTCGGTCCGGGCCTCCGTCATGGGCTGGTCTTCGCGGGATTCGCGGCCAGTCCGGCGAAGGACACCGCCGCGGCGCTGCAACTTGCGGCCCAGGCGGCGCATCAGCGCCATTGCGCGATCTCGGGGCATCCGGTGGAGCCGCGCGGCGGGTTGTCGCGGCGAGAGCGCGAGGTGCTGGATCTGATCGCCCTCGGAAAGAGCAACGGCGTGATGGCCGAGCTTCTGGGGCTGTCGCGCCACACGGTCGACACGCTGGTGCGCCGCATCTTCGCCAAGTTCGGCGTGCGCGACCGCACCGCCCTTGTCCTCGCAGGCATCGCCAGCGGCATCCTGCAGGCCGGATCGGGAGGGATTGTCACGCGGTTGCGGGACTAACGCAGGTGCCGACATACCTGTAATGGAATGCCGAACCGATTTGGGACTCTCCTTGCATGATGGATACGGAAATAGAGGGCCAGCATCCGGCCCTCCGTCATTCGCTGCGCGACATGATGGACATTCTCCAGGGCTTCGAACGGGATGCCGGCCTTGGTCACGCGCTGCGGGCGGCCGCTCTTCTGGTTGAATTCGGTTCGGTGCAAACCGCTTTGGCGGGCAATCCGGAGGGTGCCGCCCGCCTGGTGCAGATCGCCGTGGAGCTGGAGCGCTTCGGTTCCGCCTGACCGCGCCCGCTTGCATCGGACATGGGCTTTCGCTAAGCCACAGCCTGCGTCGGGTGATTAGCTCAGTTGGTAGAGCGCTTCGCTTACACCGAAGTGGTCGGCGGTTCGAGCCCGTCATCACCCACCACGCAACCAGTTGGAAATGTGGTCGAAACCGGAACGTAAAACAGCATTTGCGAAGCGGTCTCCGGCTCCGTGAACCTGGAATGCCGGCATTGGACATCCCCGGCCGGGCCGCCCGCCGACGCCGAGGCTGCCGTGGGCATATGGCAGGGCATGACTTGGGCACGGGCCTTGCACGTGATCTGCACGTTCGAATGGCCCGGATGCAGGCATGCGAACTCGATCCGGGCCCTTGTGGCCGCCGTGTTGGGCGGCTGGCGGATACCTGCCAAGGCCAGCCCGGGCGGTGTCCTTGGCGGAGGCCGTCTTGATGCTCTCCGCCAGCTTGCCGTTGAATTCGGTCACATGGCCAGTCCGCGCTGCGGGCTTCGCGTCCAGCGGCGCCGCACGGCTGGTTTGGATCGACGGCACCGCCACGCGCCCTCCGCGTTCTGCCGTCCGGCAGCCCCAGATTGATTGTGCCGAGCTGGAAGCCCGCCTGGTCCCGGGCCAGGCTGAGGATCGCGCCAGTCCGTCCCGCCGTCGTGTGCGCGAACGTTGCAGCTGGCACGAGGTGGGGGGAACGGGCAATGACGACGGCATGCGCCCAGCGGAGCACGATGCGGCCTTTGGCACGCCGCCGGCTGCGGGAAACGCGGCAGGGCCAGGTCTCGGCCCGTCGCGGGTACCGGGCGCCGAGCACGGTGACGCCGATGTGCCGCATGGTTCAGGTGATCGCCCGTCCGGCCCGGTCTCCGGCATGGACGTCGCGGAGCGGTGCAACGTCCAGCGGGCAGGTGCTCGCGGCGCCAGGCGGCAATTGCCTTGGCTTCGGCATCCTGTGGTGCATGCGCCGAAAGCCGAGAATGTGGCCGTCTGAAATTTTCGCCGGTCCGGGACTCGGCATGGCTTCCGCGGCGGCATCCGGTTGCGCGGCCAGCCATGCCTCGATCACGTCAACGGCTGCCACCGGAAGTCGGCATGGGCGCGGATCCGGAATGCGGAAGAGCGGGCTCCCGCCCGCCTGGCACCCGGCCCGCGCTGCCGCGGCGCCGCGCACCCATCGGTCGGGGAGTTCTTCGGGAGTGAATGGCCGGGGGAGGGGCGTCAGATCCTTCTCCCAACCCTATCGAACCGATGGCCGCCGCTGGTGAAAACAAGCAGCGCGCCGTCGGCAGATGGTTTGCGCGAGCTGACACCAGGTGGCTTCGATCGTTCCCGCAGGCCCGAGCGCGAAGCGCGCGCGCATTTATCTCGCAGCATTGACCGCGAAAATGCTTTGCGCGGGGTCGACTTCGCCGGGCCGCGCATCCCTCCAGTGTTGCGCTGTCCCGGCAGGATCGTCGACAAGCCATGCCGGACTCTGCGGGATGCTCTCTTCGACTTGGACGACGATGAGAGGAGCACGGAACAGACGGTTCAAAACCCGGAAGCGGATTCGGCCCGTAAGGTATGGCTTCATGCAGGACTCTCCTTTCGGTTGAATCTTGCGATGTTTGGCGACGGTTGTCACGAGGCCTTCTTGCTGCCGCGCCTTCCTCACAAGATTGTTGCCAGGCGCTGCCCATGGGGAAGGAGACTGGTGCGCATCTGGCTTCTCCAACACCGGGTGGTCAGTCATGTCTCTGCGCCTTCTGCTGGATCAGCCTGCCCGGTCCCAATGCTTGGATGTGGTGCAGGGCGCGCTGCTTGGCGGTCTGCACGGCCGCCCGGTGTTCGCGGAGCAGCTTGCAGCGGTCACCCTTGGCGCGGCGGACAACGCCCGGTGTGGCAACATGGACCCGCCCGCGGCGCGCCTTGTGTTCGACGACGATGCAGCGCTGGAATTCCCAAATCGTCTCGGCCGCGTGGCCGTCTTCCGGCTCCGGCGGCTGGCGGCGGATCAGGCTCCGCTCGACACGGACCGGGCTGAGGCGCAGCTCCACCGCGGCGCCGCGGACGCCGGTCGTGCTGGCCCTCGGATAGCTTTCGGCGCCGCGCTGGAGCTGCGCGTCGGCCTCCATCGCATCGGCAGTGTTCATGAGGCTGCGGGCTGAACGAGCCTGCCCCTGCCGCTGAGCCTCGCCGAGCCAGGACAACCGGAATTCTCCATGGGGTGCGCTGCGGCAACAGGACGGAACCGCACCGCGGCCTGGCTCGCGCATTTTGGGAAGAGGCTCGCCGGGCGCCCAGCATGCGTGGGCCTTCCGTGAAGACCACATTTCAAATTATAGATCCTGCATTCGAACTCTGGAACTCTGCCTTTCCTTTCCGGTGATGCAGGTGGAACACAGGCCGACACTGCCGTAGCGAGCCTCGCGGCAGCAGGGGAAGCGCGGTGCGGTTCCGTCACAGCTTGTACTGGCTCCGCTCTTCTCTCGAGGGCATGAAACAGGCGAGTTCGATGGCGTAGCGCTTGCCGTCGGAGGCCAGCCGGACGAGCTCGGCCGCGATGGGCATGTCGCTGCCATAGGTCCTGGCCAGCCAGGTTGTGGCGACTCGATCCAACCGTCCGAGGGTGTAGTGGCTGGCCCGTCCGCCGGAGATCACGGTGGCGCCGACGGAAATGATGCCGCGGCCATGCGGACGTTCCTTTTCCCGCTGGAGCTCTATCTCGATCAGATCGTTCAAGGGGTCGAATGGCCCGGCGAGCGCCCGCATGAATGCGTCGATCTCCCCGGCGCATTGCCGGGTGTCCTTCACGATGGCGGTGCCGCCGCGGAACGTCCAGGCGACCCAGTTCCCCTCGGGACGGTTCAGCGGAATGCCGGATTCAAGCCACTCCGCCGCAGCCCGCCTGCGGAGCCCGAAGCCGCCATGGCCAGCCCAGCCCGGCCCGAGACGGCCAAGTTTTTCACTGGCGGCGACGGCCCGGTTTGCTGCCGTTTGCAATGTCTCGACGGGGCAGTCCCGCATCCTGGCCTGCTTCGTCCTTTCCTGCGAGGACAACATCGACCGTGCCGCAACTGCGGCCAGAACCAATACACACATGAACAGCGCTTGGCTGAGGTGGTCATGCATGAGGCAAAATTCCAGAGCTGCTACCAAAGTCTCAATTCATACGCCGAATCGAGGCTGGACGCGACAATTTTAAGTAAATTTACGAAAATTAATTTCCCGGTAAAGGCGTTAATCCATGGGGACTTCGCGGGCGTTCCGTGACCGTGGCTCCTCTCGTCCGATGGGCCGGTTCTCCAGCGGCAACGGGCGCAGTGAGATTTCGCAGGGGTGCGCTGCGGTCGCATGGATCAACCGCAGCGCGGCCCGGCGCGCAGACTTTGGGGAGAAGCTCGCCAGGCGCCCGGATCAACCGGACGATGCCTGAAATACGAAACATGCATCCAAAAAGCGAGTTTAAAGATCTTGCGAAGCCGCGATTGCGCGCTGCCACGCGGGCAGTGCCGCCCCGTGCGCCGGTCAGGACCGGACGGGCGCTTCGGTCAAAGCCTGTATTGCAACCGTTCCCCCCGGGACGGCATGAGGCAGGCAATCTCCGCGACATGGCGCTTGCCGTCGGAGGCCAGCCGCAGGAGCTCGGCCGCGATGGGCATGTCGCTGCTGTAGGATCTGGCCAGCCAGGCCGTGGCTCCGCGATCCAGGCGTCCGAAGCTGAAGTAGCTGGCATGGCCGCCGGAAATCACGCTGGCGCCGACGGATATGATGCCATGGCCCTGCGGTCCGCCCGGCTCCCGCTGCAGTTCAATCTCGACCAGGTCCTGCGACGGATCGAAAGGCTGTGCAAGCGCCTGAATGAAGGCATCGATTTCTTCGGCACAGGGCCGGGTGTCCGCCACTTGCGCGAAGCCGCTGCGGAACCTCCAGGCAACCCAGTTGCCATGGGGACGGCTCGGCGGAATGTCGAATCCGACCCAGCCTTCGGACGGCAGGCTGTGCAGATCGTCGACGTCGCCACCTCCGCGCGGTTCGAGGGCGTCCAGCTCTTCCTTTGCGGCAACGGCCCGTTTCGCAGCTGCGCGCAATGTCTCGATCGCAGCGGTCCGCTCCCGGGGCTGCTTTGCCGTGTCCGGAGCTGGAATGATCGACCGTGTCGCAATGGCCGCCATCGCGACCACGCCCATCGAAACCGTCGCGCCCAAGATGTCGTACATGGTTCAAAATTCCAAAGAGGGTCTCAAAGTCTGCGCGTTTATTTCCATTTCACGGGGATATCGAGAACTTTTTGCAATACAATCGTATACGATTTCGTGAAGTCGTTTGGCTTTCGGGGCCTTCCATGCAGGTGGCCCTTGCTGCCGCAACCGCCCCACGCAGATCGTTTCCGTGACGGCGGCATCGTTCTTCCGCCGCTTCGCGAAGGGAATCACATGGGCGGGCGGAATGAACTTGGCCTCGTGGCCGAGCTTCGCCAGCTCGCGGCCCGGGACATGCGCGCTGCCGCCGACCCCCGCCCCCATCGGGCGGGGTGGCAGACCGTCGGGGATCGCCGGCCATTCGGAGCTTCCGGCGAAGGCTCGCCATGTCCCCAACGTCGATGCCGTCCTCCGCCGCGACAGATACGCCGCATCGTTGCTTGACGCCCGCACCCTGGAACACGTTCTCGTCCAATCGCCCCTCGATTGCCCCGTTCGACCCGCTGCTGCGGATCGGCATGAACTCCAGGCCGTTCCGCCTTCTCCTCATCGAAGCCGCGGCTTTCCTGGTCTCCAGCAGGCGCCTGCCGTCGCCGATGGCGGACCCCTCGCTCCGAATGACGGATCAGGCCCGGTGCTGTGCAGTGGTTCCGCGGCGCCATGCGCATCGTGCCGACTGCGAGGCTGCGTCCTGAGCCGATCCGGCATCGACCACCAGACGATCTCCATGGCGGCGTTCGTCGTGGGCCTCAGAGCAGTGGCGGCACGATTGCCAATACCTTGACCGCTGCCAGGCAGGGACCACGGTCAGGACCCATTGATTTGGTTGGCTGGCGTGAGGCACCGCCCGGAAACGGGCGGCGAACATGTCTGATCTCCTCCGGTTGAGCGGCACGCAGATGGCGCGTCTCGGGCCCTGCTTCCCGAAGTTGCACGGCAAGCCCCGGGCCGGCGGACGCCGCGCCCCGAGCGGCACTGTCTTCATCAATCGCCATGGCTTGCGGTGGCGGGACGTGCCAAGGGAGCAAGGCCCTGACAGTTGAGGGGGACCGTGGCGCCAGCGGCGCCGCGACGGCCCCGGAAAAGCCCTGCAACCGTTGGAAGCGGCGGAGCGGCAGGGGCGTCTTCGCCCGGATCATGGCCGGCCTGGCTGACGGGCACGGGGAGGAGACCGCGGCGAGGATCGGCGCGGCCCACCCGGAAGCCCATCGCACGGCGTCCGGCCCGGGCCTCAAGAAGGGGGGCCTGCACGCCTGACCGGCCGCACCGGGGGCGGCATGACCCCTTGCCCTGCAGGGCATGGCGCAGCAATCTCCCGGGAGGGACGAAACGGCACGCCATCCGCGGCAGGCGGGCCATGCCGCGCCATTGGTCCGGGCGGCAACGGCGACTGCCGGTCCATCGATCCGTTCCCGGCTGCCGGACCAGCCGGCGGCCATATCCGGGCGCGTGCGCCGGCCAGCGGATTGCCCAAAGCGAGGTGGCTGCCCGGGGATAGTGGCTAATGAGCCATGTTGCGCCATTGGTCCAAGCGACAATGGCGAATAATGGCAAATGCCGACTGGTTCGTAGAAGCCTTGCAGGACAAGGACATGCGTCCCGGCATCCCGGGCCGGAAGAAACGGAAGACGCCCGTTCTGCACGGCAAGCGCAGGTACAAGCGCCGCAACCGGATCGAGATCATGTTCGGCAGGCTGAAGGACTGGCGGAGGGCCGCGACCCGTTATGAGCGCTGCCCGCAAACCTTCTTCTCGGCAATCTTCCTCGCTTCGACCCGGCTCTTGCAACGGCATTGCGGGGAACGACTTGGTCCCCGCAATGGCGGCAAGGTGAACATCGGCCTAGGCTGGGGTCCGGGGGTCGATCTCAGTCACATTCAGGCCATGAGATCCCGTAACGGGTCGGACGCAACTTTACAGTTGCCACCTGCCAGGTTCTGCGCGTGCAGTTGCGCTTTCCCGTATCGAACTCTCACGGAGGATGACGGGATGAAACAGAGGTGGGCAGCGAGCCGGAACCGTCGGCTGCCATGCTTCGGGGGCTTGAAGGCACCGTGGAGGCGTTCGGGCCCGAGGCCGGACCACTGCCGCAATGGCTGCACCGGGCACTGTCGGGGGCGGGCCCATCCGCTGTCCTCATGGAAACGCGACAGGTGAAGGGCGCCGTCAAGGCCATGCCTGTCAAGACCGGCAGGCGCGATGCGGAAGGGATCGCGCGCCTATTACGCCCCGGCTGGCTCCGACCGGTCCACTGCAGGCCGATCCCTGCCCAGGAGGTCCGCGCCATCCTGGCTGCGCGCAAGTCGATCCAGAACGGCATGGCCGCACCGGAAATGCCGCTGCGCGGGCTGCTTCGCAACGTCGGCCCGAAGGTCGGTGCAATCCCGCGCGGCAGGGTCGGGGCCCGGATCCGGGAACTGGCGGCAGGCAACACGATGCTCGAAGCCGCGGCGG
>NZ_JAATVU010000123.1 GCF_013184745.1 Mangrovicoccus sp. HB161399
CCCGCCTTCTGGGCCGTCGCCCTGCTGGTCCAGGCCCTGATCGGCGGCGGAGCCCTCGCCCTGGCGAAATGAGCCATCCCGCAGCAGGCAAGGCGGCGGATCCCCTCGGGATCCGCCGTTCAGCCATGTTCAGCGGGGCCGCAAACCGTCGAGCAGCAGGTCCTTCACGGCCGCGCGGGTCTCGTCCCATTGCGCCGGGCCAAGCGGCGCGCCGCCGTTCAGCGTCTCGATCTGGCGGGAGAAATCGGCATAGTGCTGGGTCGCCGCCCAGATCGCATAGAGCAGGTGGCGCGGGCTGACCGGACGCAGGCGTCCTTCGTCAATCCACAGCGCGATCACCGCGATCCGGTCCTCGGTCCAGGCCTTCAGCTCGGTCTCCAGGTAGTCCTGCACAATCGGCGCGCCCTGGATGATCTCGTTGGCCCAGACGCGCGATCCATGCGGGCGGGTGCGGGCGAGCTCCAGCTTCACGTCGATATAGTCGGCGAGAGATTCCAGCGGCTCGCTGCCGGGCCGGATCCGGTCGGCGGCGGCGCGCCAGATCTCGAAGATGTCGCTGACGACCCGGCGGTAGAGCCGTTCCTTGGTCTCGAAGTAATAGACGACATTCGATTTCGGCACCCCGGCCTCGGCCGCGATCCGGCTGATCGAGGCCCCGGCATAGCCGTAATCGGCAAAGACCCGCTCCGCGGCCGCTAGGATCCGCGCGACGGTTTGCTCGCGGTTCCTCAGCTGGATGCCCTTTTCCCTGCCCGCCACTGTCCCGCGCCATGCTCCCTGTGCCCTGCCCCAGACAGGGCTCAGCCCGGCCCGGGGATGCAATCTCCGCCGCCGCCGCCCGGACGCGCCGTTGCGGCAAAGCCCGGTTTGCGGTCATCCTGCGGCAGCGCTGCGGAAAATTCAGCAGGTTTCTGCACGATCGTTCAGGAAATTATTGACCGATCGTGCAGCCTTCCCGCAGCCTCCCGGGGACTCGCGGACCGGAGGCTCCGCAACAGCAGGAGACGATCATGAAGCACGGGCAGAATCTGCGCATCGATCCGGAACGGCTCTGGGACAGCCTGGAAGAGATGGCGAAGATCGGGCCGGGCGTGGCCGGCGGCAACAACCGCCAGACGCTGACCGATGCCGATGCCGAGGGCCGCGCGCTGTTCAAGTCCTGGTGCGAGGCGGCGGGCTGCGGGATGGGCGTCGACAGGATCGGCTCGATGTTCGCGACGCGGCCCGGCACCGACCCGGAGGCGCTGCCGGTCTATATCGGCTCGCATCTCGACACCCAGCCGACCGGCGGGAAATACGATGGCGTGCTCGGCGTGCTCGGCGGTCTCGAAGTGCTGCGCACGCTGCAGGCGATGGAGGTGAAGACCCGCCGGCCGATCGTGCTGGTCAACTGGACCAACGAGGAAGGCGCGCGCTTCGCCCCGGCGATGCTGGCCTCGGGCGTCTTCGCCGGGCGGCATGACCTGGACTGGGCCTATGACCGGACGGATGCGGAGGGCAAGCGCTTCGGCGACGAGCTGGAGCGGATCGGCTGGATCGGCGAGGAAGAGGTCGGCATTCGCAAGATGCATGCGATGTTCGAACTGCATATCGAGCAGGGCCCGATCCTAGAGGCGGAAGGACTGGATATCGGCGTCGTCACCCATGGCCAGGGACTGCGCTGGATCGAATGCACCGTCACCGGCAAGGAGAGCCATACCGGAACCACGCCGATGCCGATGCGGAAGAATGCGGGGCGAGGCATGGCGCGGCTGATCGAGCTGGCGCACGAGATCGCGATGAAGCACCAGCCGAACGCGGTCGGCGCGGTCGGCCATGTCGAGGTCTACCCGAACTCGCGCAACATCATCCCCGGCAAGGCAGTCTTCACCGTCGATTTCCGCTCGCACCTGCCGGACGTGCTCGCGGCGATGGAGGCGGAGTTCTACGAGCGCGCGCCGGGGCTCTGCGAGGACATCGGCACCACCTTGACAACCAACGTGGTCGGCCAGTTCGAGCCGCCTGCCTTCGACGAGGTGCTGGTCGGCCGGGTCCGCGGCGCGGCGGAGCATCTGGGCTATTCGCATCGCGACATCGTCTCGGGCGCGGGGCATGACGCCTGCTGGATCAACGACATCGCGCCGACCGCGATGATCTTCTGCCCCTGCAAGGACGGGCTGAGCCATAACGAGGCCGAGGAGATCACCATGGACTGGGCCGCCGCCGGGACCGACGTGCTTCTGCACGCGGTTCTGGAGACGGCCGAGGTTGTCGAATGACGATGCGGGTGGCGGCCGGGCTTCTGCTGGCCGCCATCGCCGCGGCGCTTCTGGGCTTCGCCGCCTGGCAGGCGCAGCAGCGCATCGAAGACCTCGAGGCAGAGGTCCAGAGCCTCGGCAGCCAATTGGCCGAAATGGAATTCGAGCGCGATGCTTTCCTTTACCATGTGAGCGCCCCGGACTTCACCGAGCAGATCGCCAGGATCGCCCGGTTGAGCAAGGCCGAGGACCGCGCAACCGTGGCGGAACGGCTGATTGCGTCATTCGACATGCACCTGGCACCGCTACCCGAAGCCTTCGACCTCTACCGCCGGATCATGGCCTTGGCTGCGGAGCCTGGATCGGAGGCACGGCAGGTCCTTTTGGCCGAGTTCGAGCTTTGGATCGACGAGAGCCAATCCAGCATCGTGCTGGAGGAACCGTTCGTGGCTACGCTGGAATCTGCAACAGCGATATCGACCCTTGCAACTGCTGCAGGAGCCATAGCCTCCGCGCTGTTGTCCGTGCTCGTCTTCGCGGCCAAGCACGGATCGCGGCGGCTGGAGGAAGAAATGCTGGCGCTCGATGTCGAGATGAAACGGATTGAACTGGCAAAGGCGCGCCATGCCGCGCGCGACGCCCTGGATGCGCAATCCGGCATCTGACCGGATTCGCGGGACATGAACCCGGCTACGGCCGGAACGTTGAGGGAAACGACATGACGAAGGTCATCAAGGGCGGCACCGTGGTGACCGCCGACCGCCAGTGGAAGGCGGACGTGCTGATCGAGGGCGAGACGATCAAGGCGATCGGCCCGGACCTGAAGGGCGACACCTACGTCGATGCCGAGGGCGCCTACGTGATCCCCGGCGGGATCGACCCGCATACCCATCTGGAGATGCCCTTCATGGGCACCACCGCGGCCGAGACCTTCGAGTCCGGCACCTGGGCCGCGGCCACCGGCGGCACGACGATGCTGGTGGATTTCTGCCTGCCCGGCGCCGACGGCTCGATCAGGAACGCGATCAACGACTGGCACCGGAAATCCGCGCCGCAGATCTGCACCGATATCGGCTATCACATGGCGGTCACCGGCTGGAACGAGACCATCTTCGACGAAATGAAGGACGCCGTCGAGATGGGCGTCAACTCGTTCAAGCATTTCATGGCCTACAAGGGCGCGCTGATGGTGGAGGATGACGAGATGTTCGCCTCCTTCTCGCGCTGCCGCGAGCTTGGCGCGCTGCCGATGGTCCATGCCGAGAACGGCGACGTCATCGCCGCGCTGCAGGAGAAGTATTTCAACGAGGGCATCACCGGCCCCGAGGGCCACGCCTATTCCCGTCCGCCCGAGCTGGAAGGCGAGGCCGCCAACCGCGCGATCACCATCGCCGATGCCGTCGGCACGCCGCTCTACATCGTGCATGTCTCTTGCGAGCAGGCCCACGAGGCGATCCGCCGGGCGCGGCAGAAGGGCATGCGGGTCTATGGCGAGCCGCTGGTGCAGTTCCTGACGCTCGACGAGAGCGAGTATTTCGACAAGGACTGGGACCATGCCGCGCGGCGGGTGATGTCGCCGCCCTTCCGCTCCAAGGACCATCAGGCTTCGCTCTGGGCCGGGCTGCAGGCCGGGTCGCTGCAGGTCGTGGCGACGGATCACTGCGCCTTCACTACCGAGCAGAAGCGCCGCGGCCGCGACGATTTCCGCATCATCCCGAACGGCTCGAACGGGGTGGAGGAGCGGCTGGCCGTGCTCTGGACCGAGGGCGTGGAAACCGGCCGCCTGACGCCCGAGGAATTCGTCGCGGCGACCTCGACCAACATCGCCAAGATCCTCAACATCTACCCGAAGAAGGGTGCGATCGTCGAAGGCGCGGATGCCGATATCGTGGTCTGGGATCCGAAGATCTCGAAGACCATCACCCCGGCCTCCCATCATTCCGTTCTCGATTACAACGTCTTCGACGGGTTCGAGGTGACGGCGCAGGCGCGCTACACGCTAAGCCGAGGCGAAGTGATCTGGGCCTGGGGGCAGAACAGCCAGCCGCAGCCCGGACGTGGACGCTTCGTGCCCCGCCCGGCCTTCTCCTCGGCGTCGAAAGCCCTGTCGCAGTGGAAGGCGCTGACCGCGCCGAAGATGATCCAGCGCGACCCGCTGAACATCCCTGCGGGCATCTGAACCCCTGCCGCGCCGGGCTTTCCGGGCCCGGCGCGGCCGCTGCGGCAGGCAGGCACCCGCGAAAGAAAGCGTCGTTCATGACCCGCTCCGGCCGCGGCGGCGCACTGGCACGCAGCCCGGCGCGACAGAAAATTATTTGCCTACCCTCAATTTTTGCGGCCCTCCCTGCGCAAATATGCACAGAAAAACCGTGTTTTCACCTGCGGGGCGCGGTTCCGGTCCGGGGAGGATGGGAGTAGGCAGGCCCGGAAATCCAGATTGACTCCGGGACTCACCCCAATGACAGATACCAGTTTCGCCCCGTCCGCGGCACCGCGGGCGGCGCCCGTGAACTCTCCCGCCCGCGTGCTGGGCGCCAGCCTCGTCGGCACCACGATCGAATTCTTCGACTTCTACGTCTACGCGACCGCAGCCGTGCTGATCTTCCCGTCGCTGTTTTTCCCCGGCAGCGACCCGATGACCGCGCTGCTCGCCTCGTTCGCGACCTTCTCCATCGCCTTCTTCGCCCGTCCGCTGGGCGCCGTCGTCTTCGGCCATTTCGGCGACCGCGTCGGCCGCAAGGTGACCCTGGTGGCCGCGCTGCTGACCATGGGCATCTCCACCGTGGTGATCGGCTTCCTGCCGAGCTACGAAACCATCGGCGTGTTCGCGCCGCTGCTGCTGGCTCTCTGCCGGTTCGGCCAGGGCTTCGGCCTCGGCGGCGAATGGGGCGGCGCGGTGCTGATCGCGACCGAGAACGCGCCCGAGGGCAAGAAGAACTGGTACGGCATGTTCCCGCAGCTGGGCGCGCCGGTCGGCCTGTTCCTGTCGTCGGGCCTGTTCTGGCTGCTGCTGCAGTTCATGCCGCAGGAATCCCTGCTCAGCTGGGGCTGGCGCATCCCGTTCCTCGCCTCTTCCGTGCTGATCGTCATCGGCCTCTGGGTGCGGCTGTCGCTGACCGAGACGCCTGACTTCCAGAAGGCGATCGACAAGCACGAGCGCGTGGCCGTCCCGGTGGTGGAGCTGTTCCGCAACCACAAGATCAGCCTTTTCCTCGGCACCTTCGTGGCGCTGGCGACCTTCGTGCTGTTCTATATCGGCACCGCCTACCTGCTGAGCTACAACGTCAAGGTCATCAAGATCCCGTTCACCGACGCGCTCGCGATCCAGATCTGGGGCGCGGTGGTCTTCGGGGCGTTCATCCCGCTCGCGGGCCTGATCGCCGAACGTTTCGGCCGCCGCCAGGTGCTGGTCGCCACGACCGTGCTGATCGCCGCCTTTTCTTTCCTGGTGCCGGTGCTGATGGTGGCGGACGAGGCGCGGATCCTGACCTTCGTGACGATCGGCATGGCGCTGATGGGCATGACCTACGGCCTGATCGGCAACGCGCTGGCCGCGCCCTTCCCGACCCAGGTGCGCTACAGCGGCTCGTCGCTGACCTTCAACTTCGCGGGCATAGTCGGCGCGTCGCTGGCGCCCTACATCGCGACCTGGCTGCAATCGACTTACGGCCTGGCCTATGTCGGCTACTACCTCTGCGCCGCCGCGGTGATCACGCTGGCCTGCATCTTCGCCTCGGCCCGCGGCAAGGTCTGATCAAGCGGGGGGTGGTGCGCCGCCCTCCCCTGTCCCGGCTGTCTCCCTGCGCGCGCCCAGCGGCGCGTCAGGCGAGGCCCAGGCTTTCCAGGCAGGCTTCCATTTCGTCGTAGTGATGGATCAGCACCTCGGGCTCCAGCGCGGCCACGTCATGGCCGTCCGGCCCGAAGGTCACCAGTGCGCAGGGGATCGACGCATTGCGCGCGCAGCTGCGGTCGGTAACCGTGTCCCCGAACAGCACCGCCGCCCCGTTGGACCCGCCGACCCGCGCCACAGCCTCGAACAGCGGCTTCGGATCGGGCTTCCTCACCGGCAGCGTATCGGCGCCGATCAGCGCCCCGAACAGACCCCGCACCCCCAGTTCCGTCATCAGCGATTCCGCCAGCCCCTCTGGCTTGTTGGTGCAGATCGCGGTCAGGTGCCCCGCCGACAGCAGCCGCTCCACCGCTGCCTCGGCTCCGGGAAACAGGCGGGTTTCCACCGACAGCGCCTGGGCATAGGCCTCCAGCAGCGGCGCGTATCCGGCATCCACCCGCGCCTCGTCGACATCGCCGTAGAGCCGGTCGAGCCCGAGCCGCAGCATCGCCTTGCCGCCCTTCATCGCCGCGCCGCGGTCGCCTGAAATCTTGGGATCCAGCACGTTTCCGTAGCCCCAGGCGCGGAACACGGCATTCGCCGCCGCAAGCAGATCGCCGGACGTATCCGCCAGAGTTCCGTCCAGATCGAAGACCACCGTCGCCATGCATCCACCCTGTCACAAACGAAATCAACCGTGACGCCGCCGCCCCTTGCAGCGGGCCTCCCGCTGGATAGAACGTCGGTTGAGGCAAAGGAAGGCAAAAACCATGGGGCTGAGCTTGATCATCCTGGCGGCGGGCCAGGGCACGCGGATGCAATCCGACCTGCCGAAGGTCCTGCATCCGCTCGGCGGAGTGCCGATGCTCGCCCATGCGATGGCGTCGGGCGCGGCGATGGATCCCGAACGGGTCGCGGTGGTCTGCGGCCATGGCGCCGACCTTGTGAGGAAGGCAGTGGCCGAGATCGACCCGGAGGCCCAGGTCGTCCTCCAGTCCGAACAGCTCGGCACCGGCCATGCGGTCCGGCAGGCGGCCCCGGTGCTGGAGGGCGTGACCGGCGATGCCGTCGTGCTCTACGGCGACACGCCCTTCATCCGCCCGGAAACGCTGGAGGCGATGTCCGAGGCGCGCGCCCGCGGTGCTGACATCGTGGTGCTTGGCTTCATGGCCGCCGATCCCGGCCGCTACGGCCGTCTCGTCACCGTCGACGAGCGCCTGCTGCGGATCGTCGAGTACAAGGATGCCACCCAGGGCGAGCGGGCCATCCGGCTATGCAATTCCGGCGTCATCATGGCCGATGCCGCCACGCTGATGCGGCTGGTCGGCGCGATCGGCAACGCGAATGCGGCCGGGGAATACTACCTGACCGACATCGTCGGGCTGGGCCGGGCCGAGGGGCTGACGGCCGAGGTGGTGCTGTGCGAAGAGGCCGAGACGATGGGCGTCAACACCCGCGCCGAGCTCGCCGCCGCCGAGGCGGCCTTCCAGGCGCGGATGCGCGCCGAGGTGCTGGAGAACGGCGTCACGCTGACCGCGCCCGAGACGGTGCATTTCGCCCAGGACACCTATATCGGCCGCGACGCGACGGTGGAGCCCTACGTGGTCTTCGGCCCCGGCGTGACGGTGGAGACCGGCGCCGTGATCCGCGCCTTCAGCCATCTCGAGGGATGCCATGTCTCGCGCGGCGCGGTCGTCGGGCCCTATGCCCGCCTGCGCCCCGGCGCGGAGCTGTCCGAGGACGTGAAGGTCGGCAATTTCGTCGAGGTGAAGAACGCCCAGATCGCCGAGGGCGCCAAGGTCAGCCACCTGAGCTATATCGGCGATGCCGAGATCGGCCGGGACGCCAATATCGGCGCGGGCACGATCACCTGCAACTATGACGGCGTGTTCAAGCACCGCACCACCATCGGGGCGCGCGCCTTCATCGGCTCGAACACCATGCTGGTCGCGCCGGTTAGGGTCGGCCCCGAGGCGATGACCGCGTCGGGCTCGGTGATCACCTCCGACGTGGAGGCCGGCGCGCTGGCCGTCGGCCGGTCGCGGCAGGTGACCAAGCCGGGGCTGGCGGAAAAGATGATGGAGCGCCTGAAGGCGCTGAAGGCAGCGAAGAAGGGTTGAGCCCATGTGCGGAATCGTCGGCGTTCTCGGCAATCACGAAGTGGCCCCGATCCTCGTCGAGGCGCTGAAGCGGCTGGAATACCGCGGCTATGACAGCGCCGGGATCGCCACGGTCCATGACGGCCATCTCGGCCGCCGCCGCGCGGTCGGCAAGCTGGCCAACCTTTCCGACAGGCTGGTACACGAGCCGCTGGCGGGCAAGTCCGGCATCGGCCATACCCGCTGGGCCACGCATGGCGCCGCGACCGAGGGCAATGCCCATCCGCACCAGTCCGGCCCCGTGGCCGTCGTCCATAACGGCATCATCGAGAATTTCCGGCACCTGCGCGGCGAGCTTCTCCGCGACGGCCTGGTGCCGCAGACCCAGACCGATACCGAGGTCGTCTCGCTGCTGTGCCAGTCCTTCATGAAGAAGGGCATGGGCCCGGTCGAGGCCGCCACCGCCACCATCGCCCGGCTGCGCGGCGCCTTCGCGCTGGCCTTCCTGTTCGACGGCGAGCAGGATCTGATGGTCGCCGCCCGCAAGGGCTCGCCGCTGGCCATCGGCCATGGCGACGGCGAGATGTATGTCGGCTCCGACGCGATCGCGCTGGGGCCGCTGACCGACCGGATCACCTATCTGGAGGAAGGCGACATCGCCGTCGTCACCCGCGCAGGCGCCGAGATCCGCGATGCCCAGGGACGGCTGGCCAACCGCCCCGTGCAGCGGGTCTCGCTCGACCAGACCCGGGTGGAGAAGGGCGGCTACAAGCATTTCATGGCCAAGGAGATTGCCGAACAGCCCGGCATCCTCAAGGACACGCTCGACGCCTACGTGAAGGACGGCCGGATCGCCTTTCCGGAGGCCGCCGATGCCGCCCTGCCCTTCGCCGATCTCGACCGGCTGACGCTGGTCGCCTGCGGCACCGCGCATTACGCCTGCCATGTCGCGAAATACTGGTTCGAGACGCTCGCCCGCCTGCCGGTGGAGATCGACGTCGCCTCCGAATTCCGCTACCGCCAGCCGCCCCTGCCCGCGCGCTCGATGGCGATGGTGGTCAGCCAGTCCGGCGAGACCGCCGACACGCTGGCGGCATTGCGCTATGTCCGCGAGCAGGGCCTGCCGGTCGGCGCCATCGTCAATGTCGAGGGCAGCACGATTGCGCGGGAAAGCGACGCGGTGATCCGGACGATGGCCGGCACCGAGATCGGCGTGGCCTCGACCAAGGCCTTCACCGGCCAGCTGATGGTCCTGGCCCTGCTGGCGCTGCGGGCGGCCGAGCTCCGCGGCACGCTGACGCCGGAAGAGATCGCAGGGCACGTCGCCGCGCTGCAGGCGATGCCGGGGCTGGCGCACCAGGCGCTGCAGCTCAGCGAGCGGATCACGGACATGAGCCACGGCCTGTCGGAGGCGCGCGACGTGCTGTTTCTCGGCCGCGGCGCGATGTATCCGCTGGCGCTGGAGGGCGCGCTGAAGCTGAAGGAAATCAGCTACATCCATGCCGAGGGCTATGCCTCCGGCGAGCTCAAGCACGGACCGATCGCGCTGATCGACCGGACGGTGCCGGTGATCGTGCTGGCCCCGCGCGACGCGCTCTTCGAGAAGACCGTGTCGAACATGCAGGAAGTTATGGCGCGCGAAGGCCGCGTGATCCTGATCACCGACGCCGAGGGCGCTGCCGAAGCCGGCGAAGGCGTCTGGCATCTGGTGCGCATGCCGGAACTCGCCGACCCGCTCTTCGCCCCGCTGCTCTACGCCATCCCAGCCCAGCTCATCGCCTATCACACGGCGGTGGCCAAGGGCACCGACGTCGACCAGCCCCGCAACCTGGCAAAATCTGTCACGGTCGAATAGCCGCCGCCTACCGCAGCGGCGTTGTGTCAAGCGGCGTTGTTGCGCAAATCCAGAGGAATTCATCCTGCGAATCCAGCATGATAGCTGGCGGCCATGAGCAGACCGGCGAAGACGACCTACAAGACCACCAACTGGCAAGCGTATAACCAGGCGCTGAAGCAGCGTGGATCGCTGACCGTCTGGTTCGATCCCTCCATGCAATGGGACGCGGTGCCTTCCGGGCGGCGCGGCCGCCAGCAGGCATTTAGCGACGCCGCAATCCAGGCTTGCCTGACCTTCAAGGTCCTTCTCGGGCTGCCCCTCCGCCAGGCCACCGGTTTCGTGGCGAGCTTGCTGGAGCTCTCCGGGCTGGACTGGTCGGTGCCGGATTTCAGCACCCTGTCCCGACGCCAGAAGACCCTGGACGTGACCATCCCGTATCGCGGTCCCAAGGGTCCGCTGCACTTGCTCGTCCCCTCTCGGGCATTGCTGCGCAATGCCCTGCCGGGCAGCGGACGGCACCGGCATCAAG
>NZ_JAATVU010000124.1 GCF_013184745.1 Mangrovicoccus sp. HB161399
GTCCTGAAGGGGTCGCCATTCTGCTGCTCGATGCATGTTCTGCCCTTTCTTTTCAGTGGGTTGCGGAAGCGTGTCCCAATTCTGGGAAGGTGTGTCCCAATTCATGCGCCTGCCACGATCAGCTTGACCATGCGGCGGCGGTCGGCTGCCTTGGTGTACCGAACCACCTCGGACAGGCTCAGATGCCCGGCCATGGCCGCGATCTGGTGCGGCGTTTTCTCCTTCTCGGCCCAGTAGACGCAGAACGCCTTGCGCAGCCCATGGAGCCGGAATTCCACGCCAGCAGCCTTGCAGGCATCGGCAAAGAAGTTGCCCAGCCCCGCCGCGGCGAACGGCTTGCCGAATGACGTCAGCAGGAAGGCCGGGGCAATGTCAGGCGTCCGGGCGATAACTGCCCGCAGCTCGGGCGTGAGCGGAACGTCGCACTCAACGCCGGTCTTCTGCCGGGTGTAGTTCAGTAGGCCGTCCTCCAGGTTCTTCCGGGAGAGCTTGGCCAGATCCACGCGGGCAGCCCCGGTGTAGAGGGCAAGGTCGAAGACAAGACGCTCGGTCGTGCCGATCGGCCAGCGCTTCTGGAACTTCTCGATTTCGTCCGCGCTGGCGGTCGGGAAGCCCTCCGTAGCCGGGCGCTCCATCTTCAGCCCAACGGTCGGATCCTTCGCGAGGAAGCGGCTCCGCTTGGCATGGGCGAAGACCATCTTGAGCGCCTTCAGCTCGTTGACAGCCGCGTGACCGCCCTTTGCATAGAGGGCCGCGTCGATAGCGTCTCCGGTGATCGTGTGAAGCGGGCGGGCCCCTTGCGTCTTCACATAGCGCCGCAGGATTGCCTCCCGGTTCTGCTTGGTGGAGTCGGCCAGGGCTTCCCACTTCTTGGAGGCCATCAGCAGGTCCACTGCCCAGGCAAAGGTGCCGCTCTTCGGCGTCTTGGTCTCCGGCGGCCGGTGTTCCCAGCGGGCGTGTTCTCCGCAGTAGGCCGCGAAGACGCGCGGGTCAGTGGGGTGCAGCCCATGGACGCCCAAGGGGATTTCACGGCCATCCCGGCGATAATAGTGGAACCACCGGCCCCGGCGCTGCCTGCTGCGGAGATAGTCTTCCCTCCGCATGCCCTACTCCGCCGCGAAGGGCTTGCCAGACCAGTTGCCGCCATCGCCTTGGTCGGAGGACTTGTCCCCCGGATAGTCGAAGAAGACGCCATCCGGACCCACGCGGGAGATCCGCGCGCCGGGGCTGATCTTCAGCACGATGGCGTGGACAGCCTCGATCTGAGTCTTGGTGGGCATCGAAGGGGCGGAAGGTCTGGACATGCTGCACCTCATGGTGATGGCGATTGCCGTTTGAACACACGGGAAGGCACCGGGGTGCCCTCGCGGCTGCTCAAGTCTCCCTGCCGCTGCGCATCGAGGGGGAGGGTGTCAGCGGCAGGGACTTGCGCGGGTGTGCGTGCCTTCCCCGCGATCTGCCCGGCGCCACAGGAGCACCGGGCGGAACAGTTAGCTGGCGAGCTTCGGATATGCGCCGTCCAGGACGGCAAAGCCACCCGTGCCGACTGCCGAGGCGACCCCGCAGAAAATATTGGTGAGGTTGAGGACGCAGATGCGCTTCAAGTGAGAAGTCGGCACAGGCAGTTTCGACAGGTCAGGCGTCGACCGGTCCTGAACGAAGATATGGCTGAGATCATCGGTCACGAGCATGTAGGTCATGCCGACGTTCGGATGATGCGGCAGCCCAACCTCGCGGCCTTCATGGTCGGTGTAGGCAAATGTGGCGGCCACCGAGAACGCCCGCTCGAAGTCCTCGCGCGGCAACATTTTCACCAGCTCCGCCACAACTGCCAACTGCATCAGGGCATTGAAGCTGAAGCGGCGGTGCTTTCCTGCAGAGCCGCCGCCTTCAAAGTAGTTCCCGGGGACATGCTTCGCCCACGACTTAACAGTCACCGGGTTCATTCCCAGAAAACCCGCCACCTCAGAGAGGGAATATTCGCGATTGATCATCTTCAACTCCTATGCTGGCACTAAGGATATCGCGTTATCCTTTTCTGCGCAACATAAAAGATATCGCGTTATCCTTAGTGCTGCCCTTCCGCCAGCCTAAGCGCCTCGGCCGCCGTGGCCCCTCGGCACGCCGCCCTCTCGTCGTCGCGCATCTCGTCCACCATCGCGTGCCCACGCTCGACCAAGGACTCGATCTGCTCCAGGCAATCGACCATGGCCCCAAGCAATTCCTGCTGGCTCAGGCGGTCTTCGCCGTCGTGGAGGGCGATTGTCCCGATCTTGGCCATGCTGCCGATGCGGATTAGATGGCGGTCGAGGTCGTCGTAGCTGGTCATGCTGCGCCCTCCGGCTTCTCGTTCACGCTGTCGAGCGCATTGGACAGGTCGCGGGCCATAGCCGCGGCAATCGTGACCAGCGGCAGCGCCCTCTTGGTCATGTTCTCTCCCTCGAAGAGCATCGCGTCAGCAGCATCCAGCATGCACTTAATTTCGGTTGCCTTGTCCTGCATGTCCTGGCGGCTCGGGTAGCGGCTGCTGAAGCCGGACAAAGTGGTATCGTTCGCGCGGGCGCGGTCTTCTGTCATCGGTGTTTCTCCTGGTTAGGTTTCGGCTTCGGTGCGGGCCATGCGGTCGCGGATCGCCCGGATCACCTCGGAGTTCTGCGAGCTGCCGTTCTTCGCGGCCTCGGATGCGATCCAGGCTTTCAGGTCGGGCGGCAGGCGGAGCTGTAGCGGCTTCCGGTCGGTCATGGCGTCACCTTATGGCTTTGTGCCATCATAATGGCTCACGTGCCACTATTGCGTCAAGAGCGATTCATGGCTTTCTGCCACTATGACAGATCGTAAGGCTCAGACTCAGGACAAGTTCATCATCCGGCTCCCGGATGGAATGCGTGAGCGCATCAAAGCGTCAGCAGAGAAGCACAACCGCAGCATGAACGCGGAAGTTATCTATGCCCTTGATGTGTATTTCAGGCTGGAGGGCATCAATCCTGATTTCGATGGAAATAGAGATAGCGCTACTGGGCTAGATCCAGCCGCAGCCGATGCCATGAAGCGCGATTCAGAATACATCAAGAAAGGCATTCTCGCAGCTAGAAGGCTTCTATCGACGCTTGAAACACTAGAGGAAGCTACGAAGCGAGCATCAGACTAACCCCTCGTGGATCTGGTCGCGGCGGATGCCGAGGTCGGAGGCAGTGGTAACGTTGGGCTTTGCAAAGTTACCCTTGGTGACGTTGTTGCCGTGTCCGGCCACCTCCCCCCCGATCCTGCGCCGCGTCGTACTCATCCTGACGGCTACTCGGGCGGTCGCCCTCCCGAGTTAAAGGCGGTCGCCCTCCTGAATGTTCTGGCCGTGCCCCGCGCGCGTGGGTAGTACTTGGGAGAGCAAGATTTTTTCCGGAAATCTTGCCCCCATACCGATTTCAAAGGCCCACATTGGGAACTTTGATGTGGTTGCCCTCCTGAAAGTGAAAAAGGTGGCCGCCGTCCATCTTCACTTGTTGTGGGTGCCCACATTAGGTTGCAACGGGAGGAGGGCGACCGCCTCCCGTTTCCAGGTTCAGCGTCGGAATCGGCAACAATAAGCAGATTGACGCATGACATATTCTCGTTTCTAGATGGTCGGCACCGATGGCTGTGCTCCCAAGGCGGCTTTCTCGGTCCCTTAAGTAAACTGTGCCGTCACGCTCCGTAGTGGCGGCACATTTTTTGTGGCTGTTGGGTCCTTCTGGCCCTCACCAGGCAAGGGTATTTCGGCACCCCGTGCGTTCCTGTGTGCGTGGGCGCGCAAATCACAGACTATTACTATAGGTTTGCGCGCTGATGGCCGGACCACGTGAGCCCGGCCAGACCGTCACACGAACCTGATCCCACGGTCGCCAGCTTCCTTGGTCAGAGCCTCAAGCAGCGAGCCGAGTTGTTCGCCCATGAAGATCTCGGCGGGATTGATGCCGCGCAGGGACACGTCCAGAGGCGCGCTGTTCTGGCCGCCTGACGAGCCCACCGACCCGCCGGACGAGAACCCGCCGGACGTACCGCCAGCCGCGGAGCTGCCCAGGTTGGTGCTCTGGATCTGCGAAATCAGCGCGCCCGTCTTGGCCAGAGACGCCGCGGCAAACGCAGCCGCGGCGGCCGGGCCTCCAGGCGTGCCCATGCCGTAGTCCCACGCCTTCACCGCCGCCTTGATGCCGGTAATCGTCGCTTCCGCGATTGCCGCCGCCTTGCCGATCGCAAAAGTCTTCTTGTTGCTGGTCGACATGAGCGACGCGAGGTCGCCGAACATGCTCTGGAAGCCGTCCAACGTCGCCATCTGCTGCGCCCGTGCGATGGCCTGCATCGCCTGAGAATGCGTCTCTGCAAGCTCTTCGCGCTTGGCGTTGGCCTCTTCTTCGGAGAGGTTCCGCGCCTCGCTGTATTCTGCAAAGTCCTCAAGCTGCTGTTCATAGCGCGCCAGTTCAAGCTCACGCTCGCTGGCAAACATCTCTGTCAGGTACTGCAGCCGGTTGTCGGCCGATGCTCCGCCGCCTGAACCGCCGCCTCTGGATGAACTGCCGCCGCGGCTTATGGTGCGGCCAGCGTTGCCGGATGCTGGGATTGCGCCAGCTCCAAACACAGGCATTTCAGGGCCGGTTGGAGTGACATATCCCTTATCCACCGTGCCGGGGTTGCTGCCGTCGATGCCGTACAGGTCATTGAGGGCAGCGTTCTGCTCGTCGGTGTTCTCTGGCGCGCTGCTCATGCCCACGCCTGGAATGTTGTTCGCCACGTTGCCGCCGACAGCGCCGCCAGGGTCGCGCGCGAACTTGATTGCCTCGCCGACCTTGGTAATTGCCTCGGCAGCCGCTGCGCCGAACCGGATCAGCCCTTCCAGCGCCGGAATTCCATAATCCACGACGAACTGCGCCAGAAGCTCAAGCTCGTCTTCCAGGCCGATCAGCGCGGTGACCATCTGGGACCGGATCGTACCCTCAAGCTCTTGGAACTTGACGTTGAGCGCCTGCGCCCCGGCGACGGTCTCGTTTGACATGATGCGCCCAGCAGCCTCGGCCTCGTTGCCGAGGCGCTGCAGTTCCGCGCCGCCGTTTCGCAGGATCGGGATGAGCGCCGTCGCGTCGTTTGCCAGAGCCTCCATGTAGAACGTAAACTCGGACTGCGAGACGCCTGCTTTCTCCAGGCTGTCCACGTAGAGCTGCAGGGCTTGCGGCCCGGACAAGTTGCGGAACTGCTCGGCAGTCACGCCGACGCGCGGCGCGATCTGCTCGAAGAAGTCAAGCATCGGCCCGCCACCAGTGGACAGGAAGTCCCCCACCTTGTCCTGAACGTCCTTGAGGATGTCTGACAGCTTGTCCTGCTCGATGCCGACGGTTCGCGTTGCCGCAGCCATCTTCTGCAGCTCTACTGGCGCCACGCCCGCCACGCTGGCAAGGTTCTGGATCTCTGCGCCAGTCGCCGCAGCCTGCTTGGCAAGCGCCAGCGTCCCGGCCGTGATCGTGCCGAGCGCGATCGTCACCTTGGCTGCCACGCTCGCGATATTCGCGCCCATCCGCATGGCGCGCTTGTCGAACGTATCAAGCTCCCGCGCGCCCTGCTTCATCCCGCGCTGCAGGAGGCTGATGTCTGCGCCGACGCGGACGGCAATATCAGAGACTACCTTGGCCATGTGCTGCCGCCTTTCAGTTCATGAACTGCGCGAAAGGATCCGCGTCGTCTTCGTCCGGCTTCTGCCAGACCTTGCTGCGGTCGGTCGGCGATGCCCCGAGCTTGCCGATCGCCGTGTTGGCTGCCGAAAGCATGGACGCGGGCACCAGCTCGCCAGCTTTGGCCAGCATGCGGACTTGCCCGATAGCCACGGATGCCGCCTCCAGCGCCTGCCTGTCGGCCCTCACAAGCCACGGCAGGTTTTCCGAGCACTCGGCCCAGACCGCTTTCGCGTCGGGCGGAAGGTAGGCCGGTGGATCGCCCACGGGGTCTTCGCGGACGGCCGGTTCCGATCGGCCGCGGAAGCGCTCCGGGTGCGCCTTGTCGGCCCCCGTGAGGCGGGCCTTGCGGAGCGGAGTCTTGGGTCGTGGCATGGTCGCCTCGCTGCTTCTGGTGGCTGTGTGGCCGGGCGCGTTCTCGCTCGCGCCCGGCCTTTGGTGAGCGCTCCCGGTTCCGCCGTAACGCTCTGCGCCGCGCCCCTGCCAGAAAGGATGGAGATAGGGACCGCGCCGTCTCGGGGTTGTTGCCGTACTCGCCGAGTGAACGGGGATGCTTCGGCTCAAAGAACTGAAAAGCCGGGGGCATCCTCCCCTTGTTCTTAGCCCTGCACGCCCGTGATGGTGTGGAACGCGCCCGGCTGGGAGACCGCCACGTCGGCCCGCATGTAGGCTAGGAGGCCGTACTGCATGTTGCCGGCGAAGTGCTCCCTCAGAACGGTCACGGTGATATTCGTGCGCATGCCGATCAGCAGGTGCCGGAAGTTGCCGACGATGACGGAGCTTTCGTTCGTCCCGACGCCGCCGTCGATCGGCAGCGCAGTCGTGGTCAGCACCGGGATCGGCTCCAGGACGCGCGGCATGATGAGCGGGTTGCCGTTGCCGTCCACCATCTCTGCAATGGAGCCTTCGTCGCGCGGGTGCATGATGATGGCCGAGACCGGCCCGGCATTCGCCGACAGGATGCCCGTGCGCGCCCGCACCAGCGGGATGTAGCTCGAGATGGCGTCATCATGCGCCGTCGTGCCAATGCCAGAGGTGTTGGCCACGCCGCGCGGCTCCGGGGCGGTGCCCGAGCCGATCAGCGCCACCCGGTCCAGCTCCTTCGCCAGGGCGACGGACATGATCCGAGGCAGCTCGGTCTGCAGGTTGACGCTGTCTTCCATCAGTTCGAAAGAGATCTTCGTCAGGACGGCCAGGGACTTCGGCTGCAGTGGCACGCTGTCGAAGGTAGGCTCGGACTCGGTGACGGCCGAGTTCTCCGTGCGCCATGCCGGAACAGGGTCGGTCGCCAGCCGCGCGATGACGTGGTCATCCGAAGTAAGCGGCACCATGCGGGCGCCTGCCGCATTCACCACCGAGGCCGCGCGCAGCTTGTCGATCAGCTCGGAGGAAAGCGTCGTCGGCACGGTGTAGCCGCCTGCGCTGTCCGAGCCCTCTGCCAGTGCCCGGCGCTCGGTGTCGGTCTTTGCGCCGACGATCATGGAGCGCAGATAGCCGCCCAGGGAGAGGCCGCGGTAGGGATCCGGGGAGGCCGCCTGCGCCCAGGTGGCCATTCGGTCCTCGGGGGCGAGAATCCGGGAGTCGGAGATGGTCTCGCCACGATGCCCTTGTGGGCCGTCAAGGTCCACGCCGCTCGCGGTAACATCGCGCCCCATAGGAACCGGAATGACGCTTTCGCTCTCGCGCGGGTCGCGGTTGCCGATGCTGTTGCGGAGGTCGCGCTCGCCCTCCAGGTCGTTCACAGCCTCCATGAGAGTATCAAATGCGGCCTCGATCTCTTCGGCCCTGCTTTCCGGCAGGGCCGGATTAATTTTGTCGCACAGAAGCCGACCAGAGGAGCGGATGCTGTTCACCGCCTTGCCGAGATCAGCCCAGGTCATGCTGTGTGGCTCAAGCTCCGAGAGATTCTTCACGTTCAGGTCGCGTAGCACCACTTGGGCATGCCGCTTCACCATAAGGTCGCCGGAGTGGTGGGAAAATCGGATGGTCATTGCCGTTGTTCCGTTCGATATGCCGGGCACGCGAAAGCGACCTCGGCGTGAGGGTCACATTTCGCGCGCGGCCATCGGCTTTGCGGAAAACGGGGTGGGAGCCGCACCATCGGTGCCGTGCTCGTTGGGGTCACTATACGACATCTTGATTCTGGGTCCAAGAGTCTCTGGGCGGTTTCCGTGCATCATGCCTTGTCCTTCGCCGCCTTGATCGCCGCGATGGTCTCGCGGGCAAGCCGGGCCTGCGCCTCTGTGACGGCCGCCAGGGCCTCCAGATCTGGCACTGGATCGGTGCCGTTGCGCCGCGCGTCGTTCAGAATGTGGTCCACCGCTTTCGCGGCCAGTTCCTCGATGATGATGTTGTCAGGGGTCTGCATGGCGTGCCTCGTGTCGGTATGCTGTTGCATGCGGAAATGTTGGAAACGGAGATGCGCGTGAGTGGCTGACCCGCCTCGGTCCCTGACCAAAACACTCAGACTTTCGACCACCCCCTCCCGTCGCGTGGCCCTGCCCCGTGCGGCCGTCATTCGACTGCTCCGAAGATGCTGGCGACGATCTCGCATTCGCTGTCTGCCGAGAGCTGGCGGGCCAGTGCCGCGGCCTCGGTGTAATCATCGCCGGTCCAGACGTTGAAAGCGGCGCCCTCGCTGTCGATGAGGTCCACCACGAAGACACGCTGCCGGGTGCACTTCTCCAGTCCGGACCACAACCCGACCTTGCTGACGGTTGCTTCGGTGTTCTGCTCTTTGGTCATTCGAATGCCTCCGGGTTGTTGAGGTCGTCGGCTGCTGCCTTCCATGCTTCGATCTGATCTGGCGGGGCGGCTTCCTCGCCTGATGCCTGCGCGTGGTCCGGTTCCTGCTCCTTGGCTGGGGCACCGTTGCCACGTTGCCGGGTCATAGACCCCGGCAACGGTGGCAACGCTTCGCTGCCCGCGTTGCCGTCCGTTGCTGGCAACGCTTGGCAACGCTGGGAACGATGGTCATCATCACCACGACAGCACCAGACAAAGCCGTCCAGAATGCGGACTTCTCCCTTGTTTTGAAGGGCTGTCTTCACCTTATGGAACGCTGCCCTGCGGCTGCTCTCGCCGTCGCCGCTGCTGAGGGAGTGCCGATCGCAGTACTCACGCCACGTTGCCAAGGGAACGCAACGCCGGGAACGCGGGAACATCTCGCCCGTCTTGCGTTCCCCGTGGTTGGCAACGGCATCGTCCAGCGCCTGCATGGCGATGCTCTGCTGCCCGGAGAGGCGCGGAGCCTTCTTCACCGGGTCACTGGGCTGCACCACGGCAGACGTTACCAGATCGCCGTCCTCGTCGCGCCCGAGCGGCACGCTCTTGAGGGTGTAGGCGAACACCTTGTCGGTGGGCATGTCGCGCTGCTTCTTCGTCTCGGCCATCACAACGTCACCGGAACGGGTCAGCTCGATCTCGGTATCGACCGCCGCCCGCAGGCTGTTGCTGCCCCGCGCGCCCTTGGAGGTGTCCTTGCCGCTGTGGTGAATGACCATCACATGCGCGCCGGTCGCAGCCCGGATCAGATCCAGATTGCGGATGAATGCGCCCATGTCCTTTGCGGTGTTCTCGTCGCCGTCGCCCATGGAGCGCGCCAGCGTATCGAGCACGATCAGCCGGGGCGGGGTTTCAAGGTCCTTCAGAGCTTCGATCAGAGCCTCGGCGTCGCCGTTCCCGCAGAAGTCTACCGTTCCCGGCAACAGAAGGAACTCCTTGCCCGCCCGCTTGGCCAGCTCGGGGTTCTCTTGCCGGAAGGCGGCGAGGCGGTTGCGGATCCCGTGCCCGCCCTCGGCCGCGATGTAGACCACCGGCCCGCCGCCTTCGGCAACGCGGGCACCGTGCCAATCCCCGGCGCCTGCGGCGATGTGCAGGGACATGTCGAGAGCGAAGAAAGTCTTGCCCCCGTTCGACTCTCCGTAGGTGACGGAGAGCGTGCCGATTTCGAGCCAGTCCTTGACCAGATGGCGCGCCTTGATGGCGGGCTTGATATCAGCCAGGGGCTGCAGAGCGGCCCGGAAGGCAGCGGTGCGCTCCGCTGCTCTCGCGGTCGGCGCTGCGGCTCTGTCGGCACCGGCAACGTTGCGTCGGCTTTGAAAGGGCACACCATAGAGCCAGCTATCGACATGATCCTGATCGCGCTGCCGCTGCCGTTCGGCGTGATAGTCATGGGCTGCTTCAGCGAAATGATTTCCACCGTCAGGCATCAAGCGGCACCTCCAGCGCGGCACCGGCCGTCATCTCGGCATACTCGGGGGGCAGGCTCTTGAGCGCGGCCCATGCCAGCGCGGCACGCTCCCGGACGCTCAAGCGCACGGCCAGCACAGCGGCGGCATCCGCCCAGGCGTCGAAGTCCTCGCCGATCACCAGCGCGTCACAGATGACCTTCCCGGCGATCTTGTGGCGCCTCTCGGCGTGCTTGGAGATGGACAGGCGGCCCCGTTTCGGGGTAGGATCTTGCTTGCGAAAGCCTTCGATAGCCCCGTTTGCAGTGACCGCTGCAGCGGGGTTTTTCTTTGCGGAGCCGGGCTCAGCGTGTCCCAATCCGCTTGCTAACCCATTGGCGCGCAATGCCCCGGATTTGCGGGATGTGTCCCAGAGGGTTGCCTGATTTTGCTGACTTTTCTGCCTATTCTGGGTGTCCTGAAGGGGTCGCCA
>NZ_JAATVU010000125.1 GCF_013184745.1 Mangrovicoccus sp. HB161399
ACGCACGCCCGGAGTGACGATCAGGCGGCCGTCCGCTTCGGGCAGGCCGCGGATCAGCGCGGCTTCCTGCGGGGAGGCAATCACCCCGTCCGCCCCGGCGCCGAAGGCCCGCGCCGGATTGCGGCCCCGGCAGCCGCCACGCCCGCACGGCTCAGTCCGGCAGGAAACGTCCGAGCGCCAGCGCCTCCTGGTTGCCCATCAGGCTCCAGGCGTTCTCCATGTGGGCCTTCATGATCGCCCGCGCCGCGCCGCCGTCGCCCGCGCGCAGGGCCGCAAGCAGGCGGCAGTGGTAGTCGTGGCCGGTCGCGCGCAGCTGCTCGTTCGGCGGCTCGTAGAGCTGCCGCTGCAGCGTGATCTCGGTCAGCAGGCTGACGGTGAAGCCGATGACGAAGCCCAGCAGCGGGTTGTCCGACTGCCGCGCCAGGGTGGCGTGGAAATCCAGCGAGGCGACATGCTGGTCGCGCTCCTCCTCGATCGTGGCGGCGGGCGCGGCATAGCGCGCGGCGATCGCCTCCAACTCCGCCAGGACCGGCTCTTCCAGGTGCCCCGCCAGGGCGGCGGCCAGCTCCGGTTCCATCGCGCGGCGCATCTGGTAGACATCGGCGATGGTCAGGTCGCGGAACCAGAAATAGTTCGACAGCAGAGCGCGCGCCCGCTCGGTGCCGACCTCGTGGACGAAGACCCCGCCGCCCGGTCCGGTGCGCGACTTCACCAGCCCCTGCGCCTCGAGAATGCGCATCGCCTCGCGGATCGTGCCCTTGGACATGGCAAATTCGGCCATCATCTCGGCCTCCGAAGGCAGGCGGTCGCCCGGGCGCAGGCCGCGTTCTACGACGGCGTCCTTGATCTTGCGTGCGACCTGTTCGGGGCGGCTGAGCCGCGGTTCAGTCTTCGAGCGGGTGGTGGCAGGCGGCAAGCCTCGTCTCTCCCATCGGTTCCAGCGCCGGATCCTCGCGGCGGCACAGATCGCTGGCCCGCGGACAGCGCCCGGCAAAGGCGCAGCCCGGCGGCGGATCCAGCGGATCGGGCAGCTCGCTGTCCTTCTGCTCGGGGGCGGCCAGCGGGCGGCCGACCACCGGCGCGCTTGCCGCTAGCAGCCTTGTATAGGGATGTTTCGGCGAGGTGAAGATTTCCCGTGCGGGACCGATCTCCACCACCGCACCGAAATAGAGCACCATGACCCGGTCGCTGACCGCCTCGACCACGGCCAGGTCGTGGCTGATGAAGAGGTAGGTCAGGCCGAATTCCCGTTTCAGCCGCGCCAGCAGGTTCAGGACCTGCGCCTGCACCGAAACATCGAGTGCCGAGACCGGTTCGTCGAGGATCAGGATCTCGGGCGCGGCCGCGAGCGCGCGGGCGATGCCGATCCGCTGGGCCTGGCCGCCGGAAAATTCGTGCGGGTAGCGGTCGAGGAACTCGTCGCGCAGGTTGACGCTGCCGAAGATCTCGGCGATCCGCGCAGCGCGCGCCGCCCGGTCCATGCCGTGGAGGAGCCGCAGCGGCGCTTCCATGATCTGGCGTATGGTCTTGCGCGGGTTGAGCGACGACACCGGGTCCTGGAACACGTACTGGATCAGCCGCCCGAAGGCCGCCGGATCGGCAGTGTCGAGCGCCTTGCCCGCGATCTCGATGCTGCCCTCCGAGGCAGGAAGCAGCCCGACCAGCATGCGGGCGAGGGTGGACTTGCCGCAGCCCGACTCGCCGACGATGCCCAGCGTCTCCCCGGTCTCGACCGAAAAGCTCAGCGGCCGCACGGCCCGGACGCCGGGGCGGGCGCGCGAGAAGAGCCCGCCGGAGACGGAGAAGGTCTTGGAGAGGCTCTCGGCCTTCAGCGCGGTGCTCATGGGGTTACCTCCGGATGCAGGCAGCGCACGTCATGGGTCCCGGTGCCGGCCAGGTCGATCGCGCCCTTGCGGCAATCCTCCTGCGCCTTGTCGCAGCGCGGGGCGAAGGCGCAGCCCGGCGGCAGGCTGTCGACCACGGGAGGCAGGCCGGGAATGGCGGCCAGCTCGCGCTTGCCCTCGCCCAGTTCGGGCACGCAGGCGATCAGCCGCGCGGTGTAGGGATGGGCGGGACGGGCGAGGATTTCCTCCGTGGGTCCCTGCTCGACGATCCTGCCGGCATACATGACCGCCACCCGGTCGCAGAGCTGGGCGACCACGCCGAAATCGTGGGTGATGAACAGGATAGCGAGCCCGCGCTCGCGCCGCAGCTCGTCCAGAAGGGCAAGGATCTGCGCCTGCACGGTGACGTCGAGCGCGGTTGTCGGCTCGTCGGCGATCAGCACCTCGGGGTCGTTGGCCAGCGCCATGGCGATGCCGATCCGCTGCCGCATGCCGCCGGACATCTCGTGCGGGTAGTTGCCGAGGCGGCTTTCCGGGTTCGGAATTCGGACGGCGCGCAGCAGTTCCAGCGCTCTTGCCCGCGCCTCGCGGTCGGAGATGCGGTGATGCACGCGGATCGCCTCGGCCATCTGCTCGCCGATGCGGTAGAGCGGGTGGAGCGTCGCCAGCGGATCCTGGAAGATATAGGCGACCTTCTCGCCGCGGCGGCGGCGCAGCGCGTCATAGGGCAGGGACAGCAGGTCCTCGCCGTCATGGCGCACCGCGCCGCCTGTGATGGCCCCGGGCGGCGAGGCGACGAGCCCCATGACCGACAGCGCGGTGACCGACTTGCCGGAACCGCTCTCGCCGATCAGCCCGAGGCATTCGCCGGGCTTCACATGCAGCGAGACGTCGTTAACCGCCTTGTAGACGCGCTTGCCCACGTGGAACTGGGTCTCAAGCCGCTGCAGGTCGAGGAGGCCCTTGGCGGGTTCCTCCGGCACGGGGCCGCGGCGGTCGACGCGGGTGGTGGCGCGGGGCCGGGCCAGCGCGCCGGATTTCAGCCGCGGGTCGAGCGCGTCGCGCACCCCGTCGCCGAGCAGGTTGATCGACATGACGATCAGGAAGATCATCAGCCCGGGCACCACGGAGGTATGCGGCGCGGTGATCAGCGCTGCGCGCGCCTCGCCCAGCATCGAGCCCAGATCGGCCTGGGGCGGCTGGCTGCCGAGCCCGAGGAAGCTGAGGCCGGCCGTCTCCAGGATCATCCATCCCACCGTGGTGGAGATGCCGATGACGATGACCGGCAGTACGTTGGGCAGGATCTCGGACAGGATGATCCGCGTGTGGCCCATGCCAGCCAGCCGCGCCGCATCGACGAATTCGCGCCCGGCGAGACCCACGGTGATGCCGCGGATGTTGCGGGCGAAGAACGGAATGTTGACGGCGGCCACGGCGATCAGCGCATTTCTCAGCCCCGGGCCGAGTGCCGCGACGATGGCCAGAGCCAAGAGGATGTAGGGAAAGGCCATGAGCATGTCGATCGCGCGCATGATGACGTTGTCGGTGCGCCCGCCGAAATAGCCCGCGGCGATGCCGATGGCCGAGCCGAGCACCGCGGCGGCCAGTGCCGCGAAGAGCCCGATGGCCAGCGACACGCGGGTGCCGTGGACCAGCCGGGCGGCGAGGTCGCGGCCGAGATGGTCAGTACCGAGGATGTGGCCTTCGGAGAAGGGGCGGGCGAAACGCTCGGAGGTGGCGGTGGCGTCCGGATCCGGCAGCGGCAGCAGCGGCGCGACGAGGACCAGCGCGAGGATCAGGCCCAGCACCACGGCGCCGATCGCGGCGAGGCGGTTGCGGAAGAGGAGCTTGAGGAAGGCGCTCATGTGCGGATCCTCGGGTCGAGCAGGCTCTGTGCGACGTCCACGGCGATGTTGAAGAGAACGTAGCAGGCCGAGACGAAGACCACGCCGCCCTGCACCAGCAGGATGTCGCGCTTGAGGATCGCGTCGACCAGCATCCGCCCGACGCCGGGCCACTGGAAGACCATCTCGATATAGACCGCGCCCGACAGCACGAAGCCGGCCTGGATGCCGAGCACCGGGATGACCGAGACCATCGCGGCGCGCAGCGCATGGCCGTAGACTACCCGGCGCTCGGGCACGCCCTTGGCGCGGGCGGTGCGGATGTAGTCCTGGCGCAGCACTTCCAGCATGGCGGACCGCGACAGCCGGGCGATCACGCCGGTGGCCACGGCGGCCAGCGCCAGCGCGGGCATGGCTAGGTGCGCGATCAGGTCGGGCAGGTCGCCGCCGCCATAGATCGCGTACATCCCCGACACGGGCAGCCAGCGCAGGTTCACCGCGAAGAGCAGGATCATCATCATGCCGAGGAAGAAGGACGGCACCGAGATGCCGATCAGAACGACGAAGGTGATCGCCTTGTCGGCAAGGCTGTATTGCCGTGCCGCCGAGATGGCGCCTGCGAGGATGCCGAGGATCGAACACAGCACGAAGGCGGTGCCCGCGAGGATCAGCGTGGCCGAGAAGCGTTCGGCGATCTCGTCCAGCACGGGACGGTTCAGCGAGAAGGAGCGGCCGAAATCCCCCGTGAGCATGTTGCCGAGCCAGATGAAGTACCGCTGCACCAGGGGCTTGTCGAGGCCGAGGTCGCGGTTGAGCTTCTCGACGTTTTCCGGCGTCGCGTAGCTGCCGAGGATGGCGGTAGCCGGATCGCCCGGGATCATCGCCATGATCAGGAACACGATCACCGTGATGCCCAGCATCACCGGGATCGCCGAAAGCAGTCGCTTCAGAATGTATCCGGCCATCGGTCCCTTTCCCGTTCTGCCTGGCCCCCGTGTCAGTCCGCCCCAGCCAGCCGCGCCAGCGCCTTCGGCGCTACCAGCGCGTAGCTGCGGCGGATATGCGCCTCTGCCTCCTCCCAGTCGGTCCCAGCATGGAGCCGCAGGCCGATCCAGCCCTTCGGCCCGACATAGGGCGGGCGGAAGAAGGTGGCCGGGGCCGCCTCGACCAGCACCGCCTGCGCGCCGCGGGGCGCTTTCAGCCAGACCGCGGGCGCGCCGCCCTCCATCCGCGGCATGGCGAAGATCCGTCCCCGCACCCGGTAGGCCGGCCCGCCCCGCATCGGCTGATCCTCCGCCTCGGGAAAGCCGAGGCAGAACTCGCGCAGCCGCTCCAGCGGGGCCTCCGTCGCGGTCAATTCTTCGCCACGTCCTTGAGCATCAGCAGGAAGGACGGCTCCAGCGCGAAATTCTCCACGCGCGAGGAGGTCACGGCGTTCTGCTTCCAGTTGGCCACGAAGACCCAGGGCGCGTCGTCCTGCACGATCCGCTGCATCTGCCTGTAGAGGTCCGCCCGCTCCGCCTGATCGGTGGAAACGCGGGCCTTTTCCAGCAGCGCGTCGACCTCGGGGTTGGAATAGTAGCCCGAGTTGAACCCGCCCTCGTCCGGCCAGGCATCGGTGCGCAGCGCGAGGAAGGGCAGCGTGTCGGGATCGTTGGTCATCCAGGCCATCTCGGCCATGTCAGCCTTGCCCTCGAGCCCGGGATTCACCTCGCCGAGGAACGTGTTCCATTCATAGGTCTCGATCTTCACGTCGAACCCCACGGCGGCCAGGTCGGCCTGGATCGCGGTGCCCATCGGCACCGGGTCGAGCATGCCCGAGCCGCCCTCGGTGACATAGAAGGTCAGCGTCGCGCCCTCCGCACCTGCCTCGGCGAGCAGCTCCTTCGCCTTTTCCGGATCGTAGGGATAGGGCTCCAGCTCCTCGTCATGGGCCCAGGCAAAGGCCGGGGGCGTCGGCCCTGCCGCGACCTCGGCGGTGCCTTCGAGCACGTCATTGACCAGCGCTTCCTTGTTGATCGCGTAATTCGCCGCCTGGCGGACGCGCTTGTCGGCGAAGGGACCTTCCTTGGCGTTGAGGATCAGGAACCACAGATGCGGCCCGGCCTGCTCTGCCAAGGTAAAGTCGTCCCCCTGGAACTGCGACAGCGCGACGGGCGGCACCTCGACCATCAGGTCGATGCCGCCGGCCAGCATCTCGGCCACGCGGGTATTGGCATCGGTGATCGGGCGGAAGACCACCGCCTCGGTTCCCGCCGGATCGCCCCAGTAATCAGGGTTCCTCTCGATCACCACCGCCTCGTTCGACCGCCATTCGGCGAACTTGAACGGACCGGTGCCGACCGGCGCGCGGCCGAAATCGGCGCCGGAGGCTTCGACGGCCGAGGGCGAGACGATCAGTCCGGTCGGGTACGCGAGGTTCGACAGGAAGGGAGCATAGGGTTCCGAAAGCGTGAATTTCACCGTCAGCTCGTCCACCGCCTCGACGGTTTCGACCGCGGAGAAGAAGAAGGCCAGCGGGAAGGGGCCTGTATCATGGAACGGGTGGCTCTCGTCGAGCATGCGGTCGAAGTTGAACTTCACCGCCTCGGCATTGAAGGGCGTGCCGTCATGGAAGGTGACGCCGTCGCGCAGGGTGAAGGTATAGACGGTGCCGTCATCGCTGATCGTCCAGTCGGTGGCGAGCGCCGGCGCGACCTCCAGCGTGCCGGGGCTGTACTGCACCAGCCCCTCGTAGAGATTCACAAGGATGCGGAAGTCGTTCACTGCCGTGACTGCTGCGGGGTCGAGCGATTTCGGCTCGGCGATCTGCCCGACGATCAGCACGCCCGGCGGTGTCTGGGCGATTGCGGGCGCCGCCCCGAGCGTCGCGGCACCGGCCAGAAGGGCGGCAGCAGAGGCGGCAAGGGCGCCGCGCCGGGTCCAGTTCCAGATATCCATCTTCGCGCTCCCTGTGGCTTTCGGTAATTTGATTCGAATTTATCGTGATAAATTGCGCAGTCAATTTTTCATGATAAATTGAGAGCGAACAGGCGGAGCTTCCGGATGACTTTCTCAATTCTTGTGCGCGATGCGGAAACAGGCACCATCGGCGGGGCGGCGGCGACGGGCAGCCTCTGCGTCGGCGGCTGGGTGCTGCGCGGCGACATCCGCGCGGGCATGTCGGCCTCGCAGGGCGCGGCCCCCTCGACTTTCTGGGGCGAGGACGTGCTGGCGCTGATGCGCGAAGGCGTGCCCGCCCCCGAAGCGGTTGAGCGGATCACCGGGCCGGACAGGGGCCGCGCGCACCGCCAGCTTTCGGCGCTGGACCTCGCGGGGCAGGGGGCGGTGCACACCGGCGATCTGAACACCGATGCCAAGGGCGGTCTGGTCTTCGACCAGGGCGTCGCCGCGGGGAACCTGCTGGCCAATCTCGACGTGCTGCCCGCGCTGGCGGAAAAATATGCCTCCGCCCGCGGCTCCGTCAGCCGCCGCCTGATCGCGGCCCTGCGCGCGGGCGCGGGGGCCGGCAGCGACAGCCGCGGGCTCTATTCCGCGGCACTGCTGGTGCTGCGCCCGGACCATGCGCCGCTGACGCTGAGGATCGACCACCACCCGCGCGACCCGATCGGCGCGCTGGCCGATTTGCATGCCCGCGCCACCAGCGGCGAGTATGCCGGCTGGGCGCGGCAGGTGCCGCACCCCGCGGACCGCGAGCGCGGCCTGGACTGACGGCCGGGCTTGCCGGGCGGCGGCATTGCCGCGATGCTGTGCACCGGACAGGCATCGGGGGTCGGACAGATGCAGTTTCTTCTCGACGGCGGCGGGCCGGACCGGCCGATGGTGCTGCTGGCGCATGGCGCGGGGGCGCCGATGGACACGCCGTTCATGGACGGGATCGCGGCCGGGCTGGCCGCGGCGGGGCTGAACTGCGCCCGGTTCGAATTCGGCTACATGGCGGCACGCCGCAGCGGCGGTCCGAAGCGCCCGCCGCCGAGGGCCGAGGCACTCTGCGGAGAGTACATCGCCGCGGCGGAGGAACTCGCCGCGGCGGGTCCGCTGATCGTCGGCGGCAAGTCGCTCGGCGGGCGGGTGGCCAGCCTGGTGGCGGAGGAGCTGTTCCGCACCGGCCGGGCAGCTGGGCTGGCCTGCCTCGGCTATCCGTTCCATCCGCCCGGCAAGCCGGAGCGGCTGCGGACCGCGCATCTGGAGAAGCTCGCGGTGCCCGCGCTGATCTGCCAGGGCAGCCGCGACCCGTTCGGCACGCGGGAGGAGGTCGCAGGCTACGCGCTCTCTCCGGCGATATCGTTCTGCTGGCTGGAGGACGGCGACCACGACCTGAAGCCGCGCAAGCGCGTCACCGCCGCGAGCCAGGCCGATCACATCGGGAGCGCCGCGGCCGCCATCGCCGCCTGGACCCGGACCCTGCGGTCCGCGGCCTGACCGGCCGACGCACCTGTCCGGGCTTGCGCGGCGCGCGCCGGGCATTGACGGAAGCGCCCCTGCCGGCTGAACCTTCCGGCAAGACGGGAAACCGGAACCGACAACGGCGCGTCCGGCCGAGGACCCGCCCAAGCCAAGGACGCCAGATGAGCCTGCGCCGCCTGATTGCCTCGCCGCTGCTGCATTTCTTCGTGATCGGCGGACTGGTCTTCGCGCTCTACGCCGTGCTGGACCCGGCCCCGGAAGAAACCGCCCGCCCCGGCACGATCCAGCTGTCGCCGGAGGCTGCCTCCGGCCTGGCCGCGCAATTCGCTTCGGTCTGGGGCCGCCCGCCCAGTCCTGCGGAGCTGGAGGCGCTGATGCAGGACTGGGCCGCCGAAGAAGCCATGGTGCGCGAGGCGCGGGCGCTCGGGCTCGACCGCGGCGACGGCGTGGTGCGCAGCCGCCTGCGCCAGAAGATGCTGTTCCTCGCCGAAGGACCCGCAGCCGCACAGGACCCCGAGGAGGCCGAGCTCGCCGCCTATTACCGCGAGAATGCCGCGCGCTACGCGGCGCCGGGCAAGGTCAGCTTCCGCCAGCTGCTGCTGCCGCCCGGGGCCGGGCCCGACGAGATCGCGCAGCTGCGACGGGCCCTCGATGCCGGGGCGGATCCGTCCGGGCTGGGACAGGGCACGCTGCTGCCGGACGACATGGAGGGCATGGCGCTTCCGGCGGTCGGGCGGGTGTTCGGCGAACGCTTTGCCGCCGAGCTGGCGGCCCTGCCCGCCGGCCTCTGGAGCGGCCCGGTCGACAGCGGCTATGGCCGCCATCTGGTGAAGATCGAGGCGCAGAGCACGTCTGAGCTTCCGCCGCTCGAGGCGGTCCGAGACCGCGTGCTTGCCGATTGGCGCGCGGCTGAGGCGCGGCGGCTGCGCAGCGAATTCTCCGCGGCGATGCTCGCCCGCTACAAGGTCGAGCTGCCCGCCGCCGGCGAGGTGCAGCTGCCATGATCCGCCTGGCCGCGATCCTCCTGCTGATCCTGCCGCTCATGTTCCCGCTCCGGGCGGCCGCCCATGCACTCGATCCCGGCTATCTGGAACTGTCCGCGCTCGGCGGCGACCGCTGGCGCGCGACCTGGCGGGTGCCCGACGTCTCGGGACATCCGATGCCGCTGGACGCCCGGCTGCCCGGCAGCTGCAGCCCGGCCGGCTTTCCGTCCCCGGCCTTCGACGGCCGCGCCTGGAGCGCGGTGCAGATCGTCTCCTGTCCCGGCGGGATCGCCGGCGGCACGCTGCGCATCGACGGGCTGGAGCGGACCGCCACCGACACGCTGGTCCGCTACGAACTGTCTCCCGGCGTGCCGCAGACCCGCCGCCTGACGGCAGCGGAGCCGGAGTTCCGGATCGACGCCGCGCCGGGCTGGAGCGGCATCCTCGCCAGCTACGCGGCGCTCGGGACGGTGCATATCCTCGAGGGGGCGGACCATCTGCTCTTCGTGCTCGCGCTCGTTCTGCTGGTCCGCGCGCCGCGGCGGCTGCTCTGGGCGGTGACCGCCTTCACGGCGGCCCACAGCCTGACGCTGGCGGCAGCCTCGCTGGGCTGGCTGACGCTGCCGTCCGCGCCGGTGGAGGCGGTGATCGCCCTCTCCATCGTCTTCCTCGCATGGGAGCTTGCGCTGCCGCCGGACCGCCGCGATCCGCTGGCCGAGCGCTTCCCAGCGCTGGTCGCCTTCGGGTTCGGCCTGGTGCACGGGCTGGGCTTCGCGGGGGCGCTGCGCGAGATCGGCCTGCCGCAGGGCGACGTGCCGCTGGCGCTCTTCGCGTTCAATATCGGAGTGGAGGCGGGGCAGCTCCTGTTCATCGGCACAGTGCTTCTGGCCGGGCTGGCCGCGCGGCGGCTCCTGCCGATGCTAGCGGCAAGGCGGGAGATCTTCGCCCGGGCCGCGAGCTACGCCGTCGGCTCGACCGCGGCCTTCTGGGCGATCCAGCGGATCTGCTCCTTTTGAGGAGCGGTCCCCGCCCCGGCGGACAGACCGGCCAGCGCCCAACCGCGCAGCGACGCCGCACCCGCGCAAGGAGCGCCGCCAGAGAGCCCCCCGGCTGGCGACATCGGAAGGAGCCTGCCCAGAGGTAAACTGGCGAAGGTGCCGCAGCTTTGCACCGGACTGGCGTTGTTGCGGAACTCGTCGGCTTCCGGGATTCACGGCATGGATCCGGCGGGTCAAGAGCTTGGCATGCCGAAGCCGGAACCTGCCCGGCA
>NZ_JAATVU010000126.1 GCF_013184745.1 Mangrovicoccus sp. HB161399
CAACGCCGCGAGGCCGGGAGAGGCCGGGAGGTTGCGCAGCCCGTCCGGCACGGCGGAAACCGTTCCGCCCGCACGGCTATGTCGGCAGCCTGCCAAAAGGTCCGGCCGAACGGATATGGCCTTCGGGTACCTGCCTTCTCGGCGCGTTCCGGCAGCGTGGGAAGGGGCAAGCGCCCTGCGGTGCCGCGGGCTGTGGCCCGGCCTCCAAGTTCCGCCGCTTCGGGGCGGCAATTTCCGGCAGGCGGCACCGCGGCTCCGGTCCTCCTTCCTGCTCCCGGAGCTGCCCCGGGCAGGCCTCGCGATGCCGGTGGCGGAGGGCCTGCCATTCCTGCCCCATTTCCCCGGCCCCCGTCAGAGGGATCTGGCCGACGCGTCACCGGCGGCGGGGAACCTGGCGCCGCTGCCGTGCCCGGCCGCCGCGCCCGGGCTCAGTGGATATCCGGGACCAGCCTGCGGGGCGTCGGGTCCTCGGCAAAATCCTTCGGCCGCTTCTGCCGCTTGCCGAGATCGGGCTCCACGTACTGGGCGGGTTCATAGGGGATCGAGTTCAGGATGTGCGAGATGCAGTTGATCCGCGCCTTCTTCTTGTTGTCCGAGGGGACGATCCACCAGGGCGCGTGGCTGCTGTCAGTTGCCGAGATCATCTCGCCGTAGGCGCGGGTATAGTCCCACCAGCGGCGGTAGCTCTCGAGATCCATCGGGCTGAGCTTCCATTGCCGCACCGGATCGTCGATGCGCTGGCGGAAGCGGCGTTCCTGCTCCTCTTCGCTGACATCGAGGAAATACTTGAGCAGGATGATGCCGTTCTCGACGATGACGCGCTCGAAGGCGGGCGTGAGCAGCAGGAAGTTCCTCACGGTGTCCTCGGGCGCGAAGCCCATGACCCGCTCGACCCCCGCCCGGTTGTACCAGGACCGGTCGAATATCACGACTTCGCCGGCCGCCGGCATATGCGCCATGTACCGCTGGATGTACATCTGGGACTTCTCGCGTTCGGTAGGCGCCGGGAGGGCGACGACCCGGAAGACGCGCGGACTGACCCGCTCGACCAGCCGCTTGATCACGCCGCCCTTGCCCGCGGCATCGCGGCCCTCGAAGACGATGACGATGCGCGCGCCGGTCTTCGTCACCCAGTCCTGCAGGTGGGAAATCTCCACCTGGAGCCGCTTCAGGGCGTCATCGTAGCTTTCCCTGGCGGTGCCGGACTTGCCGGACTTCTTCTTGCCCATCTCGCGCTCCTCCAACTGAATGGGCGGCGGGCGCGACCGTCCCGATCCGCCATGATCCGAAGCCTATCCCGGCCGCCGCGATGCCCGAGGCCCCGCTTCGCCGCTGCCAGATTTCACCGGAAACCATATTCCTCTTTTGCCATGCAATGCCAGCGCGGAAGACCCGTCGCGCCAAGGGACACGCAATGCCCGCACTGAGGCCGGATGTCCTGGCGGGACACACGGCTGCTGCCGTCGTCCTGTCCAGGGCGACGGCCTGCGCAGCAGCGGCCAGCCTTCCGGTCAGTGCCGGGATCCGGATGGCCGTCGTTGCCATGATCGTCCGCGTCCGGCCGACGCTTGCCGAGCGCCGGCTCCAGGCGGACGCTCGCCTCCGTCGCAGCCACACTGCTTGCGCCTGCCGGGCCGGACGGCGGTCGGGCGATGCTGTCGGCGGCACCCCTGGCATGGCTCCTGATCGCGCCATCGCTGCTGCGTCCCGGCCAAGTCGCGGATTTCATGTCCCTGCCCGTTCCGTCCTCGCCCGGCGACATCACCGCAGGCGCGCGCAACCGCAGCCGGAGCGTCCCTCTTCCCGGTGCGCATGGAGCGCCTGAATCCGCCCTCGCCTGCCCGGCTTGCAGTCGCTGCGAACTGGCGCCGTTTTGGCGGCGGACGCGGCCAGCGCGGACTGCCGGCCGATCTATGCCGCGCCTTCGGCATCGGGCACGGGGCCCTCAAATGTTGGTGGATGGCGACAGGACCAGGGCGGAACAGGCCATGCAGGCCGCGAAAGCGCGGTGCAAAGGGAATTCCGTGGGAACGGAGCCTGCGGGCAGGTCCTTGACTGGTCAAACGCCTTGCGTGCCCGGTCCCGGAACGCGGCCAGGGACCTACGGCAAGCGGCAGGACACCGGCTCGGGCAGCGGGGCCGCTCCGGCCGCGACCGGCGCCTGGCATCGCGGGACGAGCGTCCCATGGAGAAAACCTGCGGCGGACGGGCCGCCGGCAAGCAAAGCACGCACCGGCAGCTCTCCGCGGTCCTCCGGCGCAATCCGCATGCAACTCGTTGCCGGGCCAGCGCCACCGCGGTTCCGGCGTCCCTGGGCAGCCGGGCGGTGCGGCCGGGACATCGGTCCCCGTTCCGGCGGAATTGATGCGGATGGCCCGCCGACGCGACCCCATGTGGCGGACACGGCGCCCGGCCCAAGGCCGCAGCCATCTGCCGCCGCCGGAGGCCCAAGGACTGCCATGTCCTCCCGGTCAAGGCGGGCCGGACCACATGCCCGTGCCGGTGTCCACCCTGACTGCCACGTCCATGCCGAGGAGATCGGAGCTTCTGCCGGTGAAGCTGCCGGTGACCGGCGAGACCAGCTCGATCTTCCTTGCCGCGGCGACCGGCACGAGATTGGCCGAACCGACCGACCGGTTGGTCGGGTCGAAGGGAATCCAGCCTGCCCCCGGCACGAAGACCTCGACCCAGGCGTGGGTCGACCCGGCACCTGCGGACCCGGTGAGCGACGCGGCCGGATCATGCAGGTAGCCCGAGACGATCCGGGCCCCGAAGCCGAGCGTCCGGACCGCTTCGGCGAAGAGCACGGCAAAGTCGCGGCACGATCCCCATCCCCGGTCGAGGGTTTCCAGAGGTCCCTGCGTGCCTTCCGTTTCGCGGCTCTGGTAGGAAATGCGGGCAGTGATGCCATTGCTGAGATCCTTGAGCAGGCAGAGCGTGTCCGTCGGCGTGCCCATGACGAATTGGCGCGCCCAGCTTTGCAGCCGCCCGGTCCGGTCTTCGTATTGCGGCGCGGCCAGGGCGCCTAGGTCGATCCGGTCGTCCGGGGAATACGCGAACGGGTAGGACGCCGCGGAGGCCGCGATCGGGAAGACCGGCCAGACCGGCGCGCGCAGGACAGCCCGCGTGCGGGACCGGATCGCGAGCCTGTCGCAGGGCGCATCGAAGCGGGCCGTCGCAATGGCGTTGCCCGCGACGTCGTGCGACCAGTCGACCCGGGCCGGGGGCCAGATCTCGAGCTCGAACAACTCCAGGGACAGATCCCGGGTCTCCCGCGGCCGGAGCATCAGCCTGTGCGGCCCGAGGGAAACCGCGGAACGGTAGCGATAGCTGGTGGCATGCGTGATGGTTACGGATGGCATCGGCTCGCCTCACGAGTTCCCGCAGCCGGAGCGGCGCCGGCCCCGGCCGCTGCCCGGCGGGTCCGCCGCGCGCCATTCCGCCGTTGCCTTGCGCCGCGGACGGAGAAGCTGGCCGCCCCCCTCGCTCCGGAAGGCCGACCGGCACCTGACGCATCCGCCTCTTTCCGCCCGGCCGCCCTATCCGGCCCTGCCGTCATTCGCGCTCCCCGCTCTTCCCCGGGCGGTCCATGCCGCCAAGGGCACGCTCCATGAGTTCCCGGCTCCGGCCATCCGCCGCCCCGGGCGTCGCCGCATGGCGCTCCGCAAGGAACCGCCGCGCCCGGGCGACCTCGATCCACGCCCATGCGGGCGCCTCCGGCAATTCATCGACGGGATGCGCGTCCTGCGGCCCGCCGGGCATTTGCGGGCGGGAAGGGCTGTTCGCGGGCAGGCGCCGCAGCATGGCCCCGCGCTGTCCCGCGGCGGTCCTGCGGCCGTCGAGATCGATCGGAGCTTCGGTCACGCCGGCACCCCCGCGGCGGCGCCTGTCCGCGGCACCCGGCAAAGCCATCCGCCCGGCAGCAGCGTCACTCTCCTATCCCCGGCCGCGCGCTTCCGCTGCGGGGGCCGGGCTCATGCGGCTGCATCCTAGCGGCCTCAATGGCGCGGCGTATCATGGGATCGGCGAGCATCTCCTCGCGGAAGAAATCGCCGAGCGTCTTGGCGGTGGGCGTGTCACTGGCGGCAGCCGCCTCCAGCTCGGCCAGCGGAACGGCAAGCGTCCGGCTCAGGCCGGGAAGATGGTCCCGGGAATGGGGCCGCAGGAGCACGGTCGCCGTCCAGCTTGCCGGATCGGTCCGGTCGGCAGGCTCCGGACGCCGTGTCTCGACCTCGTATTCGCCCGGGGGAAAGGTCTCGCCGAAACTCGGAAGCTGGAATTGGCGCCGCAAGACGGCTGTGGTCTTGTTCGTAGTGGTCATATCGGTTTTCCCAAAAAACTGGTGTCTGGGGCTCCCCGAGGAAAGGGAAGCCCGGGTCTCGGCCGTGCTGGCAGGATAGGTCGGTGCCCGGCGGGGGGAGGCTCCGGACGCGCTACCGCCCAAGGACGCACGCGCCGTCCGAAAGCTGGAAGCTGCGGTCGCAGCGCCATGCATTGCCGGTCCGGTCGAGATGCGCGTTCGCAGGCAGCTGGATCGCGACGCAGGACTCGTGCGAGACGGCGTAGCCGCGCTCGCAGCGCCATCCCGTCCCGCGCGAGTCCATGTCGAGAAACGCATTCTCGGGAACGTCGATAGCCTCGCACCCCCGGTCCGTCGCGAAGAACCCCCGCTCGCAGGCCCATCCGCTGCCGCGGTCCGAATTCGTCAGATAGCCGTTCTGCGGAACCTCGATCGGAACGCACTCCCCTGCAGCGGCCGCGAATCCGCGGTCGCACGCCCAGCCGGGGCCGGCCAGCGCATCCGTCAGATATGCATTGGACGGCAGGTCGATCCGGGTGCATGTGTCCCGGTCCCGCCGGAAGCCCCGCTTGCACTGCCAGCCGAAACCGGCGGACTCCAGGAACGCGTTGTCCGGAACCGGGATCGGAACGCAGGACTCGCCGTCCGCCTCCTGGAAGCCGCGCCGGCAGGCCCAGCCCGGGCCGTACGACCGCCCCGTCGCATAGGCGTTCTCGGGGATCTCGAGGGCCGCGCAGCGCGCGCCGTCCACGCGGTATCCCAGGGCGCAGTTCCACCCGCCGCCATAGCCGAGCGGCACGGCGTTCTCGGGCACAGGTCCCGTGCCGTCCCGCGCCGCGGCCGGGAATGCCATGCACGCGACGACGCATGCAACGGCGGCCATCCCCGCAGGACGTCTCATCGGGGAAGCCATCTGTAGGGCCCGGTTCATCCTTTGCCCGCCATGGCGTCCGGGGACGCAATCCCAGCGGTCGCCGCAACGCTCGCCAGCGCGATGTCCCGGCCGGGCGCATCGGCTCCCGGCACGGTCGGCCGGCCGGCCTCGATAGGCGCCCCCCGCCGCCGGGAGGCCTTCCAGATCCGCGCCGCGCGTTCCGGACCGGTCCGGGCCATTTCCGGGCAGACAGGCACCATCGCCGCGGCGGCGGCGGCGCGGGACAATTCCGGCGCCATGCCGCGTGCAGTTCCGACGACCGCCCGGCCTCCCCGGTCGAAGCCGTTGATGCTGGCGGCCACGGCACCCGCGGACGCTCCGCAATTGCCGGGCTTTGTCCATTCGGGACTGTTCATGTCGGGTCCTCCTGCGGAGCAAGCGCCGCTTCGCTATGCAGTTCGTCCGGGAAGACAGCCTGGAGCCAGGCATGTCCCCCGTCGAAATCGCTTCTGGTGATCGCGGGCGTACCGCGGCGGCAGGGAGCCGGGACCATGCCCTGGCTCCGGGACCGGTCGGTCGCCGCTTCGATTGCGTAGGGGCCGACCAGAAGGACCGGTCCGCCGGTGCAAGTCATGTTGATCTGGAGGGCGCGCCGGGATGTGCGGATTTCCGCGTTGGCGCTGTATCTGACCTGGAGCTTGCGCAGGCAAAAGTCAAGCTTGCGTCTGCAGCGGCCATGTCCCGCAGTCCGGCCGGACCGCTCCGAACGAAGCCTGCGCCGCCGCCGGGGCCGCCCCATCCGCCAACCGTTCCGGCTGGCAGGATCGGGCTCCGGCACGCGCATCGGGAGGTCTGGGACGAGGCCGGACCGGGACATGCCGGCGGCCGGTGCCGGAGCAGGCCGCCTGCAGTCCCGGGACGCGGCTAGCCGGCGCTGCGCGGTCGGGACCGGCATGCGGCGGTCACAGGCCCGATGCGCTCCACAGGATCCAGAGCCCGAGGCCCGCGAGGCCGGTTCCGATCGCCTGAGATACGGGCCTGCTGCGTCCCGCGAGCTTTTCCAGCAGCACCAGGGCGGTCAGACCGGCAATCCAGGCGGTATTCATCACGCCGACCGCAAACAGGACAGCCATCATGGCCCAGCAGCAGCCGACGCAATGGCCGCCATGGCTCAGCCCCATGCGAAGGGCCCCGCCGGCGCCGGGGCGCCAGCGCGTCATCAGGAAGCCCAGCGGCGACCGGCACAGCCCCAGGCAGGCCCTCTTGAACGGCAGGAACTGGTAGAGCCCGGCCCCGGCCAGGATGGCGCCCGATACCGGGGCAGAAGCCTTCATCATCACGGGAGACATCAGTTCCAGCGCGGTCAGCACCGCCTGCAGGGCGGCCGCGGCGAGGCTGAAGCCGGTCCAGACGATCACGTAGCCAAGCGCGAAGGCGGCGACGGACTGCCAGCCCGCGCCCTCCTGCCGGTCCCGCACCTGCATCCTCGCATAGGCCAGGATCATCGGCAGGGCCGTCGGCAGCATCATTGCCGCCATCATGACCGACCACATGACGAAGAGCCCGCAGAGCATCCCGGCGGTGAGCGTCCGCGGTGCCATCATCATCTCCGCCATGCCCGGAACTGCCGCCATGTCGCCGATCATCAGCGCCAGCCATCCCCAGGCGAGCAGGGCCATCGCCGCCGGAACCGCCAGGACGCGGGCAAGGCCTAGCGGCGCGGCCCGCGCCGTCCCGGAGGAGGCCGCGTCCGCCATCAGTCCCGGTCCGAGTAGGCAAAGGGCGAAAACACCCCGGTCTTGTCGGTCAGCGACCAGGTCATGCCGTGATCCGAGTAGGTCAGGTGCCTGCCCGCCGAGATCGTTCCCGGAAATCCCGGCGCGATGCACAGGGGGTGCCCCCGGACCGTGACCGGTCCCCCGTCCTGGCCGGGAAAGGGCTCGATCTCGACATCGGCAATCTCGGGTATCCTGAGGCTGTGGCGGCCGTCCCGGACGGCGAACTCGATCGGGACCTGGCGCACGCCCGCGATCCTGCCGACATGGCTGGCGAGCCGCGCCGGATGGCCGCCCGCCTGGCCGCCGAAAATCTGCACGATCGCCGCATTCTGGGCCTCGTCCGCGCGCTCGTCGACATAGACGGCGACGGTCCACTGCGTCGTCGGCATCGGACCTTCCGAATGGACCGCCAGGGCGACATTCAGCCCCGAGAGCGGCAGGCCGTCATGCTCGCCCGTCTCTATGTGCCAGCCGACAAGGGCAGTGCAGTCGCCCTGCGTCGGCGGGCTGAGGAACAGGCAGGGGCAGGCAGTGTCGCAGTTGCAGCTCTCGAAATACGTGCCTTCCAGGGACCAGGACATCGGCGCTTTCCTTTTGGTTGGTGCATGGCTGCCCGCCACGGTATGCTTTTCCGGTCTCCGCCGCTTGCCGGGGGCATCCGGGAAAGCTCCGGGCCCCATGATTTCTGCGTCACGAACGGAACGGAGGCGCGATGATCTACACATTCGGCCGCTTCGCCATGGATACCGGGCTGTTCGAACTGCGCCGCGACGGCGAGGTCATTGCGGTGGAGCCGCTGGTGTTCAACCTGCTCCTGTGCCTGATCGAGAACCGCGACCGGATCGTCACGCGGGATGACCTGGCCGGGGCCGTCTGGCAGGGGCGCGCCATCGCCGACACGACGATCAGCAGCCGGATATTCGCGCTGCGGCATGTGCTGGGCGACGCCAATGCCGGGCAGAGCTGCATCCGGACAGTGCCGCGCCGCGGGTTCCGCTTCGTTGCGACGGTGGAATGCACCGCGGACTGCCCGGCCCCCGGACCGCCGTCCGAAGGCCCGCCGGAGCCCGCCATCTCCGGCCTTTCGCCGGCCCGGATCCCGAAATTGCTGGTGCTCCCCTTCAGGCCGGCCAGCGCCGGTACCGACAGGTTCCTGTGCGACGGCATGGCCGAGGACCTGATCGGCAATCTCGCGCGGTTCCGCGAACTGCAGGTCTTTGCCGGCGGCACCGCCTTCCATTTCCGTGCAAGCGCGATGTCGCCGGTCGACATCGCGCGGCAGCTGGGCGCAGGCTTCATCGTCTCGGGCAGCGTCCGGAACGAGGAGGGCCGGCTCCGCGTCATGGTGCAGCTTGCCGATGCCGCGGCCGGAGTGATCCTCTGGGCCGGACATTACGACCGCCAGGCGATCGACGTGTTCGCGGTGCAGGACGAGATGAGCCGCATGGTGGCAGCCGCGCTCGGGGTCCGGATCCAGGATGCCGGCCTGACCCGGGCCCTGCTGAAATCCCCGCCGGAGCTTGACGCCTACGGCTGCCTGCTGCGGGCCCGGCGCTACACCAGCAGCCTCGACGACGCGGAGCACGCCGAGGCGCGCGGCCTGCTGGAGCGCGCCGTCGCGCTCGATCCGGGCTATGCGGAGGCACATGCGCTTCTGGCCAATGTCTACCTCGCGGAATACCGGTTCGGCGCCAATCCGTGTCCCGATCCCCTCGGCCGGGCGCTGTCGGCGGCCATCCGGGCAACGGAGCTGGACCCGCAAAGCGCCTATGCCCGCTGCTGGCTGGCGATCACGCATTTCTTCTGCAGGGACAACGACAAGTTCGACGCGGAAATGCAGCGGGCGGTCGGCCTCAACCCGAACGACCCCGAGATACTGGCGGAGGCCGGGCACTACTATTCCTTTGCCGGGGACTACGGGCGCGGCGTCGCCTATTCCGACCGGGCGCGGCTCCTCAATCCGATGCATCCGGGCTGGTACCACTTCGCCAATGCGCGCCGTCACTACAGCCGGCGGGACTACGAGGCGGTCCTGATCGACGTCGCGCGGGTCGGGATGCCCGATTTCTACTGGAGCCACCTGCTCCGGGCGGCCGCGCTCGGCCAGCTGGGCCGCGAGGGCGCCGCCGCAGCCCTGGCGCGCATTGGCGCGCTCCGCAAGGGCCTGTCTCCCATCGACGAGATATCGAAATGGAACGCCTGCGACGCGGATCTCGTCCATCTCGCCGAAGGTCTCCGCAAGGCAGGACTGCCGGGGTGACATCCGTCGCGCGCCGCGACCGTCTCGCGCTGCCCTGAGGGTCCGGTTGGCGGAGCCGGGGGCATGGCCGCGCCACGGCCGGCCCGGTGCGGGACCTGGCGGGTCCCGCCCGCACGCCGCATCGCCCGCCGCCATGAGGGCGGCCGTTTTCGATCCCCCGGCAGGACGCGGGGACGGTTGCGTGCCAGAATTTCCGTCCAGCCGCCGATCGGCCAGCCTGCCAGTGTCCGCGTTGCAATCCGTCCGGGCGAACCGCAGGCGTTCGAAACACGCAGGGCACTGCGGAACGAGGCGGCCGCCATTTCCGGCCGCAGACTTGCACCGAGATATCACGCGGCTGACGCGAACACTCCGTCTTTGGCACCGGGCCTGCCCGGGCATGGTCCGCACCGGCGCGCCAGCGGCCAGGGCCTGTCCCGCTCCGGCCAAGCGGCAGATGGAGGGCGGGCCGCCCACGCCGCGGAACATCACGGAAGGGGATCGCCGGCCTGCATCCGGCGCGTCCCGCCGGGACCATCCATCCCGCGCGCCAGGCTCGGAGTCCTGCCGGCTCCGGCCGGACTGCCGCCTTCGGTCCGCTTCGGGCTGCCAGGCCGGACCCGCCCGCAGCGCCCCCCGCGCGGCTCAGTTCCGGCGGTCCGGCCGCGGACAGCCATATGGCGGGGTACCCCGTGGCCCGGCGAGTTGCTAGAGCCGGACGAAATGATGCCCCCTGAGTCAGGAGAGGAGCCTGTTGGGGGGAGCCCTTTGTTCCGGGAGAATCGAAGGTGCCATGGTGGGCATCCGGGGCCGGCGCAG
>NZ_JAATVU010000127.1 GCF_013184745.1 Mangrovicoccus sp. HB161399
GATCACCGTCCGATGCACGCCGTGTTTCGCCACCAGCTCGGCGGCCGTCATCTCGCCCCTGATCGCCTCCAAGGCCACCTTCGCCTTGAACTCCGCGCTGTAGTTCTTCCGTTTGCCAGCCACGCTGTCAGTCCTCGTACTCGTTGGCGGCAAGCTTGGCAGGGTGTCCGGATTTTGGGGGCCACCTCAGTCGAACTACGCAATCCCCCGCGCCTTCGACGCTTGCAAACATGCTGCCGCCGAACGTAGGTTGATCGGGCAGCGGTTTTCCATGCAGCTACGCCGTCCTGCTTGCAGCGCCGGCAAGCGCCTCATGAGGTCGGGCATTCGAAACTAGAGCGACTCATGCCGTCAGAGCCGACGATTTGGTGCGGAACATGTCGGCCCTGAAGCTAGTCTTCTCCTGGTTGCGAACTGGCAACTGATCAGCCCGGTGGTCTGCAGTTCGGACAAACGCTGTTGTGCGCCGACCCACTGAAACTGCGGCTCCCATTCGTGCGACACTAGGCCTGAGGGGGATTTCGCCGAAAATGGCGCCAAAGAACCGCCCCACACAGACACCAGGCAGCTACCTTGCCCCGGCGCTGTGCGAAAAGGCGTGCGCCGCCGCATTTGCTCTCCAAGCGCCCGGCGAACAGGTGGACGAACGCACCTCCATCCGCCTCTGTCACCCTCAGGGACGCCATCCCTCTCACCTAGCGCAAAAGCTCATTGCGTCAGAAGCAGACTGCCGATACGTCCCGAAAACACGGGCGACACGCCCGAAACTGGCACAGCCATCGTTTTCCAGGCACCCTGAATTGACATCCACGAATTGCCCGTCCAGGCGCCCGCCCGAGGGCGGCCGACGTCGATGCACTGCCCGGCTGCACAACCCATCGGTATCCGTGGCTGACTGTTCAAACCCGGAACGCGTGCGTCGCCAGTCTTGTGGCAAGGCGTGATTTCAGCCGCCCTCGCTCGCCCGGCATTACCTGCAAGGGCGGCGGCACCCGGTCCGACTTCAGAGAGGGACCGCCTTCCACCCGGACACCAATGGATTGAGCGCGCATCGGTTCGGGACACCCTTGGCCGCCGACCCCCCGGTTCCGGCAGGTCCTGGCCCTGGTTGCCAGCTGGCAACCCGCCGTTGCCAGCCGCCGCCGGAACCGGGTGGCACCCGGAAAACACAGTCTTTTCCATAGATTGTTGACAGCGCCGGAGATTCTGGCACAGGGTAAGGACGAACGTAACGCAAAACGCGAAAAAATACAAAAAAAGCGCTCTAACAGAGGCAGGCAGAGCATGAAGGACATCCCGTCCAATGATAGCGTCGCACATGAGCGACTGGCAAGCCGTGCCGAGATCATCCGCGCGGCCCTGCTCAGGGCGGAACTCGCCTCTTGGGCACCGGAATCCGGCAAGGCACTACGCCGCTTCACCTCGGCGGAAGCAGCCTATTTCCTGAACATCACCCAGGGCCACCTGCGGCGCCTCCATGCCGAGGAGCGCATCGAGGACGTGGCGGAACGGGCGGCCAACCGGCGCGTCTATTCCGAGGAGGAGATCCAGCGCATCCGCGCCTACCTGGAGAAGAACGCCAAGACGCCCGGCACCTACCTGAAGGGCCGCCGCGAGGGCGACAAGATGCAGGTCATCGCTGTCTCCAACTTCAAGGGTGGCTCCGCCAAGACCTCGACCACGGCGCATCTCGCGCACGGGCTGGGCATGCAGGGCTACCGCGTCCTGTGCATCGATGCCGACCCGCAGGGCTCGCTCACCTCGCTCTTCGGCTTCGCGCCGACTATCTTCGACGACAGCGTGGCCACGCTCTACGACGTCGTCCGCTATGACGGCGCCGTGCATATCGAGGACGCGATCCAGAAGACCCATTTCAGCAGCGTCGACATGATCCCGGCCTCGCTGCAACTGGCCGAGTTCGAGCACGAAACGCCGATGGCCCTGATCAACGGCAACCCGGACGGCACGGACATCAAGTTCGACCAGCGGCTGCGGATGCAGCTCGGCGCGGTCGAGGACAAGTATGACGTGGTTCTGATCGACTGCCCGCCGCAGCTCGGCTTCATCACGCTGTCGGCGCTCTGCGCGGCCAGCGGCATCATCATCACCGTGATCCCGGCCATGCTCGACATTGCCTCGATGGAACAGTTCCTGACCATGGCCGCGGGACTCCTGGAAAGCGTCGCCATGGGCGGCGAGCCGCTGCGCTGGGATTTCGAGAAGTTCCTGCTGACGCGCTTCGAGCCCAATGACGGACCCAGCCAGCAGATGGCGGCGTTCCTGAGATCGAAGCTGGGCGAAGACGTGCTGCTGCACCCGTTCGTCAAATCCACCGCGGTCGGCGATGCCTCGATGACCAAGCAGTCGATCTACGAGGTCGCCCGCGGCGACTTCCACCGGCAGACCTATGACCGGGCCTTTGCCAGCGTCGAGCTGGTGGTGCGCACGGTGGAGAACGAATTGCGGCGCGTCTGGGGCCGCGAAGCTCTGGAGATGACCCATGGCGCGTAAGGACCGCCTTTCCGAAGTGTTTTCCGGCGGCCCGGCCGCAGAGGAACCGCGCGGGTTGCCAGCTGGCAACCCGGTTGCCAAGGGCAGCCGCAAGCCCGCGCCCTTCGGCCTGAACCGCTACGCCGCCGAGCACCTGCAGAAGCCCAATGCCCGCTACATCCAGGAGATAGACCCCGACCTGATCGAGCGCGGCGGCCCCGCCGACCGGATGGACGAGCTGGACGAGGCGGCCGAAGCAGCGCTGCGGGATTCCATCGCGCGGACGGGGCAGACGACCCCGGTGCTGCTGCGGCCCGATCCCGAGCATCCGGGGCGGTTCCGCATCATCTACGGCCGCCGCCGGGTGCGGGCGATCCGCAGCCTCGGCCAGAAGGTCAAGGCCATCATCCGCGACGACATCACCGACGAGGATGCGGTGATCATCCAGGGCCAGGAAAACTCGGTGCGCAAGGACCTGAGCTTCCTGGAACGCGCGCGCTTCCTCGTCGCCATCGAGGCCGAGGGGTTTCCGCGCGCCGTGGCCATCGACGCGCTCGCGATCGACAAGGCGCGGGCCTCGAACTATGCCAAGCTCGGCAACACGCTGCCTGACGCGCTGGCCCGGATGATCGGCCCTGCGCCGGGGATCGGACGCGACCGCTGGCTGGCCTTCGTTGCCGCCTACGATGCCTGCGCCGACGCCGCCGACCGGATCGAGGCAGCCTTGACCTCGCCCCAGCGCGGCGCCACCGACAGCGACGCGCGCTTCGGGATTGCGTTCGATGCACTGGCGCAGACCGCCAGGTCGGCACCAGCAAAGCCGGCGGAGCGGGCCGGAGACAGCAAGATGCAGATCGGTCTGGGGGAGGGCAGGGACCGCAAGGTCTTTGCCACCGTCAAGACCGCGAAAGGCGCGATTTCGGTATCGGTTCCGGCCAAGACCGACGCGCAGAAGAGCTTTGCGGATCATCTGTCCTCGCGCATCGAGGACCTGATCCGGGAAGAGCTGGACCGCTGGCAGAAGACCGGCGGCCACACGGGCGAATAACCAGAGGCTAGGTTTCAGACAGGCAAGGAGGCACGGAAGCAGGACAAAAAAGAACCCACCGAACCGAGATCCGATGGGCCTAGAGATAAGTTTCGCAGCTTCACGCTAGACCCCGACAGATCAGCCGTCAAGAGCACCGACTCGGTGAACGGGGAAAATTTGCCTGCCGTGAAGAGCAGATGATCCACCAGACATTTCCCGCCGATGCGCGGGACACGGGGCAGGCGCGCCAAGTGCGGTCTGTCCGCGGGACAGGTGTGCCCGCAGCAGCGTCATGGCACAAATGGCGGCAGATCCTGCCTGCGCTCAGGCTGGCCAGGGGCGCGCTCGGCCTGAACCGCAGCCGTCTCGATCTTATCGAGAAGCTGATGGCCTGCATTCCGGGCGACCTGCTGGCAACGGGCGGGGACGGCGAGCTGATCGTCCATGTCTCCAATGCCCGCCTCGCACAGATGACCAATCGAGACGGCGACAAGACCGTGACGCGGCTGATCTCGGAACTGTCGGCGCTCGGCCTGCTGGCAAGGAAGTCCAGCCCGAACGGCAAGCGCTACATGCGGCAGGCTCCCGATGGCAGCCGCACGGCTTTCGGTCTGGACCTCGCACCGCTGCTGGACCGGATGCCCGGCATCCTGCGCCTCGCCCATGCGGCGGAACAGGAGGCCGAAGCCTGCCGCCGCCTGCGCGAAAGCTGCAGCCTGATGATGCGCGAGATCGGCGAGAGCGAGGATACTGCCGAACTGCTGCACGAGGCGCGCAAGACGCTGCGCCGCAAGCCCGTTCGGACCGACCTCCAGGCTCTGAAGCTCCGGCTGGCAACTTGCCTTCCGGCCCGCGAGACCGCCAGTGGCCAGCCGGAACGGACGCTCGACCGCGGCCCGGATACCGAAACAGCCTCCGCGGGGGGCTCTGCCCCTCAGAATGGCCGTCACAAATATCCTGCACCAAACCTTCCTGAACGCTACGCGGTTTCCGGAAATTCTGAACCGCCTGCTTCCCCGGCCAGCACGGAGGACCAAGCCGTCGACCTCACCCCGGAAATGGTCGAGACCGCGATGCCCCGCGTCGCCAATGTCGGCCGCAACCTCCAGGCCCCTTTGCGGGACTTGGTGGAACATCTTGTCCTCAGCCTCGGCATCACCGGCGAGCTCTGGCGCAGTACCGTCGCACGGCTGGGATTCACCGAGGCAGCCCTTCTGGCAATGGTTCTCTACGAGCGGCAGGCGCAGCTACGCAATCCGCCGGGCTATCTCCGCAGCCTGCTGCAATCCGAGCCTGCCGACGTCCGGCTGGGCAGCCGCATGCTGCGTCTCATGGTGCATCGCTGAAAGGGCAGGGGCCCGACCGATGATCCAGTGCAACGCTTCGCATTCCCGGTTCTTGCATATGGACAGCATTGTGCCCCTTGGGATACCGTCCGCGCGGGGAACAAAGGGGACCAGGGCCGATCAGCAAAACGCCTGGTTTCCTGCCGGGCACAGGGGAAAAGCGCGATGCAGCGTCCGTCAATGCTGACCGTTCTGGACCGTGCCGGCCTTGCGGCATTCGAGGAGAGCTTCCGCGCGGAGCATATCGACGACGAGCTGTTCTGGGCGCTCAGCGACGCCGACCTGCGCGAACTCGGGCTGACGCTCGGCCAGCGCAAGCGCCTGCGCGCGGCGATCGACGCGCTGCGCGGCACGATGACCGTCGGTCCGGAAAGCCTGCCCGACGGGCTGGAGATGCGGCGCCTCACCGTGATCTTCACCGACATGGTCGGCTCCACCCGGCTGACCGAGACGCTGTCGCCCGATGACCTGCATGCGGTGTTCCAGTCCTTCTATCTGGCGGCCGGCGGCGTGGCCCGGCGCTTCGGCGGCTATCTCGCTTCGCTACATGGCGACGGGGTGATCATGCTCTTCGGCTATCCGCGCACGCGCCTAGGCGATGCCGAACGCGGCCTGGGCGCGGCACTCGCCCTGCAGGAGGAACTCGGCGCCCGCGATTTCCCGTTGCCCTCGGGCCAGCGCATCCAGGTCGGCTTCCGCGTCGGCGTCGCCACCGGCGAGGCGGTCATCGGCCGCCCGGAGGAGCACAACGGCAACGAACGGCTGCACATGGTCGGCAAGGTCATGCACCGCTCCGCGCGGCTGCAGTCGGTCGCCCCGCCGGGCGGCGTGATGGTCGATGCCGCGACGCGGGCCCAGGCCGGCGGGCATTTTGCCTTCGAGAGCCGCGACGACGTCACCTTGGCCGGCTTCGAGGAGTCGGGCAGCGTGTCCCGCCTGCTCGGCCGCGCGCGCTCGGACCGCGATGCCCGCAGCGTCGAGATGCTCGGGCGCAGCGACGAGACCGCCCAGCTTCTGGGCCTGTGGTCCGAGGCAGGCGAGGCGCGGCCGCGCATGGCCGTGGTGACCGGCGAGGCCGGGCTGGGCAAGACGACGCTGCTGCGCGACGTGACCGGCCGGATCCAGGAGGGCGAGGTCGAGCTGCGCTGGCTGAGTTGCTCCTCGCTGTCGCAGAACAGCGCCTTCGCCCCCGTGACCGGCTATTTCGAACGTCTGGTCGGCGGCGAGGCGGCCGGCACCGCCGGGGCTCGCCGGGATGCGCTGGCCCATGCCATGGAAGGGCGGTCGGCCGAGGATGTCGCCCTGGTCGCCGAACTCATCGGGCTTGCGCCGCGCGCGCAGCCGCCGGGGCCGAAGACCCGCGCGCAGCGGGCAGGGCTGATCTCGCTTCTCGCCGAATGGCTGGTTTCCAGCCGGGATGGGCGGCCGGTGCTTCTGGTGCTGGAAGACGCGCATTGGTGCGACGCGACCACGCGCGATCTGCTCGAGGAAACCGCCATCCGAGCGGCGGGCCGCCCGGTGATGCTGCTGGCAACCTCCCGCAATGCGGCCGAGCCGCTCTGGCAGGGGCGGGAAGACGCGTCTCGGCTGGCGCTTGCGGGACTCGGCGAGGCAGATGCCCGCGCGCTTTTCCGGAGGGTGCTGGGCGGCAACCAACTTCCTGCTGCAGTGCAGCATCGGCTGCTCTTGCTGGCGGAGGGCAACCCGCTGATGCTGGAAAGCCTGGCCCGCTCGGTTGCGGGGGACCGCGTCGGCTCGATCGCCCAGGACGTGACCGTTCCGCGGACGATCTACGAAAGCGTGGGCGAGCGGCTGGACCAGCTTGCCGCGGGCCGGCCGGTCGCGGCAGCTTTGGCGGTCTATGACATGCCCGCCGACCAGGAAATGCTGGCCGGGGTCGCCGGAGTTTCGGCGGCGGAGCTGGAGGCCGGTCTGGCCGAACTCCTCGGGTCGGGGCTGGTCAGCGAGGAAGGGGCGGGGGGCAGCTTCCGCTTCTATCACCATCTCTATCGCGACGTGGTCTACGAGCGGCTGGTCGGGACCCAGCGCCGCGCGCTGCACGGCGCCGCACTCGACATGCTGCGCGGCCTCTCAGCCGACATGGCGGCCCGCCGTCCGGACATGTTGGCCACGCATGCGCTTGCCGCGGGAATGATGGCCGAGGCCGCGCCCCTGGCGCTCGCCGCGGCCGAGCAGTTCCTGTCCGGCTCCGCGCTGGTCGAGGCCAACCACTATTTCGAACAGGCGCGCGAGGCGCTCAAGGACCTGCCCGAAGATGCGGAGGCCAAGAGGATGCGGCTGCGCACCGCTTCCGGCCTCGCGGTCGTCAAGCGCGGCAGGTTCAGCATCGGCGATCCGGAGGTCGGGCGGCTGTCGCGCGAGATGCTGGATCTGGCCCGCGATCTCGGCGACGGCGAGTCCGAACTTCTGGCGCTGAACGGCATCTATTCCAATGCGCTGGTCGCCGCCGATTATGCCGGTGCCAAGATCTGGGCGCAGACGCTGGCCGAGACGGCCGAGGCGCGCGGCAACCGCACCTATGCGATGATCGGGCGGCGCGGCCTTGGCAGCGTGGCGCTGCATACCGGCCGCTTCGCAGATGCCGAGCGCGAGCTGTCGGCGGCCTTCGACGCCTATGACATGGAGAAGGACCTCAACTTCGCCTTCACCCATGGCTATGACAATGCCGAGATCTGTGCCGTTTTCCTGTCCTTCACCCGCTGGCTGCGCGGCGACCTGCTCCGCGGCCGCGAAAGCAGCTGCTTTGCCGTCAGCCATGCCGAGCGGATCAAGCACGGCCATTCGCTGGGCATGGCGCTGGCCTTCCAGTCGATGCTGGCGGCGATGGCCGTGGACAGCGGCAAACTGCTTGCCGGGGCGGATGCCGCGCTGGCGGTGGCCGACCGCTATGACATCAAGGTGGCGCGGGGGGCCGGAACGTTCTTCGGTACGGCGGCCCGGCTGATAGGCCGCGACCGACCTCCCTCGGCCGCCGAGGCGGCCCAGCTCGGCGAGGCGCTGGCGGCCTTCAGGGTCTACAACCCGTCGAATTACGGATCGCTCTCGGCGGGGCTGGCGGCCTGGGTCTGCCTGCGCGCTGGCGAACTCGACGAGGCCGCCCGGCTGATCGATGAGGCCCGCGCCGAAGAGCTGCGGACGGACGAAACCTGGTGCGAGGCGGAGACCGCCCGGCTTGCCGCGGCGCTCGCCGGCGCAAGGGGCGAGCGCGACCGGGCGGCGGAACTGCGCGCGGCAGCCCTGGCGCGCGCGCGGGAAATGGGTGCTGCCACCACCGCCCTGAGGATCGCCTGCGACATGGTGGAGTCCGGGGGCAGCGCCGTCGCGCGGGCCGAGCTGGAAACCTGTGCGGGTGCGATGATATCGCTCGATGACGGCTGGGATGTCCGGCGGATGCAAGCGCTGCTCGGCCGGGAAGGCGGGCTGAAAAGCGCCTGAGCCAAAGCCGCGGACGCCCATGGCGGGCGCCCGTGCGGTCCTGGAGGCATCTTTTGGCGCGCTCCGCACCGTTTCCGGCCGCCCGTCGATCGCCGCCGAAGCGGCTGATCCGGGCCAGCCTGCTGCAGATCCTGTTTTCCACCAAGACCGAACGCAGGCCGATGGAGCGGTCGCACTGCGACCTGCCGCTCCGCTGTTTCACCTGGCGCGGCATCCGCGATGCCGGTCTGGGTCCCATGGCTTTGGGCAAGACCCGCGACCGGCTGCTGGCCATGGAGACGTCGTGCACGAGCTTGCCCGGAGCCACGGCTGGAATTGGGCGATGGGGTGCGGCTGCAACCGGGGTGCGCGCCGCCAATGGGACCTGGATGGCTCCGGGCATGCATCCTCGATCGGCGCGCCGGTCGCGCAGCTCCGGCACGCGGCTGCCGGTGTTCCGCCTGCGCGGTGTCTGCAACGGCATTCGGGCAGGCCTTCGGACCTGTAGCTGTCACGCCACCGCTCTTGAAGGCGCCGGACCTGACATCGGGCGGTGCCGCGCGCTCTGCCTCGGCCCGGCAAGAGGCGTGCGGCGGCCATCGGCAGTGCTGCGATCTTTCCCTTGCCGCCGCGCCGTTCGTCCGCTTTCCCGGAAGGAGCGCTTCCATTGGCTTCCTCCGGCCGATGGCGGCCATATGCGGGCCGGGAAGGCTTCGCCGTAGGGACGACGGCCTGGTCGGCACCCAGGCCGGGACGAGGGAAGGTCCGCTGGGACGACGCGCGCTTCCGTCGGTTCCAGGATCCCGGACACTGGCGGTCCCGCCAGTGTCGCGCGCGGGCGACGGCAACCTTGGTCGCGGCGCGCGTGCGTTTGTAGGCTTTGGAGGAATTCTTCTCCGGCCCGGCCGTCCGCGCTGCCGGTTCCGCGGGGCCATGCCTGCAGCTGGTGCGGAGGCCCGCCCGGTCGGCCCGCTCGGCCACGCCCCGCAAGGCAAGTCCTCCGGCGGTGCCGGGCGCGGAGTGACTTTGCCCCCGGATCCCGGACTTGGAGTTAGGGTACTCTCAGGAACAGGGGATCGCACATGAGCAGACAGCCCCGCCGCGACTTCCCCACCGAGTTCAAGGAGCAGGCCGTTGCGCGCCTTTCCGAGCCCGGCGCCACCCAGACCAGCGTCGCGCGCGAGCTGGGCGTGACGGCGTCGCAGCTGAAGGGCTGGCGGCTCGAGCTCGCCGCCGCGGGTTCGGCAGAGGCGATCCGGCGCCGGCAGGCCGAGGCCGGTGAGCTGGCCGAGCTGCGCAGCAGGAACCGCCGTCTCAGGGAAGAGGTGAGGCGATGCGGATAGGTGAGCAGGCGGACGCCACCGGTCCGAAACCGATGGGCGGCGGCGCGACCTGA
>NZ_JAATVU010000128.1 GCF_013184745.1 Mangrovicoccus sp. HB161399
CTGGGCCGCAAATGCAGCCGGAAAGGTCCAGTTCTGGCTGGCCGTCCGGTAGAGCTCGTCAGGATCGGTGTCGGGGTCGCCATTGGCGAGGATGGAACCCAGATCGAGCGCGTGCGTGCAGACCTGCCAGCCGTTGGCCTGCCGCGCCCATCGGCCGTTTGCGCCGCTGCCGTAGGGCATCAGGCCGCCGGTCGGCCGGCCGCTGGAAAGCGCGCCGATGGCATCGAAGATGTTGCCGCTGTGGAACATGTAGACCCAGGGCCCGAACGCGCCGCCCTGGTAGCTCCGCTTCCAGATCCCGCCATTGGCGTTCTGCGTGTTGTTCGACCAGCATTCCACGAAGGCGGTCGCGCTCAGGCGGTGGACGGAGAGTTCGCCGATGCTGGAGGCGAAGCCCGAATGCGGATTGGCGCTGGTCGCCGTGGTCGAATAGAAGCCGGTCTGCAGCGTGGTGTCGTCGAAGCTGGCGATCTCGTTGGCGGCCACCACCGTCCCGATGCCGAAGGATCCGACCTCCAGCAGCTTGCCGGCCGTGGAATCGCGCGGCCCGGACTGCCGGTCGGTCTGCTTCAGCGTGCTGGCGACGAGCGCATCATACTGCGCCGTGGTCAGGACCGTATGCGGCTCGGTGTTCGCGGGAAGCTGATCGAGCAGCATCACGTCGATCGTGCTCGCGCCGGAGGACGGCACCAGCATCGCGCCGATGGTCTCCCAGACCTGCTTTCCGTTGGACTTCGTGCGGAACTCCTGCACCTCGTAACAGGTCTGCGAGGTGCCCGCATCGTTCGGCCAGAGATCGACCTCGACCAGCCCGGCGGCCGAACTCGTGCCGGTGACATATCCCGGCGGGTTGGTGACGATGTTGCCATCTCCGCTCAGGCCGGTGCCGCGCAGGATGAAGCGGTACTGCACGCCTTCGAGCGCGCCTTCGGGGCCGTTGACGGTGACCGTCACGGCGCGTGGCGTGATTGCCATTGAAGCCTCCTGTTCAGAAGTAGGGGATGAGGATGATCAGGCCGTCGCCGCCATGGCCGCCCGCCAGGTTGTCGTCTCCGGTGGCGATCGCGCCCGCGCCGCCAGCGCCTGGGGACAGCGCCGAAGCCCCGGTCTGCGACAGGAACTGGAATTTGGTTCCGGGGAACAGCGCGCCGGGCGCGCCGCCGTCTCCTGTCGGGGCCGGGTTGGACGCGTTGACCTTGCCCATGCCGCCGCGCTGGCCCTCGACATTGAGGTCGCCGCCAGAGGCCGTGCCGCCGCCGGGGCCGGATGCCTGCCCCGTATTGACGGCCGACATGCCAAATCCGCCGCCGCCGCCATTCGCCGTCAGGCTCAGGCTGCCGGAGGACGAGAAACTGGTCTGTCCGCCGCCCGTCCCGTCCGCATTTCCCGGCGCGGATGTCCCGCCGGTGCCGACCGCGTAGGAATAGGTCTGGCCGCTCACATGCACATGGAATTTCCGGCAGTAGCCGCCGCCGCCGCCGCCGGAAGACGCGGCGTCCTCGATCCCGGAATTTCCGGCCACGCCGCCCGCGCCGCCGCCTGCGCCGAGCATCTGGATGTCGAGCGCCTTGAGCCCGGCCGGAACCGGCCAGGAGCCGGAACCGCTGGTCAGGTAGACCGGGGGGCCAGGCAGGTAGCCCGGCGCCAGCCGGTCCTGGATGCCGCCCACCGCATCGATGACGGTGCCCGGGTCGCCCGCCAGCGCGGCGTTCATCTCCGTGGCCACGTTCGAGATCGCGGGCGCCGCCCCGGTCACCAGCCAGCCGAAGACGGCCTCGGCCCGGGCCGAGAAGGTGATCGGGTCGGTTTCGTCCGGAAGGGACCCGGCATAGGCCGGAACCGTGGGGATCGTCATCAGATCACTCCCTTGACGGTGAAGGAAAACTCGTAGTCCTCGGGCAGCTCCTCGGACCAGTCGACCGTGCCGAGCACGCCGAACTGGATGGTCGAGGGCCGGTGCGCCGCGCCGATCGCGCCGACCAGCGTTCCCGCCAGGCGGTCCATCATCGGCTTGACCTGCGCCCAGTAGGCGGCGGTGGTCACGCAGGCATAGGTCATCTCGTTGCGGGTCGGCCGGGTCACCAGCTGCAGCTGGCCGTAATCGTTGAACTCGAAGCGCGAGGCGGTGACCGCCTTGCCCGAGGTGCCGTTGTGCAGCGTGTCGCCGACGAAGGCCCTGGCTCCGATCACGATCTCGCCGAGCGCGACCGAAGTGCCGGTCAGCGCCACGATCACCCGCACCGTCGAGGCGGGCACGTCGAGGATCGCCAGCTTGTTCGGCCCGTTGGTGAAGGCGGTGGCCAGCCATTCCCACCAGTTGGACACGATGCGCCCGGAGACCGGCGTGGTCTGGTCGAGCACCGCGGTCCCTGCCCCGTCGATGCAGATCACCCGCACCTCGATCGCGTCGATCCCGAACAGGATGATCGTGTCGAGCGCATCGACCGCCATGTCGAAGATCAGCGGGCTGTCATTGGCATCGAGCCCGTAGCTTGCCTGGTCGCCCTGCAGCGTGCCGTCCCCGGTCGCCGCGCCGGACGGATTGGTCAGCACCCCGTCGAAGGCGGAGAAGGCATTTGTCCAGCGGTAGAGCGCCCACTTGGCCGAGGTGCTGGTCTGGTCCTCGAGGGCGGGATCGTTGCCGAGGTTGCTGGCGATGGTGGAGACATAGACCTTGTGGTCGCGCACCACGCTGTCGCCGAGATTGTAGGTCGTGCCGGCCGCCCAGGCGGGTGCATCGTCCTCGGCGACCGAGACCGTGACATCGGCCGGGTCGATCGCCCGGCGGGAAACGACATGCATCAGAAGGCCCTCTCCGGCGGCATGCCGTCTTCGTCCCACTGGTCGAAGATCTCGATCAGCTTGCGCATCAGCCCGTTGCCCTCGGCGGCCAGCGCCGCGCCGCCATAGGTGACGCCGCCCGGCCCGAACACCGCCTCCTGCACGATGCCGCCGCCATTGGCCTGGGCGATCGCTGCCAGCCGCGCGTCGAACTCGCTCTGATGCCAGCCGTCATCGTAGCTCAGCGCCGCGGTGGCACTGGCCACGTCGCCGTAGACTGCGGCGAAGGCATCCGAGAGGCCGAGAAGCGACAGGTAGGTCTCCCGCCCGGCCTCCGTCATCAGGTCCTGCGCATTGACCAGCTCGCGGAACTGCATGGCTGTCGCCGGGACCGACAGGCCGAGCCCGGCGAAGGCATCGCCGAGCGCATCGGCCGCCATCTGCCACTGCTCCTGCGCGGTGTAGAAGGCCGACTGGAAGGCGGTCAGCAGGCCGGAGAAGCCGTCGCTGCCGCCCGCGGCCGCGACCAGGCCGTTCACCGCGTCGCCCATCTCCTTCAGCGTGCCGGTGACCGTCTGGCCGAGATCGGCGAGCGCGGGCGCGAAGGCGGCGAGGCGCTCGAGCGTCGGACCGCCGATGCCGCCGATCGCCTTCGACAGGGCCGAGCCGTAATTCGTCACCCACTCCTGGATGGCCGCCCGGATCTTGCTCCCGCTCTTGTTCTTGGTGGAGATCTTCGTGGAGTAGTCGAAGCCGTCGACGATCGCTTCGTCCACCGCGACGCCCAGCCGCGCATAGGCCGCGACGACACCCTCCTGCACGCTCTCCACCGCCGAGCGGATCGGCGCCAGCGCGGCATCGGACAGGTCCGAGCGCTTCCACTGCGTCGAGTGCTTCGCACCCCACCAGCTGGACTTCCTGTACTTCCGGTACTTCTCGCCCTCGACGAGACCGTCCTCGACCGAGAGCTCGATCCCCGCCTTCTTCAGCTTCTTCGAGGAGAAGCCGGAGATCAGGGAGTCGACGATCTTGAAGCCGCTGATCGCCAGCCCCGCCACCGGCAGGGCGGCGCTGGCCAGGGAGGCGATGCCGCCGACGGCCGAGGCAATCCCGCCCGACATGGCCGCCGACAGCCCGCTGACCGCGGTGGAGAGGTTGGCGATCGATGTGCCCAGACCGCCGGTGATCGCGGCCCAGCCGTTCTTCCCGGTCATCCAGGCATCGAGCCCGGTCTTGACGATGTTCGAGAAGCTCGAGGTGGCGGCATTGGAGAGCGTGCTGCCGATGCTGCTGCTGATCGCGCCGACATTTCCCGTCGCGATGCCGTTGGCGATGCTGCCGGTCACGCCGCCGATCGCGCTCGCGGCAATGCCCTTGAGCCGGTCGGCCAGCGCCTTCACCGCCGCCTCGGCCTCCGGCGCCCTCTCCAGGATGCCGAGCGTCAGGCCGTCGACCAGGTATTCCCCGATCTCCTTGAAGACCTTCGACGGAGACTGGATGCCGAGCTCGTCCTCGGCGGTCTCGGTCACGTCCGTGAAGAGCCCGCGGATGCTGTCCTTCACCCCCTTCCAGCGTGCCTTCAGGCCATTCATCAGGCCATCGGCCATGTTCTTCGCGACATCGCCCATCCATTCGAGCGCGTCGTAGCCGAGCTGGCGCAGCTGCTCCGCGATCCGATCGCCGAACTCTTCGATCGCCGTCATGACGGCCGCGGCCATCTCCCGGAACTTGGCGGAAATGTCGTCCCAGTGGGTAGCGACATGGATCGCCCCTGCGGCCAGCGCGGCAAGCGCGGCCACGGCAAGCCCGATCGGCGACACGACGGCCGCCATGACGCCGATCAGCACGGAGGCCGACGAGGCCAAGGCCCCGAAGGCCAGCGCCGCCGGGCCAAGCGCGGCCACCAGACCGGCAATCACCGTACCGACCTGAAGGATCGCCGGGTCGAGTTCCGACAGCCATGCAACCAGTTCGGTCACCCGTTCGACGAGCGCCGTCGCGAACTCCAGCAGGCCGGAATTGGCGATCGCCAGCTGCAGCCCCTCGAAGGCGGATTTCAGCTTGGTCAGAGCGCCGTTGAAGCCCTGCAGGCGCTTCTCCGCCATCTCCTTTGCGGAGGCCCGGTCGATCGCCTCGCTGATGCTGTCGATTGCCTCCGCCCCGCCCTTCGCCAGCCCGATGGCGGTGCGCATGGCATCTGTGCCGAAGATCTTCGACAGCGCCTCGGTCTTCGCTTCGTCCGACAGCCCGGCCAGGCCCTGCTGCAGGGTCCCGGCGATCTCCGACATGGTGCGCATGTTCCCGTTGGCATCGAAGAAGTTCAGGCCCAGCTCCTCGATCCAGTGGGCGGCATCGCCGCTGGCGGGCACCAGCCGCTGCAGGAAGGTCTTCAGGCTGGTGCCGGCGTCCGAGCCGGACGCAAAGAGCGACGATGTCTGCGCCAGCGTTGCGTTGAAATCCTCGAAGGAGATGCCGAGCCCGCCAGCGACGCCGCCCGCCTGGGCCAGCGCCAGCTGGTAGTCGTCGATCCCGAATTTCGACTGCACCAGCGTCCCGGCAATGCCGTCGACGACATCGCCCATCTCGCCGGCCGTCCTGCCGAACTGGGCCATGACGTCGGTCGCGATGTCGCTGGCCTGCGCCAGGTCTGCCCCGGTCGCCGCTGCCATGGTCATCGATCCGGAGAGCGCGCCGCCGAGGATCTGCGACGCGCTCAGCCCGTTCTTCGCCAGCATCTCGATCGCGCCCGCCGCCTCGGTGGCCGAAAACTGCGTCGTGCGCCCCATCTCCTGCGCGATGCCGGAAAGCGCCTTCATCTCCTCGGCGCTGGCCCCGAGCACGCCGGAGACGCGGTTCATGGCCGCCTCGAAATTCCCGGCCACGCGCAGCGAGAAGCCGCCCATGGCCACCAGCGGCGCGGACAGGCGCAGGGAAAGAGTCTGGCCGGCCGCTTCCATCTTGCGGCCGATCTTGCCGAACTCCTTTTCCATCTTGCGCATCTGCCGCTGGGCATTGGAAACGCCTTCCTGGAAGGCGGCGGAGTTCATCCCGAGGTCGACGCGCAGCGCGCCGATCAGGGCTTGGGCGAGGCTCATGTCAGGATTTCGCTTTCTGCTTCGCGATGCGGTCGAGGAAATACGCCTTGATCTCGGCGTTGCTGCTCCCCCGGCGCTTCTCGCCGAGGAACTCCTTCTGCGTCGGGAACCGCTTCGGCGCGTGGTGGCCGATGCGGATCAGGGCGGCGAGCGCATGCAGTTCCGCGCGGCGGATGCGGGACCGCACCTCGATCCGCTTCGCCGTTCCGGACAGCACGATCTGGATCTCGGCCAGGGTGCGGTCCCCGAATTCCGCGATCGGCTGGCCGGACATGACCCAGCGCTCCGTCAGGCCGCGCCAGTCGATGCGGCCGCCTTGCGGCGGCTGCGTCCGTTTCCCCGCTTCGGCGCTCCGTCCGCATCCGGAAACGCCGCGTGGATCGCCTCGCCGATCGCCGCCATGAAGGCCGGGAAGCCGCAGGCATCGATCACGTCGCCGGCCGCTTCCTGGGTGATGCCGCGATCGCCATGCAGGAGGCTCGCCCAGGCCAGCAGGCGCACGGTCGAGAACTTGATCGCGCCCTCGTCTCCGGCATCGAAGCTCTTCGCGATCGACAGGATGGAGGACCCGGTCTCCTCCTCGAAGGCGACCATGGCATTGGTGGTGAAGCGCAGCCGGTATTCGGTTGCGCCGTCAGCCGATTTCACCAGAACCCCCAGCATCAGGCAGCCGCCGTGTAGGCGATCTCGCCGGAGACCTTGCCGCTGATGGTGATCATGGCGTCGGCATCCATCTCGAGGCTGTCCAGCGATGCCGTGACGATGGCGAGGAAGGTGAAGGCCGACCCGTCGTCGAGCGTGACGCGGTAGTAGGTTCCGTCGGCGCGGTCCTCGTCTTCCTTGGCCTTGGCGAAGCCTGCCGCCGTGAAGAACGCGGTGATCGAGGCCTCGCCGGTATCGGCGAACCCGCCGCCGTACTCGCGGACCTTGGACGCGGTGTCCATGCTGGTCCGGTCCCGGAAGGTCTTGGTGATCGCCGGAACCGTGACGCCGGTCACCTTCTCGACATCCGACCAGACGGTGCCGTCGGCGGAACGTTCGACCGTCCCGCCCCAGAGTTCTGCAAAATCGGGCATGTGTGCTCCTATGAACGAGATTTGGCGGACCTGGCCGCCTTCCTGCGCGCCCGGGCAACCGCCCGCGCGACTTCCTTCCGCATCCCCTCCGCCACCCGGCGGAAGACCTCCTCGCGCGTCTGCATCCAGGCGATGCGGGCGTGAGGCTGCGCCCTGTGGCGCCGGTTCCCGAACTCCTGCTGGACCCCGGCGGGGTCCGCGGTTCCTGCATGCACAACCACGTCATATCTGCCCTCGCGCCGGATCATGCTGCGCTGGCGCTTCGACAGCTTGCTGCTGCGTCCCGCAACATAGCTCTCCGAGAGTTGCGGCATCTTCCCGCCGTAGCTGTCCTGCCTTGGTGCCAGCGCCCGCACGCGGGTGACGAAAGGCCCGAGCGAGGCGAGCAGGATCTTCCGCACCAGCTCCTTGCGCGTCGCAAGGCGCGGCAGCTCGCCGAGCGCCTTCTCCAGCTCGCGCCCGCCGTGGAACGTGACCTTCATGCGGTGCGCCACCTGATTCCGAGGTCGATCGACCGGCCGTACAACGGCGTTTGCGTCCCGGTCCCGCGCCCGTAGAGGTCGCGCCCGCCGATGACGCGCACGGATCGGAAGAACGTCGCTCCGTGCTGTCCGCGCCAGCCATTCATCTCCGACGCCACTGCCTCCGAAACGGCATTGGCCACGGACGCCGTGTCCGCCCAGGCGTCGATCTGCAGGATGTCCTCGCGCAGCCCCGTGCCGCCTTCCAGGCTGTAGCCGCGCTGGCCGTCGAGACACGTCAACGCCAGGTATGGCAGCGCCATCCTGTCCGGATCCGGGCCGCCCCACACGACCCTGGTGCCCACCATCTCCCGCAGCCCTGGAAGGCCGAGCAGGATCGCCGTCGCATCAGCCCTCATCGATCCCTGCCTCGCATGTCAACTGCAGGAAGCGCCTGCCTGGCTCCACTTCCATGATCCCGGTGATCGCCCACTCGGCGCCGTCGTGCAGAACCCTGTCCGATCTCCCGATGGACCGCGCGAAGGACGACATGCGGATCGTGAACCTGGTCACGCGGCGCTGCCTCCAGGCATCGACGGAATGCCGCTCGCCGTCCGACACGTCGCGGCGCTTCGCCCAGATCGCCGTCCCCTTGTTCCGCCAGACGCCAACCGGCGCATTGAGCGGGTCGCGCCCGGTTCCGCAAAATTCGCGGATCTGGATGCGCTCCCGCAGGTCCCCGTGCTTCATCTCTTCACCTCAGGCCAAGGGCGGATCGGCATAGCGGTAGAGCAGCATCTCGGCTTGGTACGGCAGTCCGCCGGGCACGCGCTTGGGCGCGTCAGCGGCTTCCAGAAGGTCGCCGACCACGATTGCGACCGCCCGCCTCACAGCCTCCGGCACAACGCTTTCGGCCGTCAGCTGGCCGTTTTCGTCCAGGCCCATGACCTCGGCAGCCCGCGTGTCCAGATAGCGGATCACGACGTCGGAGGCGGCTTGCACCAGGTGGTGCAGGTCGAAATCATGATCTTCCCCATCGATCTTCAGGATCGCCTTGACCTCTTCCACCGGGCACAGTTCAGGCATTGGTGCCGACCTTCGGTTCCCGGGCATCGCGCCCGCGCTTCACCGCCAGGCGCCAGCCCGCGCCGCCGTCCGGCCGCTCCGATGCGCCGTCTTCCTGCGCGATCCACATGCTGCCGCCGTAGCTCACGGCATCGCCCTTCTCGTAGCTCCCGCCGGAGCGGAATGGCCCGCGGTCGATGATGCACGGCAGGCGCACCGACTTCTCGGCGCCGCCGCGGCGGAAGACGGCGACCGGCCGCCCATGCCCGTCGGACGAGAAGTCCAGATCCTCGAACCCGAGCCCGTCCTGTCCGTCTGCGCCCGGCGCGCCATCATTGCCAGCCACGATTCCGAGCTCGCACAAGGTGCCGTTCGACAGAGTGACGACCAGCGCGCCCTTCCGGTCGATCATGGCCCCGGCCAGGCTGACGCCATCGGCACCGTCAGCACCGGGCGCACCATCCACGCCATCGCGCCCGGGGGCACCGTCCTTGCCGTCCTGCGGCACGGGCAGCGCCGCCAGGTACTCGTCCACCCGCTTTCCGATCACCGGCAGCAAGTCATCGGCTGTCACGCTGGAACCGTCGGCACCAGGCGCACCATCGGCTCCGTCGCGGCCCGGCGCGCCGTCCTTGCCGTCCTGCGGCACGGGCAGCGCCGCCAAGTACTCGTCCACCCGCTTTCCGATCACCGGCAGCACGTCATCGGCGGTCACGCTGGCGCCGTCGGCACCTGGTGCACCATCCACGCCGTCGCGGCCCGGCGCGCCGTCCTTGCCGTCCTGCGGCACGGGCAGCGCCGCCAGGAACTCGTCCACCTGCTTCTGCAGGTCGGGCAGCACGTCGCCGAGCGTGACGCTTGCGCCATCGGCGCCGTCCTGCGGCGCGGGCATCGCGGCGATGGCCTTTTCAAGATCGGCGATGCGCGCCGCCTGCGCCTCGATCAGCTGCTGCAGCGGGGCCGTGGCGCGCTGCACGATGGCGGCCAGCTCCGCCCCGAAGGCCTTTGCGTCGATCATGGGGCCCCCATAGCCTTGTTCATTTCGAGAAGTGCCTCGGCGAAGACCGCGCTCTCGCGCATGGCGCG
>NZ_JAATVU010000129.1 GCF_013184745.1 Mangrovicoccus sp. HB161399
GCAAATGTACGGCCGGGCTGGTGTCGCAACGCTGAAGGCGAGGATCACCGCGATGCCATAGGCAAAGGCCTGCATCAAAATTGAGTCAGAGCCACTTTTCAATGCTGAGCCACGCGATGCGCTGGCCGACGCGGAAGGCGTGCGGGTCCAGCGTTCCTCCGTCGCCAATCTGCTGTCCCGGCTCGGGTTCACATGCAAAAAGTCTCTGGTGGCCGCCGAACAGTGCCGTGCCGTGCCGAGGCAAGGCAACAGCGCGCCGACTGGCTCAGATATCGGCGTCCGGCCATTGCGGACTTGGCTGATCGCGTCGTGTTCATTGATGAAAATGCGGTGAGGACCACTCTGACGGGCCTGCGCGGGCGGGATAAGCGGGGCCACCGGTTGACGATGGATTCACCCTTCGGCAGTTGAGGAACACAGACGCTGATCACGGGCCTCACCCAGGCCGCCCTGATCGCGCCTTGGGTCATCAAGGGCGCGATGGATGGCCCGGCATTCGCTGCCTGCGTCCGAAATGTGCTCGTCAAGGAAATCGCTCCGGCACTGCCTTCGGCCCGCTCAATCTGATCAATGGCGTACGGGGCCTCACTCCTCGACAACCTGGCGACACATCGCAGCAAGGAAGCCACGCAGGCCCTGCGCGGGCATGGCTGCTGGTTCCGCGACCTGCCGCCATTCTCGCCTGGCCTGAACCCCATCGAGCAGGCGTTCTCGAAGCTGAAAAGCCCACCTTCGGAAAATCGGGGCGGGAACCTTCGCCGCGGTTTTCGAGGCCATCGGCACAATTTGTAACCTGTACGAACCATCCGAATGATGGAACGACTTAAAGGCAGCCGGATATGTCGCAAGTTAAAACCGAACCGCTCCAGAGCCGCCTTTCCGGCCGAGTTGCTGCGGTCTTCCGCTCCCGCCGCGGCGGGAGTTCGGCCGCGCAACGGCCCCAAGCGGCCGGTTTCCGCCATGCGACGGCCAGGCTGCCGTCGACCGGCCGGCGCTTCCTTGAAAGCCACCCAGCTGGCCTGCGCTTGCGGGAGGGAAAGGCCGACCCAATCGGAATCGGCCCGCCGTGCTCGCGGACGTCCCGCAGCCTTGAGGTGCCGCTCGTCCCATCTGGTCCCGGCCGGGGGCGGGAGACTGCTGCGCGCATGGGCGCCGGGAGATCAGCCGGCAGGCTGCCGCCGACACCGGGCTGGAGCCGGACAAAGGGTGCGGAACGGCCCGCAATCCGAGGTGCCGGGGCGCAAGACGGAGCCGGTGCCGCGTCCTGCGGTTGCAGGTTCTGCCATTTTCCAAGGGAGTTCTGCCGGAACGGGGGCGGCCGGGGCAGGTGCTTCGCGGCGCCGCCGCGATGGGTCTGCCCCGCTCCGGGGATGGCTCTGCCCGCGGCGGGGCAGGGCCTGCCAGTTCAGCGGCGGCGGTCGCGGCGGCTGGACATCGGCTGGAAGGCGACGCCGACATGGGCCTCGCAATAGGGCTTGCCCTGCTGCACGGGGTGGCCGCAGAACCAGAAATCATCCGTCGCCGGATCGCCGATCGGCCATTTGCAGGTCCGTTCGGTCAGTTCCATCAGGGTCAGGCGCTTGGCCTTCTTCTCGGCCTCGCGCTGGGTGGCCAGCGCTTCGGGGCTGACTTCGTTGGCGGAGGGCTGCGGCGGCAGCGGCTGGCCGGCGGGCACGATCGGCTTGCGTGCCGCGGGCACGGCGATCTTCACCGAGGTCACCGGCTCGCGCGGTTTCGGCGGCTCGGCTTCGATCTTGGGTTCCGCCACGGGCGCGGCGGCTTTGGGTGCTTCCATCTTGGGGGCCTCGGTAACCTGGGCTTCGACCGGCTTTGCTTCGGGCTTGGGAGGCGTGCCAGCGCCGCCGGTTCGGTTGGACAGTCCCAGACGGTGGACCTTGCCGATCACGGCATTGCGCGTCACCCCGCCGAGCGCCTTGGCGATCTGGCTCGCGCTCTGGCCCTCCGACCACATCTTCTTCAAGAGCTCGACGCGTTCTTCGGTCCAGGACATCCGTGGTTCCACTTCTGGTTCAGCGACGGCCGGTGCGGTTCCGGCCCGGTCCGGCGGCATGTTTCGCCGGAAGCCCCTATCATATCGTTTCGATGGCGGGTATCAACCCGCGCGACCGATCGGGGCCGCGCCACTATCTAAGGGAGCCGGGAGCCATGGACAATAGCCAGCAGATGGGAACCCGCCGCTTCGGGCGGATCAACTGGCTCGGGATGGCCACTTTGGCCGAGCGGGAGACCAGGCGGTTCATGGCGGTGTGGTCCCAGACGGTGATGGCGCCGCTGATCACCGCGGTGCTGTTTCTCGCCGTCTTCGGCCTGGCGCTGGGGACGCGGCGCGGCGAGGTGATGGGCGTGCCCTTCCTCAATTTCATCGCGCCGGGCATCCTGATGATGTCGGTGATCCAGAACGCCTTCGCCAATACCTCGTCCTCGATCCTCGTCGCCAAGGTGCAGGGCAACATCGTCGACACGCTGATGCCGCCGATTTCCGCAGGCGAGATGCTGGTGGGCTACCTGGCCGGGGCGCTGGCGCGGGGGCTCCTGGTGTCGCTGCCCGTGCTCGCGCTGATGACGGCCTATCTCGGCACCGGGCTGGCGCATCCGCTGTGGCTGGCGCTGGTGCTGGTGATGGGGTCGGTGCTGATGGGCAGCCTCGGCATCGTCGGCGCGATCTACGCGCAGAAATTCGACCAGATGTCGGTGATCTCCAACTTCGTCATCACGCCGCTGACCTTCCTGTCGGGCACCTTCTATTCCATCGAGGTTCTGCCGCCGGCGATGCGGGCGCTGTGCCACGTCAACCCGATCTTCTACCTGATCGACGGCGCGCGATACGCGATCCTCGGCGTCTCCGACAGCTCGCCCTGGATCGGGCTGGGCGTCTGCGCCGCCGCCTCGGCCGGGCTCTGCGCGCTGTGCTGGTACTGGTTCCGCATCGGCCACCGGCTGAAGCCCTGAGCGCGGCCGGCCGCCCGCGCGATGCCGGAATGTCGCGCGGGAAGCCTCTGGATCGGCGCGGGAAACTCGTGTAGACGCCGCGTCATGACCGGACCGACTCCCTCCCTGCGCGCCCTGCGCGCCCTGCGCCGAAGCCGACGCGCCAGCGTCTGAGCCGTCCTGTCCGGATGCAGGGCAAAACGTCCCCGCATTCCCCTCTCCCATTGACAGTTTCAACGCCCTCGGGCACCCCTTGGGCTTCCTCTAGAGGACCACGACCATGATCCCGTCCGTTCTGCCGACCTATTCGCGCCTCCCGCTGTCCTTCGTCTCCGGCGAAGGCTCCTGGCTGGTGGAGGCCGACGGTCGCCGATTCCTCGACATGGGGGCGGGGATCGCGGTGAACGCGCTCGGCCATGCCGCGCCGGAACTGGTCGAGGCGCTGACCGAGCAGGCCTCGAAGCTCTGGCACGTGTCGAACCTCTACACCATTCCGCAGCAGCAGGCGCTGGCCGACAAGCTGGTCGAGCTGACCTTCGCCGACACGGTGTTCTTCACCAACTCGGGCACCGAGGCGGCCGAGCTCGCCATCAAGATGGCGCGGAAATACCATTACGAGAAGGGCGCGCCGCGGGCGCAGATCGTCGCCATGGAGGGCGCCTTCCACGGCCGCTCCACCGGCGCCATCGCGATGGCGGGCGGCGACAAGATGGTGAAGGGATTCGGCCCGCTGATGCCGGGCTTCACCCATGTGCCCTTCGGCGACCACGAGGCGCTGAAGGCGGCCGTCACCGAGGAGACCGCCGCGGTCATCGTCGAGCCGATCCAGGGCGAGGGCGGCATCCGCGTCCTGCCGGATGTCTGCCTGAAGGGCCTGCGCGCGCTCTGCGACAAGGTCGGGGCGCTCCTGATCTTCGACGAGGTGCAATGCGGCATGGGCCGGACCGGGCGGCTCTTCGCGCATGAATACGCGGGCGTGACGCCCGACATCATGATGTCGGCCAAGGGCATCGGCGGCGGCTTCCCGCTGGGCGCGGTGCTGGCGACGGAAGACGCGGCCTCGGGCATGAAGGCGGGCACCCATGGCTCGACCTATGGCGGCAACCCGCTGGGCTGCGCCATCGGGCTGAAGGTGACGGACGTCATTTCCGACCCGGCCTTCCTGGCGGAGGTGAACCGCAAGGCGGGCCTGCTGCGCCAGGGGCTGGAGGGGCTCGTCGCCTCGCATCCCGGGATCTTCGAGGAGGTGCGCGGCACCGGCCTGATGATCGGCCTGAAATGCAAGGTCGCCCCGGCGGAGGTCGTGGCGGCAGCGCAGGCCGAAGAGCTGCTGACCGTTCCGGCAGCCGACAACGTGGTGCGGCTTCTGCCCGCGCTGAACATCCCCGACGGGGACATTGCAGAGGCTCTTGCCCGGCTCGACCGGGCGGCCGGCGCGCTGGCCAAGGAGAAGGCCGCAAGCGCCTGAGGTTTTTAACGATGAATCACTTCCTGGACATCCACAAGACGTCCCCCGATGACCTGCGGTCGATCCTCGACCAGGCGGCGGCGATGAAATCCGCGCGGAAGGGGCTGCCGAAAGGCACCCCCGATGCCGAGCAGCCGCTGGCCGGCCGCATGGTTGCGCTGATCTTCGAGAAGCCTTCCACCCGCACCCGCGTCTCCTTCGACGTCGGCACGCGCCAGATGGGCGGACAGACCATGGTGCTGACCGGCTCCGAGATGCAGCTGGGCCATGGCGAAAGCATCGCCGACACCGCCCGCGTGCTCAGCCGCTATGTCGACCTGATCATGATCCGCACCTTTGGCGAGGAGACCCTGCTGGAACTGGCCGAGCACGCGACCGTGCCGGTGATCAACGGGCTGACCAACCGCAGCCATCCCTGCCAGATCATGGCCGACCTGCAGACCTTCGAGGAGCATCGCGGCCCGATCGCGGGCAAGAAGGTCGTGTGGACCGGCGACGGCAACAATGTCTGCGCCTCCTTCATCCATGCCGCCCAGCAATTCGGCTTCGATTTCGTCTTCTCCGGCCCCGAGACGCTGGATCCGGACGAACGCTATGTCGCCGAGGCGCGGGCCAAGGGCGCGAGCATCTCGATCGAGCGCGACCCGGCCAAGGCGGTCGAGGGCGCCGACCTGATCGTCGCCGATACCTGGGTGTCGATGCATGACGGCGACGAGACCCGAGAGCGGCGCCACAACCTGCTGGCGCCCTACCAGGTCAATGGCGAGCTGATGGCCAAGGCCGGGGAACAGGCGCTGTTCATGCATTGCCTGCCGGCGCATCGCGGCGAGGAAGTCACCGACGAGGTGATGGACGGCCCGCAATCGGTGATCTTCGACGAGGCCGAGAACCGCCTGCATGCGCAGAAGGCCGTGATGCGCTGGTGCCTCGGGCTCTGAGCCCGCGGCGGCGGCCCGCCTGACGGAAACCGGTCTTTCCTGGTGCCGAGCCGGTCCGGGCCATGCGCCCGGCCAGCTTGAGAAATGCGCGCAAGACGGGGTCTGCAGCTGGTCCCGGTGCCCGGCGCGGCCTTCGCGCCGGTCCGCCGCAGGCGTCAAGCGATCCGGCGTCTCGCTGCAGGAAAGAACGGGCGCAGCCCGCGGAGATCCGGCAGTGCCTCGCAGTTCCGTGCCGGAGAGGGCCGCACCCAGGGTGCATTCGGCGGTGCACGTCTCCCTGCAGGTCCCGACGGCTGCCTCCCTTCGGGTCCCGGCAGGGCAGAGTCGCGCAGCTCTGCAGCCGCGGCAGGCTGCTCGTTTTTGGCGGCGCGTCGTGCACTCCGGAACCCCGCGACGTGGATGCCGCGGCCGGGATTCGCTGCTGCGGGCTGCAGGGGGCGGCGAAGCAGCTCGGGCTGCGGAGCGCGGGGATGCGGCGGAAGGAAGTCCCGGCGGGCGGCTGTCTTCCTTCCGGAGATGCTCAGCGCCAAGCGTGGATGCCAAGTTCTTCCCCACCATCCCGGAGGATGCGCGCGGTCCGCCACGGTCCGGCAAATGCGGCCGCCCGCCTTTCGGTGCCTTCCCGGGGTTCCGCATGCTTGGGCTGCGGAGCCTGCCCGGGCTGAGCATGGAGGCAACCGGGCGCTTGGTCCGTGACGGCCTGGGCTGGCAGTCCTGCGGTCTCGATCTCGGTCTGCCCGGCCCGGTGCCGGATAGCAACATGCTGCGGGAGCGTCGAAACCGTTGCGCAGGCGGAGCCGCGAAAGTTCCCGAACCGCGGGGCGCTGGTCAATGCCGGGCGCCCGGCGCGCTGTTCCAGCGGCTGGACCTGGCGATCAACGCGGCAGGGGTCATCCTCGCGCTGCGGGCAGACCACAGACGGTTGCCAGCGGTCCGCACGGCAATGGCGATGCTGGTTGCATCGCCGGGGCAGCGGAACAGCAATGGCGGGAAGGCGGCTGTCAGGGAGGGCATTCTGGCAGCCGACATCTGGCCGAAAACGCTCTCGGAGGCCGAGAGAAAAGGCTTCGATGCGCGCTGCACAGCCAAGCAGAACCGGGCAAAACCGGCCGTCGGTGGCTGCGCCCGGATCGACATCGCGATCCCGGTCTTTGGCTGCAAGTCCCATGTCAGCGTCGGCAGGATGCAAGGCATCATCTGCCGCCTGGCCACCACCGATGCCGCGGCCCATGGGGGTGCGTGCCTGCAGGACCGGACAGCAGATGCGGGGCGCGAAGTCCGGGCTGGCACACGTACCGGTCGGCGGAAAACGAGAGGTGGCGGAAAGCCGCTGGCATGGCCAGCCGGTGCATCTCCACTTGCCGGGGAGCATGCCGATTCCGGTCAGATCCCAGCGGGCGAACGGGCGAACGGGCGGAAATCGCGGCGGCGCTCGCACGTGGCGCATGTCTTCTCCTGCCAGAAGGACCGGATGGCACTGGCGGTCCGCACCATCGGCTTGGCGCGGGCGAAGGCGCCGGTTGCTCTGGCCGCGATGGTCCGGAACAAGGGCAGGCTGTGCTGGCCGGTTGGCAGCGGGCGGCACGCCTGAACAGCACGTCTGCCCAGCGGCCGACATCTTCGCGAAATGGCCGGCTGCGATGAGGCCGCGGCCAGCCGCGCGCGGTCAAAGCGCAATCAGCGTCGCGAAGGCCGTGCTTCCGGAGGTCTCCAACGACCCGACCTGTCTGCAGGGCCATGCCCTCCAGGTCGGCGGGCTGGCCGAGTGCGCTGTGGCGGCGGCGGATCGGCCACCGAGGGACCACGGGGCGCGGCTGGCGAGCCTGATGCGCGCGGTCCTTCCTGACTTGGCAATAGGGCATTTCTTCGGTGCCCGGCAGGCCGGGGCGGAGGCACGGCCTGCCGCTGACGATCGCGCCGGCAGGCACGCGGCAGAGGTTGGCCGCGAGGCGCTGCCGAAGCCTTGCGCGCTCCCGCGCGGAGGGGTTGCGCGACTTGGGTAGGGGACGGCGGGCAATGCCCTTCGGTCGGCGCGCCCGTCAAAATGCCGTGTACTGCCCGGCGGAATGGAGCAGGCCGCCTTCCGCGGGGATCGGGCGGCCTTCACCGAATCCGGTGCTGGTCTTGCCAGCCTCGCGCTTGGCAGGATCGACAGCGGGAAAGGGCGGCTGCGGCTTCGGGCCCGGGAACGGGGAGGATGTAGACGGCATTGCCGCAGAAGTCTGCGTAGGGACGTGACGCCCCTTTCCCCAGCTGCGGTGAGGCCACGGGTTCGATTCCGTCGGTGCCGAGGGCGTCGAAGCGCTTCATGAAGGAGCGGCAAGCGCCAGCGGTCCGAGCGCAGCCGCGACCGAAGCGGATGTGGATTTCGGCTGTCTGGTGGCCGGGGTCTCCCGAGGCAATCCGTTCGCCGGGGGACTTGAGCTCCCTCATCCTCGCCGCGATCCCGCTGCGGGCATGGCAGCCGGACCATCGTTTCCAGAGTGAGCCGGAACCGTGGCGCCATGGGCGCCGCGAAAGTCCGCCGGAGGGCCCGGCCCAGGCGCCGGGTTGCCCGCAGGATGTCGTTGCGCGCAAGCGCGGCCGGACAGCTTTCCTTCCGGAAACGTCCGTTCCTGCGGATCGGAGCGAGGGCATGACTGCCGCCGTTGGAAGGAATGCCCGAGCCCCTGTTCTCCCGCGCCCCAGGATCGCGGCATGGCCCGCCGGGTGCCGATCTACTCGTCCTCCGGGATCCGGGCGAGCAGTTCGGGAAGGACAGGGCTGTCGCCCTTGCGGCTGGAGGCGAACTCGACCGTCCGGATGTCAACCGGCGCCGTGTCCATGGACAGTCGGACCTTGCGGTGCTGGCGGCGGCGGCGCGTGCCATGCTTTCCGGCCGACAACGCATTCATCGGGCTTTCGCCGCCCGCCGGCGCCACGGTCCCTCTTCATTGACCGAGAAACTTGATGCCGGTTCTGTCGGCGAGGAGGTTGAGCAGACCGTGAGCCCGGCGCGGCGAAAGCTCGACCGTGATCGTCTTCCGTCGGCGGCTGAGTGTAGAGAAGTCCGGGACCGGCCAGTCCAGCCATGCCATATCGAGGACGCTGGCGACCATGACGGTCGCATGACGGAGCGGCCGGCCGAAGAGCACCTTGATAATCGGGCAGAACTGGATGGCACTCGTCGGGCAGGGCCCCGCCCGTCCGGCCCTCAGATTCTGGCCGGGAGGACTTGCCACTTGCGCGGACCGGTCTGCAGTCCCCCGGACCGTCTGCCGATCCTCCCCATTCGGACAACACGGGCAAACGCCCGGGCCTGCCTGCCTTCGGTAGAAGCCAATCCATGTCCCGATTCAGCCAGGCAAGCCGCGATCCCCGCAGCTTTGGCGCGGCGGTCGTGTCCCGGAAGTGGTGGAATTTGGATGGCGGCGCAATCTCCGGGTGAACGGAGACCCACCCAACCGGCGGTGCCAACCGCCGTGGAGAGTGAGGGCCTGCCTGCCGCCGGTCCGAAGGCAGGCCCGAACGCTATGGCCGAGATCAACGACGCTGCGAGCTTTGCGCTACTGGCCGACGAGGCCGGGTTCGACCCGATCGAGGATCGCCTTCGTGCGAACGTCCGCGCCACCATCGAAGCGATGTTCGAGGTGGAACCCGAGGCCTTCATCGGGCGCTGCCGCTATGGCCGCAGAGACGGGGTGCAGAAAGGATGCCGCCACGGGCACCCGAAGGGCAGATCGCTGGCACCTCCGGCACCGAAACGGTGCGGGTTCTGCGCGCCTAGATCGAAGAATTTGTCCGTCAAGCGATCGATCCGGGAGATCGATCGCAGGGAGAATGCGGGAAAGGACACCGAGTGGCGGAACACGGTGCTGCCGCGCTGCTGGCGCTTGACCAGAAAGGCCGAGGCGCTGATTGCGGCGGCCTACCTGGCGGAGGCCAACACGCGCCGGGTGACGCGGGCGCTGTTCGGCCTGTTCGAAGGGGCCGCCAGCAAGGAATGAGCGCCTGCGCGCCACCGGTCCGAGCGCAGGCGCGAATGGCAGCCGGG
>NZ_JAATVU010000013.1 GCF_013184745.1 Mangrovicoccus sp. HB161399
AGGGTGGAGACGAAAATGAACTGCGTGAAGCAGCTCGGCCAGCGGCTGATGTCGCGGGACTTCGACCGCCAGGTGGCCGAGGTCCAGATCCGGGTGGCTGTGCTGAACCGCTTCACGGCGCTCGGCATCCCGATGACCGTGGCCGCAGGATAGGTGTGTCCGGGGAAAGGGGGGACTGCGGTCATCAGCTGATTTGCGCAACAGTGCCATGCTGATTAGGTCGTAATTTCCGTTGCCATTGCTTTGCATCCCGACAACAGTCCCACCGCCTGCAGGAGTCGGCGCGTAGGCTTCAAGTAGGATATCGCCGTCATAAATGTCAGCTCCTACAACTTCCTCTGGATCAAAGCTGAACAGAAACTCAAAATTATCAGTCTGTTGTCCTTGGGGCATGGTTTTTCTCCTCCTGACATTTTTTGAATACCTACTTAGTTCAGCGCGCTCCTTTTCTTACGGAAATTGAACATCGCGCTGCTTGGCCCGAACTTGTCACTCAGAGAGCAGTCTTCGCCCTCTAGCAAGAATTGCATTGATGCGGATCAACCTAAGATTGTTCTTATCCCCGCGAAACTACCCTGTGCATTAGGAAAACGGCTCGCAACGATCGTCTGCTTAAGTGCGCCCTCCGTCGGCCAGCACGCCGAGATTGCTGCGGAGCGGGTTGAGCGGCTGCTCCGGAGAAGGCTGCAGCGCGGCGTAGCTGGACTCTGAATGGCCGGTCTAGGGAGCGACCGCTCGGCCCTGGCGCTGGCTGGGCCGGTTTACCAAGGACCGCTTCCTGCGCTCTTCGCCAGCAGGGGCGGCAACGATGAGCGGCCGGACTGGCATGGCCCAGCTAGGTCGGCCTCGTCCGACCCAAGATCGGCGCGAGCGGCCGCTTCTGCCGGTTTCCGGGCGCGGTGCCTTCGGGAGGGCAGCATGTCGCACCGCGTTGCTTTCAAGCGTTTTTCAGTTGGCGGGCTGAATGGCGGGTAAGCCGCCCCCATCCAAAAATTTCACAATGATCTCAAGGATAGGTGGCGGAGACGATGGGATTCGAACCCACGAGACGGTTTCCCGCCTACTCCCTTAGCAGGGGAGCGCCTTCGACCACTCGGCCACGTCTCCGCTGACCCGTATAGCCGGGCATGGTTGCGAAGTACAAGGTGAAAATGCGAGAGAATTCACCCTGCCCTTGCGGCACCGGAATCCTGCGTAAATTCATTGATATATTTATGTTTTCCCAACCTTTTGCCGGGAAGCGCCGCGGGATCCGGACAGACACCACCCGCCAGCCGCCGCCCCCCATGGCCTCCCCAGGCCAACGCCGCACGGCACCGAGCCTAGCCGTGACCGGCAAGAGGTCCTGCCCCGGCCATGGCGCGCCCGCCTGGCCGTCCTCGCAAATGCGTCTGCGCCGCACCCATCGCACCCGTGCCCATCCCGCCCGTCCCGGCCCGCCCCCCGGCAACACGGACGGCCGCTGCACTGGCAGCGGCCGGAGCAGGACAGGGAAAGGGCCGCCTCCTTGCGGGGCGGCCCTCGATCCATTCGCGCGGGGGAACGGTCAGTCCTGTTCGATCGACAGCGCCACGAAGCGCGGCTGGTCGTTGCGGCGCACAAGCAGCAGCAGCGACTTGCGCCCTGCATCCTTGGCCTCGGCGATCTGGTCCTCCAGCCCGCCGATGTCGGCAACCGCCTTCTGGCCGGCCTCGGTGATCAGGTCGCCGACCCGCAGCCCCTTCGCAAAGGCATCGCTTGCCTCGTCGATATCGGTGACCACGATGCCCTTGTCGCCGACCTTAAGTCCCAGCTCCTGGCGGATCTGGTCATTGAGATTGGCCAGGGTCATGCCCATGATCTCGCCCTCGGCAGGCGCGGCCTCTTCCGTCGTCATTGCCGCGGGCACGGCCTCGGCGGTCTCGCGGCGGCCGAGCGTCACGTCCAGCGCGACCTCCTTGCCGTTGCGGATCACCGTGACGGGCACGGTCTTGCCGACGGTGGTGTCGCCGACCTGGCGGACCAGGCTGCGGGTGTCGGTCACGTCGCGGCCGTCGAACTTGGTGATGACATCGCCCGACTCCATGCCGGCATCCATCGCCGGACCTTCCGGAACGTCGGTCACCAGCGCGCCCTCTGCCGACGCCAGGCCGAGCGCATCCGCCAGCTGGTCATCGACATCCTGGATGCGCACGCCCAGCCAGCCGCGGCGGGTCTCGCCGTATTCGCGCAGCTGGTCCACCACGCGGGAGACCACGTTCGAGGACATCGCGAAGCCGATGCCGATCGAGCCGCCGTTCGGCGAGAGGATCGCCGTGTTGACGCCGATCACGTCGCCTTCCATGTCGAAGAGCGGGCCGCCCGAGTTGCCGCGGTTGATGGCGGCGTCGGTCTGGATGAAATCGTCATAGGAGCCCTGCAGCGCCCGGGCCTTGGCCGAGACGATGCCGGCAGAGACCGAGAAGCCCTGCCCCAGTGGGTTGCCCATGGCCATGACCCAGTCGCCGACGCGCATTGCGTCGCTGTCGCCGAACTTCACGAAGGGCAGGTCCTCGTCGGACTTGACCTTGAGGAGCGCGATGTCGGTCTTGGGGTCGGTGCCGACGACTTCGGCATCGAGCGTCTTGCCGGAGAAGAACTCGATCGAGATCTCGTCGGCACTTTCGATGACGTGGTTGTTGGTGACGATGTAGCCGTCCGGCGAGATCACGAAGCCCGATCCCAGCGCCTGGCCGCGGCGCTGCCGCTGCTGGCGCTGCTGCGGGTTGTTGAACTCGCGGAAGAACTCCTCGAAGGGCGAGCCCTCGGGGAAGAGATTGCCGGGGCCGTTGTTCGGCTGTTCGGCAATGACGGTGGTTGTGGTGATGTTCACGACCGCGTCGCTGACATGGTCGGCGAGGTCGGCGAAGGAGTCGGGCGCGCTGCGGGCCTGGCCCGGCTGCGGGGCTCCCATGACCAGGGCGAGGCCGAGGGCGAGGGCCCAGACGGCCCGTCCGGGCTGGCGTGTCCACGTGGAGAGTTGGGTGCTCAAAAGCGCCTCCTTGAGATTGTGCCTGTGCGGCCGCGGGGCCGCGGGATCCGCCGCGAATGCCGACATGATAGCGCGAAAGGGCACGTGATGGGCAAGGGCCTGCCGAAAACATAACCGTAACGGGGTTATCACTTCCCTGCGAAAAACCCGGGAGCCGGGTCCGCAATCTGGGCGCGAAGCGCTTTTCCCTGCGTCAATCCCTGCGTGCCGCCCGGCCGGGACTCCGCCGGAACGCAAAAGGGCGGCCTTTCGGCCGCCCCGGATTCGCAGGACAAGCAGTCAGATCACTGGCCGGTGGTCTGCAGGTAGGCCACCAGGTCGGCACGGTCCTCGACCTTCTTCAGGCCGGCAAAGCTCATCTTGTTGCCCGAGATGAAATCCTTGGGGTTCGCCAGCCAGTGGTCCAGGTTTTCCGGGGTCCAGTCGCCGCCATGGCCCGCGACTGCGTCGGAATAGGCGAAGCCGTCGACCGAACCGATGGCGCGGCCCACCACGCCGTCCAGGTGCGGACCGGTGCCGTTGGTGCCGTCGAGCTTGTGGCAGGCCTTGCACTTGCCGAAGACCTTCTCGCCCTTGGACGGATCGGCCTCCGCCACCAGGGTCGCGAAATCGACCTGAACCTCGGGTTCCGCGGACTCGCCGCCGCCGCCGGTCTCGATCACATAGGCCTGGTCGTGCCCTTCGCCGTGGCCTCCGCCGGTCGAGTAGAGCAGTTCACCGGCCCAGCCGCCGAGCAGGAACACCAGAAAGGTCCCGCAAAGCCCCGCGGCAACCTTGGTGAACGTCATCGTGTCAAACATTTCGCTACCCCTGGGTTTCGATGGCCGTATGTAGCGGGTTCCGTTGGCTCACATCAAGGTGTAGAGCCGCGACGAAACGCGCAAATCGCATATCTGCGATCCTCCTTGCGCACGAGACTACAGAAGGAGTGAAGGCATGGTAAAGTACATTGCGTTCCAGGGAGAGCCGGGGGCCTACTCCCACCAGGCCTGCCGCGAAGCGCGGCCCGACTACGAGGTGCTGCCCTGCCGGACCTTCGAGGACGTCTTCGACGCGATGGCCGACGGCAAGGCGGACCTGGCGCTGATCCCGATCGAGAACACGACCTACGGACGGGTCGCGGACATCCACCGCCTGCTGCCGGGCTCGGGCCTGCACATCGTCGACGAGGCCTTCGTGCGGGTCCACATCAACCTGCTGGCCATGCCGGGCGCGACCCTGCGCGACGTGAAGAAGGCCCGCTCGATGTCGGTGCTGCTCGGCCAGTGCAGCGAGTTCCTGCGCGCCAACGGCATCGAGGGCGAGAACTGGTCCGACAATGCAGGCGCCGCACGCGACGTGGCAGCGCTCGGCGACAGCTCGGTGGCGGCGCTGGCCTCGGAGCTGGCAGGCGAGATCTACGGGCTCGACGTGATCGCGCGCCATATCGAGGACCAGTCGAACAACACGACGCGCTTCCTCGTCATGGACCACCATCCGGACCATTCGCGCCGCGGCACGCACGGCATGATGACCTCGTTCATCTTCCAGGTGCGCAACATCCCGGCCGCGCTCTACAAGGCGATGGGCGGCTTCGCGACCAACGGCGTCAACATGACCAAGCTCGAAAGCTACATGGTCGGCGGCTCCTTCACCGCCACGCAGTTCTTCGCCGAGATCGAGGGCCATCCCGAGGACGCGCCGGTCGCCCGCGCGCTGGAGGAGCTGCGCTACTTCACCTCGCGGATGGAGATCATGGGGGTCTACCCCGCCGATCCCCGCCGACAGGACACGGCCCTGGCCGCCGAATAGGCAAGGCGGCGGCTCCGGCCGCCGTCCGGACGGCGCGTCCGCGGACGGACCTCGCTCCGCGGATGCCAAGCGCTGCCCTGCCCCGCAGGCCCGGGGAGCCCGCCGCCCTTCAGCGCGACGGAAGGCAGTCAAGCGACCGGCGTTGTTGCAGAACCCATCGGATTCCGGGATTCACTGCGTGAATCCGGTGGGTTAAGAGCCTTCCATGACGAAGCCGGAACCCGCCCGCTACTGTACGACGAACTGGAAATCCTATAACCACGCGCTGAAGCGGCGCGGATCCCTGCTCGTCTGGCTGGACAAGGACATGACCTGGCTCGCGCCGAAGGCAGGCAAGCCCGGACGTCCACCCGTGTTCTCCGCCGCGGCTATCCAGTTCTACTTGATGGTGAAGGTCCTGTTCGGCCTGCCACTCCGGCAAACAACGGGCATGGTTTCCAGCATCCTCAAGATGGCAGGGCTGGACTGGCCGGTGCCGGACTTCTCCACGCTCAGCCGCCGACAGAGTGAGACGGGACAGTGGCCCCTGTGGGGCCGCGAAAGCCCGTCGAACAATCACCGTCCAGCTCTCGTCTCGCCGGGTGGCAAGCCCTCTGAACCTGCTGGCGGACAGTACCGGGATCAAGTTTCTCGGCGAATGAAGAGGGACCGTGGCGCCAGTGGCGCCGCGAAAGCCCGATGAATGAGTGGCTGGCGAGAAAGCATGGCACGCACCGCCGCCGCCAGTACCGCAAGGCCCATCTGGCGATGGACACGGCGACCGGCGACATCCGGGCGGTGGAGTTCACCTCCAGCCGCGAGGGCGACAGCCCGGTTCTGCCAGCGCTTCTCAACCAGATCCCGGACGGCGAGGAGATCGGCACTGTCACCGGCGATGGAGCCTTCGACACCCGCCGGTGACACTCGGCGGTCCTGGCGCGCGGCGGCACGGCGGTCATTCCGATCCGCAGAAACGGACGCCTCTGGAAGGAGGACTGCCCGGCAGCGATCGCCGGAAACGACATCCTGCGGGCGACCAGGCGCCTCGGCCGCGTTCGCCGGACTTTCGCGGCGCCACTGGCGCCACGGTTCCGGCTCACTCTGGAAGAAGTGGTCCGGCTACCATGTCCGGAGCAGGATCGAAGCCCGGATGAGAAACCTGAAGTCCTTCGGCGAGCGGATCTCGTCAAGGGACCCCGATCGCCAGACCGCCGAGATCCACATCCGGGTTGCCCTGATGAACCGCTTCAACGCCCTCGGCACCGCCGAGATCGAACGCGTGGCCTGACCTCAACTGGGGAAAGGGGCATCACGTCCTAACCCAGACTTCTGCAACAACGCCCAAGAGACCTCCCAAGCTGCGGCCGAAGGCGGACGCGGCAGCGCACCTCTCGCGCGGCAAGCTGGCGGCCAGCCCCCGACGGGCGGAGGCGCAGCCATTGCGCCGGACCGGCCGGAGCATCTGTCCCGGGCAACATGCGGCAGCCATTGCCGAGGCCGGACGCCGCCGGATCCCCCAGCCCACCGCGGAGCACGCGCTCGCACGGTCGCCTCCGCCGCGGCGCAAGGGGCGCGGAACAAGGCCCCGCAGGCAGCCAACCGCTTCGCAAAGTTCGGGCGCCTGCCATGGCTGCAGCCGCCGGGCAGCCGTGACGCGCTCAGGCACGGCCCGCTCGGCAGCAGCCGCTGAACGGGTCCCGGCCGGCAGGCGCCGCAGGGTGCGGCCGGGCGCCTTGCCGGGCTGCGCTCAGCGCAGGCCCAGCCTGCTGCGGGTGAAATTCACGACGCGGCCGTGCAGCTTCTGCTCCATCGTGCCCTGCGCCATCCGCAGGGGCTGCAGCATCAGCTTGGCCGCGATGCCGCGCGCCTCGACCCCGATCCCGTAGGCGATCGCGCAGCTCTCCGGCCCCTCCGCCTCGATATCGATGCGCACGTCCCCGAAGATGCCGTCCGACTCGTAGGCCAGCGTCAGCCCCTCGCCCCGGCGCACCTCGGAGACATGCAGCTTCACGTCGCGATGCATGCCCTTGACGCCGACCCCGAGCCGCCAGCGCGTCTCGGTCCCGTCCGGCCAGCCCGGGGCGAATTCGGCGACCTGCACGCCATGGCCCTTCAGGATGCCGGTCAGCGCCTCGTAATCGGTCAGGGCGGCAAAGGCCTGCCCGGCCGGCACCTCGTAGGTTTCGCGGCTGTGCAGTCTCATCGGCAGTCTCCGTCGGCGGACAGGCTGCCGAGCCGGTCGGCCAGCCAGTGGTCGAGCACGGCGCGGGCGATGGCGCCGTGCCGGGCGGGGGTGATCTCGGGATGCTCGCCGCGGAAGGACCGCGCCAGCTCCTCTCGGCTGACCCAGCGGGCGTCTTCCAGCTCCTCGGGATCGACGGTGATCCCGTCATCCAGCGCCTCGCCGGCCCAGGCCGTCATCAGCTGCGTCGGGAAAGGCCAGGGCTGGCTGGCGAGGTATCGCACGCGCCCGACCGGGACGCCCGCCTCCTCCAGAACTTCGCGGCGCACCGCCGCCTCCGGGGCCTCGCCCGGCTCGACGAAGCCGGCCAGCAGCGAATACATCCCCTGCGGCCAGCGCGGGTTGCGCCCCATCAGCACGCGGTTGCCATGGGTGACCAGCATGATCACCACCGGATCGGTGCGCGGATAGTGCTCGCCGCCGCAGGCCGGGCAGAGCCGCTGCCAGCCGCCCTGCGCCATCGCCGTCTTCGCGCCGCATTTCGCGCAGTAGCCATGCGTGCCGTGCCACTGGGTCAGCGCGCGGGCCACTGCGGCGGCCTCGGCATCGACCAGCGGCAGCCGGGTCATCACCGCACGCAGCTCGGCAAAGCGGGTGCCCGGCGGAAAGTCGGGATGGACCTGCTCGGAGAGATCGGCAAAGCGGTCCAGTTCCTCGCCGTCGAGCCCGGCAGGCTCCCAGCCGGAGATGTCGCAGGCGAAGCAGGGCGCGCCGTCCTCGAGCCCGAGGAAGATCGTCTCCGCCGCGGTGCCCTCCAGCCCCGGCTGGCCGGGCGGCAGCCAGGCAAGCCGGTCCGCCGGATCGCCCGAAACCAGGAGCTTGCCGCGCCAGACCGGCAGGATGCGTGCATCGGAGCGGGCCAGCAGCTCAGCCGCGCCCGCGCGAAGGTGCGCGGCACGGTCCAGATCGCTGCCCTGAAAACTGTAGCTGTCCATCTGCGCCATGCTATCCGCCGCCTTGCGAGGTTTCACCGGCGTCCGAATGACACAGGCCCCGGCAGCGCGCAATTGACCTGCCTCATGGCAGCGCATGGACAAGGACCGGATGCTGTTGATAGCAGTTGTCCCGAGGCCAGCAGGAGACGTCGTGACGCAGATAGACCTTCCGCCCGGAAATGCCGGACGCCCGCGCCTGGGGCTCCGGCTGCTGGGGATTTCCGACCTGCATGCCCATCTGCGCGCGCATGACTACGACACCGGCCGCAGCCTGCCCGCCGCGGGGCTGACAAGGGTGGCCACGCTGGTGCGCGAGGCGCGCGCCGACGGGCGGGCGTGCCTGCTCTTCGACAACGGCGACACGCTGCAGGGCACCGCGCTCGGCGACTGGGCGGCGGTCGGCGAGGGCGGGGACGCGCCCCATCCGGTGATCGACGCGCTGAACCGGCTGGGAGTGGATGCGGCCACGCCCGGCAACCACGACTTCAACTTCGGCCTGCCCTTCCTGCAGCGCGCCGCGGGCCAGGCCGCCTATCCGCTGGTCTGCGCCAACGTGCTGACCCGCCGCGGCACTTCCCCGGCCGAGGACGAGACGCTGCTGCCGCCCTGGACGATCCTGGAACGCGACATCGCGGATGGCAGCGGACGGATGCACCGCCTGAAGATCGGCGTCACCGGCGTCGTGCCGCCGCAGATCATGGACTGGGACCGCCGCATCCTGCACGGACGCGTCAGCCTGCGCGGCATCCGCGAGGCGGTCGAGGGCCACCTGCCCGCGATCCGCCGGGCGGGCGCGGACATCGTCGTGGTGCTCAGCCACTCCGGGCTGGGCGAGAACAGCGAAGATCCCCGGCAGGAGCAGGCCGCCGCCGCGCTGGCGCGGCTCGACGGCATCGACGCGATCATCGCCGGGCATTCGCATTGCCTGTTCCCGCCGCCCGGACAGCCCGCGGGCGGCGTCCGCGTCCACGGCACGCCGCTGGTCCAGCCGGGATTCTGGGGCTCGCATCTCGGCGTGATCGACCTCGATCTGGAGCATGACGGCGCGCGCTGGCAGGTCGCCGGGACCGAGACGCGGCTGATGTCGGTGGCCGACGCGTCCGGGGCGCCGGTGCCGGAAGATCCCGAGATCGTCGCCGCCAGCGAGGCCGCCCATGCCGCGGCCATGGCCTGGCTCGACCGCCCGGTCGGGCAGAGCCCGGTGCGGCTGCACAGCTTCTTCTCGCTGATCGGACCCGATGCGGCGCAGCAGGCCGTGGCCGAGGCCCAGGCCGCCGCCCTGGCCGAGCTGATCCGCGATACCGGACATGCCGGGCTGCCGCTGCTCTCGGCCGTTTCGCCGTTCAAGTGCGGCGGCAAGGCTGGCCCGCATTTCTACACCGACGTGCCGGCCGGGCCGCTGTCGCTGCGCCATGTCACCGATCTCTATCTCTATCCGAACAGCCTCTCGGCCGCGCTGGTCACCGGCGCGATGCTGCGCGACTGGCTGGAACGCGCCGCCAGCATCTTCGCCGCGATCGCCCCCGGCGAGCGGCGGCGCACGCTCGTGGCAGAGGGCCAGCCGGGCTACGAATTCGACACCCTCTTCGGCGCCAGCTACCAGATCGACCTGTCCGCCCCGGCCCGCTACGACCCCGCAACCGGCGCGCTGGCCGATCCCGGGGCCAGCCGGGTCCGCGATCTCCGGGCCGCAGGCCGGCCGGTCGCCGATGCCGACCGCTTCGTCGTCGCCACCAACAACTACCGCACCGGCGGCGGCGGCAACTATCCCGGGCTCGGCCCGGGCGCCGTGATCGCCGAGGCGTCCACTCCCGTGCGCGAGATCCTCGCCCGTCACCTCGCCGCCGCCCCTGCCCGGCCGCTTGCCGATCCGCCCTGGAGCTTCGCTCCGGTGCCCGGGGCCAGCGCGGTGCTGGCGACCTCGCCGCGTGCCCGAGGCGCGCCCGAGGAACTGGCGCGCGCCGGGCTGGCGGATCTGGGCGACCGCGAGGACGGCTTCGCGCTGTTCGAGCTGGATCTGGGCCGCGGGACGGGCTTTTCCGGCCGCCTCATGGAAAAGCAATCTGCCCGGTGATTGTGCACAATCTGCGGGGCGAACCGTATTTGATCGCACCGCAGGATTGTCCCCGCTGACAAGCCCGGCCGCCGCGGGCAGGCTCCGCGCAGCCAACACATTCCGGATGGGAGGTACGTCCGATCATGTTCCTGCGAGCCATGACCACAGCCGCCGCCTTCGGCCTCGGCGCGCTTGCCGCCCAGGCCGAAACCCAGGTGCAGCTTGCGCTGGACTGGAAATTCGAGGGTCCGGCCGCCCCCTATTTCGCCGCCATCGACAACGGCCATTTCGCCGCTGCTGACCTGTCGGTCGAAGTCGTCGCGGGCCAGGGGTCGCTCGACGCCATCCCGAAGGTGGCGACCGGCGCCTACCCGTTCGGCTTCGCCGACATCAACAGCCTGATCAAGTTCAAGGACCAGAACCCGGACGCACCGGTGATCATGGTCATGATGACCTATGACAAGCCGCCTTTCGCAGTGATCGGCCGCAAGAGCCTGGGCGTCGAGACCCCCGAGGATCTGGAAGGCAAGGTTCTGGGCGCACCGCCGCCCGACGGCGCCTGGGCGCAGTTCGGCCCCTTCGCCACTGCCAACGGGCTCGACATGGAGAAGATCAAGGTGGAGCCGGTCGGGTTCCCGACCCGCGAGCCGATGCTGGCCGAGGGCAAGGTCGACGCCGTGACCGGCTACAACTTCTCCTCCTACCTGAACCTCGCGCGCCTCGGCGTGCCGGAGGACGACATCTCGACCATCCTGATGGCGGATTACGGGCTGTCGCTCTACGGCAACGGCATCATCGTCAACACCGACTTCGCCGCCGCGAATCCCGGGCTGGTCAAGGGCTTCCTCGCAGCCGTCGCCGCGGGCTGGAAGGACGCGATCGCCGACCCGGCAGCCGGCGCCGCAATGGTGATCGAGCGCAATCCGGCCGGCGACGCCGAGCTGGAGACGCGCCGCCTGCAGATGGTGATCGACGCCAACGTCCTGACCCCATGGGTGAAGGAAAACGGCATGGGCGGTGTCGATCCGGACCGTTTCGCCGCCGGCCTGAAGCAGCTGGCCGAGACCTACGAGTTCCAGGGCGACGCGGACCCGGCCATGTACTTCACCGGCGAATACCTGCCCGAAGGCGGCTTCGCGCTGGACTGAGCGCCGCCCCCACCGCAAACAGACCTGTCGTGCCCCGGGCCCGCCCCGGGGCCTCTTCGTGAGAGGCACGCCCCATGTCCGCCGAGATCGAGCTCCGCGCCGTCACCCATGCCTACCGCACCGACAGCGGACCGCTTCCCGTCCTGAGCCATCTCGACGTCAAGATGCCGCCGGGCAGCTTCACCGCCTTCGTCGGCCCCTCGGGCTGCGGCAAGTCCACGCTGACCAAGCTGATCGCCGGGCTGATGCGCCCCGACGAGGGCCAGGTCTGGCTCGGCGGGCAGATGGTGAAGTCGCCGCGCTCCACCGTCGGCATGGCCTTCCAGAACCCGGTCCTGCTGGAATGGCGCTCGATCCTGTCGAACGTGCTGCTCCCGCTCGAAATCGTTCCCAACAAGCTGACCAAGGCGGACCGCGTGGCCCGCGCCCGCGAGCTTCTGGCCCTGGTCGGCCTCGCCGATTTCGAGGACAAGCGTCCCTCCGAGCTGTCGGGGGGCATGCGCCAGCGCGCCTCGCTCTGCCGCGCGCTGGTCCACCGGCCGCAGGTCCTGATCCTCGACGAGCCCTTCGGCGCGCTCGACGCCTTCACCCGAGAGGATCTGTGGCAGACCATGCACCGGCTCCGCGAGGAGGAGAACTTCACCGCCGTCCTCATCACCCATGACCTGCGCGAGAGCGTCTTCCTCGCCGACGAGATCGTCGTCATGTCCGCCCGCCCCGCCCGCGTCCAGTACCGGATGGAAAGCCACCTGCCGAAGGACCGCGATCTCGACGTGCTCTACACCCCGCAGGCGGTCGAAATGCTCGCAACCCTGCGCCACCAGATCCAGATCGCCCAGGGGAGGACCGCGGCATGACTGTCCTGCGCAAGATCCTCGTGCCCCTCGCGGCCATCGTGATCTTCCTGCTGCTCTGGGAGTGGCTGGTCTGGGCCAAGGGCTGGCCGGACTACAAGATGGCCTCGCCCTCCGACCTCTGGCCCGCGTTCTGGAAATACCGCTGGCTGTTCCTCGAAAACGGCTGGCAGACGCTCTGGCGCACCGTCGCGGGGCTGCTCTTGGCCGTCATCGTCGGCACCGGGATCGGCATGGTCATGGGCTTTTCCCGCATCGCGCGCGAGGGCCTCTATCCCCTGCTCGTCGGCTTCAACGCCATCCCGAAGGCCACCGTGGTGCCGATCATGGCGCTGATCTTCGTGGGAGAGCATGATTTCAACACGATCATGATCGCCTTCATGATCTCCTTCTTCCCGATCGCGGTCTCGGTCTCGATCGGCCTCTCGACGCTGGAACCCGAATACCGCGACATCCTGCGCTCCCTTGGCGCGTCGCAGTTGACGGTGTTCTGGAAGATCGCCCTGCCGAAGACCCTGCCCGAGTTCTTCGGCGCGCTGAAGGTGGCGGTGACGCTGGCGTTCATCGGCACGAACCTGATGGAGATCGTCTCCCCCCACGGCCGCGGCCTCGGCGCGCTGTTCGATAGCGGCAAGATCAGCGCGGATTATCCGCTGATGTTCGCGGTGCTGATCGCCTTGGCCTTCCTGGGGATCGTGCTCTACTATATCGTGGTGGCGCTGGAGAAGGTCTTCGCGGGCTGGGCGGAACGGGCGCCGGGATGACGCCGGAGGTACCCCGAAAAGCCGCTTGACTTGGAGCGCGCTCGAACCCCTAGGGTCGGACGCGTCTTGATGAGAAGCGACTTGCGATGAAGATCGGCGAACTTGCCAAACGCACCGGACTTTCGGCCCATACCATCCGCTACTACGAGCGGATCGGCCTCCTGCCCTTCGCTGACCGCGATGCAGGCGGACGGCGCGACTACGACGAGTCCATCCTCGCCTGGATCGCGTTCCTGGACCGGCTGAAGACCACCGGAATGCCGATCCGCGAAATGCTGCGCTATGCCAGGCTGCGCGCGGCAGGCAGTTCGACCGGCCCCGAGCGGCGCGCCCTGCTGGAGGCGCATCGCGACCGGGTCCGGACGCATCTGGCCGATCTGCAGGCCTGCCTTCTCGTCCTCGACACCAAGATCGGCGGCTATGCCGAAGCGGAGAAAAGGACGCATCCCGATGAACAATCCCCATCCCCTGACGACGGAGAGCCGGCTGGAGCGCGGACGCCGCGCGCTTGACGCGATCGACGGCCAGGCCGGCCGCAACGTGATCGACAGCCTGGCAGGCATCGCGCCGGATTTCGCCACCTACCTGTTCGAATTCCCCTTCGGCGACATCTACAGCCGCCCCGGCCTGTCCCTGCGCGACCGCGAGATCGCCACGATTGCGGCGCTGGCGGCGATGGGAACGGCTGCACCGCAGCTCAGGGTGCATATCGAAGCCGGCCTGAATGTCGGCCTGTCACAGGAGGAGATCACCGAGATCCTGATTCAGATGGCGGTCTATGCCGGCTTTCCGGCGGCGCTAAACGGCCTCGCGGCGGCAAAGGAGGTCTTTGCCGAAAAGGCGCCGGACGCGGTTGCGGATCTGGCCTGAGGCCCGGGCACGGCGTCCGGCGATCCCGGGCACGCCGGAGCGCCGCCGCTTTTGCGGACATGCGGGGCGCGGCGGAGGCCGCGCCTTGCTCAGCCCTGGACAGGCACCGCGCCCCGCAGCCGCTCGATGATGCCGCGCGCCGAGTTCGACCGCGGCATCCACATGCCCCGCTCCATCGCCTCGGCAAAGCGCTCCGCCATCTCGCGCAGCGCAGGTGCGTTCGCCGACTCTATGAAGTCCCGCACCGTCTCGTCGCCCAGATAGGCCTCGAAGACCAGGTCGAAATGGTGGCCCTTCACCGCGCCGGTCGTCGCCGCGAAGGCGAAGAGGTAGTCGACCGTCGCCGCCATCTCGAAGGCGCCCTTGAAGCCGTGGCGCATCACCCCCTCGATCCATTTCGGGTTCGCCGCGCGCGAGCGCACCACGCGGGCGATCTCCTCGTCGAGAGTCCGGATCCGCGGCGTCTCGGGGCGGGAATGGTCGGGATGGTAGCTGACCGGCGCCTTGCCGCGCAGCGCCTCCACCGTCGCCGCCATGCCGCCCTCGAACTGGTAGTAGTCGTCCGAGTCCAGAAGGTCGTGCTCGCGGTTGTCCTGGTTCTGAACCACCGCCTCGACCTGTCCCAGACGATGCGCGAAATCGTCCCGCGCGGCCTCGCCCTCGGCCTTGCCGCCATAGGCATAACCGCCCCAGTCGAGATAGCTCGCCGCCAGATCGTCCCGCCGGTCCCAGAGCCGCTCGTCGATCATCGCCTGAAGCCCCGCCCCGTAGGCGCCGGGCTTCGAGCCGAAGACGCGGAACCCCGCGCGGGTCTCGCCCAGCTCCGCCGCCTCGGCACGGAAGCGCGCGGCGGCGGGATTCTCGTGCTCCGGCTCGTCCAGCGCCATCACGGCGCGGGCCGCGCTGTCGATCAGGTCGATCTGCGCCGGGAAGGCATCGCGGAAGAAGCCCGAGACGCGCAGGGTGACATCCACGCGCGGCCGCCCCAGCGCCGAAAGCGGGATGATCTCGAAGCCGGTGACGCGGCCCGACATGTCGTCCCAGACGGGTTTCACCCCCATCAGCGCCAGCGCCTGCGCGAGGTCGTCGCCGCCGGTGCGCATGTTCGACGTGCCCCAGGCGGTGATCGCCATCGCCTTCGGCCAGTCACCCTCGCGCTGCAGATAGTCGTCGATCAGGAGCGATGCGGATTTCCAGCCCAGCGTCCAGGCGGTGCGCGTCGGCAGCGCTCGGCTGTCGACCGAGAAGAAGTTCCGGCCCGTCGGCAGCACGTCGAGCCGTCCGCGCGTCGGCGCGCCCGAGGGGCCCGGCGCCACGAAGCGGCCGTCGAGCGCGGTCAGCAGACCCGCCATCTCGGCGGCGCCGGAGGCCTCGACCGCCGGCCGGATGCGCTCAGCGACTTCCGCCATCACGGCGGCGGAGGCCGGACCCGGTGCAGCCTCGCCCTCGGCCAGCCGCGCGGCAAGCGCTTCGAGCCGCTCCACCGTGTCGCCCGCCGTCCGCCACGCGTCATCACCCGCCAGAAGATCGGGACGCGGCCCGGTCCATGCGCTGCCCATGTCGCAATCGAGCGGGTCGAAGCCAAGCCCCAGATCGGCGGCCAGCGCGCGGTGCAGCGAGGCATTGCGCCCCTGCCCGTCGCCGCGCGGCACGCGGGCCAGCGCCACCACCAGATCGCGGGCCAGCCGCCCGTCGGGCGAGGCGCCGAAGATATGCAGGCCATCGCGGATCTGGCTTTCCTTCAGCTCGCAGAGATAGGCGTCGAGCCGCTGCAGCCGCGCATCGTCGTCCAGCCCGCCCAGCCCTGCATCCTCATCCAGACCGGTCACCGACATCATCGACAGGATCTCGCCGCGCAGATGGCCGATGCGGCGCGCATCGACGCCCGCCGCCTGGTAGTACTCGTCGACCAGCGCCTCCAGCTCGCGCAGCGGCCCGTAGGTCTCGGCGCGGGTCAGCGGCGGCGTCAGGTGGTCGATGATCACGGCGGAGGCGCGGCGCTTGGCCTGCGTGCCCTCGCCGGGATCGTTGACGATGAAGGGATAGACGTGCGGCACCGGACCGAGCGCCACCTCGGGGAAGCATTCCGAGCTGAGCGCCAGCGCCTTGCCCGGCAGCCATTCGAGATTGCCGTGCTTGCCCATGTGTACGATCGCATGGGCGCCGAACGGCCCGCGCAGCCAGAGGTAGAAGGCGAGGTAGCCATGCGGCGGCACCAGATCCGGCGCGTGATAGGTGTCCTCGGGGTCGATGTTGTAGCCGCGCGCGGGCTGCACGCCGACCACGACATTGCCGTATTCGAGGATGGACAGCGCGAAGGCGCCGTCCTCGACGAAGGGATCGGCCTCCGGCGCGCCCCAGCGCTCCTCGATCTTCAGCTTCGACTCCCAAGGCAGCTCGTCATACCAGGCGCGGTAGGTCTCGACCGGCAGCCGCACGCCGCCCTGCCGCTCCGCCCGGTCGGCCAGCCAGTTCGTCGGCCCCGCCAGGACCTGCTGCATCAGAGCCGCACCGTCGCGCGGGGCGTCCTTCACGCCATATCCGGCAGCCGCCAGCGCCTCCAGAACCCCGGCCGTGGCCGCGGGCGTGTCGAGCCCGACGCCATTGGCCAGGCGTCCGTCCTTGTTCGGATAGTTCGCCAGCACCAGCGCCAGCTTGCGCTCGCCCGGCGCGGCGCGGCGCAGCCGGATCCAGTTCTCGGCCAGATCGACCACGAAGCCCACGCGGTCCATCAGCCCGCGATAGGTGGCGATCATGCATTCGGTGGCCTCGTCGAAATAGGCCTCGTCCTTGAAGCTGACAGCGCGGGTCAGGACCCGTCCGTCGACCTCGGGCAGCGCCACGTTCATCGCCACGTCGCGCGCGGACAGCCCGCGGACCGACTCCAGCCAAGCCTGCCCGGACGCCCCCGAGAGCACCACCTGCAGCACCGGCGCGCCAGTGGAGTCGAGCACGGTCGCGGGCCGCTCGCCCTGCCAGCGGGCGGGATCGGGCGAGGAGACGGCGAAGGAGGTGGCGTTCAGGATCAGGTCCGGCGCGGCATCCGCGAAGATGCCCTCCAGCGTGGCAATGCTGACCGGGTCCTTCAGCGAGGCTACGAAGACCGGCAGCGGGTTCAGCCCGCGCCGCAGCAGCGTCTTGACGATCTGCCCGATCGGATGCAGCCCGGCCCCGGCGACCAGCGCCCGGTAGAAGACCAGCGCCACCACGGGCGCGCCCTCGGCCCAATAGCGCTTCACCTCGGACGCATCGGCAATTCCGGAGCCCGGCCAGTAGAACCCCGCACGCAGAAGGGGCGCGGCGGGCGCGGGCCGCTCGCCCGATCCGGTCATGTGGGCGCAGAGCTCGATGAACCCCGCGGCGTTCGCGGGACCGCCCTCGACCATGTAGCCCCAGAGCTGTTCCCAGTCCTCGCGGGACACCGTCGAGAGCTGGAACAGCTCCTCGTCCGGCTTGTCGTCGCCGGGCAGCAGCGCCAGCGCGATCCCGGCCTCGCCGAGCCGCGCCGAAAGCTGCTCGGCGGCGTAGCGGAAATAGGCCGCCCCGCCCAGCACGCGGGCCACGACCAGCTTCGCGCCCGAACAGGTGTCGCCGATATACTTGTCGACGGTGAAGGGATGGCTCAGCCAGCCCATGTTCGCCAGCCGCAGCCCCGGCGGCGCCGCCATCTGGCCCCGCGCCTCGCTGAGCGCGGCCAGTTCCGTGTCGGCAGCCGAAAGGAAGATCACGTCCGCCGGGGTCTGCCCCGGATCGACGGGTTCGGAGCCGTCATTGACGGCCCCGGGCGTAGCGGCCAGCAGATGCATCAGGCAGGCTCGGTCACGGCGCCGAGGCTGGCCGAGATGGCGGCACGGTCGAGCCCGGAAAGGCCGATCACCACCAGCCGCGTGGCACGGTCCTCGCCTGCCGCGAAGGGCCGGTCGAAATGGGTGTCGATGCGCGGGCCGACCGCCTGCAGCACCAGACGCATCGGCTTCGCCTTCACTGCCGCGAAACCCTTCACGCGCAGCAGGTCATGCGCCGCAATCGCACCGGCGACACGGGCCTCCAGCGATTTCGCGTCGGCAATCTCGGGCAGCTCGACGACGAAGCTCTCGAACTCGTCATGGCCATGGTCGTGATGGTGGTGGTGATCGTGATCGCCGTGATCGTGATCCCCGTGATCATGGTCATCGCCATCATGGTGGTGATGATGGTGATGCAGCTCGTGGCGCGCCTCCATGTCGTCCTCGGCCCCCATGTCGAGGCCGAGAAGCACCGCCGGATCCACCGCGCCCTTGCGGGTCGGGATCACCTGCACGCCCTTGCGGACACGGTCATGGACGCTGGCAACCACGGCCTCGGCATCGTCCATCAGATCGGACTTGTTGACCAGCACCATGTCAGCGCAGGCCAGCTGGTCGGCGAACAGCTCCGAAAGCGGCGTCTCGTGGTCCAGCCCCTCGTCCTGCGCGCGCTGGCGGTCGACGGCTGCCTCGTCGGCGGCAAAACGGCCCTCGGACAGCGCCGGGCCGTCGACCACGGTCACCACGCCGTCAACGGTGACGCGGGTGCGGATCGCGGGCCACTGGAAGGCACGGACCAGCGGCTGCGGCAGCGCCAGGCCGGAGGTCTCGATGACGATATGGTCGGGCGCGGGCTCGCGCGCCAGCAGGCCTTCGATGGCTGGGACGAAATCCTCGGCCACGGTGCAGCAGATGCAGCCGTTCGACAGCTCGATCACGTCATCCTCGGCGCAGCCCTCGATGCCGCAGCCCTTCAGGATGCCGCCATCGACGCCCAGATCGCCGAATTCGTTGATCACCAGCGCGATCCGCTTGCCGCCTGCATTCTCGATGAGATGGCGGATCAGCGTGGTCTTGCCGGCCCCGAGAAAGCCGGTGACGACGGTCGCGGGAATCTTCTGGGCCATGGGGGTCTCCTTCTAAGGTCCGGGGCATTTGCCGGGCTGGGGGGAGGCGTGTCAAGCAAGCCCTTCGATCCAGTCCAGCACCGCTCCGGGCGCCGCGAAGAGCCGCCCCGGCGGCAGCACGGGGCGTGCCACCATCAGCACCGGGAGCCCCAGATCGCGCGCGGCATCGAGCTTGGCCCGCGCCGGTCCGCCGGAATTCTTCGCCACCAGATGGGTGATGCCGAGCCTGCGGAACAGCGCGCGTTCGGCGGCCCGATCCCCGGGCCGGGCGACCAGCGCCTCGACATGGGCAGGCAGCTCCCGCGGCGCGGTCATCTGGCGCAGCACCAGTCGGCAGTCGCGCCGCGCCGCGAAGGCACCGAGCGAGCCCGCCCCGATCGCCAGGAAGGCCCGCGCGCCCGGAGGCAGCGCGGCGGCGGCCGCGGCCAGATCGGAAAGCTCCAGCCAGTCCTCGTCCGGACCGGGCAGCCAGGGCGGCCGCTTCAGCATCGCATGCGGCACGTCAGCGGCCGTCGCGGCACGGGCCGCGTGGCGCGGCATGGCAGCGGCAAAGGGATGTGTCGCATCGACCAGCCCGGCGGTGCCCCGCGCGGACAGGTACCGCACCAGCCCCTCGGCGCCGCCGAAACCGCCCGTGCGGACTGGCAGCGGATAGTCCGTGCCCGGCACCAGCCCGGCCAGCGAAACCTCCGCATCGATGCCGCGATCGGCACATAGCCCGGCCAGCAGGCGGGCCTCCGTCGTGCCGGCGAGGATCAGCACGCGGCCCTCCCCTCTCCCCGCGGGGAGAGGGGCCGGGGGTGAGGGGAAAACGCTCACCGCGCCTCGGCGAGGATGGCCCCCGCGCGGTCCACCAGCAGCACATCCACCCGGCACCGCGGCCCGGCAAGGCGCTGCGCCGCCTCCCGCGCTGCCCCGGCCACCAGCGCAGCCAGCGGCGGATGCAGGCTCAGCGCCTCCAGCGCCGTGTTGCAGCGTGCAAGCTCCGGCCGCCCGGCCAGGCGGGCAAGCGCCGCGAAATCCACCTGGCTGCGCGAGGAATGCAGGTCGATGGCGCCCTGCGCCAGCTTCGCCAGCTTGCCGATCCCGCCCGCGACCGTCACCCGCGCCACCGGATGGCGCGCCAGGTATTTCAGCATCCCGCCTGCGAAATCCCCCATGTCGAGCATGGCATGCTCCGGCAGGCCGAAATGTGCCTGCGCCGCCCTTTCCGAGGTCGCCCCGGTGGCGCCCGCGACATGGGAGAGCCCCGCCGCGCGCGCCACGTCAACGCCGCGATGGATCGAGGCGATCCAGGCCGAGCAGCTGAACGGACGCACGATGCCAGTCGTGCCCAGCACCGACAGCCCGCCGGTGATCCCCAGGCGCGGGTTCCAGGTCTTGGCCGCGATCTCCGCCCCGCCGGGGATGGAGACCGTCACCTCCCAGCCGCCCGGGCCGAGCGCCTTGGCGATCATCTCGCGCGGCACCGGGTTGATCGCGGGCTCGCCGGGCGGGATCGGCAGGCCGGGCTTCGTCACCGTGCCGACGCCCTCGCCCGCGAGGAACCGCACGCCCGCGCCGCCGATCTGGCGCACCCGGGTCCGCACGGTCACGCCATGGGTCACATCCGGGTCGTCGCCCGCATCCTTGATCACGCCCGCCTCGGCCCAGTCGCCGCCCTCGCGCCGCTCTGCCAGCGCGAAGCGGACCACCTGTCCGCGCGGCAGGACAATCTCGACCGGGTCCTGCCACCGCCCCGACCTCAGCCACCCTGCCGCCGCCGCCGCTGCCGCGGTGGCGCAGGCGCCGGTGGTGAAGCCGGTGCGGAGCGGCGTCTCGGCCATTCAGGCCTTCTCCACCTTCCGCAGCACATGCGGCTTGGCGGAGTCGTAGAGCGCGCTGTCCGGGAAGTCGGTCTCCTCGAAGACCCGGCCGACGAAGACCAGCGCGGTGCGCGTCAGCTTCGCCGCGCGGACCTTGGACCGGATGTCCGACAGGGTGCCGCGCAGGAACGCCTGGTCCGGCCATCCGACGCGGTAGGCGACGACCACCGGGCAGTCCGCGCCGTAGAGAGGCGCCAGTTCCCGCTCGATATGCAGCAGGTTGCGGATCGACAGATGGATGGCCAGCGTGGCGCGGGACTGCCCCAGCGTCGCCAGATCCTCGTGCTCGGGCATGCCGGTCGACTGCATCGAGGTGCGCGTCAGGATCACCGTCTGCGCCTGTTCGGGAACGGTCAGTTCCTGCCCCATCGCCGCCGCCGCCGCGGCATAGGCGGGCACGCCCGGGACGATCTCGAAGGGGATGCCTTCGGCGCGCAGCCGCCGGATCTGCTCGGCAATCGCGCCGTAGAGCGACGGATCGCCGGAATGCACCCGCGCCACATCCTCGCCACGCGCATGCGCCGCGACGATCTCGGCCATGATCTCGTCGAGATGCATCGGCGCGGTGTCCATCACCTTCGCGCCTTCGGGCGCGCCCGCGACAACGGCGGGCGGCACCAGCGAGCCGGCATAGAGGCAGACCGGGCAGGAGGCGATGAGCCGCTGGCCCTTGACTGTGATCAGGTCGGGATCGCCCGGCCCCGCGCCGATGAAATAGACGGTCATGCCGTTGCCTCCTCGAGTTTCTTCGCATAGCCGCGCGGCGTGTAGAGCCAGTGCCCGTCCGCCCCCTTGGAGCGGTCGCCCGACAGGACAGCGCGGCTGGTCGATGCGCCGACCAGGACGACGGTCAGCATGTCGACCTCGTCGACCTGCAGATCGGCGAGGCGGCGCAGCCGCAGGCTTTCGTCCGGCCGTCCCAGATGCGAGGCCAGCAGGACCGGCGTGTCGGCGGGACGGTGCAGCAGCAGCATGTCGCGCGCCTCGGCCAGCAGCGTCCGGCGCCGCATCGAGACAGGGTTGTAGAAGGCGATGACGAAATCGCCCTCGGCCGCGGCCTTGATCCGCTTGGTGATCGCCGCTCGGGGCGTCAGCAAGTCCGACAGCGAGATCGTGCAGAAGTCATGGCCCAGAAGCGCCCCGGCGCGGGCCGAGGCCGCCTGCAGCGCCGAAACGCCGGGGCAGTTCACCACCTCGACCCGGCGCGCCGCGGCCGAGACGCCATGCGCGCTTTCGGGCCGGTCGAGCAGCTCCATCACCAGCGCGCCCATCGCGTAGATGCCGGCATCGCCCGAACAGACCAGCGCCACGCGGCGGCCCTTTGCGGCTTCCTCCAGCGCGAAGCGGCAGCGGTCCTCCTCGCCGCCCAGCGGGAAATCGGCGCGGGCCTTGCCCTTCGCCAGCGGACCCAACAGGTCGATATAGAGCCCGTAGCCGACCAGCAGCTCGGCCTCGGCGATGGCCCGCGACGCCTCCGGCGTGCGCCAGGACGCCTGCCCCGGGCCGATGCCGACCACGGCCAGCGCGCCGCGCGGGCAGCCCTCCTCACCCGCGCCGAGCCACGCGAGCGCGCAGGTGGCATTGGCGCTTTTCGCCTTCTCCACCGCCAGAGTTCCGCCCTCGCCGGCTGCCGCCAGCGCCGCGCCCTCGGACACGCCGTGGCATCCGACCTCGGCAAAGACCACATCGGACGGATTGGCCAGCCGCGGGGTCTCGGCCTCCAGCCGCGCCGCCGGGAAGAACCGTGCAGGCACGCCAAGATGGGCCGCCAGCGCATGCACCGCCGCCTCGTCGGATTTCACGTCGATCGAGGCGACGGAAGCCACCTGCCCCTGCGACAGCCCCGCCTGGGCCAGCGTCTCCGCGCAAAGCGCGATCAGCTCGGCGGGATCGCAGCCGCGGGCGCAGCCGACGCCCAGCACCAGGCCCTGGCGGCGCCAGACCAGCGGCTCGGTGCCCGGCACGCGCAGCACCACGGTGTCGCCGCCGCCCGGCTCGGCCAGCACGCGGCCATCCTCGACCAGCGGTTCCAGCCAGTCGGCGCGGCCCGCCAGTTCGCCCTGCGCACCGGAAAGCAGCGCCGCGGCACAGGCCTTGGCATCGGCGGGGTTGTCCAGAACCCAGCCTGCGGGCGGCTCGTCCAGCGCCACGCCCAGGCGGACATCGCCGCCGGTGGTCAGCGCCGCCCGGATCCCGAGACAGTCGGCGATGCGCGCGGCCAGCTGGTTCGCGCCGTGGTGCCCGCCGATCAGCGGCACCGCGGCGGAGCCGTCCTCGGCCACGGCCACGACCGGGGCGTCGGACCACTTGTCGGCCAGGAACGGCGCCAGCGCGCGGATCACGATGCCCGCGGCGCAGATCGCGACGACCGGCCTGCCCGCAAGGAACTCCGCGGCGATGGCGCCGGGCACGTCCTTGCCCAGGTCGGCGCGGGCCAGATGCGGCCAGCCGAGGCGCGCGGCAAGGCGGTCTCCCAGCTCGGCACCGCCTTGGGTGAGGCTGAGGATGACGGGCTCAGACATGGGCATCCTTTCCCGGAATGAGGATCATGGAGAAATACGGCACCGCATCGGGCGCCTCGGACAGCGGGCAGACCTGCTGGTCCGGCAGGGAGGCATGCTGCACCAGCACCGCGCGCCCGGTCAGGCCGAGCGCGTCGATCACCGCGCGAGCCTTGGGGAAATGGCGGCCGAGCTTCATCAGCACGGCGGCATCCGTGGCGGAGAGCCGGTCGCGCAGGGTTTCCTCGGGCAGCGTCGCGGGCAGCACGGTCAGCACGTCGGCGCGGGCGCAGAGGGCGCGGGCGGCACCGGCCGCAGACGCGCCGAGCGACGAGACGCCGGGCGTGATCTCGGCGGGGAAGCGGTCCGCGAGGCGCGAAAAGAGATACATGAAGGAGCCGTAGAAGAACGGGTCGCCCTCGCAGAGCACCACCACGTCCTCGCCCGCCTCCAAGATCGCGGCCAGCTCGGCGGCGGCGCGGTCATAGACCTCCTGCGCCGGAAAGCGCTCGGCCCGCATCGGGATGACGATGGGGATCTCGCGCACGCCCGCAGGCAGGTACTGCGCCACGATGCGCCGCGCGAAGCTGTCGCCGCTGTCGGGCGCGGGATAGGCGATGGCGCTTGCGCCGGCGATCAGCCGGTGCGCCTTCAGCGTCAGCAGCTCGGGATCGCCGGGGCCGACGCCCACGCCATGCAGGGTACCGGTCATAGGGTCAGGCTCCACTGGGTGACGGGCATGGCGGGCTTCCAGCCGCGGAACGGCCCGACCGGTTCGGCGCGGGCGACCGAGATGCGGCGCAGCGTGCCGCCGTGGCGGGCATGGAGCTCGAGCAGCAGCGCCTCGGATTCCAGCGTCACCGCATTGGCGACGAGGCGGCCGTAGGGCTTCAGCGCGGCAAGCGAGGCCTCGACCGCCGCCCCGGACAGGCCGCCGCCGATGAAGACGGCATCGGGCGCGGGCAGATCCGCCAGCGCCTCGGGCGCCTTGCCCTCGACGATCTTCAGGCGCGGCGCGCCCAGCCGCGCGGCATTGGCGGCGGCCAGCGAGATGCGGGCAGGCAAGGGTTCGATCCCGATCGCCTGCGCATCGCGGGCGGCGCGCATCCATTCGATGGCGACCGAGCCGCAGCCCAGCCCGATATCCCACAGCACCGCGCCGCGGCGGGGTGCGAGCGCGGAGAGCGTGACAGCGCGGATCTCCTGCTTGGTCATCTTGCCGTCATGGATGAAGGCATCGTCGGGCAGACCGGTCAGCGGCAGCGGCACGTGGTCCGGCGCGCTCCGGCAGTCGATGGCCAGCACATGCAGGTCGGGCGCGGTGCCCTCCCAGGCCTCGGCCGTGGCGTCGATGCGGGATTCCTCCGGACCGCCGAGATGGGCGAGCACCGACAGCCGCGAGGGGCCGAAGCCCGCGCGGAAGAGCAGATCCGCGATCTCCGCCGGGCTGCTGCCGTCCCGGGTCAGCACCAGCAGCCGCTGGCCCGGAGCGAGGAAGGGCAGGATCTGTTCCGCGGGGCGGCCATGGACCGTCAGGGTTTCCGCGTCGGCGAGGCCCCAGCCCATCCGCGCCGCCGCCCATTGGAAGGCGGACAGCTGCGGATGCAGGGTCAGCTCCTCCCGCGGGAAGGCCTTGAGGAAGCGGGTCCCGGCGGAGAACCAGATCGGGTCGCCGGTCACCAGCACCGCGACCGGGCGGCCGCGCATCGCGGCGATCTCGGCCTCGAGCGCGCTGAACGGGCTCGGCCATGCGCGGCGCTCCCCGCGCAGGCCGGGCGCCAGCGCGTGGTGGCGCGGCGCGCCATAGACCACCTCGGCCGTTTCCAGCCGGGTGCGGGCCGCGGGGGAGAGGCCCGGAAGCCCGTCCTCGCCGAGGCCGATGATGTCGAGCCAGGGGGCGGTCATCCTGCTGCCCTTCCCGAACTCATGTGCCGTCGCCCTTCAGCCCGAGCAGCAGCGCGTTCACAGCCGCCGCCGCCATGGCCGAGCCGCCGCGGCGCCCGGGCAGCGTGGCGAAGGGAATGCCGTGCGGCAGGCGCGCCAGCGCCTCCTTCGACTCCGCCGCGCCGACGAAGCCGACCGGGAAGCCGAGGATCAGCGCCGGGCGCGGCCAGCCCTTCTCCAGCCCTTCGAGCAGATGGAAAAGCGCGGTCGGTGCATTGCCGATCGCCACGACGGCGCCTTCGAGCGCGGGCTTCCAGTGCTCGGTCGCCGCCGCCGAGCGCGTGGTGCCGAGCGCGGCGGCCAGCGCCGGGGTCTCGGGGTCGTTGAGCGTGACGCGGGGCTGCACGCCCGGCGGCAGGGCGCGGGCGATGATTCCGCGCGCCACCATCTCGGCGTCGCAGAAGATCGGCTTGCCCGCGCGCAGCGCGGCGCGTCCCGCCGCCATGGCGCCCGGGCTGACGATCAGCTCGCCCCCGACCTCGACCATGCCGCAGGCATGGATGATGCGGATCGCCATGTCATGCGCTTCGGGATCGAGATGGTCGAGCCGTGCCTCGCGCGCGATGGCCGCGAAGCTCTCCGCGTAGATGCGGGCCGGGTCGCGCTCGTAGGCAAGGCTCATGCGTCGTCCTTCAGGTGCTTGCGCACGCTTTCCGGCCCGAGCGGGTGGTCCGCATGCGGATAGGCCGGGTGGTGGTGGTGACCGTGGCCGTGATGGTGGTGGCCATTTTCATGATCGTGGTCGTGGCCATGCGAATGGCCGTGGTCGTGGTGGTGATGGTGCCCATGCCCGTCATGGTCGTGATGTTGGTGGCCTGCATCCAGCCTGCAAGCCCCGGTGCAGAAGGTATCGCAGAGTTGACAATCCGCGACATTCGACCCCGGAGCAGAGGCGCCCTGCCCCTCGACATGGTGGTGGTGGCTTTCCTGCGCCATCCCGACCTCGGCCTCGAAGCCCAGGACCTGGGTGCGGTACTTGCACATCGCGCAGTTCATCGCGGTGTCGCCGCCGAGGATTTCCGTCACCCGCTCGGCGAAGGTGGCCAGCACGTCCGGGTGGTCATTGAGATAGCCCGCCTTCACCCACTGGGTTTCCGGATGTGCCGCGGCCACCATGTCGGCGAAGCCGTAGATGCGGTCGATCAGGATGCCGGTGAAGAGGAAATACGGGAAGACGACGACGCGCTTGTAGCCCAGCCGCGCCGCGTGCTCGAGCGCAGGCTCGACCAGCGGAAAGGTCACGCCGGAATAGCCGACCTCGCACCAGCCGAAGCCCATGCCCTCCCACAGCAGCCGGGCGATCTTCGAGACGTTGGAATTCGCGTCCGGGTCGGAGGCACCGCGGCCGATCACCACCAGGCAGGTGTCATGGCGCGCGACCTCGCCCTGCGCCGCATCCGCTTCGGCGATGGCCGCCTCGATCCGGGCCGAGGCCGCGCGCACCATGCGCGGGTCGACGCCCAGTTCGCGGCCGTACTCGACCTTGACGCCATGCTCGGCGGCATAGGCATTCAGCACGGAGGGGATGTCGTTCTTGGCATGCATCGCGGCGAAGAGCATCCCCGGCACCGCGAGGATGCGGGTGCAGCCCGCCTCGCGCAGGTTGTCGAGCCCCTTGCGGATCACCGGGTTGGCGAATTCGAGATAGCCGTAGTCGACTTCCCATTCGGGCGGCAGGTACCGGGGCAGCTTCTCGGCCAGCACGGCGAATTCCGCCACCGCCGCCTCGCTGCGCGAGCCGTGGCCGCAAAGCATGACGCCGATCTTCTCGGGGGTGTCGTGGGAATGGCTGGTCATCGGCTCGCTCCTCATGCATCGCCCGAGGTTGCAAGCCATCAGGAGGCAGCGGCGCTGCCCCTCCGGACGACATGGCGGCCCGCCCCCGGATTGGGTCGGCGCCCCGCCATTTCCTTGCTAGCCTCGCGGCATCGTCGGAGGCGGGCCTAGCAGGCGGCGCGCCCTGCCGCAAGCGCGACGGAGGTCGCGCCCCGGCCCGCGCGGATCACTGCGTGGCGTCCTTCGGCTGGCTGCACGGCCCGCTGGGCACCTGCGCGTTGCCGAAGGCGTTGCGTCCCGGTCCGGCCGCCATCGGCACCACAGTCGACCTGAGCCCCTGGTACCCGGCGGCCTCGGGCAGCGGACCGGGACGGGATCCCCGACCTGACCCGACTCAGGCAGCCGCCGTTCAACAGCCCGGTCACGCAGAGCATGAGCCCGCGCTGTGCCGCGTTGAGCGGCATGCCGTTGCCGATCTGCCCGCCGACGTTCAACTCCCCCGTGACGAAGGTCATGTGGCCGAGGACGGCATGCCGCCGGTTGGCCACGGCCGCGGGCAACCGGAGCCGTGCCGCATCCGGCACGTCTTCCGCCTCCCGGCCGCTCGAGCCGAGCAGCCCCATGTCGTTGCAGATCTTCACGCACTCGGGGTTGTGCACCGGCTCTTGCACCGCGGCCGGCCGCCGATGCTGCAGGGCTCAGCTCCACGCAATCTGAGCGCCCGGCGCTGCGGCGGCACTGGTCCCGACGGCGAACGCGGTGGGTCTCCGCACGCCATGGCCATTTTCGCATCCGATCGCGGCATCCATGAAGTTGCTGCCATTGGCATCCGCAATCCGCTTGGCGGATCGTTCGACTTCGGCCCAGGCGCCGTGCTGGCTGAAATCCGCATGAATGGGGACGAGGTTCCAAGTGATGGCCGGGCCGCCGAACCGGAGCCCGATCAGAAGCCCGGCATTCGTGTTCAGCGGGCGCTGGTCGCTCTCCGTCCCTGCCCCGGTCAGGGCCCGCGGAAATGCGCCGGCCATCCGGCGGGGGCGCCCTGCCCAGCCGCGGCAGCCGCCCCGTCGCGCGCACTTGCCTTCCCCGCAGCGGGCCGCCGCAAGCAAACATCCCGAGTGCCGTGCCGAGGCCGTCCGCGCTTCCGTCAACCTGCCGTCCGCCCCGGCGCCGCTGCGAACATGGCGCGGGCCGAACGGGACGGCAAGCCTGTCCCTCAGGTCAGGCCGCACCCCCTGCCGGGGCAATCCAGGGATCGGGCGCGCCGAAGCGGTTCGCGCCCTCGTCGCTGCGCTGCACGTAGAAATAGAGCAACACGAGGAAACCGATCACCGGAAGCAGCCACAGGAGCAGCCACCAGGCCGAGCGGCCGGTGTCGTGCAGCCGCCGCGCCGAGACCGCGAGGCCCGGCAGGATCAGGACCAGGCCGAGAATGGCCGACAGGATGCCGGTATCTCCCGGCATGCCCAGCATCGGCGAGATGGCGAAGGCATCGATCAGGTTGACGATGATGTTGAGCAGCAGGACCGCCAGCACGTACCACCAGAACTCGCCGCGCGACGCACGGCCCGCAAAGGTCGCGTAATTCTTCAGGAACACCTTCCTGAACGCGGCAATCATGTCTTCCATATCGTCCCCCTCGCCCTTGGCAGGCCGGCAAGCATAAATCGAATTTGCCCCACCGTGGCAGATCCCCGAGCTTTCCCCAAGGGTCCCGCTGTCGCGGCGGGTGGGTAGACATGGAAAAGCCGCCGGAAAACCGGCGGCTCCGGCAGGGCCGAAAGGGGATGCGGTGCGCCCGGCGGCAGGGCGCAGGAATTGAGCCGCCGGAGTGCCCGCGATGTCCCGGAGCCCTGCCCCGGAAGACCGGCCGTCAGTTGACGGCTTTCGGTTCCTCCGCCGCGGCGCGGGCCAGGCCGCGCGCGATTTCGATCTGCCGCGGCTTCAGCGCCTCGGGCACTTCGCGCTTCAGATCGACATGCAGCATGCCGTTCTCGGTCGCGGCGCCGGTCACGCGGACATGGTCCGCCAGGGTGAAGCGGCGCTCGAAGGCGCGGGTGGCAATGCCGCGGTGCAGGTAGGTGCGCGGAGCGGCTTCCTCGGCCTTGCGGCCGGAAATCACCAGCGCATGGTCCTTCAGCTCGACGGTCAGGTCGGCCTCGGTGAAGCCTGCGACGGCGATCGAGATGCGGTAGGTGTCGTCCGCGGTCTTCTCGATGTTGTAGGGCGGGTAGCTTTCGCGACTGACGTCAGTGGCCAGGACGCGGTCCATCAGATCGGCAATCTGGTCGAAGCCGACCGTGGCACGGTAGAGCGGCGCGAGATCGAAGCTGCGCATGGGGGATATCCTCCTTGAGCGATGTCCTATGTGATGCCCTCCTCGTCGGACGGGCGGAGCGCGGGCCCCCATCGGGGCGTCCCGCAGGACATAGCTGGGAAGCCTGCGGCGGGGTTTCAACCCCCGCCCGGTCAGCCGCCGCCCGGCGCTGCGGAGAGCCCGGCCGCCAGCGCCGCGAGCCGCGCGGCATCGACCGGCACCACCACCGCGCGGCCCGGGCCGGGCTGCCCCCCCGCGCGCGACATCCGGCTGGAGATCACCGCCGCGACCCGCGGCTCCCCGGCATCGTCGCGCGCGATCACCGGCGAACCGGACATGCCGCCCACCGCCTCGCAGCTGGTGACCACCGCCCCGTCCAGCGCGGCTAACGCATGGCAGGGAGACTCCTCGGCCAGCGCGAAGGACGCGTCATAGCCGTAGGAGAAGGTCGCCAGCTCCCGCCCGCGCAGCAGCGGCTCCTCGGCGACCGGGATCGGCGTTGCCACATCGGCCGGGATCGGCGCCTTCAGCCGCAGGAGCGCCAGGTCGCCGCTTATATGGCCGGTCTCGACATAGCCCTCGCCGATCGCCAGCGCGGCGCCGATCTCGGAGGCGCCGCGGCGGCCGTCGCGGTAGTCCGGCCAGAACACCGCACGGTAGGGCACCGCCACCCAGGCCTTCTCATGGCTCGCCATGCAATGCGCGGCGGTCAGCACCAGATCCGGCGCGACCAGCGTGGCGGTGCAGTGCAGCCCGTGCGGCGTGGTCCGGATCTGCCCGACGGCAGCGAACGGCTCCTGGTCGGCCTCCGAGAGGATCCGCCGGGCCGATCCCTCGGGCAGCCCCGGTTCCGCCGCGCCGCTGCGGGCATGCAGGGCCGGGGCGATCAGCGCAGCCAGGACCGGCATGGCCAGCCAAACTGCGCCCCGGCGCCGGGCCGGAGCGTGGGAGGGGCTGTCTTTGCGCGTCTCGGACATGGGCAAATTCCGGTCGGGCGGCAGGGAAAGGTCTGCAGGCTCTGTCCCAGCATTGCGCCGATGCGGCCGCGCATCAAGTCCGCGCGCGCGCCGCCGGCCATTCCGCCCTCAATTCGCGCGCCGGGGAGAAGGCATTGCCCTGCGGTGCCAGGCGCTTCCCCGGCCTGCCCGAATTTTCGCCGCCGCCCTTTCAGACAGACGGTCCGGCATCATGCCGGAGCGTCCGCCTCCCTCGCCGCTGCGACCGGGAGCGCCTGCCCCGGCCTCCGCGCCACTGCGGCCGCTGGCCGGCGCCGACGCCTTGCGCCCGGGTGGCACCGCCCCGTGCTGCTCAACGGCTCCGATCATGGACGTGGGCGCCGGCATCGCGGATCGAGAGCGCCGCCGCCGAAGCCTGCGCTGACAGGCATGCCCGGCTGCTACGCGCTTGTGGCAGTCCAAGGCCCGGCGGAGACGGCATCGGACCCGAGACGGGCGCATCGCCGAAGGCGCCGAACAATCCGGCATCTCATGGCACCGCCCGACACGCGCAGCCTCTCCCATGTCCCGGCACCCCGGCACCCCGGCACCCCGGCACCCCGGCACCCCGGCACCCCGGCACCCCGGCACCCCGGCACCCCGGCACGAAGCGGGTCGCAGGCCATCCCGGACACTGCAAGCGCTTGGGCGAGATCCGCGGGAATGGTCAGGGCGGTGCCACCCGACGGGCCGTCCCGGCCACCGGCCCGCATCGGCGGGAAGTGACCGTACGCCGACCGCCGTGCCACCTGACCGGGCTGGCAGATCGGCGGCGCCATCCCGGCAAGCCTGCAGTTCGATGGGCAATGGCATGGACCCCGCCGCCCAGCCGCGGCGCGACTTTCCAAGTGGATAGATCGGAGAGGAGACATGCCATGGAGATGGAGAGGAGACATGCCATGGAGATCATGGGGATCGGCCCCGACCTTGCCAAGACGGTGTTTCATGCTGACGGCGCCGGTCGAAACGACCGGACCGTGCCGAGACAGACATTGCGCCGCGACGCCGCCGTGACGTTCCTTGCCCGGCTTCGGCCTTGTCTCGTCGGCATCGAAGCCTGCAGCGGTTCGCGTTGCCGGGTCCGGGTGGTCCAGGAGCTCGGCCACGAGGTCCGGCTGGCTGCGCCGCTTCCCCGCCGAACGGCCGCAACGGCGCCGAGGCGATCCGCGGGGAGGCCGGCCGACCGTCGATGCAGGACATGCCGAAGGCGTAGCTCCGGCACGACGCCACCGAAATCACCGGAGCGGCTCGAGTTGCAGGCTGTCCACCGGATCCGGCAGAGACTGATCTCCGGTCGGACGCGGCTGGCGAACCGGGTGCGGAGCCTGCTGGCCGAACATGGCGTGGCCATCGCCCGCACCGTCAGCCATCTGCGGAACGCGCTTGTCCGGACCGCCGGAGAAAGCCGCCGCGAGGACGGGGTGCCGGACATGATCCGGGAACTCGCGATGGCAATCCGCGACGAACTGGCAGGGCCCGGCAAGCGTATCGCCGCCTTCGACCGCAGGATCAGGACGCTGTTCCGGTACAACGGGGCCTGCCAGCGGATCGGCTGCATCGAAGGGATCGGGCCCCTCTCGGCAGATTTCGAGGCGCGCCTTCGGCGTGACGCTGGGACTTGTGCCGAGACAGAGGCCGAGCGGGGGCAAGGCGCGGCTCTTCGGCAGGGTGCAGCGACCCTGGCCCCTGCGGGGCCGCGAAAGCGCGAGCTCCAAGCGCGGCGGCCGCTACCTCCGCACGCTGATGATCCTCGGTGCGAGAGCCGTGCCGGGCAAGGCGCGCGGCACGACGGACGCCAGGAGACGGCGGATCGCCCGGCTGCGCGCGCGGCGGCATGCCAATGTCGTGGCCGTCGCGCTGGCCGGCAAGAACGCGAGGATCGTCTGGCCGGTTCTCGTGCGGGACGAAGAATGCGATCCGGCGCGTGTCGCGGCGGTGAAGCAAAGCAAACAGCGCGGGCGATCACGCCGGCCGTTGCCCCAGAGGACTTGCGGCAACTTGGCTGGAGATGGTGAAAAGGTCGCTCCCATCGCCTTCCGGACCTGATGTGCGGACCGGCACGGCAGCCGCCGATGTCCTGGGAGCATTGAGGAGAAAGCACGCGGGAATCCATCGGGGCTCGCGGCGGCGAAGGATCGGGCCGCCCGGAGAAGCCGGATATGCGCCCGCAATTGCGAACCTCTTCCAGAGTCGAACAAGGCGTTGCAATCAGGCGGGGTCCATATGCATCGAAATGGGCGCCCGAACGAACGGACCAACCCGGGCTCCGTCACGGACCTCGGCCAACGTCGCAGGCAGGCTCTGCCCCGCCTGCCCCCGCGAGTGGAGCTTGGATGCGCGCCAGGATCCCGAGCAGCCCGCGCAAGGTCAGGGCCCCGCGCCGCATCGCGGCCCGGACGGCGCCACCCTGCATCGAGACCACGATCCCGAAGCGCGGACGTATCCCCCGCAGGAACAGCGCCGGGGCCATGGCTTGCCGCCACCTGTTCCGCTTGCCCTCCCCATAGCGGCGATCCGGGAGACCCGGCCAGAGGAGCGCGGACCGTCCGGGCCTCGGCGACGCCCGGTCGCACGGGACTTGCGCAGGCCGCGCGCTAGCTCCGCCGGAGGACCAGCGAGGCACGGACATGCTCAGCCAGACACTCTACCGCCTGACCGCCGACGGCGCGGACGGGGCCGACCCCGGAACGGCTCGCCGTTTCGCCACCGAATTCCTCAGCCTTTCCGCCACCAAGATCGCCGACGGGCTGATCGATCCCAAGCTGGTGCTGGCCTGGCTGTTCTCCGCCCTCGGCGTGCCCGGGGCCTTGACCGGCGCGCTGGTGCCGGTGCGCGAGGCGGGCGCGCTGCTGCCGCAGCTGGCACTTGCTCGGGCGATCGAGCGCCGCCGGCGGCGGCGCTTCGTCTGGGCCGCCGGAGCTGCGCTGCAGGGTCTTGCGGCGCTCTCCATGGCCGCCGCGGCGCTGCTGCTGGAGGGCGCGGCAGCCGGCTGGGCGATCCTGGCCGCGCTGGCCGTGCTGGCCTGCGCCCGCGCCGCCTGTTCGGCGAGCTTCAAGGACGTCACCGCCCGCACGGTGGAGAAGGGCACGCGCGGCACGCTGACGGGCATCGCCGGGACCGTCGGCGCCGCGGCGGTCTTCCTCTGGGCGGTGCTGCTGGGGCTCGGCATCGTGCCGCGCGATCCGGTCTGGATCGCAGCCTCCATCGCCGCGGCAGGCGCGCTCTGGCTGGCCGCCGGCGCGCTCTTCGCAACGCTGGAGGAACCCCCGGCCGAGCCGGACGAGACCGGCGGCGCGGGCGCGCTGCTGCGCCCGTTCCGCGACGATCCGCAGTTCCGCCGCTACCTGCTGGCCCGCGCGCTCATGATCTCCACCTCGCTGGCCCCGCCCTTCCTCGTCATGCTGGCGGGTACAAGCAGCGGCGGCGGTCCGGGCAATCTGGGGGTCCTGATGATCGCCTCCTCGGCCGCCTCGATCCTGTCTTCCTATGTGTGGGGGCGGCTTTCGGACCGCTCCAGCCGCCGGACGCTGGCCTATGCCGGCTTCGCCGCCGCGGCGATCCTCGGCGCGGGTGCGGCCCTGGGCCTCGCAACCGGCGGGCTGGGCGGCAGCTGGGGCGCGGCCGGATTCATCTTCGCCGCCCAGATCGCCTACCAGGGCGCGCGGATCGGCCGGAAGACCCATCTGACCGACATGGAGACCCCGGGCGGCAAGGCGACCTACACGGCGCTGGCCAATACCGCGATCGGCGCGCTGCTGCTGCTCGGCGGCGGCTTCGGCCTGCTGGCCGAGGCAGCGGGCCCTGCTGCAGTGCTTGCGGTCTTCGCGGCAATGGCCGCGGGCGGCGGGCTGGCGGCGCTGCGGCTCGGCGAGGTGCAGCAGCCGGGCTGATGCCCCTTCCCCGGACCGCCGCGGCTGGGCTAAGGGAGAGGCATGATGGACATCACGACGCTCTTCCTGCTGCTTTCCTGGCCCGACATCCTGGCCGCCGGCTTCACGCTGCTCTGCTGGGGGCTGGTCGGCTGGCATGTCGAACATCCGCAGCAGTCCCGCCCCTCGGTCAACCGGCTGATGCGCCAGTACCGCCGCGCCTGGATGCTGAACAACATCGACCGCAGCCCGAGGGTGCATGACGCGACGCTGCTGGGCTCGCTGCGCGACGGCACCGCCTTCTTCGCCTCCGCCTGCCTGATCGCGATCGGCGGCGCGCTGGCGCTGATCGGCAATACCGACCGGCTCGACAAGGTCGCCTCCGAGCTGATGATGGGCCCGACGGCATCGATCCTGTGGGAGGTCAAGATCCTGCTGCCGCTCCTCCTGATCACCAACGCCTTCATGAAGTTCGTCTGGTCGCACCGGGTCTTCGGCTATTGCTCGGTGATGATGGGAGCGATCCCCAACGACGTCTCGGACCCCGAGGCGCGGCGCCGCGCGCTGATGGCGGCGGAGCTGAACATCGAGGCGGCGCGCTCCTACAACCGCGGCCTGCGCTCGGTCTATTTCGCGCTCGGCGCGCTCGGCTGGCTGATCGGGCCGGTGGCGCTGGTGCTGACCACGGCAGTCACGGCGGGCACCATCTGGCACCGCGAATTCGCCTCCTCATCGCGGCGGCTGCTGCTGGAAGGCAAGCTCCCCGAGGAAAGCCTGCGCGAGATCGCGGCAGACAAGGACTGAGGCCCGCGGGCCGCCGGAGCAGTCAGGAGGCCGCATCCCTGCGCCTGGACAGCACGCACGCCCCCATGCCGCCGCCGCGCGCTCTGAGCGGCGGCTGCCGGGCGCGATCCGCCCCTTTGCACGGGATCGCATGTCTCCGGCCGGATGATCCGGCAGAGGCCTCCGGGGAAAGGTGCGGATCCCGGAGGACGGGTCGGCGCCCGATGCCGGAACGCGGCCGACGCTCATAGCGCGCGGCGGCGGCGTCCCTCCAGCAGCCAGGCGGCGATCACCAGCCCCGCGGCCAGGAACAGGAAGGCCCAGGGCGGCAGCAGCGGCAGCACCCGCAGGTCGGCGGTGACATAGGCATCGCGCGGGGTGATCCCGATCCAGCCGCGTCCTGCCGCAGGACGGCCCGCGCGCACCTCACGCAGATCCGGCATGCCCGCCTCCAGCGGCACGACCCCGCCGCGCGTGCCGGAGACCAGCGGCGCAATGGCGTCGCCCGAGGCGATGGTCTGCTCGAACTCCCGCGGCGCCGACGGCCCCAGCGCGATCACCGCGTCGAGCGTGCCGTCGGTGATGCGGTAGAGCCCGATCTCCGGCGCGTCGAACTTGGCTTCGAACCGGCCCGGGCTGACCTCCTCGGGCACCAGGGTCCAGCTGTCGCCGCCCGGGCCCGTCACGGTGATGTCGCCGGTGCTGTCCTCCAGCGTGCGGCGGATCACGGTCATCGACTGGCCCTCGGCCTCGGCCCAGAGCGCCTCTTCCTCCAGCTCCGGCTCCTTCATCATCCAGTGCGCGAGGCGGCGCAGCAGCTCGAGCTGCGGACCGCCGCCCTCGAAACCGCGGTTCCACAGCCAGGCATGGTCGGAGGCCAGCAGCGCCACGCGCCCCTCGCCCACCCGGTCGAGCACCAGCAGCGGCTTGTCGTCCGGACCCGACATCACCGTCTCGCCGGATTTCTGGTCGAGGTCGATCATCCGGAACCAGCGGCCCCAGAACGGCGCCTCGGCGCCTTCGGGCGCGTTTTCCGCGCCCCAGGCGTCGAGCCCCTCGGTCACCGGATGGCGGCGGCCGAGATCGGTCAGCTGCGGCTTGAAGCCCTCCTCGTAGACCCGCGCGGTCGGTTCGGCCGGGATGATCTGGTTCAGCGGCGTGCGGTAGATCGAGGTGGCGCCGGCGAAGTCGGGACCGGCGGCGATCAGCACCGCGCCGCCGTCCTCGACATACTGGCGGATGTTGTCGAGATAGATCACCGGCAGGATCCCGCGCCGCTTGTAGCGGTCGAAGATGATCAGGTCGAACTCGTCGATCTTCTCCAGGAACAGCTCCCGCGTCGGGAAGGCGATCAGCGACAGTTCCGTCACCGGCACGCCGTCCTGCTTCTCCGGCGGGCGGAGAATGGTGAAATGCACCAGATCGACCGAGCTGTCGGATTTCAGCAGGTTCCGCCAGGTGCGCTCGCCCGCATGCGGCTCGCCCGAGACCAGCAGCACGCGCAGCCGGTCGCGCACGCCGTTGATCTGCAGCACGGCGGCGTTGTTGCGGTCGGTCAGCTCGCCGGGGCTGTCCTCCAGCGTGAACTGGATGACGTTCATGCCGCCATGGGGCAGCACCACCGGCAGGTCGATATCCTCGCCGACCGGCACCTGGTAGGTCCGCGCCTCGCCGCCGTCGAGCGCCAGCGACAGGTTCGCGGTCGTGCCGATGTCCTCCGGCACGTCGCCCTGGTCCTCGATCCTCAGCGTCAGGTGGAATTCCTCGCCGAGAATGGCGAAGGCCGGGGCGTTCTTGACGATCAGGCGGCGGTCCCAGTCGGTGCCGTGGCCGGTCATCAGCAGGTGCACCGGCGCGGGCACGGAGGGCATCTGCGCCATGTCGTGGATCTGCCCGTCCGAGACGACGACGATCCCGGCGACGCGGGCGCGCGGCTCGTCGGCCAGCGCCTCGGACACCGCCTGCATCACCAGCGAGCCCTCGTTGCCCTCGGCATCGTGCACGGTGATTTCGCGCAGTTCGGTATTGGGCCGCGCGGCGACCTCGGCGCGCAGCGTCTCGAGCGCGTCCCCGGTCTGCGCCGCCCGGTCGGACAGCTTCTGGCTGGCCGTCTCGTCGATCACCGCGATGACGATGTCCGACAGCGGCGCCCTGTCCTCCTCCTGCAGCGAGGGGTTCGCGGCGGCGCCGAGCAGCGCGACCGCGGCCAGCGCCCGCAGCCACCAGCCCGACAGCCGGTTCACCGCGGCGAAGATCACCAGCGCGGCCGCTGCGGCGGCCAGCACCCAGACCAGGCCGAGCGGAACGAGCGGGGCGAAGATTACCTGGTCCATGGCTCAGTTCCCCAGCCGGTCGAGCAGGGCCGGCACATGGACCTGGTCGGACTTGTAGTTGCCGGTCAGCACATGCATCACGAGATTGACGCCGAAGCGGTAGGCGACCTCGCGCTGGCGCTCGCCGCCGAGGCCCGAGCCCACGCGCAGCAGCGGCTGGCGGCGGTCGTCGGTCGCCCAGGCCCCGGCCCAGTCATTGCCGCCGATCACCACGGGCGTCACGCCGTCATTGAGATCGCGGAAGGGCATGCCCTCCACCGCCTGCGCGCCGGGCGGCGCCGCCTCGACCCAGACCTCGCGCCCGGCGAAGCGGCCCGGAAAGTCCTGGATCAGGTAGAAGGCGCGGGTCAGCACGTGGTCCTCGGGGATCGGCTCCAGCGGCGGGATGTCGAGCCCGGCGGCGATTTCCTGCAGGCGGCGGCTTTCCGGCGTGGTGCCGCCATAGCCCGAGACATTGGCGTCGCGGGTGTCGAAGACGATCATGCCGCCCGTCCGCAGGTAGCGGTTCAGCTTGGCATAGGCCTCGGCCGAAGGCAGCGGCTGGTCCGCCGTCACCGTCCAGTAGATCAGCGGGAAGAAGCTCAGCTCGTCGGTCTCGACATCGACCTCCGTCGGGTCGGCGGGCTCGATCGAGGTGCGGGCGTAGAGCACGTCGGAAAGACCGGCCAGACCGGCGCGGGTGATCTCGTCGACCCGCGCGTCCCCGGTGCGGACATAGGCCAGCGTGACCTCGGACGTGGCCGCGATCGCCTTGGCGTCGGCCGCGTCCTGCGCCTGCGCGCCGCCCTGCGGCAGCCCGGCGAAAAGCGCGGCCAGCAGCAAGGCCGCAGTGCCTGCGCGCCGCAGCCGGGGCATCTTGCCCGAAAGCCACATCGAGGCCAGCAGGTCGGCCATCAGCAGCAGCAGCGCCGCGGAGAGCACCCCGCCCTTCAGCGGGGTTTCCTTCCGGACGTCCAGCCCCTCGACCGGGATGCGCTCCGGCCAGGCGGTCGGGGTCAGCACGGTGTCAGCTCCAATCACGTTCAGCGCCAGCCGGCGGTCGCCCTCGGCATAGACCCCCGGCGGCATGTCTGCGGCGGGCACCGCGGCGGCCAGCCGCTCGCCGGGCACGCCCGCCATGGTTCCCGCCTCGCCCGAGGCGCCGAACCCGTCGATCAGTTCCTCGGCCACCCAGGTGGTTCCGGCCAGCGCCTCGGCATCGGGCCGCGCGCTGCCCGCCGCCACGGCGAGGCGTTCCAGCATCGACATGAAGAGGCCCGAGAGCGGCAGGTTCGACCATTCGGCATTGGCGGTGACGTGGAACAGCACCACCTGGCCGTCGCCCACCGCCTTGCGGGTGACCAGCGGCGTGCCGTCCTTCAGCGCCGCGATGGTGCGCTCGGCGAGGTCGGGATCGGGCTGGGCCAGCACCTGCGCGGTCACGGTCACTTCCTCGGGGACCTCCAGGCCGTAGAAGGGCGAGTCCTCGGCGAAGGGCATCAGCGTCTTCGGCGCGCCCCAGCTCATCGCGCCGCCCACCGACCGGCCGCCCTCGCGCAGCCGCACCGGCATCAGCGGGTCCTCGCTGTCGCGGCTGACATCGGAGGCGGCCAGGCGCGGCCCGGCGAAGCGCAGCAGCAGGCCGCCCTTCTCCACCCATTCGCCGATCCGGTCCTCCTCGGCGGGCGACAGCCGCGCCACGTCGGCAAGGATCAGCACGTCGGGATTGGCCAGCAGCATGTCGTCGAGGTCGGTCTCCAGCAGGTCGGCATTCGGCGCCAGGGCCTGGCGCAGGTAGTGCAGCTGCGACAGCAGCTCGAATCCCTCGCCCTCGCCCTGCCCCGACAGCAGCGCGATCTCCCGGCGGCGCAGCGAGTCGTCGGTCAGGCTGACCGCCCCGGCGGACCGCACGGCCTCGATCTCGAAGCGGGTGACGCGGTTCCGGAGTTCCGCAGGCAGGCTCAGCTCCACCGTGGCCTCGGCGGCGCCGGGCTCGAAGGCGCCCGCGGCACGGGCCAAGATGCGCTCCGCCCCGGTCGGGTCGAGCCCGCGGGCGGCGACCGCGAACTCCGTCCCGTCGCCGGTGCGGGCGCGGATCGCTGTGAGCTTGATGATGCCGTCCTCGTAGACGGCGGGCTTCAGCCCCATGACCGGACGCGGCCCCTCGAAGACCCGGACAGTGCCGCGATCCTCCAGCGCCGCCAGCAGGCCGGACCGCCCGTCGCGCGCGATCCCGTCCGACAGCCAGAGCGTGTCGAAGCCCTCGTCCGGCAGCGCCGCCGCCCAGTCCGCCACCGCTTCCGGCGCGGGCTCCCAGGGGGCGGGCTGCAGCGAGGGCAGCCGGGTCAGCCAGGCCTCGGCCGACTGGAAGGCCGGCGCGCCCGGTTCCAGCGCGGTCAGGGCCGCGACCGCCACCGGACGGCCGTCGCGCGCCGCCTCGGTCAGCGCCGCATCCACCCGGTCGATGCGGCGGCTCCAGTCGCCGGCATCCGCCCAGCTGCCGTCGAGCAGGATCAGCAGCGGACCGCGCCCGCCCTCGGTCTGGGAGGGATTCAGCACCGGCCCGGCGAAACCGAGGATCACCAGCGCCACCGCCGCCATGCGCAGCAGCAGCAGCCACCAGGGCGTGCGGTCGGTCTGGCTTTCGTCGTCGCTCAGCCCGAGCAGCAGCGCCACGCCGGGAAAGCGGCGGCGGATCGGCGCGGGCGGCACGGCGCGCAGGATCACCCAGAGGACCGGCAGGGCCAGCAGCGCGAACAGGAGCGCCGGGGCGGTGAATCCCAGGGAGCCGAGGGTGAGCATCAGCGGGTCTTCTCCATCGCGCCGTAAAGCCAGAGCAGCGCGGATTGCGCGCTCTCGCCGGTATGGTGGCAGGCGAACTGCCAGCCGGTCAACCGCGCCAGATCGGCAAGCCGCGCCTTGCGCTCGGCCAGCCGCTCCAGATAGCGGCTGCGCAGGCTGGCCGCCTGCAGCGTTTCATGCGCGATGCCGCCGCCCATGCTCTCGAAAACGGTGCGCCCGTCGAAGGGGAACGCCTCCTCGTCCGGATCCAGCACCTGCAGCAGCGCGCCCCGCACGCCGCGGTCGGCCGCCTGGGTCAGCGCCGCCTCGACCCGGTCGAAGGGGCCCATGAAATCCGACACGAAGAGCGCGCGGGATTTCGTCATCATGCCGCGGATGTCCGGCGCTCCGTAATCGCCGCCGCCGCCGCGCAGCAGACCCTCGGCGATGCGCAGTAGCTGGATTTCGCCGGTTCTCGGCGGCACGTCTAGGCCGGTCAGCCCGACCCGCTCGCCGCCGCGCAGCAGCAGGATCGCGACCGCCATTGCCAGCGTCCGCGCCCGGGCGGCCTTGGGCGGCACGCCCTTGGAGGCGAAGTCCATCGATTGCGCCCCGTCGACCCAGAGCAGCACGGTCTGGCTGGCTTGCCATTCTCGCTCCCGGATGAACTGCTGGTCCGACCGCGCCGAACGGCGCCAGTCGATCAGCCGCGCCTCGTCGAAGGCCTGGGCCGGGCGGTACTGCCAGAATTCCTCGCCCGATCCCGGGCGGCGGCGGCCATGCGCGCCCAGCAGCATGTTGGCCGCCAGATGCTCCGCATCCGCCAGCAGCGGCGGCAGCGCGGCGGAAATGTCCTGGGCGTCATGTCTCAGTTCGGCAGGGGTGCCGGTCATGCGGCGGCCTCCGTCACCGCGGCCAGCCGCGCGGCTTCCCAGTCCCTGTAGGTCTGGCCGGTGCTCTCGACGCGCCATTCGACCGGTCCGGCGCAGGAGCGCCCGGCGACGACGGCCCCCGCCGCGCTTGTGCTGTTGAAAGCGTAGTCGCGCACGAAAACCAGCCGCCCCGGTTCCGTCGTGGGCACGAGCACGCCGGAGGCGACGAGATCCTGATGGATCTGCGCATAGGTCCGCGGCGCCGCGCCCGAGCATTCCGCTCTGGCGAAGGACCCTTCGCGCACGAAGAATTCCCCGCCGATCTGGCTGGCATGCGCCACGAGGGAGTGCTTGGCCATGCGAAGCTCGAAGGCTGTCGCACCCGACGGCGCCGGCACCCCGCTGCCGGATTGCGGGTCATTGGCAATCTGGCCGGCCGACGCCGAAATCGCGCGCCGCCGGTCATCGAAAGCGGACACCCCGAGCGCCGGCAGCACCACGCGCAGTTCCGAGAGGAAGCCTTCCATATTCGCCGCCTGCGCCTCCGACAGCCCCGCCCCGCCGGGGATGTTGCCATTCTCCAGATCGCGGCCGAGGCCGCGGGCGGTCTCGACCAGCCGCGCCTCGATATAGCGCGCATGCGCCTTGTTGAGCGCATCCGCCCGCGCCGTGACAAGCACCGCATGGTCCCACCAGTCGCGGCCGGCGGCATGCTGCCGGAGCCGCACCGACAGGCGCTCGGTTTCGCCGATATAGAGCCGCACGCGGCCCTCGCTCTCGCCCATCAGCAGGTGGACGCCGGTATGGCCCGCCTCGGGGCGGCGCAGCGCGGTTTCCAGCCGCACCCACGGCACCATCAGCACATGGCCCGTCCAGTTGAACATCTCGGCCGTCACCAGCCCGTCCGGCGTGCCTTCGACGAAATAGAGCTCCAGGGACCTGCCCCGGCCCGGATCGGTCATGCCGCGGCCTCGACCTTCGTCATCTGGGCGGCGACGGTGCGGATCAGCGCCTCGAGGTTCTGGCCGCGGGCGCGCGCCGCGAAGGTCAGCTGCATCCGGTGGGTCAGCACCGGCACCGCCATGCGCGAGACATCCTCGGCGGTCGGCACCAGCCGTCCCTCCAGCAGCGCCTGGGCGCGCACGGTCAGCATCAGAGACTGCGCCGCGCGCGGGCCTGGGCCGAAGGCAACCATCTCCCTGACCTGCTGCGGCGCGGTCGGATCGTCGGGACGGCAGGCGCGGACGAGGTCGAGGATCGTCTCCACCACCGCGTCGCCCACCGGCATCCGGCGCAGCAGCGTCTGCGCCGCGATCAGCTTCTCGGACGTGAAGACCTGCGTCGATTCCGCGTCGACCACCCCGGTCGTGGCCAGCAGGATGTCGCGCTCGGTGTCGCGGTCGGGGTTCGGCACGTCGATCTGCACGAGAAACCGGTCGAGCTGCGCCTCGGGCAGCGGATAGGTGCCCTCCTGCTCGATCGGGTTCTGCGTGGCAAGCACGTGGAAGGGCTGGCCGAGCGCGTGCTCCGCCCCCGCCACGGTGACGTGCTTCTCCTGCATCGCCTGCAGCAGCGCGGATTGGGTCCGCGGAGAGGCGCGGTTGATCTCGTCGGCCATCAGGAGCTGGCAGAAGACCGGCCCGCGGATGAAGCGGAAGCTGCGCGTGCCGTCCTCGGCGGTCTCAAGCACTTCCGACCCGAGGATGTCGGCGGGCATCAGGTCGGGGGTGAACTGGATGCGGTTGTCCTGCAGCCCCATCACCTTTCCGAGCGTGCCGACGAGGCGGGTCTTGCCCAGCCCGGGCAGGCCGATCAGCAGCGCATGGCCGCCGCAGAGCAGCGCGGCCAGCGTCAGGTCGACGACGCGTTCCTGGCCGATGAACCGCTTGGTGATGCTCTCCTTGGCCGCAGCCAGGTCATGCCCCAGATCCTCGATCTCCTGCACCAGGTCGGTTCCGTCGGTCATGACTTTCTCCTATTCCGGGGTATGTTGCCATCATAGAGCCACGTCTCCGGACAGTTTCAAATGACAAATGACGGAAAACCGCAAAACATCGTGAGCCCGGAAATGACCACCGACGCCGACAGCCTGATGAAATCCGCCGCCCGCGCCGCCAAGAAGGGCCCGCCGCCGGTTCACCTGTGGAATCCGCCTTTCTGCGGCGATATCGACATGCGCATCGCCCGCGACGGCACGTGGTTCTACATGGGCACGCCGATCGGCCGGCCCGCCATGGTCAAGCTGTTCTCGTCCATTCTCAAGAAGGAGGGAGATGCCTATTTTCTGGTCACTCCCGTCGAGAAAGTGGGCATCCAGGTCGATGACGCGCCCTTCCTGGCGGTGGATTTCACCGTCTCGGGCGAGGGCGCGGAGCAGGTCCTGACCTTTGCGACCCATGTCGGCGACGAGGTCGCGGCCGGGCCCGATCACCCGGTCCGGGTGGAGACCGGCGCCGATGGCGAGCCCTCCCCCTACATCCATGTCCGCGCCGGGCTGGAGGCGCTGATCGACCGCAAGAGCTTCTACCGGCTGGTGGAGCTCTGCGCCGAGAAGGACGGCTGGTTCGGCCTGTGGTCGGGCGGCGCGTTCTTCCCGGTGGCGCCCGCGGCGGCCCTTCCGCAGTGACGGCGGGGCCGGGCGACGGCGAGGGTCCGGGAGAGGGACGGCCCTCTCCCGGCCTGGCCCGATTTCCCCTTTCGCGCCGCGGCGGGCTCTTCTAGGTAGGTCCGGAAAACGGCAAGGAGCGCGCGGCAATGGCCTTCGGCAAGGGACACCATCTGCATCTCATCGACGGATCGGCCTTCATCTTCCGGGCCTATCACGCCCTGCCGCCGCTGACGCGGAAGTCGGACGGGCTGCCGGTCGGCGCGGTGGCGGGCTTCTGCAACATGCTGTTCAAGTATGTGGAGGACAATGCCGGCCCCGATGCGCCGACCCATGCGGCGGTAATCTTCGACCATTCCGGCAAGAGCTTCCGCAACGATCTCTACGACAAGTACAAGGCCAACCGTCCCCCTGCCCCCGAGGACCTGGTGCCGCAATTCCCGCTGACCCGCGAGGCGACCCGCGCCTTCAACATCGCCTGCCACGAGATCGAGGGCTTCGAGGCCGACGACATCATCGCGACGCTGGCCTGCCGCGCGCGCGAGGCGGGAGGCCGCGTCACCATCATTTCCTCGGACAAGGACCTGATGCAGCTCGTGGGCGACGGCGTCGAGATGCTCGACGCGATGAAGAACGCGCGCATCGGCATCGAGGGCGTCGAGGCCAAGTTCGGCGTGACCCCCGACAAGGTGGTCGACGTGCAGGCGCTGGCCGGGGACAGCGTCGACAACGTGCCGGGCGCACCCGGCATCGGCATCAAGACCGCCGCGCAGCTGATCAACGAGTACGGCGACCTCGAGACGCTCCTGGAGCGCGCCTCCGAGATCAAGCAGCCGAAGCGCCGCCAGACGCTGCTCGACAATGCCGAGCAGATCCGCATCTCCAAGCAGCTGGTGCAGCTCGATTGCGGCATGGATCTGGATTTCACGCTCGACAGCCTCGAGGTGAAGGAGCCCGAGGCCGAGGCGCTGGTCGGCTTCCTCAACGCGATGGAGTTCCGCACGCTCACGAAGCGCGTCGCCGACAAGCTCGGCGCCGAGACCCCGCCCGAACCGAAGGCGCCCGAAGCGCAGGCCGCCGCACCGGCGGAGGACCAGCCTTTCGACGCGGAGAAATACGAGACGGTCAGCGGCGCCGCGGCGCTGCAGGCCTGGATCGACCTCGCCTATGCCCGCGGCTGGGTGGCCGTCGACACCGAGACCACCGGCCTCAACGAGATGGTGGCCGATCTGGTCGGCGTCTCGCTGGCGGTGGAAGAGGGCCGCGCCTGCTACATCCCGCTGGCCCACAAGGCCGAGGCGGAGGATGGCGGGCTGTTCGGCAGCGACGCGCTGGCCGAGGGCCAGATGCCGATGAACGAGGCGCTCGACATGCTCAAGCCGATGCTGGAGGACCCGCAGATCCTCAAGATCGGCCAGAACATGAAATACGACATGAAGATCCTCGCCCGCTACGGGATCGCGGTCGGGCCGATCGACGACACGATGCTGATGAGCTATGCCCAGCACGCGGGCCTGCATGGCCACGGCATGGACACGCTGAGCGAGAGATATCTCGGCCACACGCCGATCCCGATCAAGCCGCTGCTGGGCACGGGCAAGTCGGCGATCACCTTCGACCGGGTGCCGCTGGAAAAGGCCGTGCCCTATGCCGCCGAGGATGCCGACATCACGCTGCGCCTCTGGCACTGCCTGAAGCCGGGGCTTCACAAGGCCAAGGTGACGACGGTCTACGAGACGCTGGAACGCCCGCTGGTCCCCGTGCTGGCGCAGATGGAGCGCACCGGCATCAAGGTCGACCGCGACGTGCTGAGCCGCATGTCGAACGCCTTCGCCCAGAAGATGGCCGGGCTCGAAGCCGAGATCCACGAGCTGGCGGGCGAGACCTTCAACGTCGGCTCGCCGAAGCAGCTGGGCGAGATCCTGTTCGACAAGATGAGCCTTCCGGGCGGCAAGAAGGGCAAGACCGGCGCCTGGTCCACGCCCGCCGACGTGCTGGAGGATCTGGCGACCGAACATGACCTGCCTGCCCGCGTGCTCGACTGGCGGCAGCTCTCCAAGCTGAAATCGACCTACACGGACGCGCTGCAGGACCACATCAACGCCGAAACCGGCCGGGTCCATACCTCCTACTCGATCGCGGGCGCCAATACCGGCCGCCTCGCCTCGACCGATCCGAACCTGCAGAACATTCCGGTCCGCTCCGAGGAAGGCCGCCGCATCCGCGAGGCCTTCGTCCCGGAGAAGGGCAACGTCCTGGTCTCGCTCGACTACTCCCAGATCGAGCTGCGCATTCTCGCCCATATCGCCGGGATCGAGGCGCTGAAGGAGGCGTTCCGCGACGGCCAGGACATCCACGCCGCCACCGCATCCGAGATGTTCAACGTGCCGCTCGACGAGATGACGCCGGAAATCCGGCGCCAGGCCAAGGCGATCAACTTCGGCGTGATCTACGGCATTTCGGGCTTCGGGCTGGCGCGCAACCTGCGCATCCCGCGTGCCGAGGCGCAGGGGTTCATCGACCGCTATTTCGAGCGCTTCCCCGGCATCCGCGACTACATGGACGCGACCAAGGCCTTCGCGAAGGAGCATGGCTATGTCCAGACGCTCTTCGGCCGCAAGATCCACACGCCCGAGATCAACGCCAAGGGGCCGCAGGCGGGCTTCGCCTCGCGCGCCGCGATCAACGCGCCGATCCAGGGCACGGCCGCCGACGTCATCCGCCGCGCGATGATCCGCATGCCCGCCGCCATCGAGGGGCTGCCTGCCAAGATGCTCCTGCAGGTGCATGACGAACTGATCTTCGAGGTGGAGGAAGGCGCCGTCGACGAGACCATCGCCCGGGTGCGCGACGTCATGGAGGGCGCGTCCATGCCCGCGGTGGAACTGGCCGTGCCGCTGACCGTCGATGCCGGACAGGGGCAGAGCTGGGCCGAGGCGCATTGAGGCTGTTCGCCCGGCTGGCGCTGGCCGCCTGGACGGCGGGGATGCTGTTCATCCTCCTCGTCGTCGCCACCTGGTTCGCCACCGAATGGATCGCGCCTGCGGCGGGGCCCGTCGAATTCGGCGCCGGCCAGGCCGAAGCCCTGCTGCACGGCCTTGCCACGGCCGCCGCCGTGCTGCTGCCGCCGGCCCTGGCCGCGGCTGCCATCCTCAGGATCGCCCTGGCGGTTTCGCCCCTGCGCCTGACCGCGAAGCGGATCGCCGTCTTCGGCGCCGCCACCGTGCTGGCCGGCATGCTGCTGCAGCCCGTCATCGCCGAAACCCGCTGGGACCCGTGGGAATATGTCCGCTCGGCCTTCGCGCTGACCGTCATCGGCGGGACGGCCGGCTTCGGCGGCTGGTGCGTCGCCTTCGGGCCCGGCGGCGAGGCAGGCGGCCGCGCCGCGCGCAGGCTCCGCCGTCCCGGAGGGGCGGAACGCTCCGCCCCCCTCTGAACGCCGTTCAGCTGTCCGCCGGAGCCGACGCGCCGAGCGCCAGCGGCAGGTGCTTCTGCAGCTGCTTCGACATGTAGCCGTCGCGCAGGGCGTTCAGATAGTTCTTGGTGGAATGGTCCTGGCCGTCATGGACGCCTTTCGGGCTCATGGCCAGCACGTTCCCGACATGGGCGAAGCCCAGCCACTTCGGCGGCAGCCCGCAGACCAGGTCATCGGCGCGCTGGATGTTCAGCACCCAGTGCCTGCCCTGCGGGCGCTTGGTCTTCTTGAACCTGCGGATCCGCTGCGTCAGCGGCGAAGCGAAGGCGATGGTCGGCACGCGCAGCGACGACCCTACGATTTGCGCCGAGGCGGCTCCCAGGGAGTGGCCAATGATCAGCTTCGGCGGCGAGGACAGCCCCGACGCGAAGGCAAAGACGGTTTGGGCATGCTTGAGGAATCCCGCGTGCCATTCGTATTTGCCGCTGTCGCCCATCGCGGTCTGGCGCGCGACGCTCTCGAAGACGTCGATATTGATGCCGAGCCAGTCATAGACCTCGTTCGATCCGTCGATCAGCAGCGTGCCGTCGGACGTCACTGCCGCCTGCACGCCGTTATTGTCGAGCCTGGCGACGATCCTGTCGTCCGCTTTTCCCTTGAGATACGCGCGGCAGAGGCGCACCGCCCCGACCAGATCGTCGAGTCCAACCTTGATTTCCATCTTCTCAAATCCTTGCTTGCTGAAATACCGCAAGGATTGCAGGCGAATGACCCAAGGCAAAGAGAGGATTGCCGCCCGCGTCGGGATTCAGCCCGCCTGGCTCATGCCCATGCTGGCCAGGATCGCCTGGGCGCGATCCTCCTCGACATAGAGCTTATCGCAGTAGGGGCACTCGACATAGCCCTTGTCCGGATCCACCGTCAGCCACACCCGGGGATGTCCCAGAGCGCCCTCGCCGCCGTCGCAGGCCACGCGATGGGCCGAAGTGATCTGGAATTCGGGCGGCTTGATGGCCATGGGGGGACTCCTCCTGCTTGCCGGGACGGGCCTGTCGGCTTAGGTCAGCGTTACGGGATGCGCCCCTGCCGGGCAAGCGGTCCCTTCCGCTATACTAGAGGCCAGGATGTCACAGAACGCAATCGAGATCGAAGGCCTGCGCAAGACCTATGCCGCGCAGAAGGGCGCCCCCGCCAAGGATGCGCTGAAGGGGATCGACCTGAAGATTCCGCAGGGCTCCATCTTCGGCCTGCTCGGCCCGAACGGCGCGGGCAAGTCGACGCTGATCAACATCCTCGCCGGGCTGGTGCGCAAGACTGCCGGGACCGTGCGGATCTGGGGTTTCGACCAGGACGTGAACCCGCGCCAGTCGCGCGCCTCGATCGGGGTGATGCCGCAGGAGCTGAACATGGACCCGTTCTTCTCGGCCCGCGGCGCGCTCGACGTGCAGGCCGGGCTGTACGGCGTGCCGCGCAGCCAGCGGAAGACCGACGAGATCCTGGAACTGGTCGGGCTGACCGACAAGGCCGACGCCTATTCCCGCACGCTTTCGGGCGGCATGCGGCGGCGGCTGCTCCTCGGCAAGGCGCTGGTCCATGCGCCGCATGTGCTGGTGCTCGACGAGCCGACGGCAGGCGTCGACATCGAGCTGCGCCAGATGCTGTGGCGCAACGTGCGGCGGCTGAACGAGGAGGGCATGACGATCATCCTGACCACGCACTACCTCGAAGAGGCGCAGGACATGTGCGGCGAAATCGCGATCATCAACCAGGGCGAGCTGGTGGTGCAGGACACGACCCCGAACCTGCTTGGCCGCCTCGACGCCAAGACGCTGGTGATCGAGCCCGAATCCCCGCCGCCTGCCCTGCCCGCCATCGACGGCGTGGAGGTCGGCACCCGTCCCGGCGGCGCCATCGCCTTCGACTACCGCCGCAGCGTCACCTCGCCCGGCGCGATCCTGGAGGCGGTGCGCAACGCCGGCATCCACATCCGCGACGTGCGCACCGAGGAGGCGGACCTCGAGGACGTCTTCCTCGCCCTCACCCGCAAGCCCGACGCCGCCTGATCCGCGCTCTGCGCAGCGGCGGTTTTCCGTTGCGGCGCACCGCTTCCCCGGACCTCCTCTCGCCAGGCTGGCGCACCGGACCAATTGCCGGTGCCGCGCGCGATTGCCGGACCGGAGTTTCCGCCATGACGGGCATTTGCGCCCTTCCCTGCGCCGCCGTGACGGCCCTCGCCGCCCCCGCGAGCTCGGCCACGCCCGATTTCGGCTTCTCCTTCGCCGCCGTCAGGAAATTTCAATCATGTGGTGGAGGGCATCGGCTTCGGACCGGGGGAGAACGCAACCTGTCCCGCCGCGGGCATGGGGTCACCTCGGACATTGCCGGCTTCGGGACCGGCGGGCATCGCACCGCAGCCCGCAACGCCCGAACCGTTTCCGGCAGAACAGCCACCTGCGTGCGCTTCGGCACGGCAACCGCGCCACCGGGCGCGACCTGCTGCTGCCTCGGGACCGGCGGCCCTCCGGGCTTCCGCGGCGGCCTCCCGGCATCGCCGACCTCCGTCCATTTCAGCCTCTCGACGACGTTCGGCCCCTGCGCCCCTGTCCCGGTCCCGCTGCCCGCGCCGCCACTTTCCGCTGCCCTGGCAGGACCCGTACCGGCCGCACGGCCGCGGATGCACTGCGCCTGATCCGGACGGGTCCGGCACCGTCCTAGCGGGCCAGCATCTCCTCCACCCAGGCCGGGACCAGCTCGGTCGCGGGGCCCTGCCGGGCCTCGTCGAAATCGTGGCTGACCTCGGAGCGCTCGAGATTGAGTTCCAGCGTCTCCGCCCCGGCCCGGGAGGCATCCTGAACGAAGGCCGCCGCCGGATAGACCTGCCCGGAGGTGCCGATCGCGACGAAGAGCTCCGCCGCCCGCAGCGCGTCCCAGATCTCTTCCATGTGGTAGGGGTATTCGCCGAACCAGACCACGTCCGGCCGGGTCGCCGCCTTGCCGCAGGCGGGGCAGGCATCCGACGTCCTCATCTCGCGCGGCGCGTCCCACCGCGCGCCGCAGGCATGGCAGAGCGCGCGCATCAGCTCGCCATGCATGTGCCAGACCGCCTTGCTTCCGGCGCGCTCATGCAGGTTGTCGATGTTCTGGGTGACGATCAGCACCTCGCCCGGCAGCCCCGCCTCCAGCCGCGCCAGCGCTTCGTGCGCGGCATTCGGCGCGGCATCGAGCAGGTTCGCCCGCCGGGCATTGTAGAAACCTGTCACCAGCTCGGGATTCCGCGCGAAGCCCTCTGGCGTCGCCACGTCCTGCAGGTCGTATTTCGTCCAGAGCCCGTCCTTGTCCCGGAAGGTTCCGAGCCCGCTTTCCGCCGAAAGCCCCGCGCCGGTGAGGATCACGATCCGCGCCATTTCAGCCTCCTGTGCCGCTTGCGCCCTCTTCGGACGGGTCGGCGACCGCCGTCAATCGGCGAAAGCCGCGCGCCCCGGCGGCCGATGGTCCGTCCTGCCGGCCCGGGGCCGCGCAGGCCGGCTGGCATGTCCCGGGCCGGAAAGGCGCGGCAGGCTGTGCCAGACGGAGACGGGCAATGCCAAAGCGCCGCCGCTTGCATGGAAATCCGCATCGTCAAGGCCCATCAAGGCTGCAGCACCGGGGCACGCTGGCCGAGATGGGAGTGCTTTGCGGGCAGAGCGCGGAGCGCCCGTGCAGCCGCCGGGCAGCCCTGCGGACCGGCCGCGCGCGGCTGCACTTGCGGCAGCCCTGCCGGTGCCGAAGACGCCCCGGAGGCGCCGGGATGCCGGCGCGGGCTGGCACGGCCGGCACCCGGCCCGGAGCGCAGCCGGGCGTCCGCGGCGGCGCCAAGGCACCGCGGCAAAGGCTTCACTCGGGCAGGATGCGCCCCAGCGGGCGGCCCGCCACCAGATGGACATGCATGTGCGGCACTTCCTGGATCGCGTCCGGACCGGCATTGGAGATCAGCCGGAAGCCCGAGCCGTCCTTGCCCGGCTGCACGCCCAGCTCCGCCGCGATCTTCCCCAGCACGCGGGTGAAGTCGACGATCTCCGCCTCGGAGGCCTCCAGCGCGAAATGGTCGTAGGTGGCATAGGGCCCCTTCGGGATCACCAGCACATGGTGCGGCGCCTGCGGGGCGATGTCGGAGAAGGCCAGCGTGTGCTCGGTTTCCATCAGCGGCTTCGAGGGGATCTCGCCGCGCAGGATCTTCGCGAAGATGTTCTGGTCGTCATAGGGATAGCTCATCGCGGCTCACTCTCCGGTCAGGTCTGGATCTGCGCACAGGTCTGTCGCGAGCCCCAGGGGGATGTCAAGCGCGCGGGCCATGCAGACGGCTGCGGCCTCCCGCCCGTCCCCCGGCTCGATCGCCTTGCACAGCCCGGCCCGGCCGAGCGCGGCCTCCTCGGCGGCAAGTTCGGCCGCCACCGCCGCAAGCAGGCCGCCGCCCAGGCCGATCCGCGCGCTGTGGCCGGCCAGGAACTCGGGGTCGCGCCTCGTGCCGATCCTCAGGACCCGTGCGCCCTGCCCGGCCAGCGCCGCCAGCAGGCCGCCATGGCAGGGATCGCAGGGCAATGCCAGCGATCGCGCGCCGATCGCCTCTGCAACCCGCGCCAGGTACGCCGCCGGAGCCGCCCGCCGGTCCTCCAGCCGCCGCCCGTAGCCGCCCAGATCCGGATCCTGCGCCCCGGCCTCGTCGAAGAGCGCGCCGGGCGCGGCTGCGCCGGTCCGCTCCGCCAGCCGCCGCGCCAGCCGCGCCGCGACATGCCAGCGCTTGCAGACGATCAGCCGCAGCTCCGGCGGCGGGCGCTCCCAGGGCGGCGGCGGGCTCGCCCGGCCCTCCCGTCCCCGGCCCGCCAGCCAGAGGTGGCGCTGCCGCAGGTCGGCCGTCGCACCCGCCGCCGGAGCGTCCTCCAGGAAGCGCCGCTCCAGCTCACGGCGCAGCCCCTCCGCCCCCGGCGCGATCTTGCGCAGGAAGAACCGGTCCGAGGCCAGCACGGCCTCCGCCTGGTCGTCGTGGAAGCAGACCGGCATGCCGTAGTCGGAGAAGATCAGCTGCGTCAGGATGCGCTGCGAGCGTTCGGCCTCCGGCACCAGATGCGCGACCACGGTCTGGAAGAAGGTCTCGTCCGGGATCCAGCTGAGGCGGAAGAAGCGCGGAATCCCGGGACGGTCGCGGCAGAGGCCCAGCACCGCCTCTGCCGTCCGCCGCCTGAGGCACCACCATTGCGAGCCGATCCGAAGCGGCAGGTCCGGCGGCAGCCGCCGTTCCAGCCCCAGCGCGCGCTGCAGCGCCAGCGCGGCGGCGAAGAGACGGGGATGGCCGCGCTCGTTGAAGGGATGGCGGTAGAGCACCCGCTCCGCCTGCAGCCCGGTCTTGATCCAGCCCGAACGGAAGAAATCCCGGGCCTCGATATAGTCGGCCGGCGCCGCGTCCAGATGCGCGCGCAGCTCGGCCAACGGGCGCAGCGGCATGCAGTCCCCCGAGAGCAGCAGCAGATGGCCGGCCTCCGGCGCCTCCTTCAAGGCCCGCCGCATCATCGCCAGCGTCGCCTCGACCAGCGACCATTCCCCCCAGCCGCAGCGCCGCCTGCGCCTCACCAGATGGACCCGCGGGCGCCCGGCGACGGCCTCCGCAAGCCGCAGCCAGTCCGCCTGGCCTGCATTGCCGTCGAAATGCACCACCACATGGTCGCCCCGCGCGGCCAGCATCCGCGCCTGCGCCGCCACGCGGTCCGGTTCCTTGTGCGCCAGGAGGAGAAAGGCGATGGACGCCACGGATTTTACCTGAATTCGTCAGACTTTCTTCACCTCATGGCGCCAAACCGTTGAGAAAGGACGAAGAAGGGCAGCGGCATGGGATTTCCCGGCATCTGGATGACCGAGAGCGGCACGGTGGCCTACCGCGTCGTCCCGAAATGCGCCTGCTCGACCATCGGCCAGATCCTCTACCACTCGGATCACGGGCGGTTCTATGACGGCGACATCCACGACGCCTCCGAAGGCCTATGGAAATGGTCGATGGAGGAACGCCGCGCCGCGATCGAGGATGCGGTCTTCGCCCCCGACGTCCCGGTCTTCACCTGCGTGCGCAACCCCTACCGGCGGATCCTGTCGGCCTTCTTCGACAAGATCTGCGGCGTGCAGCGCAACGGCAACCGCTACCGCGGCAACCTGGTGCCCAAGGTGATGCAGCTCTACGGCGTGGAAGTGGACGGCAACTTCGACCAGATCGCCAGCTTCCGCCGCTTCCTGCTCTTCGCCCGCGACACGATCCTGTTCCGCAAGCCGATGGAGCCCGACATCCACTGGTCGTCCCAGTCCGGCCATGTCGCGACGCTGATCGCCAATGGCGGCCGCTACGACCGGATCATCGCGACCGAGGATTTCGAGGCGGGGATGCGCGCCGTTCTGTCGGATTTCGAGCCGCGCCACCCGGTCGAGCTTGCCGCGCTGCCGCGCTTCAACGAGAGCTCCGGCCACGGCCCCGAGCGCGCCCACCCGGTGGAGGCCTATTTCGACGACATGTCCCGGCACATGGTCTGGGAAGCCTACCGCCGGGACTTCGAGCTGTTCCGCTACGACCCGGCCGATCCGGGACGCGCCGCGCCTCTGGGCGAGATCGACCTCGGCGAGGTCCATCGCTGCCTGTCGGACTGACCGGCCCGCCTGCCGCGATCAGCAATGCCTTGACCGAGCCGCGCTAGAGTCGCGCGTGCCGCCCCGCCCCGGCGCCCGCACGGAGATGAGCCGGTGACGCAGTACCCGACTTTCGGCACGCTGAAGGAGACCGACACGGTATTGCCGGAAATCCCAGAGACGCTGGCCGGCGGGGCCTTCCGCCGCCGCCCGGCGGCAGCGGCTGGATGGCAGCGGCGCTGCGCAAGCTGGCCGCGGCAAGGCAGGAAGACGGCCGGAAGCAGCCTGAGCAGCTCATCGAATTCACCATGCTGTCGAACGAGGTCGCTGCTGCCTGCGGCTCGATCATGGTTTCCAGCGAGGAGTTCTCCGTCCCGGTGCAATCCATCGGCCAAACGGCCGGCGATTTCCGGAGCGTGTCTCGGGACATGCGCGGCTCCGCGACCGAAGCGTGCCACCAGATGGCGGAGGCCGACGGAGCCACCGGCCGCTCGATGGAGGCCATGCGCGCGGCGCTGGCCATGTCCGGACGGCTGGCACGGGCTTCCGGCAACATTGCCAAGGCGGTCAAGCAAATCGGCCCGATCGCCATGCTGACCAACCTGCTGGCGTCGAATGACAGCCTCGGGGCCGCCGCGCAGGCGATGCCGGGCACGGGATTTCGGTCGTCGCCGAGGAGGTCCGGGCACTGTCGGAACAGACCAGGACCGCGACGAAGGCGATCCGCGGGACGGTCTCAAGCTTCGACTCCGAGGTCCCGGCCATCGCCCGGAGCGTCGGCGATGCCGAGGGCACGGCCGAAGTGGCGCAGAAGAACCTCGCAGTGCTCGACGGCGTGCTCGGCCTCGACGACCGCCTGCAGGGCATCGCCGGCGCGGTGACCTCGCAAGCGGACGCGACCGGCAAGCCGGCGCGCGATGCCGCCGAAACCAGCCGCCTGGCCGAGGCCAATATCGACATCACCCGGACCAGCGACACGGCGATCACCGCGCTGGTCCCGGCCTCCGCGCGGGAGCTGGCCAAGGTCGCGGAGCTGGACGTGCCCGCCAAGATCGCGCGCCTGGCCAAGGCCGATGGCGTGTTCTGGAAGAGGCGGCTCGCGGATCTGTTCTTCGGCCGCACGCGCGTCGACCAGAGCGAGCTGAGCGACCATCGCTGCTGCCGCCTCGGCAAGTGCCATGGAGGACCCGACTCGGCCGCCTGCCGGGATCTCGAGGCGCCCCATGCACAGGTGCATGCGGCCGGAATCCGCGCGGTCGGCGCGTTCAACGCGGGACGCCGCCAGGAAGCGCTCGCGGCAATGTCAGAGGTCGAAGCCTGCTCGAAGGAGGTGATCCGCCTGCTGGACCGGCTGATCGCGGAAGACGCCGCGGAAGACGCGAGGCGCCGAGCGCTCGCTCCGCCGGCTGCATCCGGCACATGCGCTACCATCGGCTGGCGCGCGCCGCAGTACAGAACATTGCCGCCCCATGTTGGGTTCAGACTTGTCTCGGGTCAGCCCGCATCCGGCCCCACCCCGGTCCGGGCTGCGGGGCTCCCGGAATTCCGTCCGCCTGTCCGGCGACCCGGGCCTCCGCGGCTGCCCCTCCTCCGTCTCCAGGCAACATGGCGAGACGCGCTCCGCGCTGGTCCGGCCCCGGACATGGCAGCGGCGCGTCACGCGATTTCTTCCCGCCCTTCCCGCGCAAAACGCCTGGCCGCTCTTCGCGGCCAACGCGGGGTCGGCCAATCAGACGTCCCGCTGGCGGGCGAACCCGGCTGCGCCCGACGGCCAGCCGGCTTTGTCACGGCACTTGGCCCGGGACCCGCGCATTTCCTCCATGATGGCCATGGCGCCCGCCGGGCATGCAGCGCTGCTCCGACATCCCCGGCCTGCCCCGAAAGACGCCAGGGACAAACGCCACCCATCCGCGCAAGGGCCTCCGATCGCACACGGCACCGGCATGACGGCTGCGGCGACCTTGGCGAAGGCGTCCAAGCGCGCATCGCAGCGCGCGTTTGCAGCAACCGGACCGGAGGCAAGGGCGATGCCCGGCAGCCGGGACGACGCCATAGGGCTGGCGCCGACACCGCATCCGGACGCCCGGTCCGTCAGAGGCAGGCACCTGGCAGTTCCCCCCAAGGCGCGGAGAAGGGCATCGCGGGCCGCCGGCCTGGAAAGCGCGATGCCTTCCCGGAAAAATGCAGGTATCGGAGGTTCCCGACATCCGGCGCGACGCCCGTCATGCGGCATCTGCCGCGGATGCGCCCCGGTCCGGCTGGCCCCTGCCTGTCCGTCCGCCCCGGGACAACGCGGGCCGGAGTTCCGCCGCCCCGGACAGGACGGCGGCGGACGGATCAGGCGGCGAGGCCGGCCGCGCGGAAGGCGCCCGCAACGTCGGTCTGGGGCCGCGCGCCCATATGGCGGATGACCTCCGCCGCGGCGAGCACGCCCATCTTGCCGGCCGTCGCCAGGTCGCGCCCAGAGGCCAGCCCGTAGAGCAGCCCGGCGGCGAACTGGTCGCCCGCGCCGGTGGCATCCAGCGGAACCACCTTCGTCACAGGCACCTCGACCTTCTCGCCGCCGCGCAGCAGCCAGACGGACTCGCCCGAGCGGGTGCAGATCACGGTCTCGCAGACCGCGGCCGCCTCGGCCAGCGCGGCCTCCAGATCCTCGGTCTCGTAGAGCGCGCACCATTCATGGACATTGCCGATCACGTAATCCATCTGGCCCGAGATCAGCGCCTTGAAATCGGCACGGTGGCGGTTGACGCAGAACGGGTCCGAAAGGGCGATCCCGGCCTTGCCGCCGCCCTTGTGGCAGAGCTCGGCCGCCTTCAGGAAGGCCGCCTTCCCCGGGTCCTTGTCGAAGAGATAGCCCTCGAGGAACAGCAGCCCGCAATCGCCGGCGACCTCCTCGGGGACATGTTCGGGACCGACCGCGGCAGAGACGCCCAGATAGGTATTCATCGAGCGCTCGCCATCGGGCGAGACGAAGATCATCGAGCGCGAGGTCGGAAGGTCGGCGGGCGCTGGCGCCACCGCGAAATCCGTGCCGCCGTCGGTCATCGCCTGCGCGTAGCCCTTCCCGAGGCTGTCGTCGCGGACGCGGCCCATGAAGGCCGTCTTCAGTCCCAGCTGGCCGATCCCGGCAAGCGAGTTTGCCACCGAGCCGCCCGGCGCCTCGGTGCGTTCCTTCATCGCGGCATAGAGCAGCTCGGCCCGCTCGCGCTCCACGAGCTGCATGATGCCCTTCTCGATGCCCATCAGGTCGAGGAAATGGTCGTCGACCGGCGACAGGACATCGACGATGGCATTGCCGATTCCGGCAACGGCGTAGCGGTGGCTCATGCGGTCTTCTCCTCGAACGCGCAGTAGTCTCGGATGATGCAGCGGCCGCAATCGGGCTTGCGTGCCTTGCAGATGTAGCGCCCGTGCAGGATCATCCAGTGATGGGCGTGCAGCTGGTACTCCGCCGGGATGTTGTCCTCAATGGCGCGTTCCACCGCATCGACGTCGCGGCCCGGGCAGAGTCCGGTGCGGTTGCCGACGCGGAAGATATGGGTGTCGACCGCCTGGGCGGGGATGCGCCACCACATGTTCAGCACGACATTCGCGGTCTTGCGCCCCACGCCGGGCAGCGATTGCAGCGCCGCGCGCGAGCTGGGCACCTCGCCGCCGTATTCCTCGACGAGGATGCGGCTGAGCTTGATGACGTTCTTCGCCTTGTTGCGGAACAGCCCGATCGTCTTGATGTGCCCGATCAGCCCCTCCTCGCCCAGATCCAGCATCTTCTGCGGCGTGTCCACCGTGGCGAAGAGCGCGCGCGTGGCGCGGTTCACGCCCACGTCGGTGGCCTGCGCCGACAGCGCCACGGCGACCAGCAGCGTATAGGCGTTCACGTGGTCGAGCTCGCCCTTCGGCTCGGGCTCGGACTGGCGGAAGGCCTCGAAGGCCGCGCGGACGGTGTTGTAATGGGCCTGCGGCGCCATCGGCGTCGCCGACGGGGCGGAGGCGGCAGGCGCGCGCAGCTTCTTGCGGCGCGCCGGCCCGGAGGGGGCAGGTGTCTGGGCCATCTTCCCTAGCTCTTGCAAGGTCGGTTCCCTTTCATAGGCGGCGCACGCCCGGGATGCCAGCCCGGCGGGATGCCGCGCGCCGCCGAAACCGCTGACGGCATGGCGCATCCGGAAAACCATGCATTGGCAAGGGCCAACACGTCCTTCCGGGAGCTTTCGGACCGGCATCCTGCAGCGGGGCCCGTTGACCATGGATGCCGAATTCGATTGCCTGACAGGCGATCCCGCCGCCACCGGTGCCACGCTCGGCACCGTCGGCCATCCGGTGGCGGGCACAGGTCCCCGGAGCGGTTGGGGCCCCCTCGTGCGGACCGAAGGCACCTTCCTGCAGATCCCCGCAACCCGGACCGACAGGACCTTCGGCCTGCCCGCAATCCGCATGCAGGAGGGCGGAAGACGTCGTGCAGCCGCTCGCGGTCGGCAGCACATCCGGTATTCCCTCCGCGGCTGCAGCCACGGCGCTGTCAGCGGCGGGTTGTCCCTGGCTTGAACTGGCCGATACAGCGATGCCGACGGCTGCACGCCGGCCACGCAGGTGTGCGAGGCGGATGCCCGCGAGACCGCCGCGATGATTGCCGTGACCACTTCGGACGAAGGCGTCTGGGCCGGTCCGAGCATGTCGGATCTTGCGACGGGCCAGCCTGCGCCGATCCGGAAAAGCGATTTTGGCATGCGGAAGGCCGAGAGGCTCGAATATGCCGCCGTCGCCGCCCTAACAGACGGGCGGCTGTCTCCTCGGCAGGACTCCTTGCGAGGCCGGCAGCGAAGGCGGCGGGGCCGGTTTCTGCATCATCGGCCGGTTCTTCGTCGGCTACGGCAGCGCGGACGACGCCGCCGCGGTCCTGCCCGATGCCGGCCATGCCTGCGCCGAAAAGACCGCCTGCGGGACGAGCCAGCCGCAGGCCACCACGCTTGAGAACGGCGGCTTCGCGCAGAGTCCCCGGGCCGGCATCACGCCCCTCCTCCTCTTCGGTGCCGACGACACGGCCATCACCGGCACGCTGGAGACCGGCGGTATGGAAAGCGGCGGGATGGAAGGCGGCGCGGATTCCCAGACCTATTGCGGCAGGCGAAGGACGGCATGACCAGCGCGAAGGCCGGAGCGGCTACCGTCAAGGACGGCGCGGCTGACGACACCGTCAACGGCAATGCCAGCCAGGAACCGCACAGCGGCGCGGATGCCGACGTCATCCCTGGCGGCGGCGGCGTCAAAAGAGATGCCGGACGCAGCACCGTCGACCTGAGAGGCGACGTATCCCTGATCATGGGGGCAGGCGACTACGCGCTGCGCTGCGGATCGGAGGGCGACACGATCTTCGGCGGCAAAGGCCGGTATCGCATGCAGGGCGGATGCGGTGCCGATCTTGCCGGTCTGGACGCGGAAAACGGCCATTGCAGCGGCAACGCCTCGGACATCGTTGATGGCAACGACGTGCTGACCGGCGATCCCGGAACGGACGTCCTGCTTTTGCGGGCCTGCTCGGCAACCACGCGACCACCGATTGCGGGAGTGGAACCGGGCGGAGCGGCCATGCGATCAACGATGGAGCCGACCCGTTCGGCACCGTGCTCTATCTGGAGGGTGCCGGCTGGGGCACAAACATTTCCCGCGCCGGTTTCCCCGGAACGATCCTGATGGTCGGAGCCGGCGCGCGCGCTCCCTGTCGGAGAGCAGCTTCCTGTTCCTCTGCGGGCAACCCTTGGGCGGCAGGGGCGCGTGGCCCCTGCCCCTCTGCCTCAGGGGGCCAGCACCAGATGCGGCGTGCCGTCGGAGCGGCGCGCGGGCGAGACGCCGTCCGCCCCCACCAGCGCCGAGACCTGGCGGCGGAAATTCGAGAAGCTCTCGAACTCCACCACGTCCACAGGCTGGTCGAAGCGCAGCGAGATCTTCCAGTGGCTGCCCTGCTTCTCCAGCCCCAGCACTTCGCCCGCGAAAGGCTGCCCGAGGAACCGGCCGCGCACGCGCTGGCCGACCATCGCCGGGGTGTCGGGGGCGTTGCGCCGCGCGAGCGCGGCGGCGGTGTTCCAGTCGCGCACGCCATGGCGGCGGGCGACCTGTTCCAGCGCCTTGGACTGGGTCAGGGGGCGCCCGGCGGCGGCGGCATCGGCCCGCAGGGCGCGGGCCTCGGATTTCAGGACCTCGAGGGTCGGAAGGGCGGGCATGGCATGTCCTTTCGCAGAGTCTGCGCCTCGGGATGGACAGGGCCCGCCTTGCCGTCCGGGCGCAAAAGCGTCGGGAGCATGGAACTTCGGAGCCGGACTTCACCATGGCCACAGGGCCGCGGGCGGCAGGTGCCGGAACCTGAGCCGCAGGTAAGCCTGCGCGGCCCGACTGTCAACGGCTCAGAGCCGCCGCCCCTCCTCGTGCTCCAGCCGCTGCTGCGAGACGGCCTCGTGCTTGTCGGCCTTCTGCTGTTCCTTGAGGCAGCGGGCGACGAAATCCATGTGCGCTGCCACGGCCTCGCGCGCGGCGGTCGGATCGCGGTCCTGCAGCGCGCGGTTGATGTCGCCGTGCTGGGCCAGCAGGATGTCGCGGGTGGCGCGCTGCTTGAACATGATCTGGCGGTTGTAGAACACGCCCTCGCGCAGCAGTTCGAACATCGAGCGCATCATGTGCAGCGTGATCACGTTGTGGCTGGCCTCGACGATGGACAGGTGGAATTCCGCGTCCAGCCGCGCCTCGTCGGCCGGGTTGCGCTTTCGGTGCGCCATCTCCATGCGGCGGTAGATCGTGTCGATCACTTTCAGGTCGGTATCCGAGGCCATGCGCGCGGCGCGCTCGGCGGCCAGACCCTCCAGGTCGCGGCGGAAGTCGATATAGTCGAAGACCGCATCCTCGTTGGTGGAGAACAGCCGCACCAGCGCAGGCGAGAAGGCGGAACCCAGCACCTCGGCGACGAAGACGCCCGAGCCCGCCCTCGCGGTCAGCAGCCCCTGGTCCTGCAGATGCGCCACTGCCTCGCGGAGGCTGGGACGGGAGACGCCGAGCTTTTCGGACAGGTCGCGTTCGGCCGGCAGGCGCTCGCCCGGGCGCAGCACGCCGCGCAGGATCAGATCCTCGATCTGGCGGACCACCGCCTGGCTGAGCTTCTCCGGCTCTATGCGTCTGAATGTCATTTGCCTGCCCCCGATCTGGTCAGATGTTATAACCGGAGCGGCCTGCAGGGCAACGCCCTGCACGGAAACCGCTCCGATTTCCTGACCGGGAGCGCAGGATCAGGCCGTCGGGCGGATGATGACCTCGACGCGGCGGTTCTGCGCGCGGCCCTCGGGGGTGAGGTTGGAGGCGACCGGCTGGTCCTCGCCCTTGCCTGTGGAGGTGATGCGGCCGCCCGCGACCCCGGCATTGACGAGCACGCCCGCCACGGCGCCTGCGCGGCGGTTCGACAGGTCGAAATTGTAGCCCGCCGAGCCGGTGTTGTCGGTATGGCCGACGATCTGGACCGTGGTATCGGGATATTGCTGCAGGTTGCGGGCGAGCGCCTGCAGGTCGCTGCGGCTTGCGGAAGAAACCGAGGCACTGTCGGTGGCGAAAAGCACGTCCTGCGGGAAATTCACCAAGAGGCTGTCACCGGTATTCGTGACGGTGATCGCATCGTTGCCGAGGTCGTTGCGCAGCGAGGCCGCCTGGCGGTCGAGATACTCGCCGATTCCCGCGCCGAGAATGGCCCCCGCCGCAGTGCCGATGGCGACTGCCTTCGGATCGCGGTCGCCCGCCACGACGCCGGCGATCGCCCCGGCCGCCGCGCCAGTCAGCGCGCCGGCATTGCGGTTCTGGTTGTCGGGATTGTTGACGTTGTTCATCAGGGCCGGGTCGCAGGCCGACAGCGTCAGGGCCGCGGTGGTCAGCAGAAGGGTCGCTCGGATCATGGATCGCCTCGTTGGTCGTTTTGGCGTCACTATAGACGAGCCGGCGGAAAACGAAATCACTCCGCGGTGACCTCTGCGTGTGCATCGGCGCGGGCGCTCTCCCAGGCGAGGATCGCGCGCTTGACCGTCAGCCCCCAATGGTAGCCGCCGAGCCCGCCGGATTTCCGCAGCGCGCGGTGGCAGGGGATGAACAGGCTGACCGGGTTGCGCCCGACCGCGGTGCCGACGGCCCGGACCGCCTTCGGATGGCCGATGGCACGGGCGATGTCGGAATAGGTGGTGACATGGCCGGAGGGGATCTGCAGCAGCGCCTCCCAGACCTTGATCTGGAACGGCGCGCCGATCAGGTGGAGCTTGCCGCCCCGGCCCTCGAAGGCGGCGCGGGCCAGCGCGCCGACCCGCGCCGGCTCCTCGGCGAAGCGTGCTGCAGGCCAGCGGGCAGCCATGTCCTCCCAGGCGGCCGCGCGGCCGAATTCCCCGCTGAAGGCCATGCCGCAAAGGCCGCGGGCCGTCGCCATCGCGAGCGCCTCGCCGAACGGCGTGTCGATCCAGGCCCAGCCGATCTCCAGCCCCTCTCCCTTGCGCGCGTAGTCGCCGGGGCTCATCGCCTCCCAGGTCAGGAACAGATCGTGCAGCCGTCCCGCCCCGGACAGGCCGAGCGCATGCGCGGTGTCCAGCGTCGTGTGCCGCTCGGCCAGAAGCCGCCTTGCATGTCCGAGCGTCAGGTACTGCTGGTAGCGCTTCGGCGAGACCCCGGCCCAGGCCGAGAACAGCCGCTGGAAATGCGCGGGCGACATGCCCATCCGGCGCGCAAGGTCGTCCAGCGCCAGCACTTCGCCGCCCGCGCGGTCAATCTCCTCGATGGCGCGGCCGATGACGCCGTAATGGTAGTCTGTCTCGAGGGCGGTGTCGGGCATGGCTGGGTCCTGCATTGGTGTCGGCCCATCCTATCCGCGCGCCCCGCCCCGCGCGACCCGGAGCTTGCGCCAAATGCAGGAAGCCCCGCAGGGGGCGTCCCTGCGGGGTTCAGGAATGTCGCGGCGGCGGAGCGGCGGCTCAGTGCAGCTTGGACTTCACCTGGGTCAGGGCGTCCTCGAACAGCGCCTCGGACTGGGCCGGGGCCATCTGCTTGGCGATGACTTCTCCCGCGGCGGCAACGGCGACGTTGACGGCCTGGTCGCGGACTTCCTTGATCGCCTGGGCCTCGGCGGAGGCCAGCTGTTCCTCGGCGGCAGCCATGCGGCGCGCGATCGAGGTCTCCAGGTCCGCCTTGCCCTTCTCGGCGGCGGCCTTGGCTTCCCGCTTCGCGGTGTCGACGATCTTCTGGGCCTGCTCGGCCATCTCTTCCTGCTTGCGCTTGTAGGACGCCAGCAGGGCCTGTGCCTCCTCGCGCAGCGCCTTGGCCTCGTCGAGCTCGGAGCGGATCGAGTCCGCGCGCTTGTCCAGCATCTTGCCCAGGATGCCCGGCACCTTGAAGTACACGAGCACGGCCACGAACAGGATGAAGGCCAGCAGCACGACGAAGTTGGTGTTGTGCAGCGAGAAGAACGGGCCGGTGGCGGCAAGCGCCGGACCGGCAGCCAGCGAAAGGGCGAGTGCGATGATGCGGGTCATGGTCTCAGCCTTTCACGCGGGTGTCGACGGCAGCGTCGATCGCGGCCTGGTCGGCCGACATGCCGAGCGCGGCAACCAGCGCGGCGGCGGTGTCCTTGGCGACGGCCTCGACGCTTTCCATGGCACCGGCGCGGATCTCGGCAATTGCCTTCTCGCTCTCGGCGGCCTTGGCGGCGATCTCGTCATCCGCCTTGGCGATGGCGGCGTCGAGCTCAGCCTTGATCTCGGCCTTGGCCTCGGCAACGATCCGGGCGCTTTCGGCCTTCGCGTCCGCCAGGGCCTTCTGGTAGGCCTTCTCGGCTTCCAGCGCCTGGGCCTTCAGCTCCTCGGCGGCGGCAATGTCATTCGAAATGGTGCCGCGGCGCTCGGCCAGGATCATGGCGATGCGCGGCAGCGCGATTTTGGACAGAATCCAGTAGATCGCGGCAAGCGCGACGATCAGCCAGAAAATCTGGTTGGCATAAGTCGTGAAATCGAGCTGCGGCATGCCGGCTTCGGCCGTCTGCAGCTCGGTCGGGTGCGCCACGGTCTCGCCGTGCAGGACGACGGCTGCACCATCCGCGTCGCTCAAGCCATGGGTCTCATTGGCCATCTAGGGTCCTCCGGTCCGCCGTTGTCTCCACGGGCGGGCGCGCTGGCGCGCCCCCACCCGGTCGTAAGGATGATCGAGGGTCCGGATCAGACGGCGAACATCAGGAGCAGGGCAACCAGGAACGAGAAGATGCCCAGTGCTTCTGCGAATGCGATGCCGATGAACAGGGTCGCGGTCTGGTCGGCAGCAGCGGAGGGGTTGCGCAGGGCGCCGGCAAGGAAGTTGCCTGCCACGTTGCCCACACCCATTGCGGAGCCGCCCATGCCCATGCAGGCCAGACCAGCGCCGATGTATGCACCCATTTGAACGATATCGCCTTCCATAGTCGTATCTCCTTACGTCGGAAGTGGCAAATTGTCAGGTTTTCGGGATCGGACCTCAGTGGCCGGGATGCAGGGCATCCTTCAGGTACACGCAGGTCAGAATGGTAAAGACGTAGGCCTGGATGAAGGCCACCAGGACCTCGAGGCCGTACATCGCGGTGATGGCGACGACCGAGAGCGGCGAGATCGCGGCGATTGCGGCGAAGCCCGCGAAGACCTTGATCACGGCATGGCCGGCCATCATGTTGCCCGCAAGTCGGATGGAGTGGCTCACCGGGCGGACGAAGTAGGAAATCACCTCGATGAGCGCCAGGATCGGCCGCAGCGGCAGCGGCGCGGCGGTGACCCAGAACAGGCCGAGGAAATGCGTGCCGTGCAGGATGAAGCCCAGCACCGTCACCGAGATGAAAACCGCCAGCGCGAGGACCGCGGTCACCGCGATGTGGCTGGTGGTGGTGAAGGCCAGCGGCAGCAGGCCGAGGAAGTTCGAGAACACGATGAAGAGGAACAGAACCATGATGTACGGGAAGTACTTCACGCCGTCCTTGCCCGCGACGTCCTCGACCATCTTGTAGACGAAGCCGTAGGCCAGCTCGGCGATCGACTGGGCCCGGCCCGGGATCACCGCGCGGCCGCGCGCGCCGAGCACCATCAGCGCAGCGACGCAGGCGACGGTGATCGCCATCCAAAGCGTCACGTTGGTGATCGTGTACCAGTGGACTTCGCCATCACCGAACAGCGGAACGACCTTGAACTGGTCCATCGGGTGAAAGACAAGGCCGCCGCCTTCGGAATGGGCTGCATCCGCCATGCTCAAGGTCCTCTTCTCTGTCGGGCCGCCGCCCGTTACGCCTCAGGGTCCGGGGACCCGCTTGTCTCTTTGCCGGCAGCGCGCGCCGCCTGGCGTTCCTTCTGGACCTCCTGCGCGGTGTGCATCATGGTTTTCACCCCGGCCGCGAAGCCCAGCAATGTAAACAGCACCAGCATCCAGGGACGCGTGCCGAAAATCGCGTCCAACCCCATGCCGATGCCGAGGCCGATCCCGAGACCGGCCACGAGTTCCGTCACCATCGTCCAGGCCATGTTGGCCTGGCTGTACTTGTCGTCCGCCCTGCGGGGCTTCGGCTCGTGCGTGCCGCGCAGAGCCTGAAGCCGCTCTTCAAGCTGGCGGAGCCGATCGCCGTCGCCCGGGTCCGTCACGAGAGCCTCCCTTGGAACTGGCGACGTTGTAGGCGTTTATGGAACTGTTCGTCAATTGTCCGTGTCGGCATGCAACCCATTGAAAACATTGGCCGGTGAAAAGATGCGGCAGAACGCCCGCGGAAGAGTCCGCAAAATGCTAATTCAACTGATCAGTTGAGTTTGCGCTGCCACAGCGGGGCCGTCGCGGCGTCAAGCGGCCTTCCCCGCCCCGGGCCGGAGCGCTAAGGAAGCACATGACCGATGACCCTCTCGACCTCGCCTTTTCGGCGCTTGCCGACCCGACCCGCCGCGCCATCCTCGCGATGCTGCTGGAGGACGACATGGCAGTGACCGACGTGGCGGCGCCGTTCGAGATGTCGCTGGCGGCGGTCTCCAAGCATCTCGCCATACTCGCGCGGGCCGGGCTGATCCGGCAGGAGAAGCGCGGCCGCGTGAAATGGTGCAAGCTGGAACCCGACGCGATGCGCGGCGCCAGCGTCTGGATGCAGGGGTTCGGCCAATTCGAGCCGGTCAACCTGGACGACTTCGAACGCTTCCTCGCGCAGGAGCTTCAGGACGCGGATGCGCCGGGAACCTGCGAGAGCGACTGGTTTTCCGGGGAAGACGGCGAGGCATTGCCGGAGAAGTAGAACATGACAGCGGCGCGGCCTCGCTTTGGTGCGGTCTAGCCGCAGCGCGGGCCTTGCGCCGCTGTCATGGGCCCCTCCTGGCCTCCCTGAAAACAGCGTTTAGCATATGAAAACCGGCTGCGACAGCGTGCTGTTGCCGGAATCCCCGTTTTTCTCCGACTTTTTGCCACTTGATCCCGTTTCGATTTGCGCCGCAGTCCGCAAACTGTTCCGTAAAATGATTCGAAACGAATATGTGCACTGCGGAAACTCCGCTCAGGCCAGCGTCCACGAATCGGCAGCGGACTTCAGATGCGCCAGAATCGCCTGGACCTTGGCGGTGCGGTGCAGGTCGACATGGGTCACCAGCCAAAGCGGCGCCGCCCATTCCGGCTTGGGCTCGACCACCTGGACCAGATCCTCGTATTGCGAGGCCTCCCAGCTGGCCATGAAGCCCAGGCCGATGCCGGCGCGGATCGCGTGCTTGACCGATCGCCCGTCGCTGCCGCGCATGACAATGTTCTGGCGCGGCACGTTATCTTCCATCCAGCGGTAGAAGGGCGCGCGGCTGTCCATGTTCTCGTAGCCCATGAACTTCTCCTGCGGCAGCTCCTCCTCCGGGATCGGCAGGGCGCGGCCGCCGAGATACTTCCGCGAGGCATAGAGCGCGATCTGGATCGTCGAATAGCGCTGCACGACATTGTCGGGCTCGTTCGGCGCAGTGCCTGCGCGGATCGCGACATGGGCCTCGCCGTATTCCAGCCGGAACACCCTGTCGCCGGTGACGAAGCGCACGGTCACGCCGGGATTGGCCATCTGGAATTCGGCCAGCACGGGTGACAGCAAAGGTGACAGGGACTCGATGGAAGTGACAACCAGCTCGCCAGTGACGGAGTCCCCCCGCCCCTTCAGGCGGCTCGCCAACTGGGTGAACTGGTCGTCGGTCGCCTGCGCGACCTGCATCAGGTCCTGGCCGGCCTCGGTCGCCGTGTATCCGCGGGCATGGCGCTGGAAGAGCTTCGTCCCCAGCCGCTTCTCCAGCGAGTCGATATGGCGGATCACCGTCGCATGGTGGACGCCCAGCACCTCTGCCGCGCCGGAAACCGTTCCGAGGCGCGCGACGTGATAGGCCGTCCGAATTTCATCCCAAGCATCGATAGACATATTGTGATGTGCACTCATGAACAGAATTGCCGATAACCATGCATACTTTGTTCGCTGCTGCAAGGCCCCATCTGTTGGTCACAAGCGGCGCGGTGCCCCGACGGCACGCTGCCGCAGACATTCGACCCTGCCGCGATTACGGCCAACAGAAAGGAAGACATCATGTTCCGCAAAGCAACGCTTGCCGCCCTCGCCATCGCCGCCACCGGCGCAGCCTTCTCGGCGCAGGCCAGCGACCAGCTGGCCACCTCGCTCGGCGTGCAGCCGGGCCAGTACACCACCTCCGAGCTGGCGCAGATCCGCGCCGCCAAGGAAGCCGGCGACAATACCCGCGTGAAGTTCCTGCTCTCGGGCGGCGCCGAACCGACCGGCGTCAACGGCAACGGCCAGCTGGCGCTGAGCCTCGGCGTCCAGCCGGGCGAATACACCACCGCCGAGCTCGTGTCGCTTCGCGGCGCGATCGAGGATGGCGACGCCCAGTCGCAGAACTACATCCTGAGCGGCACGCAGCGCGTCACCCGCAATGCAACCGCATCGCCCGCAGCCGCGGACTCGCAGCTGGGCCAGCTCCTGCGCGTGGATGCCACCCAGTTCAGCTCCGGCGAGCTGGGCGCGATGTATCTCGACGCGCATGACTGACCGCTGGCCGGCGGCCCCGGCCGCCGCGCGCAGCCGCAATTTTCAAGGGCGTCCCGTTCCGCGGGGCGCCCTTTTCGCACGGCGCCTTCATCCCGAGGCGGATCACGGCTGAAAGACGACCTTCTGACTGTGATGCGCACCCGTGAACAAAGCGGAGGTCAATCGCCGGCGGCCAAAGCCCCGCGCCAAGCACATAGGTCAATGGCGCAGACGTCGAGCCGCCAGCCACGGCGCGCCGTCCGGAACGCCGGACAAGGGAAAGGCAGCGCCATGGCCGCCAGGAAAACCTCGGCCGCAGTCCTGCTCGCCCTCTGCGGCACCGCCGCCGCCAATGCGGGCCGGCTGTCGCGATGCCTTGGCCAGCCCCGGGCCAGCACACCACCTGCGGGCCTGCCGCCATCAAGGCCGCCGAGACCAAGGGGGACGCCAGCCAAGCCAACTTCCTGCCAGCCCATGGCGGCCGCCCTGTGGCCGGGGCCGCGCAGCTGGCAGCCGAACAGGGGCTCGACCCGGCCGGCCACACCGCCATACAGCTCGCCCAGATCGCCGAGGCGTGCAACACCGGCGGCCGCGGCACCGCCGCCTGGATGATCCACCGCGGCCCCTCGGCCTGCGGCATCAGCAGCAACCGCCAGCCGGCCCTGTCCATGGGCCTCCCACACCGGCGCGCAGCCCGTCGCGATCGCGCATGCGCGCGAGACCGGCAAGGCCTTCGCGGCACAGTCCCTCGCGGACGGTGCCGCCGTCCCGGGCGAGGCGAGCACGATCACGGGATGACCTGCACCGCTCTCTCCCGCCCGCCGCAAGGGCGCTCCGGTCCAGCCGGGGCGCCCTTCGCCGTCAGGCTGCCCAGTTCAGGAACAGCCCGACATCCCCGGGCATCCCGTTCGGGAAGTCGATGATATAGGCGCGCAGGTGATAGCCCGCCGGTTTCGCCAGCCGTTCCCAGGCGCCGTAGAGTTCGTGCGCCTTGAGCGGCAGCGTGTCCGGCCAGTTCGGCAGCGCATTGTTGATCGCCCTGCCCTTGTCGGTGCACAGGCTCGAGGGAAAGCGCATCACCATCACCTCGAACATGCCGTGGTCCACGGCGTGGCGGATTTTCTTGCGGACCTCGTCAAGCTCCTCGCGGCTCAGATGCCCGCGGGTGAATTCCTCGGCGACGTCGCGCATCGACCCTTCGGCCTTGGCGCGCCTGCTTTCCAGCAGCGCCTGCTTCTCCGCCTCCAGTTCCGCCATCTGGGCGCGCAGCTCGGAGGCGGTGATAACCTTGTTTTTCTGCGGATGTGCTGCAGTCGTCATTTGACCCTCCTCGGCCATGTCGTCCGGCACTTTCTTTCCGGGGCGGCCCGTCCGAGTCGTCCCTCCTGCCACGGACTTTTCCACGATAGCCGCCCCCGTGCCTTGCGCCATGTCAGATCCCCCGCGGTTTCGCCCGCTCCCGGCAATATGAACGCCGCCCGGGGCTTCCGCCCTGCCCGACTATATAATATGCAGCGCCGCAGCGCCCTTGTGCCGATCAATCTGGTCCGGGCGATTGACTTTTGTCCCGCGCCCGTCTATGCGCGGGGTCCAATCCCGGAAGCCCCCGAGTCTTCCGGTCCCGGCCGTTCCGGGATCGACACACGCCAGCGCGATGCGCCCGCGGGTGCCGTTTCCGCTTGATCGGGTTCCAATCGGGATCACCGCCTCCCATCTGGGAAGCATGTCGTCAACGGTCGCAGGAGGACCTTGGATGTTCGAAAGTCTGTCGGAACGCCTTGGCGGGGTCTTCGACCGTCTGACCAAGGCGGGGGCCCTCTCGGAGGAAGACGTCAAGACCGCCATGCGCGAAGTGCGCACCGCGCTGCTGGAGGCCGATGTCTCGCTGCCGGTGACCCGCGACTTCGTCAAGGCCGTCACCAAGAAGGCCACCGGCGCGAACGTCACCAAGTCCGTGACCCCCGGCCAGCAGGTCGTGAAGATCGTCCATGACGAGCTGATCGAGATGCTGGCGGGCGACAACCCGAATCCGGGCGAACTCAAGGTCGACAGCCCGCCCGCGCCGATCCTGATGGTCGGCCTGCAGGGCGGCGGCAAGACCACCACCACCGCCAAGATCGCCAAGCGGCTGAAGGAGCGCAACAACAAGCGCGTCCTGATGGCCTCGCTCGACACCAACCGTCCGGCCGCAATGGAGCAGCTGGAAATCCTCGGCCGCCAGATCGGCGTCGACACCCTGCCGATCATCCCCGGCCAGGACGCGGTCGCCATCGCCAAGCGCGCCAAGCAGCAGGCGGAACTGGGCGGCTACGACGTGTTCCTGCTCGACACCGCCGGCCGGCTGTCGATCGACGAGGAGCTGATGACCCAGGTCGAGCGGGTCCGCGATGTCGCGAGCCCGCGCGAGACCCTGCTGGTCGTCGACGGCCTGACCGGCCAGGACGCCGTGACCACGGCGGAGAATTTCGACAGCCGCATTGGCATCTCCGGCGTCGTGCTGACCCGGATGGACGGCGACGGCCGCGGCGGCGCCGCGCTGTCGATGCGCGCCGTCACCGGCAAGCCGATCAAGTTCGTCGGCCTCGGCGAGAAGATGGAAGCGCTGGAGGAATTCCACCCGCACCGGATCGCGGGCCGCATCCTGGGCATGGGCGACATCGTCAGCCTGGTCGAGAAGGCGCAGGAAACGCTGGAGATCGAACAGGCCGAGCGCATGATGAAGCGCTTCCAGAAGGGCCAGTTCAACATGAACGACCTGCGCTCCCAGCTTGAGCAGATGATCAAGATGGGCGGCATGCAGGGCGTCATGGGCATGATGCCGGGCATGGGCAAGCTGGCCAAGCAGGCCGAGGCAGCCGGCATGGACGACAAGGTCCTGCGCCGCCAGATCGCGCTGATCAACTCGATGACCAAGAAGGAGCGCGCCAACCCCGCGCTGCTGCAGGCCAGCCGCAAGAAGCGGATCGCCCAGGGCGCCGGTCTCGACGTGCAGGAGCTGAACCGGCTTCTCAAGATGCACCGCCAGATGGCCGATGCGATGAAGAAGCTCGGCAAGATGAACAAGAAGGGCCTGATGCGCCAGATGAAGGGCCTGATGGGCGGCAAGATGCCGTCGGAGGCCGAAATGGCGGAGGCGCAGTCCCAGATGGGCAAGATGGGCGGCATGCCCGGGCTGGGCGGCGGAATGCCCGGCCTCGGCGGCGCGCCCCTGCCTCCGGGCCTGTCCGGCTTCGGGAAGAAGAAGTGACGATGCAGGTCCCCGTTCTCAATACCGGCCGGCTGGTCCTCGGACCGCTCGGCGAGGCGCATTTCGACGCGATCGCGGCGTTCTACGCCTCCGACCGCTCGCGCCATGTCGGCGGGCCGAAGACGCGCGACCAGGCCTGGCGCCAGCTGGCCTGCGAAATCGGCCATTGGACCTTGAAGGGCTATGGCCGCTTCGCCGTGACCGAGGCCGCGACCGGCGCCTTCGTCGGCAATGTCGGCGCCTGGTGCCCCGAAGGCTGGCCCGAGCCGGAAATCGGCTGGGACCTGATGGACGGCTCCGAGGGCAAGGGCTACGCCACCGAGGCGGCCCGCGCGGTCCGGGACTGGTGCTACGGCACGCTCGGCTGGACCACCGCGATCAGCTTCGTCGACCCGCAGAACCCGGCCTCGGCCGCGGTGGCGCGGCGGCTGGGCTGCATCCTAGACGGCATGCATGACCTGGTCGGCCACGGCCCGGTCCAGGTCTGGCGCCATCCGGCGCCCGGACGAGTATCGGAGGCTGCGGAATGATTCCCTACGGCACGATGCACCATGTCTACATCCACGCCCGCTGGACCTGGCCGACCTTCACCCGCGCCAAGGCGCCGGTGGTGTGGCGGAACATGTTCCGGCTGGGCCGCGCGGCAAGGACCTCGCTGCGCCGCCGCGACGTGCCGCCGCCGCTGGGCCATGCCTTTGCGCTGCGCCTGCCCCATGCCGTGCCCGTGGCCGCCCATGGGAGGGCCCGATGAGCGACGCGAAGACCGCCGAACGCGCCGCGGAGCTCCTCAAGGGCCACCGCGAAAGCATCGACCGGCTCGATGCCATCCTCGTCTACACGCTGGGGGAGCGCTTCAAGCACACCCAGGCGGTGGGCAAGCTGAAGGCCGAGCACGACCTGCCGCCGTCCGATCCGGCGCGGGAAGCCATCCAGATCGCCAGGCTCGAACGCCTGGCGGTCGAAGCAGATCTGGATCCGGAATTCGCCAAGAATTTCCTGAACTTCATCATCGCCGAAGTGATCCAGCACCACAAGAAGCACCAGTCGTAAGGCGGCAAAGCCGCCAAGCAACGCCATGAATATGAAAGGACTCAACCCATGGCCATGAAACTTCGTCTCGCCCGCGGCGGTTCCAAGAAGCGCCCCCACTACGCCATCGTCGCGTCCGACTCGCGCATGCCGCGCGACGGCCGCTTCCTGGAGAAGCTGGGCACCTACAACCCGCTGCTCGCCAAGGATGACGAGCGCCGCGTGGTGATGAACCTGGAGCGCGTCCAGTACTGGCTCGGCGAAGGCGCCCAGCCGACCGACCGCGTCTCCCGCATGCTGGAAGCCGCCGGCGTCGTCGCCAAGAAAGAGCGCGCCAACCTGAAGAAGGGCGAGCCGGGCAAGAAAGCCAAGGAGCGCGCCGAAGAGAAGGCCGCCAAGGCTGCGGAAGCTGCAGAAGCTGCTGCCGCTCCGGCCGAGGAAGCTGCTGCCGAGTGAGGCAGATGCGCTTTCCGGACAGCTTCCCCGACGAGCTGGCCCGGCTGATGCGGCTCCGGCGCGACGTGCGCCGGTTCCGCACGGACCCGGTGCCGGAACCCGTTCTGGAGCGCTGCCTGGACAGCCTCGCCTCCGCCCCCTCCGTGGGGCTGTCGCAGCCCTGGCGGCTGGTCGATGTGGCCAGCCCCGCGGCGCGGCAGGCAATGCGCGCCATATTCAGCGAGGCCAATGCGGCCGCGCTGGCCGGATATGACGGCGACCAGGCCCGGCTCTATGCCGGGCTGAAGCTTTCCGGGATGGATCGCGCGCCGGTGCAATGGGCGGTGTTCTGCGACGAGGAAACGGAGCAGGGCTCGGGTCTCGGCGCCGGAACGATGCCCGAAATGCGCCGCTATTCCGTCGTCTGCGCGGTGATGCAGATGTGGCTGGCCGCCCGCGCCGAGGGGCTGGGGATGGGCTGGGTCTCGATCCTCGACCCAGGGAAGGTCCGCGACGGCCTGGCCGTTCCCGCCAGCTGGCGCCTGGTCGCCTATCTCTGCATCGGCTGGCCGGAAACCGAAGACGATTGCCCCGAACTCGAGCGCCTCGGCTGGGAGCATCGCCATCCCCGCCCCGCGCTCGTTCCAAGATGATCCTGCCGAGGGAGCCCGCCCGGTGATCCGACTGATAATCTATGCGGCCCTGCTGGCCGCCGGCGGCTATGCCGGAGCCGAATATGCCCGCTACGAAATCCTGCAGGCCTGCCTCGACGCGGGCGGCTCGGTCGATGCGCGCGGCTTCTGCAAGGGAGTGAACTGATGGCCGAGCTGACCTGCGTCGGCGCGATCGCCGGCTCCTTCGGGGTGCGCGGCGAGGTGCGGCTGAAGAGCTTCTGCGCCGATCCCGAGGCGATTGCCGACTACGCGCCGCTGACCACCGAGGACGGCAGCCGCAGCTTCACCGTGAAGATCACCCGGCCGATCAAGAACGGCCTGGCGGCGCGGCTGGGCGGTATCTCCACCAAGGAGGCCGCCGATGCGCTGAAGGGCGTGCGGCTCTACGCGCCGCGCGACCGCCTGCCCTCGCTGCCGGATGACGAATTCTACCATGCCGACCTGATCGGGCTGGAGGTCGTCGATACCGGCGGCACGCGCCTGGGCCGGGTGCGCGCGGTCTATGACCACGGCGCGGGAGACCTGCTGGAAATCCATGGCCCCGGCCTCAAGGGCGGCGTGCTGCTGCCCTTCACCCGAGAGGCGGTGCCGACGGTCGACCTGGCCGCTGGCCGGATCATCGCCGATCCGCCGGCCGGGCTGTTCGGCGGGGACGAGGACGAAGACGAAGACGGGAACCCGCAGGAATGAGCGACGCGCCCACCCGCAGCCACGGCCGCAAGTCGATCCGCGCGACCATGCACCCGCGCGACCTGCTGTCCGAGACGCCCGAGCTGGCCAATGCCTGGCAGGCCCGGATCGTGACGCTGTTCCCCGGCGCCTTCCCAGGCGTCCTGGGCGAAAGCCTGACCGGCAAGGCCCTGCAGGACGGGCTGTGGCAGCTCCATCCGGTCGACCTGCGTCCCTTCGGCGAGGGCCGCCACCGCAATGTCGACGACACGCCCGCGGGCGGCGGCGCCGGCATGGTGCTGCGCGCCGACGTGGTGTCCCGCGCGCTCGACATGGCGATGGCCGGAACGCCCGACGACCGCATGGACTGGCCGCTGGTCTATCTCTCCCCGCGCGGACGGCGCTTCAACCAGGCGATGGCGCGGCGCTGGTCGCAGGCGCGGGGCATCACGATGCTCTGCGGCCGCTTCGAGGGCGTCGACCAGCGGGTGCTGGATGCCTACCAGGTCGAAGAGGTCAGCCTGGGCGATTTCGTCCTCACCGGCGGCGAGATCGCGGCGCAGGCGATGCTGGACGCGACCGTGCGGCTCCTGCCGGGCGTGCTCGGAAATGCCGCCTCCACCGAGGAGGAGAGCCATTCCAACGGGCTGCTGGAACATCCGCAATACACCCGCCCCGCGGACTGGGCGGGCCGGGAGATCCCCGAGGTCCTGCTGTCGGGCAACCATGCCAAGATCGCCGAGTGGCGGCGGCAGCAATCCGAGGCCCTGACCCGGCAGCGCCGCCCCGACCTGTGGCAGCTTCATTCCGGCAGCGCCCCCGACAAGACCTGACCGCCGCGCCCTGCCCTGCCGCCGCATTCCCCGGCCGGCGGAAATCGGCTAGGATCCCGCTGGCGCCGCAACACGGGAGGCAGACGAGATGGCGGGACGTTCCGGACGGCATGCAGGGCTTGCCGCGCTGCTGCTGCTCAGTGCCTGCCACGGCATGGGCGGCCCCGGCTACCGCCACATGGCGGGCAGTCCCGCCCGCATGGGCGCGGTGATGCCGGGCATGACGCGCGACGAGGTGGCCGGCATGCTCGGACCCGGCCATGACGCAGGTCCCGGCGCGGCGGACTGCGATGCCTACATGGTCCGGACCGACGGTCCCTACCGCTACATGCATGTCTGGTACCGCGGCGACGTGGTCGACCGGCTCACCCGGGGCACCGGACCGGCCTGCCCGGCCATCTAGCCGCCCGGATGCGGCGGAAAGGGCCATTCCGCGCTTGAAAAGCGGGACACTTCCTGTCATAGCACCGCAACTCCGACTCGTGCCGTTTTCCGATGCGCGCCCTCTTCTTCTGACGGCGCCGGGACGGCAGTTCCGGGACGGACCCGAAGCAAGCAAGACGACCCATCTCCCGCGGGCGCCGAGGCGGACCCGACAGAAGGCGCGGAGCTCTGGGACGGCACCACCTTCACGGAATAACCGTGAGCCAGACAGGAGAGATCAGATGGATCTGATCGCACAGCTGGAGGCCGAACAGATCGCCTCCCTCGGGAAGACCATTCCCGACTTCAAGGCGGGCGACACCATTCGCGTCGGCTTCAAAGTGACCGAAGGCACCCGGACCCGCGTCCAGAACTACGAAGGCGTCTGCATTTCCCGCAAGAACGGCGCAGGCATTGCCGGTTCGTTCACGGTCCGCAAGATCAGCTTCGGCGAAGGCGTCGAGCGTATCTTCCCGCTCTACTCGACCAACATCGAGAGCATCGAAGTCGTGCGCCGCGGCCGCGTGCGCCGCGCCAAGCTCTACTACCTGCGTTCGCGCCGCGGCAAGTCCGCCCGTATCGCAGAGGTCACCAACTACAAGCCGAAGGCCGACAAGGCCGGCGCCGAGGCGTAAGGACCGGACCGATGAAAGCAGACATCCATCCCGAATACCATCTCATCAACGTCAAGATGACCGATGGCACCATCATCCAGATGAAATCCGTCTGGGGCAAGGAAGGCGACACGCTGGCGCTGGACATCGATCCGCTGGCGCACCCGGCATGGACTGGCGGCAACACCCGCCTGATGGACCAGGGCGGCCGCGTTTCCAAGTTCAAGAAGAAATACGAAGGCCTCGGCTTCTGAGCCCAGCCCTCCGGGTTTTTCGAGGCCGCCCCCCGGGGCGGCCTTTTTCTTTTCCGGCGACAAGGATTGCAACCTCTGCCAGCCTCGCACGTAGACATGGCACAGGAAGCGCAAACGGAGGGCAGGCGTGAAGATCGGCGTTGACGTGACGATGGACTACCAGCTGGGCAAGGAACGCGTCGTGTTCCTCACGCTCGAGGCGGCGGATACCGACGGACAGCACGTGCTGGAGAGCAGGCTGGACATCCAGGGGGCGCAGCTGTCGCGCATCCCGGGCGAAAGCGGCATCGGCAGCCGGGTGGTCGCGCGGCTCGATGCCGACGTGATGCGGCTGGCCTACCGCGCCGAGGTCGAGATCACCCGCCCCGAGATTTCGCTGGAGGACATGTCCGCCGCCCCCTGGCACGACCTGCCGGCCGAAGCGATGACCTATCTGCGGCCCAGCCGCTTCTGCCAGTCGGACATGTTCGAGACCTTCGCGACCCACCGCTTCGGCGGCCTGGAGGGCGGCGCCAAGGTCGATGCCATCCGCGGCTGGGTGGCGGAGGAGCTGTCCTACGTGCCGGGCGCGTCGAACGCGACCACGACGGTGATCGACACCTTCACCTCGCGCCAGGGCGTCTGCCGCGACTATGCCCACATGCTCTGCACGCTCTGCCGCGCCTCGGACATCCCCGCCCGCTACGTCTCGGTCTACGCCCCCGATGTCGAGCCGCCGGATTTCCATGCCGTGGCCCAGGTCTGGCTGGACGACGCATGGCATATCGTCGACGCCACCGGCATGTGCCGCCCCGAAAGCACCGTCATCGTCGCCGTCGGGCGCGACGCCTATGACGTGGCCTTCATGGAGAACCGCGGCATGGTGCAGCTGGAGTCGCAGAACGTGGGCGTCCGGACGATCTGACTTCGGCCGCGCGTCCCTGTGGATTTGGCGGCACGGCTCGGCTAGCATCCTCCGGGATTGCATCCGGGAGCTCGAGTCATGCGTCTTGCCGCGACCCTTTCGGCCATGGCCGCCGCTGCGCCGGGCTTTGCCGCCACGCTGGAACCCGCTTCGGTCCTGCCTTCCAGCCTGACGCTCCGCATCACAGAGGTAGGCAAGGCCGGCGCGACCCGGTCCGGCAACAACTACGCGTCGCCGGCCGCCGATGCTTCGGGCCTCTGGATCGCCGACCAGACCGGGACGCTCTACCGCAGCGGCGCGGACGGCACCGCCGCCGTGCTCCAGGCCCCAGACCTGCCGTCCGAGCTGGTTCCGAACGGCCGCGAAGGGTTCCTCGAGGTCGCCCCCACGGCCGATGGCAGCGCGCTCTACGTGCTCGTGACCTCGGACACGCTGCCCTCCGCCGCCGTGCCGCTGGCGGAGCTGCCCGCCCCCCTGCCCGGCGCCTGCTGCGCGGACGGCCGCGCCGTGGACGACATCTACGAGATCGTGCCCGGCAACACCCAGTACCAGATCCTCTACCGCTATACCGTGGAGGACGGCGTCCCCGCCGATCCGCAACCGGTCACGGCGCTGGAGGTCCAGTACGGCTCGAGCGCGCATCGCGGCGGCGCGATGGCCGTGCTGCCCGACGGCCGGCTTCTGCTTGCCACCGGCGACAACCTGCCGGCAGGCACGGACGGCCGCGGCGCGCCGCAGGACGATGGCGAACATGTCGGCAAGCTCCTCCTGGTCGACCCGTCCGACGGCAGCATCACGGTGGCGGCGAAGGGCGTCCGCAATGTCCAGCACCTGCAGATCGCCGGAACCGCCGCCGGCCCGGTGGTCGTCTTCGGCGATATCGGCGGCGCCGTGGCCGAGGAGGTCAACGCGGTGCCGCTGGCCGATCTGCTGGACACCTCGGAGATCGAGAATTTCGGCTGGGGCCGCGCCGCGGACGGCCTGGCGCGCGAGGGCACGTTCTACATCTCGCCCGGCGTCCCACTGGGTGCCCCTGCCGAGGCCCTTTCGCTGATTCCGCCGGACGAGGAGGGCTTCCTGCAGGCCATCGCCCAGATCGGCCGCACCGATCCCGCGTCGCCCTTCGCGCTGTCAGGCCCGGTCGTGTCCGACGTGTCCTTCGACCAGATAGGCATCCTGTTCGCCGATCTCGTCTCGGGAAGCCTCTTCGCCACCACGGGCGATCTGGCCGGGACCGGACAGGACGTGTTCGACGTGTCGCTGGTGGACGCCGACGGAATCGCCGTGACCCTGCTGGAGCTTTCCGCCCGCAGCGACCGCGCCGATCCGCGCTTCTTCCTCTTCGCCGACGGCAGCGCCGGGGTGCTGATCGAATCGACCGCCACCTATTACCGGCTCACCGAGGTGGCGCAGCGGGCCGCCGTGCCGCTGCCGGCCGGGCTGCTGCTGCTGGCCTCCGCCCTGCCGCTGCTGCTGCGCCGCCGCCGCGGCTGAACCGCCCGGGCGTCAGCCCTTGCTGCTCATGTTCATGAAGGCGGACATGAAATCGGAGAAGATCTCGGCATTGCCGCCCGCAGCCTTCATCCAGTTCTGGATCATCGCCTCGGGCGTGAGCTGCTCCATGTGCTCCTCGATCTTGGCGTTCATCTTGTCGAGCCACGCCTCCTGCATCGGCCGCACATCGGGCAGGCCCATGAGTTCCCGCGCCTCCATCGGCGTCATGTCCACGTCGATCTTGACCTTCATCCCGTTTCCTTCCCGCCGGCCGGCGCGTTCCGATTTCCTGCAACCCTAGCAGCAGCTTATCCACAGGGAAAGCGGCGGCTGTGACTCATTGGACGCACCGCGGAAAGTTTTCCCGCGGCTGCGGACCCGGCCGCGACGCGACCGCTTTCCATTGCCGGGCGCAGGACATAGGGTGTCTTCCACCGCGCGGCTGCGCGCCTTCCTCCCAAGTCCGAGAGTCCGCCAAATGGCCTACATCATCGTCGTCGGCAACGAAAAGGGCGGGTCCGGGAAATCGACCACGACCATGCATGTGGCCACGGCGCTGGTGCGCATGGGCCATAGCGTCGGCGCCATCGACCTCGACCTGCGCCAGCGCTCCTTCGGCCGCTTCGTCGAGAACCGGACCGCCTTCTGCCGCCGCGAGGGCATCGCCCTGCCCATTCCCGACTACCTGCCCCTGCCCGAGATCGCGGCCGGTGACGTGCCCGAGGGCGCCAATGTCTACGACCTGCGGCTGGACGCGGCGATCACCCAGCTGGAGGGCCGCCACGACTTCCTGATGATCGACTGCCCCGGCTCGCATACCAGGCTGAGCCAGATCGCGCATTCGCTGGCCGACACGCTGGTCACGCCGCTGAACGACAGCTTCATCGATTTCGACCTGCTGGCGCATCACGACCCGGATACCGGCGCGATAACCGGCCCGTCGGTCTATGCCGAAATGGTCTGGAACGCGCGCCAGCTGCGCGCCCAGGCCGGGCTGAAGCCGATCGACTGGATCGTGCTGCGCAACCGCATGGGCTCGCAGCAGATGCACAACAAGAAGCGCGTGGGCGACGCGCTGATGGACCTGTCGAAGCGGATCGGCTTCCGCGTGGCGCCGGGCTTCGCCGAGAGGGTGATCTTCCGCGAGCTCTTCCCGCGCGGGCTGACTCTGCTTGACCTGCGCGATGTCGGCGGCGGCGGCGGGCTGACCATGTCCAACATTGCCGCCAGGCAGGAAGTGCGCGACCTTGTCGGCGAATTGCGCTTGCCAGGCGTGGTCGCTAATTTCTAAATCGGGTTTACAAATTCCGCGTGCATCTGGACGGGCAATGGCCCATACAGGTAGCAAATGCCCAAACCCGGGAGGAGAAGATGGCACGGATTTTCGTCTGCGGCGAAGCGATCATGGATTTCGTTCCCGTCGGCACGGCGGCGGGCGAGGCCTTCCTGCCCCTGCCCGGCGGCTCGCCGATGAACACTGCCAAGGCAGCCGCCTGCGCAGGCGCGGAGTCGCATTTCCTCGGCGCGATCTCGCGCGACCTGTTCGGCGAGCGGCTGCTGGCGGACATGGTGGCCCACGGCGTGCGCACCGGACTGACCCCGCGCAGCGACCTGCCCTCGACCCTGGCCTTCGTCGACATGTCGACCGGCGAGCCGCGCTATGCCTTCTACGACCGCGACAGCGCGGCGGTGAACATGGCGCCGACGGCGGACGGCATCGACCCGCAGCCGGGCGACATCCTCGCCGTCGGCTCGATCTCGCTGATCCCCGAACCGGGCGCAGGCAACATCCTGCGCTTCGCGCTCGGCCAGGCGGACAGCCAGATGCTGGCCTTCGACCCGAATGTCCGCGCCAACATGATCACCGACCGTGCCGCCTGGGAGCCGCGGGTGGAGGCGCTGTTCGCGGCCGCGTCCATCGTCAAGATCAGCTCGGAGGATCTCGACTATCTGCGCCCCGGCCAGTCGCGCGAGGATTTCGCGGCGGAGCTGACCGGCAAGGGCGTCGGGCTGGTCGTGGTCACCGGCGGATCCGAAGGCGCGCTGGGGCTGACGCGGGCAGGCCGCGCGCAGGTCATGGCGCCGAAGATCGCGGTGGCGGACACGGTCGGCGCGGGCGACACCTTCATGGGCAACCTGCTGGCCGGCATCCTGGAGATCGGCTGCCCCGGCAAGGCGGCGCTGTCCGGACTGGGCGATGCCGCGCTCGAGACGCTGCTGACCCGGGCGGCCTGGGCGGCGGCCATCAACTGCACGCGGACCGGCTGCAATCCGCCGCAGCGCCAGGAAGTGCTCGACGCGATCGCGGCCGGCAAGATCGGCTGACCGCAGGGCGGGCCTTCCGCCCGTGCGAAACCTTGGGAATGCCGCCGGATGGCGGCACCCGCAAATCCCCCGCCCTGCCCTTTGGCCCGCCCTTGAACCGTCCCGCCTGCCGGAATGATCCTCGGCACCGTCAGGCGGCGGGACGGTCATCCCGGCCGGGCAACGGAGATCTTGCGTCCCGCGCCGGAGAACGCTCCGCGAGCGGCCGGACATGAGATCCCGGCCGCGGGGGCACCCACGGCGCCGACTTGGCGATGACCGAACGGCGCATGGACGCAGCCATTCCAGCCGCGTCACGTCTCGACGGGACCTGCGGCGGAGCCCGCGGCGCTGACATGCAGGAGGGTGCCGAAGAACATCGCGTTGCCGGAGACAGGATAGCCTGCAGGCGACCTTTTCCAGCGTCCCGTCTTCCGCGGCTGCCCCCAGCCGACCCGACCGCACTCTAAGGCGGCCCTCAAACCGGGAGCGTCATCCGCGGCGCGGGCGGTCAGGCGGCGCGCTCGACGGCGCCCGCCAGTTCCTCGACCACTTCGCTGAGCACCGCCGGATCGGCATGTTCCGCCATGACGCGGATCAGCGGCTCGGTCCCCGACTTGCGGATCAGCAGCCGTCCCTGCCCTTCCAGCCGCTTTTCGGCCGCAGCGATCGCCGCCTTGACCTCTTCGGCCTCCAGCGGCGCCTTGCCCGCGGCGTAGCGGACGTTCTTCAGGAGCTGCGGACAGGGCTCGAAGCTCTTCGCCAGCTCGGAGGCAGGGCGGCCGATGCGCACCATCTCCGCAAGGAACTGCAGCCCGGCCAGCAGGCCGTCGCCGGTGGTGGCATAGTCGGTCATGACGATATGGCCCGACTGCTCGCCGCCCAGGTTCCAGCCGTGGCGGCGCATCGCCTCGACCACGTAGCGGTCGCCCACCGGCGTGCGGTGCAGCTTCAGCCCGCACGCCGCGAGGAAATGTTCCAGCCCGAGATTCGACATGACGGTCGCGACCAGCGTGCCGTCCTTCAGCCGCCCTTCCTCGGCCCAGCGGGCGGCCAGCAGCGCCATGATCTGGTCGCCATCGGCCTGCGCGCCGGTCTCGTCGAGGATCAGCACCCGGTCGGCATCGCCGTCGAGGCAGATGCCGACATGCGCGCCATGCGCCCGCACCGCCTCGGCCGCGGCCTGCGGCGCGGTGGAGCCGACGCCGTCATTGATGTTGCGGCCGTTCGGGCTGACGCCGAGATGGACCACCTCGGCACCGAGTTCCCAGAGCACCTCCGGCGCGGCGCGGTAGGCCGCGCCGTTGGCGCAGTCGATCACCACCTTCAGCCCGTCGAGCGTCATGCCGTGAGGCAGGGTGGATTTCACCCGCTCCTGATAGCGGAACCGGCCATCGTCGATCCGCTTGGCGCGTCCGATGTTTTCGGGCTTGGCCGGTTCGACCCCGGCCTCCAGAAGCGCCTCGATCTCCTCCTCGGCGGCATCCGACAGCTTGAAGCCGTCAGGGCCGAAGAACTTGATGCCGTTATCCTCGTGCGGATTGTGGCTGGCAGAAATCATGATGCCGACATCGGCGCGCATCGAGGTGGTCAGCATCCCCACCGCCGGGGTCGGCACCGGCCCCAGCAGCAGCACGTTCATGCCGGTGGAGGTCAGCCCGGCCGTCAGCGCGGTTTCCAGCATGTAGCAGCTCAGGCGCGTGTCCTTGCCGATCACCACGCGGTGCGTGTCCTTGCCGTCGCGGCGAAAATAGCGTCCGGCCGCCGCGCCGAGGCGCAGCGCCATCTCGGCGGTCATCGGGTGGCTGTTGGCGCGGCCGCGCACCCCGTCTGTTCCGAACAGCTTCCGCATGGCAAGTCTCCAAGTTCCGTTCAGGCGCGGGGCCGGCCGCCATCGGCCCGGGGCCCCGCTCCGGTCCGACAGGATATGGACGGTGCCGCGGGCAAGGCAAGACGGAAACGCCGCAGCGCGATGCCGCGGCGGAGGACCGCCGGCCGGCGGTCCGGGGCCTATTGCCGGTAGAAGTAATGCACCCCGATCGAGGCGGTGCGCGGGAAGATCGAGGCCCAGTTCGGCCGCACCGCGCGGGTGTGGTAATGCGTGGCGCCGTGGGTCAGGTTGCTCTTCGCGCCCTTCAGCATCAGCGCCGCGACCTTGGAGACCTGCTTCCAGGCCTTCTTCTCGCCGATGGTCTCGGCCCGGCCGTCGCAGGCATAGCTGAACTGGCAGCCATGCTTGCGGCCGCTGCCCTGGTTGACCACGCCGCAGACCGAATTCGGATAGGCCTTGGACTTCACCCGGTTCAGGATCACCTCGGCCACGGCGAACTGGCCCTTCACGCTTTCGCCGCGGGCCTCGAAATAGAGCGCCTCGGACAGGCATTCCCATTCCGGCCCGCCGCCCTTCGCGGTCTGGTCCGACAGCCAGTCGCGGGTGTACTGGACTTTCTTGCGGAAGCGCGGCTTGCGCTCCCCGCGGGGGACCGGACGGACGGTCAGAGACCCCAGAGCGACCCCGTCCGACAGGAGCACGTCGCGCTCCGCATCGAAGAGAGCGCCCAGCCCGGTGTCGATATCGAGAGAAGGGTCATTCGAGGTGCTCATGGTTACCTCTGCCGCCGCGACTCCGATATGGAGGACAGCAGCAACGGTCGCCAATGCACGCAGTATCATGACAATTTCACCCAAGTCGATCAATTCCGACTCGGGGCGTATAAAGACCGGCCGCTAGATGCAATACTCGACAAAAAGTACGCATTGGGCGGATAGTGGCACCAAGGCCACATTCCACATGTCGGCGAGAATCTGCCGATTGTCAAGAATTTGTCGTAATTTCGGGACTATCGCCGCGTCAGAACGGCGTGGGCGCCCGCCAGACGGGCAACCGGCACACGGAACGGCGAACATGAAACATAGTTAAAACCGCACTCCCTGGCGAAGGCAATCGAATCAGCCGTGCCGCCATGTTCGCCGCAAATCGACAGAACGATTCGCGGATTTGCCTTCCTCCCGCGTTGCGCGCCGATCTGCAAGAGCTCTCCGACGCCCTCCTTGTCGAGGTAGTGGAACGGGTCCTCCTTGAACACGCCCTGCTGCACGTAGGTCTGCATGAAGCGTCCCGCATCGTCCCGCGAAAGCCCGTAGGTCATCTGCGTCAGATCGTTCGTGCCGAAGCTCATGAAGGAGCAGAGCTCGGCGATGTTGTGCGCCTTCAGCGCGGCGCGCGGGGTCTCCACCATGACCCCCAGCTTGTAGGAGAAGGCGGCGGTGCGCTCGGCGCGGACCTTGGCGGCGACCTGCTCGATCCGGCTCTGCAGGATCTCCACCTCGCGCTGCGCCGAGACCAGCGGCAGCATGATCTCGGGGACAACCTCGGTTCCGGCATCGGCCAGCGCGATCACTGCCTCGAAGATCGCCTGGACCTGCATCTCGTAGATCTCGGGCACGGTGATGCCGAGGCGCACGCCGCGCAGGCCGAGCATCGGATTGAATTCGGTCATCGAGTCGATGCGCGCCTGCACGTCCGAGACCGGGCGGCCGAGCGCATTGGCCAGGTCGACCACGCCCTGGCGGTCGGCGGGCAGGAATTCGTGCAGGGGCGGGTCGAACAGCCGGATGCAGACCGGCAGGCCTTCCATGATCTCGAAGAGCCGGGTGAAATCCTCGCGCTGCATCGGCAGAAGCTGGCGCAGCGCGTCGGCGCGGTCCTCGGGGGCGTCGGCGAAGATCATCTCGCGCATCACCGTCAGCCGGTCGTCGTCGAAGAACATGTGCTCGGTGCGGCACAGGCCGATGCCCTCGGCCTTGAAGGTCCGCGCGATGCGGGCATCCTCGGGCGTGTCGGCATTGACCCGGACGCCGATGTCGCGCACCGCGTCGGCCCAGCCCAGCAAAGTCTGGAAGGCCTCGCCGAGCGCCGGTTCCAGCATGTCCGCCGCGCCGTCCAGCACCTCGCCGGCCGAGCCGTCGAGCGTGACCAGCGCGCCCTCCTCGAAGATCCGCCCGTCGGGCAGCCGCATGTGGCGCGCGCGGCGGTCGATGATGATCTGCCCCGCCCCGACGACGCAGGGCACCCCGAGGCCGCGGGCAATCACCGCCGCATGGCTCGACATCCCGCCCTTGGCGGTCAGCACGCCCTTGGCAGCATGCATGCCGCGCACGTCGTCCGGCGAGGTCTCGCGCTTGGCCAGGATGCAGGCCTCGCCCTGGGCGGCCAGCGCCTGGGCGCGGGTCGAGCTGAAGACGAGCTTGCCGACGGCCGCGCCCGGGCTGGCGGCGATCCCGCGCAGCAGCGCGTTGCGTTCGGCCTCCGGGTTGACCTGCCAGTGCATCAGCTCGTTGAGCGAGCGCGGCGGCACCCGCAGCAGGGCCTCGTCCCGGGTGATGATCCGGTCCTGCGCCAGCCCCACGACGATCTCGACATTGGCGCGCGCCGTGCGGGCAACGCGGACCGCGTCGATGACGCTGAGCACGCTGTCCTGGATGACGAACTCGATCTGCATCTCCTCGCGCAGCTTGGAGCGCGCGAGCTCGCCCAGCCCCACCAGCTGGTCGAAGATCTCGGGGGCCAGCTCCTCCAGGGACGGGCCGCGCGGATCGCGGGTCAGGAAGATGGCGGCATGTTTCAGCGCCAGCGCGTCGCGGCCCTGGCTCTGGCTCATGTAGCGGCCGGTGATCTGCGCCTTGCCGGTGGTGGAGTTGATGAACTGCATCACCCCCGAGCCGCTCTCGTCATTGCCGACGCCCAGCGACATGCGCTGGACGACCAGCCCCAGCCCGGCATCCTCGGGCGCGCCGCGCGCCTTGCGCAGGAGCCGCGCGGAGGTGCCTTCCCAGGCCCGCGCCATCGAACGCAGCACGCCCGCCAGCTGCTCGGCCGGCTCTTCCGGGAAGGGTTCGTCGGTTTCGATCTCGTAGATGCGCAGCGCCTCGGCCACGTCGGAGCGCGCGGGCCGCTGCACCGGCGGGAAGAGGTCGGCGTCCAGATGCGCCACCTGGACGGCATAGGTGTGGATGAAGCGCAGGTAGATGGCGTTGGCGGCATCCTCGCCGCGGCGCTGCACCATGACGGCATGGCGGCGCTCGTTCATGCCGATGTTGAGGATCGCGCCCGGCCCGCCCCAGTCGGCGCCCTCGGCGGAGGGGCGCACGGAAACCAGCGGCGTGTCGCCGAAGAAATCGAGGATCGCCTCGACATCGGTCATCTTGCCCTGGGCGATCTGGCGGACGGTCTCGAAGCTCAGCGCGACGGTGGTGGGCACGGGCATGTCGAGCCGGATCAGCCGCTGCAGGCACTTGGCGCGGCCGCCATGCTGGTCCACCGTGATCGTCGCGGTCTTGGTGATCTCGGTGAAGGCCTTGAACGTCAGGTGTTTCAGCAAGGGCCCGGTCTCCTCCGTCGCATCCCGACCGGAGGCTACACCGGTGCCGCGGGAAGGCCAAGCGCTGCGAAAGTGGCAGGCCCGGGAAGGCCGGACCCGGCTGCCGCTGCGCCCGGAGGCCCGGGCCGGTCAAGGTCCGGCCGGCCCGGATTGCCGGGCCGCCGGGCGGGGCGGCAGGCGGCGGAGGCTCAGAGTTCGGGAACCGCGCGCTCGCCGGAGAGCTTCGACAGATCCGCGGCCTGGCTGCAGGTCGTGCGGATCACATGCAGCAGGTTCAGCCGGTTGCGCCGGACGACCTGGTTGTCGCTGTTGACCTGCACGGCTTCGAAGAACGCGTCGACAGGGGCGCGCAGGGCGGCCATGCCCCGCATGGCCGCCGCGAAATCCTCGGCCTCGATGGCCGAGGAGATCGCCCGCCCTTCGCTCTCCAGCGCCGCGAAGAGCGACCGCTCCTCGCCGGTCTCCGCCAGCTTGGCGTCGGGTCCGAAGGAGTATTCCACCCCGTCAGCCTCCTCGGCCTGCGCCAGGATGTTGTTCGCCCGCTTGAAGCCCTGCACCAGATTGCCGCCGTCCGCCGTCTTCAGGAAGCCTTCCAGCGCCTCGGCCCGCTTGACCAGCAGCGCCAGGTCGTCATTGCCCGGCATCGCGAGGCAGGCATCGATCACGTCATGCGGGATGCCCTTGTCGCGCAGGTAGACCTTCAGCCGGTCATGGAAGAAGCCCATCAGATCGGCGGCATCAGCCCCCGGATAGCCCTTGGCGAAGACCTCCGACAGGTTGCAGCGCACGCCGTTCTCCAGAACCAGACGGATCACGCCCAGAGCGGCACGGCGCAGCGCGAACGGGTCCTTCGAGCCGGTCGGCTTCTCGTCGATCGCCCAGAACCCGGTCAGCGTGTCGATCTTGTCGGCCAGCGCGACCGCCACCGACAGCGGCGCGGAGGGCACGTCGTCCGACGGCCCCAGCGGCTGGTAATGCGCCCCGGCCACGGCAGCGATTGCCGCAGGATGCCCGGCCGCCTCGATATAGTAGCCGCCCATCACGCCCTGGAGCTCCGGGAATTCGTAGACCATCTCGGACGACAGGTCCGCCTTGGCCAGCCGCGCCGCGGTCTCCGCCTGTTCCGGATCGGCGCCGACGATCGGCGCGATTCCGCGGGCCAGCGCCGCGATGCGGGCGATCCGCTCCGCCTGGGAGCCCAGCTTGTTGTGGAAGGTCACATGGGTCAGCGACTCGAGCCAGTCGCCCATCCCGGCCTTCGCCACGCGCAGGTCGTTCTCCCAGAAGAATTTCGCGTCGCTGAGACGCGCCGACAGCACCTTCTGGTTGCCGCGCAGGATCTCCGCCCCGCCGTCGCGGGTCTCGCGGTTCGCCACGGTGACGAAGCGCACGATCTTGCCGGTCGCCGGATCCTTCACCGAGAAGAACTTCTGGTGCTCCTTCATCGAGGTCTTCAGCACTTCGGGCGGCAGGCCGAGGAAATCCTCGCCGATCTCGCCCATCAGCACCACCGGCCATTCGACGAGGCCCGACACCTCGATCAGCAGTCCGTGGTCCTCGACCGCCTCCAGCCCGCAGGCAAAGGCCTGGTTGGTGGCGTCGGCCCAGATATGCGAAGCGCGGTCATCGGCATCGAGCACGACGTTGCGGCGGCTCAGCGCCGCGGCGTAGTCGTCGAAGCTGGTGACCTTGAAGCGGCCCGGCGCCATGAAGCGGTGGCCTTCGGTGGTATCGCCCGACGCGATGCCGCCGACTTCCAGCGGCACGATCTCGCTGCCGGCCTCATCGTAGAGAATGCACAGGATCGAGTGCAGCGGACGCACCCAGCGCAGCTCGCCCGCGCCCCAGCGCATGGATTTCGGCCAGGGGAACTTGTGGATCGCGTCGGCCAGCACCTCGGCGACGATCTCCGCTGCCTTCCGGCCGGGCTTCTCGAAGGAGGCGAAGTAGACCTGCCCCTTCTTGTCGTCGCGTATCTCCAGCTGGTCCATGGTCAGGCCGGTGGAGCGCAGGAAGCCCTCGATGGCCCTTTCCGGCGCGCCGACCTTCGGGCCCTTGCGTTCCTCGGTCAGGGTCGGGCTTTCGGCCAGCAGCCCCTGCACGGTCAGCGCCAGGCGGCGCGGCGTGGCGAAGGCGCCCGCCCCGGCATAGGTCAGCCCCGCCTCGACCAGGCCGTCGGTCACCAGCTTCCGCAGGTCCTCGCCCGCCTTCGTCTGCATCCGGGCCGGGATTTCTTCGGAAAAGAGTTCGATCAGCAGGTCGGGCATCGGGGGAATTCTCTGCGTCTGGCTACGGTCCGTCGCGCGATACCAGCCGCGCGAGGGGAATGGCAAGCATCTCCGCCGGTTTCGGGGCTCCTGCGGCTCAGAAGCCGAGCGCCAGCTTGATGATTAGCGCGTTCGCGATGTCGACGAAGAAGGCCGAGACCAGCGGCAGCACGATGAAGGCCAGCGGCGACGGGCCATAGCGCTGGGTCACGGCGGTCATGTTGGCGATGGCGGTCGGCGTCGCGCCCAGGGTCACCCCGGTGAAGCCAGAGGCGACCACGGCGGCGAAGTAATCCTTGCCCATCGCGCGGAAGACGACGAGCAGGATGAAGGCGGTGGCGGCCACCGACTGCAGCACGATGGCCAGCGCCAGCGGCCCGGCATGGGCGGCGAGCGTCCAGAGCTCCATCGACATCAGCGACATGGAAAGGAAAACCGAGAGGCTGAATTCCTGGATCAGCCCCATGGCCGGCGTGCCTGCGGGCCATTCGATCTTCGGCAGGATGCGCGGCACGGCGTTCGACAGCACGATGCCGGTCAGCAGGCAGGGCACGAAGAGCGGCAGCATCACGCCGAGTTCGGACAGCGCCTCGTGGAAGGCGGAGCCGAGCGCGACGGCGATGTTGATCCACAGGATCGCGCGCAGGAAATCGCCGTTCGTCAGCCGCCCCGGCGTGTGGCCCTCGTCGGAAATGGCGGCAGCCGCGTAGGATTCGGGATCGGCCTCGGGCGCGGCCAGCTTGTGGCGGTCGATCAGGTAGCGCGCGATCGGGCCGCCGAGCAGGCTCGCCGAGATAAGCCCCAGCGTCGCCATGGCGATGCCCAGCTCCGCCGCGCCGGGCACGCCATAGGTGTCCTGCACCACCGGCCCCCATGCGATCGCGGTGCCATGCCCGCCGATCAGAGCGGCGGTGCCCAGCATGGTGCCGGCCTGGCTCGGCAGGCCGAAGGCCAGCGCCGAGACGATGCCGATCCCGGCCTGCACCACCATGTAGCCGATGGTCAGCGCCAGCATCAGCGCCAGTACCGGCCCGCCCTTGATCAGGTCCGACAGCCGCGCCGACAGCCCGACCGTGGTGAAGAAATAGACCAGCAGGAAATCGCGCGCCGACAGGTCCCAGGACACTTCCCTTCCGGTGAAGGCGACGACCGCCCAGGCGATCAGCGCCGCCAGCAGCCCGCCCGAGACCGGCTCGGGGATCGAATAGGCGCGCAGGAACGGAACCGAGGCCGTCAGGCGGACACCCGCGAAATAGACCACGATCGCGGTGGTGAAGGCGGCGAAGCCGCCGATCAGGATGGGATCGGCTTCCGGCACGGGCTCACTCCTGCGGGGGCGGCGGGCAGCCTTCGGGGGCAGGCTCGCCGTCGAAGACCTTCTCGCCGCAATGGTTGATCTGCTGCCAGGCGTAGCCCCGGCCGTCCTGCATGACCGCGACGACGCGGTCGATGCCGTAATGGACGTTCTCCTCGCCGAGGAAGGCGACGGCGCTGCCGTCTTCCAGCGCCGCGCCTATGGCGCCCGCGTCGAAGCAGGAGAACCAGCCGGGCGCCGTCAGCGGCTCGGCGGCCTCATAGAGTTCATAGGTCTCGGTCAGCGTGGCCAGCGAGACCGGCGTCTCGAAGCAGGCGCGGAACCGGATGGGCGAGGAATTGGCGTCGATCGCCTCGACCTCCCCGGCCGGGATCGCCTCTGCCACGCCGGACACGGAGGTCAGCCGGATCTGCAGGCTGCCTGCCGGGACCGGATCGTAATAGTAGTAGACCTGCAGGTAGTACATCGCCGCCCCCGCAACGGCGGCCACGGCCACGATCATCCCGGCGATCCACTTCCCCTGCATGCGCTGCCTCCTGCCCTCGCCCCCTGATACCTCTCCGGCGCGCGGCGGACAAAGACCAAAGGGCCGCAGGTCAAGGCGCGGCCCGGCTTCAGCGGCGGCGCTGGAAAGAGAAGCGCCCTGCCAGGATTTCACGCACCGCGCCGCAGCCATGGGCCGCGAAATGCCGCCAGGCGGCGGCGGCGAAGCGGCGCGGCGCGAAGCGCGACCAGGACAGGGTGATCTCGCCGCCCGGCCCCGCCGCGGCGAGGAATGCCGCGCGTTCGTCCGGGCCGAGGGCAGCCAGCTCCAGCGCGTCGGCGATGTATTCCTCGTCCACCTGGTGCAGGGCGGCACCGCCGGGCCGCTGGGCGATCAGCGCGTGGACCAGTTCATGCGCCAGCAGCGAGCGGAAGGCCGCCTGCACCGACAGGGCTGCATAGGCATCGCCGGGCGGCAGATGGCCGGCAAGCAGGTCCGGCGCCAGGATGCGGATGCGGCCGAGAGTGCAGTCATAGCTCGCCAGGCAGCGGTCCCGCCCCGCCGCCAAGCTGTCGGCGGTCTCGATCTCCACCGGCGCGGAAAGGTCCATGCCGCAGGTCTCCAGGGAGTCGCCCGCCGCGCTGGCAGCTGCGCAGACCGCGCCGTGCGACTGGCCCTCTTCCGCGAGGAAGGCAGGATCGGCACAGGTCTCGAAACCGTCCGCCGCTGCCGCCGCTCCCGGCAGGATCGTGGCTGCGGCCAACGCGGCCCCAGCAATCTGCTTCCTTCTCCGATCCGCCCGCATCGGCCCTCCTGCCGCACCGGTCGGCAGCAAGGGTAGCGCGCGCAACCCTGAATTGCACGCCACCCCGCTGTCCTTTCATTGGGCCGCCCGCCGGAAACGGCCATCCCTGCATGCCTGCGCAGCAGGAAAGGCCGCGGCCGGGCAAATGGACCGCATGCCGCGGTCAGCCGTGACATCGGCCCTTGCAAGGAGTCCCCGCTCAGGCAGAACCGAAAGCTGGCGACCGGTAGCGCGCCGCGCGATCGACCGCGGCATTTCAGCCCCGGCGCGGCCCCGGACGGGCGCAACGCCTCCGCATCGGCCAGTTTCGGGTCAGCGACAGCGGCCAAGCCCGCCACGGGTCTCGCAGCACGTGCGACCGACGAAGCCGCCGCGACCACGGATAGCGGAGGCTGCAAGACCGCCGAGAACGGCGAATTCGGCAAGATCAACCTTCCGACCGGCCCGAGCGGATCGGAACGGCGACTGGCGGCATGGTCCGGATTTTCCGGGACAATGGCGTGCCATCCGCGTGAAGGCACCGGACATCAGGAGAAGCCGCTCGCCTCTTCGAGATCCTTGCGGGAGAAGTCCTTGCCCGCGTGCCCGGCCTCATCGCCCGAACGCCCTGAACCGCAACGATCGGCGCGGCCGTCCGGCGCCGCATGCGCCCGTCCTTCACGAGGCTCCTTTCGGACGCCATCGGGCAGAAGCGGCGGCAGAACCTCGGCATGCCCGCGCCGGGACCGTCGCGGGGCGATGATCCCGGCGGCCCTGCGCCCTTGCCCTCGCCCCGCATCCTCCGCTACGGCTCGGGCCTGACATCCCCGACCGGCAGGATCCCCCTTGTTCCCCGCAGGCGCGCGCATATCCGTCCTCACCACCCAGCCGCTTGACCGGCTGCTCGACTACAAGGCCCCCGAAGGCGGCTGCCGGCAGGGCGACTTCCTCGAAGTGCCGCTCGGCCCGCGCAAGATCCTCGGCGTGGTCTGGGGCGAGGGCGGCGGGGAGTTCGACGAGGCCAAGCTGCGCGCGGCCTACCGCGTGCTCGACGTGCCCCCGATGCGCGAGGAGATGCAGGAATTCCTGATCCGCGCCGCCGATTACACCCTGACCTCCTGGCCCGCGATGCTGCGGCTGGCCGCCCGGGCGCCCGGCCTGTCGGACCCGCCGTCGATGAAGACGCTCTATGTCCGCGGGACCGAAGAGCCTGCGCGGATGACCGATGCCCGCGCCCGCGTGCTCGACGCGCTCGACGGCTTCGGCGGCCAGCCGGTGACGATGAAGGAACTGTCCGACGAGGCGGGCACCTCTTCCTCGGTGATCAAGGGGCTGGTGGACCAAGGTGCGGTGGCCGAGATCGAGGCCCCGCGCGACACGCCCTATCCGCCGCTCGACCCGACCCTGCCCGGCAAGGCCCTGACCGATGACCAGCGCGCCGCCTCCGAAGCGCTGGCAGAGGCGATCCGCTCGGGGCGCTACGGCACGACCATGCTGAAGGGCGTCACCGGGTCCGGGAAAACGGAAGTCTATCTGGAGGCCGTCGCCGCCTGCCTGGCGCAGGGACGGCAGGCGCTTGTGCTCCTGCCGGAGATCGCGCTGACCGCCGAGTTTCTCACTCGGGTGGAAAAGCGCTTCGGCGCGAAGCCCGCGGAATGGCATCACGGCGTGACCATGACCGAACGCCGCCGCTGCTGGCGCATGGCGGCCACCGGCGATGCGCAGATGGTGATCGGCGCCCGCTCGGCGCTGTTCCTGCCCTACAGGGATCTCGGCCTCGTCGTCGTCGACGAGGAGCACGACACCTCCTACAAGCAGGAGGACGGCGTGCTCTACAATGCCCGCGACATGGCGGTGCTGCGCGCCTCGCTATGCCACGCGCAGGTGGTGCTGGCCTCGGCGACGCCCTCGCTGGAAACCTGGGTCAATGCCGAACAGGGCAAGTACCGCCGCCTCGACCTGGTGTCGCGCTTCGGCCCCTCGGTCCTGCCCGAAATGCGCGCCATCGACATGCGCCGCGAGAGCCTGCCTTCGAACCGATGGATCTCGCCCACGCTTCAGCGTGCCGCCGAAACGCGGCTGGAAAAGGGCGAGCAGGTGCTCTTCTTCCTCAACCGCCGCGGCTATGCGCCGGTCACCGTCTGCCGCGCCTGCGGCGACCAGATCGGCTGCCCGCATTGCGACGCGCGGCTGGTCGAGCACCGCTTCCAGAAGCGGCTGGTCTGCCATCAATGCGGCCTGTCGATCCCGATGCCGACGCATTGCCCGAAATGCGATGCCGAGGACCGCCTGGCCCCGGTCGGTCCCGGCGTCGAGCGCCTCGCCGAGGAGGCGCAGGCGCTCTTTCCGGAGGCGAAGCTGGCCGTCCTGTCTTCGGACCTCTTCGGCACGGCGCGCGAGCTGAAGCAGCGGATCGAGGAAATCGCGGCCGGCGATGCCGAGATCATCATCGGCACGCAGCTGGTCTCCAAGGGGCACAACTTCCCCAACCTGACGCTGGTCGGCGTGATCGATGCCGATCTCGGGCTCCGGGGCTCGGACCTGCGCGCGGCCGAGCGGACCTTCCAGCAGATGCGCCAGGTGGCCGGGCGCGCCGGGCGCGCCGAGAAGCCGGGGCTGGCGCTGCTGCAGTCGCACGAGCCGGAGCACCCGGTGATCCAGGCGATCCTTTCGGGCGACGAGGAATCCTTCTGGCGGGCAGAGGCGGAGGCGCGGCGCTATCTGTCGATGCCGCCTTTCGGGCGGATGGCGGGTATCGTGCTCAGTTCGCCCGATGTCGCGGAGGTGTTCGATTTCGGCCAGGCGCTGGCCCGCGCCGCGGGTCCGCTGAAGGAGATCGGCGCCGAGGTCTACGGACCGGCCCCCGCGCCGATCGCGCGGATCCGCGGGCGCCACCGGGTGCGTCTGCTGGTGAAGGCGGAAAAAACGGCGCCGCTGCAGCAGGGGCTGCGCAACTGGCTGTCGCAGCTGCGGCCGCCGCCGAATCTGCGCCTCGCCGTGGACATCGACCCGCAGAGCTTCTTCTGACGCGCGGCCCGGTCCGGGCCGCGCAGAGCAGCCGATGATTGCGCAGCCTGCGCAGGCCGCCTGTTCCCGGCAAGTGATGCCGGCTGAAAGCGCCCGCTGGCCCCGGACGTCGCCGGCAGTGCCGCACCGGCGGAGTTCCACCGGGATTGCAACCATCCGGGCCCGGTTGCCCGTCAAGGAGCTTGCGGAGTTGCCGCGGCGCTGCGGGCGGACCGGTCACGTCGGCGCTGCAAAGCGCGCCGGCAGGCAGGGTTCCGCTTAGCCGGAATTGGCGAAAAGCCTTCCTGGCGCAATGTCCCGTCGGCAAGCCGGGAGGGGGGAGTGCCGGAGGAAGGTCCGCGGGGCGGCGCCGGAGCCGCCCCGCGCGCGATCACTCGCGGTAGGTGCTGTGGCAGGCCTTGCAGGCAGCGCCGAGCTGGCCGAGCGCCGGACCGATATCGGCCTGGGCCAGGATGCTCTCCGCCGCGGCCGAGGCAGCATCCTCCAGATCGGCGGCCTTCATGGTGAAATCGTCATATTGCTGCCAGATGACCGGCTTGGCCTCGGAGGCCGGGTCGTCGGCCTGGGTTTCGAACAGCGACGGGATGTTCGCCGCTTCGCCGGCGATCGCCAGCGCGGCCTGCTGCGCCGCCGAGGCGTCGAAGGCAACGCTTCCCTTGGCCATGTTGCCCAGCAGCTTGGTGTTCTTTCCGATGGTCTTCATCGCCGCGGTGCGCGCCACGACATTCGGCTCGGTCGGCTCGGCGGCCTGCACGGCGGCGGCGACGGCAATCAGGGCGGCTCCTGCAACCAGGGAACGGATCATCTCACTATGTCTCCAGATGGGCTAATCATGCCCGGACGTTAGCAACCGCCGGCCCATGCGCCTAGAACAACATTCCCGCCGCTCCTTCGATCGTGAACAGGATCACGCCAACGGGAATTGACACCAGCGAGGCCAGCCAGAACGCCCCGGCGAATGTGGGCCGGGCACGCGGGGCGACGATGCCGAGAACGGGGGCGGAATTCCTGCGCATGGCGGCATTAACCCCGCCTTAGGTTCCCATCCGGTTAACGTTGTCCATGGAATGGACAGAGCTTCGCCAGGTTCCCGAACTCTCCCCGGTGCCGATGCAGCAGCACCCGGCCTATGGCCGCGCCTGCGCCGCCATCGGCGGCCGCGTCGCCTGGTTCGGCCTCGGCCCGCCGCGCCAGCCGCACGCGGCCGCGCAGGTGCTGCTGCGGCGCTGGCCGCTTTTCGGCGATTTCGCCCTGATCGCCCGCGGCCCGGTCTGGAACGGCCCGGTCTCGACCCCGGAGGCGGCGGAGGCCACGCTGGCGCTGGTGCGCCTCCTGCGCCGCCGCTGCCGCGGCGTGATCGCCACCCCGGAGCGCAGCGGCGGCTGCGACCCGCTGGAAGGTGCCGGACTGCTGCCGATGGTCACCGGCAGCACCCTGGCACGGCTGCCCCTGGACGGCTCCGAGGCGGAGCGGATGGCGCGGCTCGGGGCCAAATGGCGCAACGGGCTGCGCCGCGCCCGGTCGGAACGGCTGGACCTGAGCCAGGGCCCCCTGCCCGCGGATGCCGATCACTGGCTGCTGCGGCGCGAGGAGGCCCAGGCCCGCAGCCGCGGCTACAAGCGCCTGCCCCGCAGCTTCACCTATAACTGGCGGGTGCAGAACGGCGCCCGCTCCGCCCGGGTCTTCACCGCCTCCTTCCTGGGCCAGCCCGCCGCGGCGATGCTGTTCCTGCTGCACGGGAAGTCGGCGACCTACCATCTGGGGTGGAGCGGCGAGGTCGGGCGCCGCAGCGGCGCGCATGCGCTGCTGCTGTGGGAGGCCTCCTGCTGGCTGGCGGACCGCGGCTACCGCTGGGCCGATCTCGGCACGCTCGACACGGAGACCCTGCCCGGGCTCGCGCGCTTCAAGCTCGGCGCCGGGGCCGAGCCGCTGCAGCTGGGCGCAACATGGATGGACGCGCCCGGTGCCGGGCTCTGCGCGCGGCTCTTCGGCCATGGCCCGCGCCGCCCGGACCGCCCCGCCGCGGCGCCCCGGGGCGGCCCGAGCACCGCGCGCGGACGCGCCTGAGACCCGGCCGGTCCCGCCGGGAGGGTCCGGAATACCCGCCCCTCCCGGTCCCCGAAGCCGTCTTCCGCAACATTTCCGGCCGCTCGCGTGTTCCCGTTTTCCGCCGGATCCCGCCCCGGCCGGACGGCGCATTTCGCAATCGCAAACAACCACTTGCCATGCCCCGCCCAAGGCATGGGCGGAAACTCGCCGACCCGGAAACGGCCAGTGTTTCAGTCGGTTGCAATCTTTGAATTGAGTGCCGGCCGCCCCGTCGCTAGCTACCATTCCAGGAAACCGGCCCGCAGAGGCAGGGACCGTCAAGGCAGGCGAAATCCTGCGACAGGCGAACTAGGCAGAGAAAGGAAACGACATGCAGAGGACTCTGAAAGGCAAGGCCGTGTTTCTCGGCCAGGGGCTCCACTCGGGCCGTCCCGTCCGCATGTCCATCTCCCCTGCCCCCGCAGGCCACGGCATCACCTTCCGCCGCACCGACGCCTCCGCCGCAGGCGGCACGATCCCGGCACGCTGGGACATGGTGGAGCAGACCCCGCTCTGCACCCGCCTCGTCGGCGCCGACGGCGACACCGTATCGACCGTGGAACATGTGATGGCCGCGCTGGCCGGCCTCGGCATCCACAACGCGCAGGTCGCGCTCGACGGCCCCGAGGTTCCGATCCTCGACGGGTCGGCGGCGCCCTTCGTGCGCGGCATCCTCAATGCCGGGGTCGAGACGCTGACCGCTCCCGCGAAAGTGATCGAGATCCTCAAGCCGGTGGAGGTACGCCGCGGCGATGCCGTCGCGCGCCTGGAGCCGTCCGAAACGGTGCAGCTGCGCTTCGAGATCGCCTTCCCCGATGCCGCCATCGGCGAGCAGGAGCGCGAGCTGAACCTCGCCAACGGCGCCTTCATCCGCGAGCTCTGCGACAGCCGCACCTTCTGCCGCCAGTCCGATGTCGAGGCGATGCATGCCGCGGGCCTGGCGCTCGGCGGCACGCTGGAGAATGCCGTCGTGGTCGACGGCGCCCGCATCGTCAGCCCCGGCGGCCTGCGCCACCGCGACGAACCGGTGCGCCACAAGATGCTCGACGCGCTCGGCGACCTCGCCATGGCCGGCGGCCCGATCCTCGGCCGCTACACCGGCATCCGCGCGGGACACGCCCTGACCAACGAGCTGCTGCGCCAGCTTTTCGCCGATCCGACCGCCTGGCGGACCGTCGATTGCGACACCGACCTGGCGGCCCGCCTGCCCGGCGTCGGCGTCTCGGTCAGCGACCTGGCCCTCTGCGCCTGAACGGAAACGTGTGCATGGCCGCGCAGAGCGCGTCATCAAAATCTCGGCTGAGGCGTTTTGCCCGGAAAATCTCTGTGCTATCGGAGTGCCGAACCGGTTAGACCGACCGGACATACGGCGAGCGGAGAAGTTACGGGCATGATGTCGGCAGGCAGGAAATCTGGTGTTGCGGTCGCCTTTGCGGCCCTTGTTCTGCTATCCGCCTGCGAGCCGCCGCCGCCCCAGTTCGAACAGTTCTCCGCCAAGGAAATCTACGACCGCGCCGAATACGAGCTGTCCCAGGACAATGCCGAGGAGGCCGCGAACTTTTTCGGCGAGGTCGAGCGGCTCTATCCCTATTCGGAATGGGCCAGGCGGGCGCTGATCATGCAGGCCTATGCGCTGCATGTGGACCGCAAGTACGAGGAAAGCCGCGTCGCCGCGCAGCGCTACATCGACTTCTACCCCGCCGACAAGGACGCCGCCTACGCCCAGTACCTGCTGGCGCTGAGCTACTACGACCAGATCGACGATGTCGGCCGCGACCAGGGCGTGACCTTCCAGGCGCTGCAGGCGCTGCGGCTGGTGATCGAGCGCTATCCCGACAGCGAATACGCCCGCTCGGCGATCCTGAAGTTCGACCTCGCCTTCGACCATCTCGCGGGCAAGGAGATGGAGATCGGGCGCTACTACCTGAAGAAGGAGCACTACACCGCCGCCGCGAACCGCTTCCGCACGGTGGTGCAGGACTTCCAGACCACCAGCCAGACGCCCGAGGCGCTCTACCGGCTGATCGAGTGCTACCTGTCGCTCGGCCTGCGCGAAGAGGCGCAGACGGCGGGCGCGATCCTGGGCTACAACTTCCAGGGCAGCGTCTGGTACGAGGATGCCTACACTCTGCTGACCGGCCAGGGCCTGCCGCTGGAACCGGCGGGCGGCAGCTGGCTGGTGCAGATCTACCGCCAGTCGATCAAGGGCGAGTGGCTCTGACAAGGGCATTTGGGTGAGGGGCGCTCCGGTTGCTGCGTGGTCTTGAAATCCGCGACATCCTGATCATCGACCGGCTGGATCTCGATTTCCGGCCGGGCCTCAACGTGCTGACCGGCGAGACCGGGGCCGGCAAGTCGATCCTGCTCGATTCGCTGGGCTTCGTGCTGGGCTGGCGCGGCCGGGCCGACCTGGTGCGCCAGGGCGCGGCCCAGGGCGAGGTCACCGCGCTGTTCGAGCTGGGGCCGGAGCATCCCGCCCGCGCCATCCTCGCCGAAGCCGGGATTCCGGACGAGGACGAGCTGATCCTGCGCCGCGTGAACACCACCGAGGGGCGCAAGACCGCCTGGGTCAACGACCGGCGGGTCTCCGGCGAGGTGCTTCGCCAGCTGTCTTCCGTTCTGGTGGAGCTGCACGGCCAGCATGACGACCGCGGCCTGCTGGATGCGCGCGGCCACCGGGCGCTGCTCGACGAGTACGGCCAGCATGGCGACCTGCTGGACGACCTTGCCGAGGCCTGGACGGAATGGCGCGCCACCCGCAAGGCGCGGGAGCGCGCCGCGGACTCGCTGGAGAAGGCCCGCGCCGAAGAGGAATTCCTGCGCCATGCCGCCGAGGAGCTGCTGAAGCTCGACCCCCAGCCCGGCGAGGAGCCCGAGCTCGACACCCGCCGCCGCCTGATGCAATCGGCCGAGCGGGTGCTGGGCGACGTGCGCAGCGCGCAGGAGGCGATGGGCGGCGACGGCGCGGAAGGCGCGCTGGCCCAGGCCGCGCGCTGGCTCGAAGGCGCGGGCGGCGCGCTGGAGGGGCTGGCCGAGGAACCGCTGGCCGCGCTCGACCGCGCCATGGCCGAGCTTGCCGAGGCGCAGGCCGGGGTGGAGGCCTGCCTTCACGCGCTGACCTTCGATCCGCTGGAGCTGGAGGCCGTGGAGGAACGGCTTTTCGCGCTGCGGGCGCTGGCGCGCAAACATGCCGTCGTGCCCGATGACCTGCCCGGGCTGGCGGCCGATTTCCAGGCCCGCATCGAGGCGATCGACGGCGGCGCCGGATCGCTCGCCGCGCTGGAGAAGGCGGAGGCCGGGGCCGGAGAGCGCTATCTTGCCGCCGCCGGACATCTGAGCGCCGCCCGGCGGCAAGCTGCCGCGCGGCTCGACAAGGCGGTGATGGCGGAGCTGGCGCCGCTGAAGATGGAGCGCGCGGTCTTCGCCACCGAAATCGCCGCCGCCCCGCCCGGACCGGACGGCCAGGACAGCGTCGCCTTCCGCGTCGCCACCAATCCCGGCGCGCCGTCGGGTCCGCTTGAAAAGATCGCGTCGGGCGGCGAACTCAGCCGCTTCCTCCTGGCGCTGAAGGTCTGCCTGACCACCGACAGCCACGGGCTGACGCTGATCTTCGACGAGATCGACCGCGGCGTCGGCGGGGCCACGGCGGATGCCGTCGGACGCAGGCTGGCGGCGCTGGCCGGGGGCAGTGCCCAGGTGCTGGTCGTCACGCATTCGCCGCAGGTCGCCGCGCTCGGCAGCCATCACTGGCGCGTCGAGAAGCGGGTCGAGAACGACATGACTCTGTCGACGGTGACGTCGCTCGTGCCCGAAGCGAGAGTCGACGAGATCGCCCGGATGATCTCCGGCGACACGATCACCGAAGAGGCACGCCAAGCCGCCCGGGCACTCCTGCGCTAGGTGACCCGGCCGGGATCAGGCGGCCTCGTGGATGACCCGGCCGCCGTCGATGCCGATTTCTTCCAGCGCCTTTTCCACGGCTTCTTCCATCGGCGGCGGGCCGCAGACATAGACGCGGGTCGATCCGGTGACGCCGTGCTTCTCCAGGAGCTCCCGCGTCACCCGGCCCCGTTCGCAGCCGGCGCGCGCTTCCTCCTCCAGCACGAAGACCGTCCGCAAGTCGCGCGCGCGGTGCCATTCCTCGCGCAGGATCAGCGAGTCCCAGTCCTTGTCCGCCTGGATCAGCGTCATCTCTCCGGCAGTTCCCGCCGCGATGCGGCGGCGCAGGATCGGGATGAAGGGCGTCAGCCCGGCGCCGCCCGCGACGATCACCCCCCGTCCCTCGTCGCGGATCGCGCCCCAGGGACCGCCGATCCGCAGGTGCTCGCCCTTCTGCAGCGTCGGGATCTGCGCGGTCACGCCGTCATGGTCCGGATAGCTCTTGATGGTGAATTCGAGGAACGGGTCCTCCGGCTGGCTGGTGAAGGTGAAGGGCCGCTCCTCCTCCCGCCAGCCGTCGCGGTCGATCGCAACGTCTGTGGCCTGGCCCGGCACGAAGCCGAAGCCGTCCGGCTTTTCCAGCCGCAGGCGGTAGACGTTGCCGGTCAGCGCTTCGATCTGTTCCAGGGCGATGCGATGGGTCATGGGCTTCCTCCGTCAGCCGTTTCGCGTTCGGGAAGACAACGGGCGGGATCGCAGATGGTTTCCCGGAACGGACGGACTGCCGCTCACGGCTGCGTGCCCGGACCGGCACCCGCACCGGAGGCGGCGGCCTTCGCGGCGCGGAACAAGTGCCGCAACTTGCCGGATTTTCAGACTGTTGCATGAAAAAATGGCGGGGCAGCCACCGCGCTGCCGGGTCAGGACTGGCGAAGCCGGGGGAGATTGCCTATCACACCCGGGGAAATGCGGCGTCCGCGCCGAAGAAGGAGACCCGATCCATGCCAGACTCCCTGTCCGACCTCGCCGCCGACCTGCTCGAGGCTGCCCGCGCCGCCGGAGCGGAAAGCGCCGATGCCCTCGTGACCCGCGGCGCCTCGGTCTCGATCGGGCTGCAGGCGCGCAAGCTCGAGGAAGTCGAACGGTCCGAGTCCGTCGATCTCGGGCTGCGCGTGCTGATCGGCAAGCGGCAGGCCTGCGTCTCCGCCTCCGACACCCGCCCCGAGACCTTCGCCGCGATGGCCGAGCGCGCCGTCGCCATGGCCCGCGAGGCGCCGGAAGATGCCTGGATCGGACTGGCCGATCCGGACCAGCTGTCGACGGACTGGCAGTCGCTCGACCTAGATCTCTGCGATCCGTCGCCCGAGCCCGACCCGGCGGCGCTTGAGGCCGCCGCGCGCGAGGCGGAATCCGTCGCGCTCGACACGCCCGGCATCTCGCAGGTGGAAAGCGCCAGCGCCGGCTACAGCCGCCGCGCGCTGCATCTGGCGGCCACCAACGGCTTTTCCGCAGGCTACGAGCGCACCGATCACGGGCTCTACTGCGTCGCCATCACCGGCACGGGCGGCGGCATGGAGCGCGACTACTACGGCTCGCAGCGCACCCATGGCAGCGACCTCGAAAGCGCCGCCGAGATCGGCCGGATTGCCGCCGAGCGCACTCTGGCGCGCAAGGACGCCCGCCAGCCGCCGACCGGCACCTTTCCGGTCCTCTATGACGAGCGCATCTCCGGCAGCCTGATCGCGCATCTGCTCGGTGCGATCAACGGCAGCGCCATTGCCCGCGGCGCCTCCTGGGCGCGCGACCTGCTGGAAAAGCAGGTCCTGCCCGCAGGGATGACGCTGACCGAGACGCCGCACCGCCCGCGCATCATCGGCTCTCGCCCGTTCGACGGCGAAGGCCTGCCGACCCGCGACCGCGAGATCGTCAAGGACGGCGTGCTGACCGGCTGGACGCTGGATCTGGCCACCGCGCGCAAGCTGGGCATGGCATCGACGGGCAGCGCCGTGCGCGGCACCTCCAGCCCGCCCTCGCCCGCCAACGGCAACATGGCCCTGACGCAGGGGGCCGCCTCCAAGGAGGAGCTGATGGCGCAGATCGGCACCGGGCTGCTGGTGACCTCGATGATCGGCGCCACGATCAACCCGACCACCGGCGACTACTCGCGCGGCGCGGCCGGCATGTGGATCGAGAACGGCGTCCCCGCCTATCCGGTCAACGAATGCACCATCGCGGGCAATCTCAAGGACATGCTGCTGCGCATCGTCCCGGCCAATGACGCACGGCCGCATCTGAGCCGCGTGATCCCCTCCCTGCTGATCGAAGGGATGTCCATTGCCGGCCAGTGACCTGCACCTGCTCCTCGAGGCGGCGAAGAGCGCGGGCGAGATTGCCCTGCGCTACTTCGACGAAGGCGCCGAGAAATGGGAGAAGCCGGGCAACCAGGGGCTGGTGACCGAGGCGGATCTGGCCGTCGACGCGCACCTGCTGAAGCTACTGCTCGATGCGCGGCCGCATTACGGCTGGCTCTCGGAAGAGACGCAGGACAACCCGCACCGGCTCTCGACCGAGCATGTCTTCGTCATCGACCCGATCGACGGCACCCGCAGCTTCGCCTCCGGCGACCGCACCTGGGCGCTGTCGCTGGCGGTGGTGGACCAGGGCGTGCCGACGGCGGCGGTGATCCACCTGCCCGCCCGCCGCCTGACCTACACCGCCGCGCGCGGCCAGGGCGCCTGGCTGAACGGCAAGCTCCGGCTGTCGGCCACGGAAACCGCGACGCTGGACAGCGCCGACATCCTAGCCAACCGCCTGACCATGGAGCCGGTGCACTGGCCGGGCGGCGTGCCACAGGTCCGGCGCGAATTCCGCTCGTCGCTGGCCTACCGCATGGCTCTGGTCGCCGAGGGCCGCTTCGACGCGATGGCCACCTTCCGCGACACCTGGGACTGGGACATTGCAGCCGGCACGCTGATCGCGGCGGAAGCCGGGGCGAGGGTCACGGACGGTTTCGGCCAGGCGCTGTGGTTCAACACGCTCGACCGTCACAATCCGGGACTGGTCTGCGCTTCCCCTGCGGTCCACCAGGCGCTGATGACGCGGCGGCGGCCGAAGTGAAACCCGGCCGGCCGCGCCGGAAAAGGCCGAACCCTGCGATTTCCGCTTGAACGCCCGTCCGGTGCGGGCCTTCGGACCGGCAGGCGATTCCGCTGTTTTTTCCCGGCAAAGGCGTTCCCGGCGCTTAGAACGGCGGATATCCGAAAAAAAAAAAAAGCAGCGCTGCTTGGGTTTGGGCATTTTTGGCCGAATGGATAACGGCCTGGCCCCGGATTTCCTTCCCCGCAGCCTGCCCGGGAAACTTGCGATGGAAAGTTCGTCGTCCCAAAAAAGTTGAAAGCCATTCAGCCATGCGACATGCTGGCCAGAACTGTTCTCCCTTCCGGAGAACGGAAGTCCGGCCAGAACCACACCGAAAGGGACTGCTGGCGAACACTGGCCAGAAACATCCTCTTGTCGCGGTGCAACCTGACTGCGTTCGCCGCCATCGATCAGGTTTCGGAAGGAAGTCACCCATGAGAATTTTCCTGGCTGCAGCTTACCTAGCTCTGGCAACACTGAATTCCGCACATGGCGCGACGTTGGCCGGAGATAACGTCACCAAGAACGTATTCAATGGCGGCGCTGAAATTGCAGCGTACAATGAGACCATTTCCGTTGGCCCCGGCGTGGACGAAACGGATGGCAATATCGGCTATGATCTCGATGCGGGCATTGGCGGCGACCTGTTCGTCATTTCCCTCAATCCCGGAACCTATTCCTCCATTTACAGCTTTTCGGGACTGACGGAAGTCGTTCTTTCCGATCTGGATTTCAACGGCGGCGGAACGCTTTCAGACCTCGCGGTGATAGATGACGGGAGTCTGGATGCCGGATACGAGGTGCTTTCCGGGTCGTCTTTCCGCGTGTTCTGGAATGAGGACTACGTCAGCATTGCAAGCGGCGAAGTGTTTTTCTCGGCGCAATACGTCGTGGAAGCTGCCGTGCCGCTGCCCGGCAGCATCGTCCTTCTGGCCGCGGGCCTGGGGCTGCTGCATCTGCGGCGCGGCACCGCCTGACCGGCCGCCGGCCGGCGACCGGAAGGTCGGGGACCTCCGGCGCGCCGCCCGGGCTGCGCGCGGTCCGGCCCCCCGCGACTTTACCCGATCTTGACCCTTTGCTGCGATTGCACCACAAGGCGGGCGACCGGACAGTGCCACGGAGGTTCCCAGAATGGCCAAGCGACTGCACCTTGTCTTCGGCGGCGAGCTCGTCGATCCTTCCCGCAACGAATTCAAGGATGTCGAGGCAATCGACATCGTCGGCATGTTCCCCGACTACGACTCCGCGCATTCCGCCTGGAAGGACGCGGCGCAGCGCACCGTGGACAATGCCCACATGCGCTACTTCATCGCCCACATCCATCGCCTGCGCGACCAGGAAAACCCGGCCTCCGCGACCGAAGAGCTCGGCTGAGCCTCTCCGCGTGACCGCATGAAGCCCCTCGCCCTCTCCGCCTATCTTGCGTTTTCGCGCAATGCCGAGGGCTGGGGCCGCCGCCAGCTGCAGAAGCGGCTGGCCCGCGGCAAGGAGGACCCCGCCCGGCTTGCCGAGCGCGAGGGCCACGCCTCGCTGCCGCGCCCCGAGGGGCCGCTGGTCTGGTTCCACGCCGCTTCGGTCGGCGAGAGCCTGTCGATCCTCGAGGTGATCAAGCGGCTGGGCCTGCACGACCCGGCGCTGAATTTCCTCGTCACCACCGGAACCGTCACCTCGGCCGAGCTGCTTTCCGCGCGCATGCCGCCGCGCTGCGTGCACCAGTTCATCCCGCTCGATGTCGTGCCCTTCGTGCGCCGCTTCCTCGGCCATTGGCAGCCCGACCTCGCGATCTGGACCGAAAGCGAATTCTGGCCCGCCCTGATCACCGAGACTTCCGACCGCGGCACGCCGATCCTGCTGCTGAACGCGCGGCTGTCGGAACGCAGCGCCCGGCGATGGTATGCGATCGGCAAGTCCGCGCGCTGCCTGCTGGACCGCTTCGCCGCCGTGCAGGTGCAGGATGACGCCACCGCCGCGCATCTGCGCAAGCTTGGCCTGCCGCGCGACCGGATGGCCGTGACCGGCACGCTGAAGGAAGGCACCCCGCCCCCGCCCTGCGACGAGTCCGAGCTGGCGCGGCTCAGCGGCATGCTCAAGGGCCGCCCGCTCTGGTGCGCCGCCTCCACCCACGAAGGCGAGGAGGAGATCGCCGCAGAGGCGCACCGCATCGCCCAGAAGGGCACCCACCGGCTGCTGATGATCCTCGCGCCGCGCCATCCCGAGCGCGGACCCGCGATCCGCGACATGCTGGCCGCGAAGGGCCTTGCCGTGCGGCTGCGCAGCGAGACCGCCAGCCCGGACGAGGATTGCGACGTCTATGTCGCCGACACGCTGGGGGAGATGGGACTCTGGTACCGGCTGGCCCCGGTCAGCTTCGTCGGCGGTTCGCTGGCGCGGGTCGGCGGCCACAATCCCTATGAGCCGGCCGCGCTCGGCTCGGCGATCCTGCACGGGCCGCACGTCCATAACTTCGCCGACATCTATGCGCGGCTCGATGCCGCCGCCGCTGCGCTGCGCGTCGAAGATGCCGCCGGGCTGGGCGCGACCGTGGCCGAGCTGATGCAGCCCTCGCGCAGCGCGCCGATGGCCTATGCCGCCTGGGAACTCAGCTCGTCGGGCGCCGATGTCACCGACAAGGCGATCGCCCTGATCCTGGAGCACCTTCCGGAAAAGGCCGCCTGATGCAGGCGCCGCGCTTCTGGGACAACCCGCCGGACCGTCCCGGCTGGCAGGCCCGCGCGCTGGCGCCGCTGGGCGCGCTCTATGCCGCCGGCACCGCGCGCCGGGTGGCCCGGCCGCCGGAGTGCCGTGCCGGAGTGCCGGTAATCTGCGCCGGCAACATCAATGCCGGCGGCACCGGCAAGACGCCGGCCGTCATGATGCTGCTGCAGAAGCTCGACGCGCTCGGCAAGCGGGCCATGGTGGTCAGCCGCGGCCATGGCGGCAGCGCCGAAGGACCGCTGCTGGTCGATCCGCGGCGCCACGATGCCGGGCTGACCGGCGACGAGCCGCTGCTGCTGTCAGCCTTCGGGCCGGTGGTCGTTGCCCGGGACCGCGCCGCGGGCGTGCGGATGGCCGAGGCCGAAGGGGCGGAGGCGATCCTGCTCGACGACGGCTTCCAGAATCCTTCCGTGGCCAAGGACCTGTCGATCGTCGTCGCGGATGCGGCGCATGGCTTCGGCAATGGCCGCGCGCTGCCCGCGGGGCCGCTGCGCGAGCCGGTGGCGCCGGGGCTGGCGCGGGCGGACCTGCTGCTGACCATCGGCAACGAGGACGCCCAGGCACGCTTCGACGCGGCCTGGGGCGCGGCCGCGGCAGGCCTGCCCCGCCAGCGCGCCGCGCTGATGCCGCTGCAGACCGGGATGGACTGGCGCGGCGTGCCGGTGCTGGCCTTCGCCGGCATCGGGCGGCCCGAGAAATTCTTCGCCACGCTGCGCGGTCTCGGTGCCGATCTGCGCCGCGCCGAGGCGCTGTCGGACCACCAGGCGCTGAGCCCGGCGCTGATGCAGCGGCTGCAGGCAGAGGCCCGCCTGACCGGCGCGCAGCTGGTCACCACCGAGAAGGACGCCGTCCGCCTGCCGCAGAGCTGGCGCAGCGAGGTGCTGACCCTGCCGGTGCGGCTGGGCAGCGACGACTGGTCAACGCTCGACATGGCCCTCGCCCGGATTCTCTAGCTTCCCCGCAGCCGGAAGGCGCAGCATCCCGCGGTCTCTCCGCCGAAGCCGGCGGGGGGATTGGCCCGGAAGACGGCGACAACCCGCCTTGCGGCCGCCAAGGGACGCGGCACACCGGTCCTGCTGCGGGATGGGCTCGCCATGGCGAACCTGCGACGGCGACATCCGGACATGGCTGCGAAGGATCGGCCGTGCACGCGTTGCGGCCCGGAAGGCCATCCAGCCAGACAGGCTGTTGCCGATTCCCTGCCAGCGGGCCCGCAACTGTCGCCGGCAGCCGCAATCCCGGCGCGGACCCCGCAGGAACGGCAGGAATCGCAACGGCCGCTGCGCGAAGCAGCGGCCGTCATCGAGCCATAGCGGCACCCCGGCGGACGGGATGCCTTGGATCAGGCGCCGAGCTTCTCGTCGAGGATCTCCGCGAACTTGTCGTAGCCCATGTTGGAGTAGGGCTCGCCGTCGATCAGGAAGGACGGGGTCGCGGTGATGTTGTCGGCCTTGGCATTCGCGCCGTACCAGTTGACCAGCGCCTGTGCCTTGGCGCCGTCGTTCAGGCAGGCGTCGAGCTCGTCGGAGGTCAGGCCCGCGGTCAGGCCGATCTTCTTCAGCGCGTCGGCGATCCCGGCCGGATCGCCCGCCTTGGTCCATTCGCGCTGGGTCGAGAACAGCCGGTCGGCAATGCCGAAATAGCGCATCTCGCCGCCGCAGCGCGCGACCATCGAGGCCCAGAGGCCGAAGCGGTCGAAATACACTTCGCGGAAGGTGAACTGCACCTTGCCGGTGTCGATGTAGTTCGCCTTCAGCTCGTGGAACACGTTGGCATGGAAATTGGCGCAATGCGGGCACGTGAAGCTGGCATATTCCATCACCTTCACCGGCGCATCCGCGCTGCCCAGAACCATGTCCGGGATCTCGGGGAGATCGGCGGGCGCATCCGCCGGGGCAGCATCCTGCGCGAAGGAGAATGAGGGCAGCATCGTGGCCGTGCCGAGCATGAGCGCGGAGGTCAGAAGCTCGCGACGTGCGATCATTGGGGTCGTCCCTTGTGTTTTCTTGCGTGAATTCTGGCACCGAGCCCGGCCAGCGCCTCGCGCAGGCCGGGGTCCGAGACGCTCTCGGTCTGGGCCTCGATCTCGGGCGTGGGCATGGGCGGCGCGGGCGGCGCGGCGCGGAACCCGGCCTGCGCCTCGGCGAAGCCGCCATGGCCCGATGTCTGGGTCAGCGCGATGCGCGCGATCGCGTTGTAGCCGTAGCAGGCATTGACGCGGGCGCGGATCACTTCCGACTGCGCCTGGATGATCGGACCGGCGGCGCCGCGCACCAAGATGGTCAGCGTCGCGCCGAAGCCGCCCTTCCTGGCATAGCCGACCTTCACCGGCTCGCACATCCGGGCGAGATCCTCGCCCACCACCTCGGTCCAATGGGTCAGCAGCCGGGTCATCGCGAAGCCGCGCGACTCGCCCGCCTTGGCAATGCGGGTCTGGACAAGGCTGCCCGCGCTTGCGAAGCCGTAGCCGCGCCGCGTCTTGGGAGACCGTGATTTCCAAGCGTCGGACATTGCGCTCCTTCCGTTCGGGCGCCAGATTACCCGCTCTGGCTGCAGGTGCCAGAGCAAACCGTGTTGGAGGCATAACGCTTGCGTGACAGAGGTCCAGAGGCAACGGCGGACGATCTGCTGGAATGGTACGACCGCCATGCGCGGGTCCTGCCCTGGCGGGTGCCGCCCGGCGCCGAAGAGCGGCCCGACCCCTACCGGGTGTGGCTGTCCGAGGTGATGCTGCAGCAGACCACCGTGCCGGCGGTGAAGGCCTATTTCCACCGATTCACGCTGGAATGGCCGACTGTGAAGGCGCTGGCCGCGGCCGAGGATGCCGACGTGATGGCCGCCTGGGCGGGACTGGGATACTACGCCCGGGCGCGCAACCTGCTGAAATGCGCCCGCGAAGTGGCGCAGATGGGCCAGTTCCCGGACACGCTGGAAGGCCTGCTGGGCCTGCCGGGCATCGGCCCCTATACCGCGGCAGCGATCGCCGCGATCGCCTTCGACCGGCCCGAAACGGTGGTCGACGGGAATGTGGAACGCGTCATGGCGCGGCTCCACGGGGTGGAGACGCCGCTGCCGACCTCGAAGCCCGAGCTGGTGAAGCTGGCCCGCGCCCTGACGCCGCAGGAACGGACCGGGGACTATGCGCAGGCAGTGATGGATCTGGGCGCCACGATCTGCACGCCCAGGAACCCCGCTTGCGGCATCTGCCCCTGGCGGGAGCCCTGCGTCGCGCGCTTCGAGGGCAATGCCGCCGAACTGCCGCGGAAGCTGCCGAAGAAGGAGAAGCCGACCCGGCTGGGCATCGTCTATCTCGGACGGCGCGAGGACGGCGCGTGGCTGCTGGAGACGCGGCCCGCCTCCGGGCTGCTGGGCGGGATGCTGGGCTGGCCGGGCAGCGACTGGGCCGAGGCAGAACCGGTCGCCATGCCGCCCGCCCCCGGCGACTGGCAGACGCTGAACGGCGAGGTGCGCCACACCTTCACCCACTTCCATTTGCGGCTGCGGCCGATGGTGGCGCGGCTGCCGCAGGCCACCGACCCGCGGCGCGGCCATTTCGTCGAGAAGGCGCGGTTCCGCTCCGCCCATCTGCCGACGGTCATGCGCAAGGCGTTCACCCTTTCGAAACCTTGGTTCGAGGAGATGTGACGCAGGAGGCAACATGTCCCTGCTCGTCCGCGCCGACGGCGTCACCCGCGCCCTGCCCTACTGGTCCTCGCTCTGCCTGGTGCCGATCGTGCTCTGGGCGGCGGCATCGGGCGGCTGGGCATTGCTGCTGCCGCCCCTGGCCAGCTGGGGGCTGTTCGCGGTGCTCGACCGGCTTCTGGGCGAGGACCGGTCGCAGGCAGGGACCGCGCCGCTGGGCATCGGCTGGCATCTGGCGCTGGTGCGGCTCTGGGTGCCGGTGCAGTTCGCGACGCTCTTCGGACTGATCGCGGCGCATGGCCGGCTGGACCTATCCGGGCCGGAGCTGGCGCTGCTGTTCTTCGGCACCGGCATCCTCACCGGCACGGTCGGCATCACCTATGCGCACGAACTGATCCACCGCCCCGGACGGGCGGACCGGCGGCTGGGCGACCTGCTGCTCGCCACAGTGCTCTACAGCCATTTCCGCACCGAGCATCTTCTGGTCCACCATGTCCATGTCGCCACCCCGCTCGACCCGGCCACGGCGCGCGAGGGAGAGAGCTTCTGGCGCTATTTCCTGCGCGTCCTGCCCGGGAGCCTTGCCAGCGCGCTGGCCTGCGAGGCACGGCGGCAGGCGCGCCGCGGCCGCCCGGCCCGGCATCTTTCAAACCCGTTCTGGCTCTACGCCGCGCTGCAGGGCGGCTGCCTCGGGCTGGCCTTCGCGCTCGGCGGAACGGCGGGGCTTCTGCTCTTCGTGTGGCAGGCACTGGCCGCGGTCTGGCAGCTGGAGCTGGTGAACTATGTCGAGCATTACGGGCTGACCCGGGAACGCCTGCCGGACGGGCGCTACGAGCCGGTGGGGCCGCAGCATTCCTGGAACGCGGCGCAGAAGGCGTCGAACTGGCTGCTGATCAACCTGCAGCGCCATTCCGACCATCATGTCGCGCCGATGCGGCCCTACCCGCTGCTGCGAAACCGCCCCGAGGCGCCGAGCCTGCCGCACGGCTATCCGGTGATGACGGTGCTGGCGCTGGTGCCGCCGCTCTGGCATGCGCGGATGCGCCCGCGGCTGCGGGCCTGGCAGCGGCGCCACGATCCGGCGCACTGACATGCCGTCCCAGATCGCATGGAGGCGCACGCCGCCCGGACCGTGGCGAGGCAACGCGATGCCAGGCGGCGACGCGCATGGCACGGCCGGGCGCCACTGCGGGGAGCCCGCGCAGCCTGCCCCGGCTGCGTGCGCTCCGGCGTGCCCGGCGGCGATGGCGCCTGACCGATCTTGGGCCTGTTTCCCAAGAGGACGGCCTTGAAGAGCCGCCCTGGCGGCACGCAATCTTGCCGGACCCTGCGCCAACGGGCACCGCGCCCTCGGAAAACATGCCGTCATCGCATCCGGGACGCCCTCCCGGCACCATGGACGACGGCAAGCCGCCGATACTGGTGACGGGGATCGGGCGCGCAACGGGTCGGCAGGTACCGACGCGGGATCCGTCGGCGGAGGGACAGGCCCCACCCAGCGCGCTGACAGCTTGGCCGGTGCCGCTTGTCACGGAAGGGCGCGGGTCTCCATCTGCCTGCAATGCGGTCCGGCGGGCGCCGGGCTTGCCGCGTCGCAGGGCGAGGCCGCCGGCCTGCCCGCACGGGGCGGCGCGCCTGCGGAGCCTAGCCCGCGACGGTCTCCCGCGGCTGGGTCCGGGCGGCATCCGCATGCAGGATCGCGGCCGCCAGATCGGCCGAGGCCGACCGCAGCCCGGCCGGGGCGAGCGAGGCCAGATGCATCTCGGCTGCCGCGACATTGCCGTGGCGTGCCTCGGAGCGGGCATAGCGCGGGTCGTAATGCAGCTCCATCAGCTCGGCCGCCACCTGCCGGAAGGCGCCCTGCCGCACAAGTCCCTGCCAGGCCGAGACCCGCTCGTGGCCCTGCAGCCTCACCAGCTTGTCCAGCGTCGCGCAGAACCCGTCGGGATCGGCGACGAGGTCGGCATAGGCGGTCAGGAAGAATTCCGAGCGCTGCTCCAGCGGCGCGCTGATCTCGACGCGCGGCGCCCCGCACATCCGCTCCCAGAGCCGCGGCGGGACGAGGCAGTCGCCGATCTTGGAGCTTTCCGCCTCCACCACCACCGGCCGGGACGGGTCGAACCCGGTCAGCACCTGCGCGATGCGGCTCTCGAACATCTTCTGCGCCGGCTGCGGATCCGCGGCATGGCCGCCGAAGACCGAGCCGCGGTGCCGCGCCAGCCCCTCGAGATCGAGCACCTGCATGCCGTCGCGCGCAAGCTCCTCCAGCAGCGCGGTCTTGGCGGTGCAGGTCATCCCCGAGAGCACCACGAAGCGGTGCGGCAAGGGCGTGTCGTGCAGCATCGCCGCCACCAGCCTGCGATAGGTGCGGTAGCCGCCGTCGACCTGGCCCGCGCGCCAGCCGACCTCGCGCAGGAGCCAGGTGAAGGTGCCCGAGCGCTGGCCGCCGCGCCAGCAATAGACCATCGGCCGCCAGGGCGCCGGACGGTCCGCCAGCTCGGTCTCCAGATGCCGCGCGATGTTGCGGATCACCAGCGCCGCGCCGATCTTGCGCGCGCCGAAGCGGCTCTCCTGCTTGTAGATCGTGCCGACCTTGGCCCGCTCCTCGTTGTCGAGCACGGGCAGGTTGATCGCTCCGGGGACGTGGTCCTCGGCGAATTCGGCGGGGCTGCGGACATCAATCACGTCGTCGTGGCCGTGATCGAAGAAGCCGGAAAGGGTGTCGATCTGCAGGAGCATGGCCCCTCCCTAGCGCCAGTCGCGCCGGAGGGAAAGGGTCAGTCCTTCAGCGCGGTGCCCAGCCAGAGCGGGCGGCTGGCGCGGACCGTGCAGTAGCTGGGCGGCGCCAGGCCCGGCAGGCCGCGCGCCGCGAGGCCGCGGATCTGGCGCGGGGTGAAGCCCGCCTGCTCCAACAGGGCGGACAGACGGCGCGGGGTGATCCCCCTGCGGCGGCCCATCTGCTTGGGCAGGCCCGGCGCCGTCCGGCCCGGCAGCAGCTTCAGCCGCAGGGCGGCCAGCAGGCCCGGACGCGTGCAGGAGAACATCAGCGCCCCGTGGCGCCGGGTCACCCGGGCAATCTCGTCCAGCACCGGCCCCAGGTCGATGTCCCGGTCGAAGAGATGGTCGCAGAGCACGATGTCGAACTGCCCGTCCGCGAAAGGCAGCTCATGGAGCCGCGGCACCTTTCGGTAGGAAATGCGGTAGCCATGCGCGGCCGAGCGTTCGCCGGCGGCATCGACCATCGCCGCGCGGGTGTCGACGGCGGTGACGTCGCAGCCGCGGCGCAGCAGCCCGTCGGCCATGATCCCGGATTCGCATTGAAGCTGGAGAACCGTGCTGCCCGCCCAGCGGGCCTCGTTGCCGAGGAACTTGCATTTGGCCGGAAGCGCTGCCCGGGCCCGCCGCCACCAGGCATCCGTCTCGGAGTAGCAGGACTCCGGAACCCGCAGGGGCGCCGCTTCCTGTTCGACCGCCGCAAAATCCTTCATGTGCAACCCCGTACATCTGCCCGGACGCCGCACCCGCCGGGACCGGAAACATCGTCTCCAACCAACCCCTTCCCACTGAAATTGAAACCGTGCCGGAACCGGCGCAGCCGCGGGAAAGGGGATGGCAATCGTTATCACGTTTCAATCACTTTGCCATCACAGATTAACGCAGATGAATGCATTCGGTCCAGAGAATAGGTCGCCCCGGTTAACGCGGTCCGGCGCGATGCCGCGGAATCCGGCGCCCGGCCCGGGCGCGCCGGGACGCCTCCGACCAATGTCTAGCGCCCGCGCGAAAGCATGGTCTTGGTGGCGGACGGGCAGCGGTGCTAGAAAAGGGCATGACCAGTCCTCTGCCCACCTCCTCCGCGCCGAAGCTGCGCACCGCCCTGATCGTGGATGACCATCCGCTGTTCTGCGATGCGCTGACCATGACGCTGCGGCTCTGCACCTCGATCACCGACATCCGCACGGCGGAACGCCTGTCCACGGCGCTGGAGATGCTGGAAACCGGCGACCTGCCCGACGTGGTGGTGCTGGACCTGAACCTGCCGGACGTGCGCGGGCTGGACGGGCTGGTGCGGATCTGCAAGGCGGCGAAGGACATCCCCGTCCTGATCGTCTCCTCGATGGCCGACAACCGGATGATCGCCTCTTCGCTGCGCGCGGGCGCCGCGGGCTTCGTGCCCAAGCACAGCCAGCGCGACGTGTTCCAGCGCGCCTTCGAGGCGCTGGCCAACGGCGAGCGCTTCACCCCGCCGGGCTACGTCCCGATCGAGCCGGACCAGAGCGATGCCGGCGACGCCCCGCTGGAGCGGATGTCGCTGCTGACCAAACAGCAGGCGCGCATCCTGGAGCTGATCTGCGAGGGCAAGCTGAACAAGCAGATCGCCTATGACCTGTCGATCGCCGAAACCACGGTGAAGGCCCATGTCACTGCGATCATGCGCAAGCTCGGGGTGCAGAGCCGCACCCAGGCCGTGCTGATCGCGCAGTCGGCGCGGTTCAGCCACGTCCTGCACGACGGAGAGCCGCAATAGCCGGGACAGCGGGACCCCTTGCCGGGGACCTCGCCCGCGCGGCGCCGGTCCTCGCCTCCGCCAATGCGCCCTGCGACGCCCCCGATGCGCTGGAGCGCATCGCCCGCGGCCTGGCGCTGGAGCCGGGCGATCTGGTGGCGCTGTTCGTGTCGCCGGTCGCCGAGGTCGCCAAGATCGCCGCCGAGGCCATGCGGGTCTTTCCAGGCATCACCGTGATCGGCTGCACCACCGCCGGCGAGATCACCGGGGCGGGCTATGCCTCGCGCGAGATCATGGCGCTCGGCTTCCGCCAGAGCCTGTTCGCCTGCGACACGATCCTGGTGCGCAACCTGCACGAGGTCGACAACCACGATCTCAGCTACCGCGTCCTGCGCGCCCGCTCGGATCTGGAGCGCCGCGCGCCCGGCTGGACCACCGAATTCGCCTTCACCCTGATCGACGGGCTGTCGCTGGCCGAGGACATGCTGATGGGCGCGCTGGCCATGACCATGGGGCCGGTGCCGATCTTCGGAGGCTCGGCCGGCGACGATGCCGCCTTCACCCGCGCCTTCATCCTGCACGAGGGCGAGGCGCTGACCGATGCCGCCGTGCTGACGCTGGTGCGCACCCCCTGCCGGGTGAAGATCTTCACCCTCGACCATCTCAGCCCGACCGACGCGCAGATGGTCGTCACCGGCGCCGATCCGGCCCGCCGCCTGGTCACCGAGATCAATGCCGAACCCGCGGGGCGCGAATATGCCCGCATCCTGCGCAAGGATCCCGAGCAGCTCGATTCCATGACCTTCGCCGCGCATCCGCTGCTGGTCCGGATCGGCGACACCCACCATGTCCGGTCGATCCAGCGGGTCGACGAGGAGGGCAACCTGGTCTTCCATTCCGCCATCGCCGAGGGCGTGGTGCTGACGCTGGCGCAGGCGGAGCCGATCGTGGCGCATCTGGAACGCGAGCTGGGGCGGCTGTCGGAGGGCGGCGCCCCCGCCTCGATCCTGGGCTTCGACTGCATGCTGCGCCGGATCGAGGCCGAGCAGACCCAGGAGGTCGGCGCGCTCTCCCGCGTGCTTGCCCGCCATGGCGTCGTCGGCTTCAACACCTATGGCGAGCAATTCCACGCCACCCATGTGAACCAGACGCTGACCGGCGCGGCGATCTACCCGCCCGACACGGAACTGCCATGACCCAGGAACTGGTCAATCCCGAGGACAGCCTCGAACGCCAGCGCGACAAGCTGCTGAAGATCGCCACCGTGCTGATGCGGCGTGTGGAACAGGGCTTCTCCGACCAGAATGCGGGCTACGCGCATTTCCAGCGCGCCGTCATGTTGGAGGAGCAGGTCCGCAACCGCACGCGCGACCTGGAGCGAACCCTCGACCTGCTGAACCAGGCCAATTCGCAGCTGACCGACGCCACGATCCGCGCCGAGAAGGACCGGGCGAACCTGTCGAACGCGATCGAGGCGATCCAGGAAGGCTTCGCGCTGTTCGACGCCGAGGAACGCCTGGTGCTGTGCAATTCGCGCTTCTGCCAGCACCTGCCCGACATCCAGGCGCGGATGGAGCCGGGCCTGCAGTTCAACGCCTATGTCGACATGGTCAGCGAGAGCCGCCACCTGGTGCTGCCGCCCGACGTCTCGGTCCGCGAATGGCGCAACCAGCGCAAGGACAAGCACCGAGAGGATTACGTCGTCTTCAACGTGCGGCTGATCTGGGACCGCTGGCTGCAGGTCAGCGAGCAGCGCACGCCGGACGGCTTCACGGTGATGATCCATACCGACATCACCGACATCATCCGGCTGGAGCGGCGCGAGCGCGAACGCATGCTCGACGACCAGGCGCGGCTGATCCGGGCGACGCTGGACCATGTCAACCAAGGCGTCTGCATCTTCGATGCCGACCACCACCTGATCGGCTGGAACCAGAGGCTGAGCTCGCTCCTGGCGATCCCGGCCGGGCGGCTGTCGGTCGGCGCGCGCTTCGGGCGGCTGCTCGACATGATCGGCGAAAGGGTGCAGTTCGCGGGCGCGGCCAATGCAGAGACGCTGCGCGACTGGGTGGCGCGCGAGACCGAGCGACCTGCCCTGAGCTTCGAGATCCAGCGCGGCCAGCGGATCATCCTCGACGTTTTCGCCGAGGAGACGCCCGACCGCGGCTTCGTCATCAGCTTCACCGATGTCACCTCCGAGCGCGAGGCGATCCGCGCGATGGTGCAGGCCAACGAGACGCTGGAGCAGCGGGTGGCCGAGCGCACGCTGGACCTGGAACACGCGCTCGCCGATGCCGAGCGCGCCAATTCCTCGAAATCCCGCTTCGTCGCGGCGGCCAGCCACGACCTGCTGCAGCCGCTGTCCGCCGCCAAGCTGTTCCTCAGTTCGCTGGAGGAAGGCGGGGCCAGCCCGGTCCAGCAGCGCGAGACGCTGCAGCGGACGCGCAACGCGCTGGTCAGCGTGGAGACGATCCTGGCCTCGCTGCTCGACATCTCCCGGCTCGATGCGGGCCTCGCGGCCGTCGATCCCGCCCCCGTTCCCCTGGGGCTGGTGCTGAACACGCTGGCCGACGAGTTCGAGCCGATGGCGCGCGCCAAGGGGCTGCAGCTGACCATCGTGGCCTGCTCGGCCACGGTGACCTCCGACCAGATCTACCTGCGCCGCATCCTGCAGAACCTGATCGCCAACGCGGTGCGCTACACCCCCGCGGGCCGCATTCTGGTGGGCGCGCGGCGCACCGGCGACGCTTTGCGGGTCGAGGTCTGGGATACCGGGGTCGGCATCGCGCCCGAGGACCAGCAGTCGATCTTCCGCGAGTTCCACCGCGGCAGCGAGGCGGCGGACCTTTCCGAGGGCGTCGGGCTCGGCCTCGCCATCGTGGAGCGCGCCTGCGCGCTGCTCGGCCACACCGTCGCGCTGAGTTCCGAGCCCGGCCGCGGCAGCGTCTTCTCGGTGACCTTCGCCCGCGCCGCGCCCGCCGCCCATGTCGCCCGCGCGCGCACCGACCCGGCCCGCGCCGCCAGCTCCGCGCTGGAGGGCCAGATCGCGCTGATCGTCGAGGCGGACGAGACCCTGCGCGCCGCGCTCGCGCAGCAGCTCGACGTCTGGCAGATGGAGGTTCTCGACGTGCCGGACGCGGCCGAGGCAGCGGCGCTCCTGGGCGAGATAGACATCCTCCCGGATTTGGTGATCCTCGGGATCCACCGCGGCGAAGGGGTCGGACAGCTCGACGGGCTGAGGGCCGCCGCCCCGCAGCTGGGCACCTTGCCGACGCTGGTCATTGCCTCGGACAAATCGTTGGAACTCCGCCAGAAAATGGAGCGCCGCGGGGTCGAGGTTGCCCGCAAGCCGATCGATCCGGACGCGCTCCACCGCCGCATAGACGCGCTGCTGCGGCCTGCTATAAGCCTGACCGGGTAGGCGCAGCGTCGCCGCATGCAGCAACGGTCCCGCAAATTGCCTTGAAGACAGGCATGTGCAGCGCATATTGTCACGGGGCCGTCGCAGATCGCGGTCAGGATATCCGGATGCAAGACAGAATCGATCCTCTCATTGCCGAAAGGGCACCCTGGCTGTTCTCGGAGATTCCATGGGCCCCGCCATGCCGTTTCGCCCTGACGCGGATGCTGGGCTATTCCAAGACGGTCCGCCTGGGCGAACATTTCGACCCGCTCCCCGTCGGCGAGATCATGCGCCAGCTGGGCGAGATGCTGGCCAAGGATCTGGAATTCGCAGGCATCAACAACATCCCCGCCGCGGGGCCCGCGCTGATCGTCGCGAACCACCCGACCGGCATCGCCGACGGCATCATCCTGAACACGGTGCTGAACCAGGTCCGCTCGGACGCGTATTTCTACGCCAACAGCGACATCCTGCGGGTGCTGCCGCAATTCGACGGCATGATCGCCCCGGTGGAATGGCGCAAGGAGAAGCGCAGCCACTCCAAGACGCGCGAGACCATGGCCTATACCCGCAAGGCGGTGGACCAGGGCCGGATCGGCGTGATCTTCCCCTCCGGGCGGCTGGCGAAGCGGCGCGGGCTGAAGCTCTACGAGCGGCCCTGGATGGCCTCCGCGGCGATGATCGCGCGCAAGTTCGACCTGCCGGTGATCCCGGTCAACATCCGCGCGCGCAACTCGGTGCTGTTCTATCTCTTCGACTTCCTGCACCCGACCCTGCGCGACATCACGCTGTTCCACGAGACGCTGAACAAGGCCAAGCAGCCCTACCGCGTCACCATCGGCGAGCCGATCTCGCCGGCCTCGCTGCCGGTCAAGTCCGAGGACGGGATCGAGATGCTGCGCAAGGCCACGCTGGCGCTCGGCGGCCGCTACGCGCCGAATGTCTCGCTGGTGCAGAACAGCCGCTGGGTCGCGAAGACCAAGCTCCTGAGCTACTGACAGCGCCGCTGCCGCGGAAGACAGGACGCCCCCTTGCGGAGGGCGCCTGCGGCGGTTGCGGATGCGAGGAAAGTCGGTGCCCCCCGGGACAGGCGCCTTGCCCTGTCCCGCCGGCGCGGACCGCAGGCTGCGGCCCGGGGGCGGTGCCGCGGTCAGCCCTTGGGCTGGCAGTAGCCCTGGCTGCTGACCCAGGACATCATTTCGTTGCGCTTGCGCGAGGAATGGAACGGACCCCAGTCGGCCGCGACGCCGCGCATGCCTGCCGAGATCACGCCGTCCCGCGGCACCGTGCGGTTCATGATGCGGATTGCGCAGCTCACGTTCTTGGACCCGTCGAGCAGCGCCGAGCCGCTTTTCGCCTCGCAGCCATAGGCGCGCGCGGTGCCGGGAGAGATCTGCACCAGGCCGAACCAGCGCCCGCCGCCGCCGACGGCGGTCTCGCGCCAGGTGCTCTCGTGCTTGGCCAGCGACGAGATCAGGCCCGCCCAGAAGGCCTGCCGGTCCTCGGTGGACGCGGTCTTGTAGCCCGGGCAGTAATTGTCGATATCCTTAGGAACCATCGCGGGCAGGTTGCTGCCGTGTTCCTGCAGCGCCTTCAGCGCGGCCTGCGTCCAGACTTCGCCCTTCGCCGATTTGTCCCACGCCATCGTGGGGGATTCCGTGCGGTTGGCCAGGGCGGGGCCATTTTCCACGGAACAGGCCCCAAGGGCCACACTCAAGACCAGAACGCAAAGCCGGAGCTTCGTCATGCGGAACCTCAATCGCAATTTCGCCGTTGGTCCGGTTAGGCCGAGTTCCCCATTCGGCAAAGCCAATGTTTCCCGCCCTGCCGAAATGGGCAGATCCCCGCTCATCCGCTGTAACGTTCCGCCCGCCCGCCGGGCCTTGTTTCCCGCGCCCCGCTTGGCGTAGAAGACCCCATCCCGGCCAAGCCCTCGACGGAGATCCCATGCTCGACCTGACCTACGACACCCCGAAACCCAAGGTGATTTCCGGCGCGACCGGCGACTGGGAACTCGTGATCGGGATGGAGATCCACGCGCAGGTGTCCTCCGAGGCCAAGCTGTTCTCGGGCGCCTCGACGAAATTCGGCGCCGAGCCGAACTCCAACGTGGCCTTCGTCGACGCCGCCATGCCCGGCATGCTGCCGGTGATCAACGAATTCTGCGTCGAGCAGGCGGTGCGCACCGGGCTGGGGCTGAAGGCCGGGATCAACCTGGTCTCCGCCTTCGACCGCAAGAACTACTTCTATCCGGACCTGCCGCAGGGCTACCAGATCAGCCAGCTCTACCATCCGATCGTCGGCGAAGGCGAGGTCCTGGTGGAGATGGGCGAGGGCATCGCGCGGCTGGTGCGCATCGAGCGCATCCACCTGGAACAGGACGCCGGCAAGTCGATCCACGACATGGATCCGCACATGTCCTTCGTCGACCTCAACCGCACCGGGGTCGCGCTGATGGAGATCGTCAGCCGTCCCGACATCCGCGGCCCCGAGGAAGCGGCGGCCTATGTGGGCAAGCTGCGCCAGATCCTGCGCTACCTGGGCACCTGCGACGGCAACATGCAGAACGGCAACCTGCGCGCCGACGTCAACGTCTCGGTCTGCCGCCCGGGCCAGTACGAGAAATACCAGGAGACCCAGGATTTCTCGCATCTCGGCACCCGCTGCGAGATCAAGAACATGAACTCGATGCGCTTCATCCAGGCAGCGATCGACTACGAGGCGCGCCGCCAGATCGCGATCCTCGAAGACGGCGGCAAGATCGACCAGGAAACCCGGCTCTATGATCCGGACAGGAACGAGACGCGGTCGATGCGCTCGAAGGAAGAGGCGCATGACTACCGCTACTTCCCCTGCCCCGACCTGATGCCGCTGGAGATCGAGCAGGCCTGGGTCGACGGCATCGCCGCCTCGCTGCCCGAGCTGCCCGACGCCAAGAAGGCGCGGTTCATGCAGGATTTCGGCCTGACCGACTATGACGCCTCGGTGCTGACCGCCGAGGTCGAGAACGCCGCCTATTTCGAGAACGTCGCCGAGGGCGGCGACGGCAAGCTCGCGGCCAACTGGGTGATCAACGAGCTCTTCGGCCGGCTGAAGAAGGACGACAAGGCGATCGGCGACAGCCCGGTATCCCCGGAACAGCTGGCAGGCATCATCCGGCTGATCAAGTCGGACGCGATTTCCGGCAAGATTGCCAAGGACCTGTTCGAGATCGTCTATACCGAAGGCGGCGATCCCGAGAAGATCGTCGAGGACCGCGGCATGAAGCAGGTCACGGATACCGGCGCCATCGAGGCGGCAGTCGACGAGATCATCGCCGCCAATCCGGCGCAGGTCGAGAAGGCCAAGCAAAATCCCAAGCTTGCCGGCTGGTTCGTCGGCCAGGTGATGAAGGCCACCGGCGGCAAGGCCAACCCGAAGGCCGTGAACGATCTGGTGGCCGCCAAGCTGGGGCTCTGAGCCCCGTCGCGGCGGCGACGCGGAGAGGGGCCCTTGCGGCCCCTTTTTCCTGCCTGCCTGCCGCCTGCCATGCTAGCCTTGCGTCATGGCGCAGGACACGGACACAGACCGGCTGACGCGGAAGGAACGGCTGACCCTATGGCTGGATTTCGGCAAGTGGATCGGCGGCACCTTCCTGATCGGCATTGCCACCATTGCGGTGAACTGGATCATCAAGACCCGCGAGCTGGAGCTGGCCCGGGTCCAGCAGCAGGGCGAGCTGCAGCTCGCGGAACTGGAACAGCAGAGGGTCTTCCTCGAAAGTTTCGTCAGCCAGGCGATGGAGCAGGACGTCCGGGTCCGGCTGCGGCTGTCGCACTACATCAAGACCACCACGCTGAACGAGGAGATCCGCAACACCTGGGAAAGCTACTACCAGGACGCCTTCAGTGAATGCTTGCGCTACTATTCGCGCTCGCAGGGCGAGGCGCCCGATGTCGAGGCCGAATGCCGGTTCGGCGGCACCGACCGCATCGCGCCGCCGCCGAAGGTCACGTACACTCCCCTGCCCGACTGGATGGAAGAGATGCGCGCCGGTCCGCCCGCGCCCGTCACGCTGCCCGAATTGCACCGCACCGCCGATGCCCTCGGCGTGCCTCCGGCCACCATGCACGCGCTGATCGCGGTGGAGGGGCGGCCCCCGGGATTCATCTCCGGCACGAACCTGCCCGCCCTGCTCTTCGAGGGCCATATCTTCAGCCGCCAGACCGGGCACAAATTCGACAGCGAGCATCCGGAAATCTCCACCGCCGCATGGACCGCGAAGAACTATGTCGGCGGGCAGGGCGAATATGACCGGCTGGTGCGGGCGATCGCGCTGGACCGCGACGCGGCCCTGATGTCCGCCGGCTGGGGCATGTTCCAGATCATGGGATTCAACTACGAAGCGGCCGGCCACGCGGACATCCTGTCCTTCGTGAGTTCGCAGTTCACCACCGCGGGACAGCTCGATGCCATGGTCGCCTATCTCGAATCGGTCGCGCTGGCCGATGCGCTGCGCGAAGAGCGCTGGGAGGACTTCGCCCTCGGCTACAACGGGCGCGCCTACAAGACGAACCGCTATGACGAGAAACTGGCCGCGGCTGCGGCCAGTTTCGATCCTTCCGCCTATCCCGGCGAGTGAGGCACCGCGGAGGGCGGTGCTCAGGCCAGCTCGGTCGTAACTTCGATATTGCCCTGGGTCGCGTTGGAATAGGGGCAGATGAAATGGCCGCGCTCCACGATCTTCTCGGCCACGGCGCGCTCGACGCCCGGCATGGTGACGACGAGCTTGGCGGTGATGCCGAAGCCGCCGTCGCTGCGCGGACCGATCCCGACCTTGGCTTCGACGGTCGCATCCGCCGGCACTTCGCCCAGATTTTCGCTGGAAGCGGCAAAGCGCATGGCCCCGAGATAGCAGGCGGCATAGCCGAGCGCGAAGAGCTCTTCGGGATTGTGCCCTGCCCCGGAGCCGCCAAGCTCCTTCGGGCTGGTCATGGTGACCGTCAGCATCCCCGATTTCAGGGCGGCGACGCCGTTGCGGCCGCCGCCGGTCGCCTTCGCTTCGGTCCAGTACTTGGGGTCGATCGACATGAGTTTTTTCCTTGTCCACGATTATATCGTGCACGATATATATGGCTCCGCTATGCGTCAGTCAATCTCTTGCAACTCAATCGCGCGCGATATACCTAATCGCCATGACCCTCCGCCCCGCCGACATGCTGTGCTTCGCGCTCTATTCCGCTGCCCAGGCCATGCAGCAGGCCTACCGCCCGCTGCTCGACGCGCTGGGGCTGACCTATCCGCAATATATCGTGCTCTCGGCCCTCTGGGCTGCGGAGGACCCGCCGCGGGTCAGCGACATCGGCCGCGAGGTCGGGCTCGAGTCGAGCACGCTGACCCCTCTGCTGAAGCGGCTGGAGGCGGCCGGGCTTGTCGCGCGGCAGCGCGATGCCAGGGACGAGCGCCAGGTCCGCATCCGGCTGACCGAGGCAGGCCGCGCGCTGCAGGCCCGCGCCGCGCATGTGCCGGGCTGCATCTTCGAGAAGACCGGACTGGACGAAGCCGCGCTGGTCGCCCTGCGCGACGAGGTGGCCGCGCTCGGACAGCGGCTGCGGGCCGGATAGCTCAGCCGAAGATCCGCGCCTGCAGCCAGATCAGCGATGGATAGGCGGCAAGCCAGGTCCAGAGGAAGCGGTTCAGCCCGAAGACGCAGGCATTCGACAGGTGGAAGAGCCCCGCCGCCGCCAGCGCGGCCGCAAGCGTCCAGGGCGTCGCCAGGGCCAGCGGGAAGAGCAGCTCCAGCGCCATCACCGCCCAGGACGCCGCCAGCAGCAGGCCGCGCCTGCCGGCCAGCCCGCGCAGGTCTTCCGCCACCGGATAGGCGGAGTAGCGGAAGACATCCGACAGCGCCAGTCCGCTGCGCCAATCGGGATTGACGATCTTCACCCAGCCCGAGACGGCATAGCTCAGCACCAGCTGCGCGGCGAGATAGCCGAAGGACAGCTCGGCCTGCGCCGGGAACAGCCGCGCCGCGCAGAGGCAGCAAAGGATGAGAATCCCCATCCTGTCCGAGCCGCCATTGTACGGCCCCTGCCAGCGGTGCAGCAACAGCAGCGACGTTGCGAACAGCGCCGCCAGCACCATGTCCGTCGCCAGCCCCGCCACCAGCGCCAGGCAGAGCGCCGCGCGGACGGCATGTATCGCCCGGTCGCCGGGCCGGGCCATGTGCTCCGCCGCCGCCTGCAGCAAAGCGAGACCCAGCAGGATCTCGGTCAGGCGGAGGGCGGCGTCCAGCGTCACGGATCTTCGGAGGACCAGAGCACCTCGCGCTCCAGCCGGTCGCCGCGGCGGAACACGAACGTCAGGCGGAAGGCTGCGGGCGGCGGCGTTCCGGGCGGCAGTTCGGCCGGGATGCGCGACCGGAGCTCGGACAGGCTGTGCGCGGTCGGTTCCTCGACCATGCGTTCGGCGAGGCTGACCAGGTAGAGCCGTCCGTTCCAGCGCGGGTTCCACGCGAGCCGCCGCAGCATCCGCAGGACCGGCACATGGGCAGGCCGCGGCGCCAGCTCCCGCCACAGGCCGTCCGCGCCGCGGATCTCGATCCGGGGCGACGGGCCGACGCCGGAGAAGAACCGCCAGGACGGCAGCAGCGCCGGGAGAAGCAGCCTGAAGGTGCCGGGCATGGATGCCTCCGCAAAGGGGACCGTCCCCTGGCCCAATCTTTGGGAGATCGTGGTTAACGGAGCCTTACCCGAGCCGCTGGACAGCGGCGGTGCCATGGCCTAGTTGTTTGATCCCACGGTTTGATGGTGTGATCCTTTCGAAGGAATGGAAGGATGCCCTATGGGACAAGTTCGTCACGGAAGCGCCACGATCCTCT
>NZ_JAATVU010000130.1 GCF_013184745.1 Mangrovicoccus sp. HB161399
ATCTCGCCAGGAACGGCCGAGCGCGGTTCCCTCGGGCCTGTTTTGCGGTCCCCGGCCGTCTCGCGCCTGCGCTGCTTCGCGACCGTCTCCGGGTTCGCCGGGAAAGCAATTCACTGGATCGCTTTCCGATCCTCCTCGCTCCCGAGTTCCCGGCTCAGCGCCGCGGCCGAAGCTTGCGATCGCTGTATTGCAGCTCGGATGGCGTGCGCCCCTCTCGGCGAATGCGCACATTTGCCTTCCGGTCAGAGGATCGCGGCGCTGCCGTGACGAACCTGTCCCATGGTGCTTCCTTCCATCCCAGCGAATGGATCGCACCATCAAACCATGGGATCAAATTCCTACGTACTGGTGGCGGGCACGGGCCAGGACAACGCGGGCGGTGAGGACATCGCTGCCGTCAGGGTGCTGCGGTAAGCAGTCATCAGGCCGGGGCGCTGCTTTGCTCTGCATGAAGCTGCAGCAGACTGCCGGAGCCGCCCGGCCGCACGGGATCAGGCTGCAGCGGCGAGATGGGCGCGCAGCCGGGGCGCCATGAAATCGAGGAAGGCGCGGACCCGGTGCGGTATCCGCTCGCCGCCGAGAAACAGCGCGTGGACATCCTCGCTGTCGCCTTCGACGGCCTCCGCCAGCACTTCGGCCAGCCGTCCCTCGCGCAGGTCCTCGCGGACATGGAACTCGCCGATCCGCGCCAGCCCCATCCCGGCCAGCGCCATCCGCCGCACCGTCTCCCCGTTATTCGCCATCAGCGGGCCAGTCACGCCGCGATCGACGATCCGGCCGCTGTCGCGCAGGGGCCAGACCGGGGCCGAGCGGCGGAAGTTGAAGCCCAGGCAGGCATGGCGCGCAAGGTCGTCCGCCCGCTCGGGGCGGCCGTGGCGGGCCAGGTAGTCCGGCGAGGCGACGATCTTCCGCGGCGCGGTGCCGAGTTTCAGCGCGGTGAGGCTGGAATTGCCGAGCGCGCCCACGCGGAAGGCGACATCGGTGCGGTCGAGATAGAGATCGACGATCTCGTCCGACAGCGACAGGTCGATGACGACGTTCGGATAGTCCGCCCAGAAGGCCGGAAGCAGCGGCTCCACCGCGACCAGCCCGAAGCCCACCGAGGCCGAGACGCGGACCGTGCCGGTCATCCCCGCCGCCCCCTGAGACAGGTCGCGTTCCATCGCGTCGAGTTCGGCCAGCAGCGCCCGGCTGCGCTCGTAATAGCCGCGCCCCTCCGCGGTCAGGGACAGCCGCCGGGTGGAGCGGTCGAGCAGCCGCACGCCCAGCCGGGCCTCGACCCGCCCGATCAGCTTGGAGACCGTCGAGGGGGTCATCCGCGCCTGCCGCGCCGCCTCCGAGAAGCTGCCGGTTTCCACCACGCGCAGGAAGACCTGCATTTCTCCCGCCCGGTTGTCCATGCGGCCTCCTGTGAACCTGTTTCACAGATCATGTGCCCGGGCGGCCAATTTTCAAGCCCGGAGGCCGGTTCTATGTGACTGGTAGCGAAGTAACGAGTGAACAGGATTTGCAATGACCCAGGACAGCCCCAAGGGGACCAACTGGCCGCTTCTGGCCCTTGCCGCCGGTGCCTTCGGCATCGGCGTGACGGAATTCTCGCCGATGGGCATGCTGCCCGTGATCGCGCAGGGCGTGGAGGTCTCGATCCCCGCCGCCGGCATGCTGGTCAGCGCCTATGCGCTGGGGGTGATGATCGGCGCCCCGGCAATGACGCTGCTTTTCGCGCGCTTCGGGCGGCGCAGCGCGCTGATGGCGCTGATGGCGATCTTCACCCTCGGCAACCTGATGTCTGCCATGGCCCCCGGCTACTGGACGCTGCTTGCCGCGCGGGTGGTCACCAGCCTCAATCACGGCGCCTTCTTCGGCCTTGGCGCGGTGGTCGCGGCCAGCATCGTGCCGCCCGGAAAGCAGGCCAGCGCGGTGGCGACCATGTTCATGGGCCTGACCATCGCAAATGTCGGCGGCGTGCCGATGGCGACCTGGGTCGGCCAGCATCTTGGCTGGCGGCTGGCCTTTGCCGGAACGGCCGGGCTGGGCCTCGCCATCATCGCGGCCTTGTGGGCGGCGCTTCCCGCGGGGCTGGCCGGGCAGCGTCCGGATCTGCGGCGCGAATTGCGCGTGCTCGTCCGGCCCGAGGTCCTGACCTCGCTGCTGACGACGGTGCTCGGCGCCAGCGCGATGTTCTCGCTCTACACCTATGTCGCCCCGGTCCTGCAGACCTTGGCGGGCGCTTCGGGCAGCTTCGTGACGCTCTGCCTCGTGCTGATCGGCGCGGGCTTCACCATCGGCAACTGGGCGGGCGGCAAGCTGGCCGACTGGTCGCTGCAGGGCGCGGCGACGATCTTCCTCGCGTCGCTGTCGGCGATCATGCTGGCCGCGCCGCTGTTTCTCGGCCATCCGGCCAGCGCGGCGGTTCTGCTGACGGTCTGGGGCGCGGCAGCCTTCGCCATCGTGCCGCCGGTGCAGATGCGGGTGATGCGGGCGGCGGCCGGGGCGCCGGGGCTCGCCTCCTCGGTGAATATCGGGGCCTTCAACCTCGGCAATGCCATCGGCGCGGCGCTTGGCGGCGCGGTGCTGAGCCTCGGGCTGGGCTATGCCGCAGTGCCGGTCGCCGGCGGGCTTGCCGCGCTGGCGGGCCTTGCCCTGGTCTGGGTCGGCCGCCGCAGCCCGGCCGAGGCGGCGGCAGGCAGCGCCTGACTTCGGCCGGGCCGGTGGCGGGCATGGCCCGCCGCCAACGGCCCGCGTTGCCCCGCGGCATCCGAAGACGCGGTCCGGCAGCAGGTCTGCGGAGCTCCGGCCCGCAGCCTGCAACGTTGCGCAGGCGGGGCTTGCGGGAGTCCCGGGCCGCGCCCCGTTGCCGCCGCCAAGGCCCATCGAAGGCAGGCAGGCGGCCGCAATTCTGCGCCGCTGCAGCCATGCCCGGGACGGCACCTGCATCGTTGCCGGTGCGCGATCTTCCTGTGCTGCCGCGGCCCGGCGATCCGGAAACGGCAGCTTGCCAAGGCTGGGGCGCATGCTGCGCCCTGACCTGGTCTCCAGGCAGGGGGGGGGATGGCCATGGGCGAACCGCCTGAGGGCCGCTTGGAGCGCAGCGGTGGCCCGGCGGTTCGGTGCCTCGTTTGGCCAATGGGGATCGATTGGCTTCCGTGGTGCAGGAACGACGCCCGGTCTTCCAGGCAATGACAGTTGCCCGGGGTTCTGCGGTCCGGTGCCGCAGCGATGGGGCGCCGGAACCGGCCCTGCAGTCTTGCACGCGGCGGTCCGGGCGTTCGCCCCTCTGCCGGGCCGTGATGCAGGCCCGGCAACTCGGTCGCCCCAGGGTCCGGGCCCTCCAGCCAGAGGGAGACTCTGGCGCAGACCGTGCGGATTTTCCCGGCCGACCGCAGGCGATGGCGGCGCCGAAGCTGTCGCCCGGCTGCGTTTCAGGCGTCCATCCCTGAACGGCTTGCGTCCCGGACGGGCGCGGATGGACAGGGAAAACGCCCGGCCCGCGCCGCAGCATGCCGGACTGGGCAGAGACCTTTTCGTGACATGCCGTCCGGGTGCGCCTGCCGGTCATCAGGCTTGGATATAAGCCGCGCTCCTTCGCCCGGTCCGGACGGTGCAAATCCCCCAAGGTGCCGATTGTCCGCATCCGCCGGAGCTGCCCGGTCCGCTCCCGGACGACGCAGAGATCCGGTCGGCCAGTCCGGACTTGCCGGTGGCGGTGGCGCCCGCGGCTGCCGCGCAGCGGTCAGCCGGAGCCCGGCGGACCGGAACATTCCGGACCGCCGGGCGCTGCGACACCGGAAAGGCGGCTGTCCAGGGGCCTCGGGGCTTTCCGGGCCTGAGGCAGGCGTCCGCGGCGCGATGGCGGGGATGCGGCGCGGAGGATCCCGTCGGTTCGCTCGCCCCTGCGGCCCGGACCCTGCTGGACCGGAAGGTCCCCGGCAACCTGGGCATCCATCGGCAGGCGGCCGGTACCGGCTGCGGCCTACGGCATCCATCCGGGTGTCGGCCGCAATGCGGCCCGGAGGATGCGCACGGCGGTTCTGCCATTGCCGCGGCTGCGAATGCACGTTGTCGCGATGCGGCTCGGACCCGGGCGCAAATCGCGTATCCTGTGCCGCGGCGCACCGGCATCCGTTGCGCAGAACAGGAGACCCAAGGATGACAGCTGCCGCCCATGAGAAATTCGATGCCGGCCGGGCCGGAGAGTACGCGGAGCAGGCGCGGATCGCGCTTGCGGGCTACGACGCCTGCCACGAGCTGTCGGCCTGCATCCTTTCGGCGGCGCTGGCCGGCCGGCCGGAGCGGCGCATCCTCGTCGCCGGAGCGGGCGGCACGGCGGGCGAGATCCTCGCGGCGGCGCGGCTGGAACCCGGCTGGCGCTTCCTGGCGGCCGACCCGTCGGCGCCGATGCTTGCCTTGGCCGAGGCGCAGGTGGCAGAGGCCGGGTTCGCGGACCGCGTCACCTTCCACTGCGCGGAGATTTCGGCGCTGCCGCCGGAACCGGACTGGGATGGCGCGCTGGCGATCGGCGTGCTGCACCATCTTCCCGGCGATGCGGAGCGGGCGCAGTTCCTGGCGGAGATCGGCGCGCGGCTGCGGCCGGGCGGATCGATGGTCCTTGCCGGGAACTGCCGCCCCTACGGCAGCGCGCCGCTTCTCGCCGCCGCCTGGGCCAACCGCTGGCGCCAGCACGGCGTTGCGCCGGAAGAGGCCGCGGCGAAGCTGGCGCGCATCCAGTCGGGCGCGGTTCCTCCGGCATCGGAGGAGGCGGTCGCGGCGCTGCTGGCCGGGGCGGGCTTCGCCCCGGCCGAAAGGTTCTTCGCCAGCCTCTTCTGGACCGCCTGGCACGCGCAGCGCCGATGACCGGAGGCGGCGGCCGTTGCGCGGGCGGGCGGCGGAGCTGCGCCGGCCCTTCGGGATTGCCGGTGGTGCACTGCCCGGCGCCCGCCGCCATCGGCTGCCGTGCCAGGTCTGCCGCTTCGGGCGTCGCGCCCTGGATATGACGGGCCTCGATGCGCGGCCCGGCCGCATGGAGGACCCCGATCATGTCGACGCCGCGCATCTGGGGTCGGCAGGGCCCGTGAAGGCGATCTTCGGGCCGAAGGCGACTTTCGGCGCCACCGTCATGTCCGAGAAGACCGCATGGGCTTGGAACGCCAAGCCGATCTGCCTCTTGGCCGCGGGCCGCGCGCTGACGCCGCGATCCTCGACGGCGGTCCGCCTGGAGCTCGCTGTATCGAAGCCCGCGGGCGGGCGCGGGACGCTGGTCATTCCGCCGTTCGACTGCCCGGGGAAGAGGAGGAATTCGCCCTTCCGCGCGGACAGGCCAATGCTTTGCACGGCGGCAGCGAGGCCGTAGGTCCTGGCGATGCCGGCGAGGTCGCGGAAGGTCGCGTGCCATCCATTCTTGCCCGCGGAACGCGCCCGGGCCGGGCCATGGGGGAAGCTCCCTCAGGACCATGCAGATCCATGCGAAGGCAAAGGCCGTGACCGCAATGGCGGCGGGCTGGCGGGCATGGTCCGGGCGGTCCTGCGCCCTGCAGAGGCCGAAGCCGGGTCGGCCGGGAATTCGTCCGGGGAGATCGAGAAGGTCAGGACGGCCCGCGAGACTATGGAGGAGCACATGTTCGGGAAGATCACCATGGCGATGGTCCCTGGCCGCGGGGTGCCGGGGCGCTCGGCGGCTTCGGTCAGCGTGGCGAAGCCGCTGCCCTGGATGCCGGCATCGACCGCGCGTTGCATGCGGGGCTGGGACAGCACCGTGCAGCCGACCGCCAGCGGCAAGTTCGTGCCCGCCTCCGTCCTGGCCAGTGGCGGAAGGTGCCGTCGATGCGCACATCGCCGAAGACCGGAACCACCGGCAGGACGCCGGCAGCATCAGGCCGAAGAATTGGGTCGGCGGGCGCAGCCACGGCAGTTCCAGCCGCGCCCATCGGGCGGTGGGCACGACCTGCAGGATGCCGGACACGATGGCTGCCCGCAACGCCATGGCGGACAGCGCGGCAGCTGCGGGAAGAGGCCGGAGGACAGTGCCGAACAGTGGGACTCGAAGTTCGGCCCGCCGCGTTCCATCTGCAGCGGGGACTTGGAGGTCGCGAAGAGCGGCAACAGGAAATAGGCGGAGGCCTGCGGCACCGCCAGCCAGGAAAGAACCGGGAGCTGCTGCATTGCTGCCACCGCCCGGCACGGCGGTGCAGGATGACATGGACCGTGTCCGGGGCGACCATGATGACGATCATGCCGGCGGCCATCGCAAGGCCGGGGCTGGGTGCAGAGGACATTGCCGCGGATCAGCTGGAAGGGGATGATCGGCCCCATGCTGAAACTGGCCGAGGTCGGCACGCAGATCGTGGCGGGAATGCCGGAGGCACTGGCGACGGGCAGCAGCCCGGCACCGAGGACGCGAGCTGCGGGAGCCCCACCTGCAGCAGGTGCTGGCGCGGGCTGGCACCCGGGCGCTCGGCGGCTTCGCATCGATCGGGGCGCATGCACTCCAGCGCGGGCGTCAGCATCGGCTGCATCAGCGGCAGCCGAAGGTGCAGACAGGTCGGCATCAGCCCCCGGAAGGACAAGAGCGAGACACCCATCGCACAGATGTTGATCCCGAAGACGCCGCGCAGCACCGGTGTGGTGGGGCCGGGCTGTCCCAGCTTGGCGACGAAGGCAAAGGCCAGCGGAACGCCCGCGACGTTCGCGGCCACGCCCGAGAAGGGCATGCAGCCGAGGCGGCCCCAATTGGGCGGCCTGCCCAGGACCAGCACCCAGCACAGCATCAGCTGGGCAAGTGCGCTGATAGCTGCGGAGTTGATGCCGAGCCGGATCGACAGCCAGTCCCGGGACCGGATTTCGGGCGGGAAGGGCCACGCCAGCGCTCCAGCGGCTGGCGCCTGTCGGGCGGCTGACGGCGCCGCGCACCGGACAGCCGACGGGCAGGATCACGAAGAGCGCTACGAAGGTGGGGAAGGGAACGAAGCCAAGCCAGCGGCAACTGGGTGCGCGGCGCCGCGGAATCGCCTTCGAGGAGGGCTGTTGGCCAAGCGGCTCCGGAGGAAGGGAGTGACGGCGCGGGCCCTCACTCCGGTTTTCGCAGGGGCGCAGCCGGACGCCCATTTGCTTCGCCCGGTTCGCGGCCACAGCCGCCTTGGCCTGTGCCCCATCGGCAAGGGACGGGAAGACCGCCCTGGCGTCGTTCCCGGCGGGCGGCAGCATGGTCGGCAGGTCCTGTTGGCTAGCGCCGCGGTCCGCCCTGCTGGCGAAGCGGATCGGATGGCAGGAGCCGGCAAGCCACAGCAGCTGCCATCGTCCGAACGGAGGTGCTCCATCCACAGCCTGGCGGCATTCGGATGCAGGGCATTGGCCGGGACCGTCCGGTCAGGGACGCCCGCGACAGCGGCCCCCTATGGCAGGATCGCCTCGGCGGGTTGCCGTCGAGCGTGTCGCGCATCGCCCGCAGGTTGCCGTCCAGTCGAAACAGAATGGCGTGGTGCCCTGGGCTGTGGTCTGCGCGCTGCCTTTGACGGGAACGGAATTGCCGTCCTCCTTCAGCTCCATGAAGAAGGGGATGCCGGCGTACAGCGTGTCGGCGCCCGTGCCCCCGCAATTGGCCATGCCCGCCGCATGGTCCGCCATCATTGCCGAGTTGCCGGTGCGCGCCTCGCCCCGTGCTGCGGAAGAGTTGCGGAATTCGGGGATTGCAGCGCCTCGCGGCGGGGCGGTGCACCAGGGAAAATGTCGAGGCTGGCGCCGAAGCCGAGCGCGCTGCAATCGTCGCCGTGCCAGAAGCCGTCCGCGTCCTTGATGTCGTGCGGGATCGGATGCCGGGTGGAGACCCTGTTGGGTTGCAGCAGGCCCTCGTCATTGGCCGCTGGCCGAAGGACAGGCCGGCATCCAGGACGCCGGGCGCCTGCGGGTCGGCATTCCCCCGTTGACCTTGATGCCGCATATAATCTTGGAGCCAGCTTTAATGTCGCCATGGCCACACCGGCCATGCGGCAGCGATCGCTGCCAGCATGCCGTCCTCCGTCGCGGCGGTCTGCTCGGCTGGAAGCTCGGGCATCGCCGCGCAGGCGCCGGACGCCGCAGGGGCCGCCGCCAGCGCCAGCGCGGAGGCCGTCTTCTTCATGGTCCGTATCCGCCCGCCGGCCTTGCAGTTCCCCGCAAGTTGGTGCGGTGAATTGGTTCGCCTGCCGGCCTTGGCCCTGGCGACGGCGATAGGGCCATGATGCGCCATGCGGCACCGGATGCGCGAGGTGCGGGCATGGCACGGAGCCGGGTGGAAACGGAAGCCGCCGGGTGCGGTCCGGGACCGGCCGGACGCCGAGGCGGCCGCCGGTTCCTCTCCGGCGGGACTGCCAGCGGAGACGGGATCCCCTTGGGGCATTCCGCGGCGTCCGCCCTGCGCATCCGGGCCGCCGGCGGTCCCGTCCCGATCCGGCAGGACGCCACGGAAGTCAATTTCAGGCGCGCGGCCCCGGAGAAGACCGGGTTCGCCCTCCCGGCCGGGCACAAGCTGGAGGACGGCCGCCGCGGGAAGCGCGCCGTCTGCGGGGTCCGGATGCATGCCGGCCCGGCGGCCGCGCCGGACGGGCTGCCCCCGGGCCGGCGGCGGCCAAGTTCCGGTGCCGCGCCGCCGTCAAGGGCACTGCCGCGCCCAAGCGCGGGGTCACCCCGGCCCGCGTGCCGATCCGCTGCCCGGCAGGGCATTGCGCGGCAATGTCCCGGGAGGGAGCGGAAGGAGGCATGCGCTGGCTCGGCAACCTGCGCCTGTCCGCCGGGCCGGCAGGCGCGCCGGAGCGGCCCGCCTGCATGCCGGGCCGCGGGAGCGGCATCTGCGGGCTCTGCTGCCCGGCCGAGGATGGCGGCCCGGCCATCGCCGAGGTCATGGCGCAGGTGCCGTCCGGCGGCCCCCGCGCGGTGCGGTTCCCCCACGCTGCCGACCGAGGCCCGATGCCCGCTTCCGCCAGCCGCTCCGTGCGCTTGATGGACAGGTGCTGGGAGCCGCGGCCGCTGTGATGGGCCGGCGCCCTCC